>JAFGTP010000048.1 GCA_016934035.1 Fidelibacterota bacterium
ATGCCTTTATAAATGACATTGTTCGTTTTGTAAAGTGTTATAAGTGGATTATTACTGAAATTAACAATGATACAATTTCGAGTAATAATTCCAAAGACAAAGAAATCAAAGAATTAATAAGAAATATCTTCCACGACATAAAGGCAGAAGCTTTTAAGCCTTTTGTTTTGGGACTATTAGAGTATCATCAATACATCATAAACAATTTAAAGCTAAGCGACGAAATACTAATTTCGACTTTAAAAGCAATAAGAATCTATTTAATTAGACGAAGAGTATTAGGGTTAACTCAAGGGGAAAACAAGAATATTGTTTTATTAAGCAAGAAAATAGAAGGGCTAGCCAACGGAAGTATTTCAATGTTTGAGCTTTTAACAAACTTGTTTTACAGGCTCAGATTGCCTAACAACACCGAGATGATGAATATGTTAATATCAATGAATTTTTATGAAAGTTTAAAACAGTATTCAAAACTCATTTTAGGCAAGATTGAAGAGCATAACTCTAAAGTGGCGGTTGATTTTCGAAATCCAAAAATTACAATTGAACATATAATGCCTCAAAAATTGAATGACAGTTGGAAAGTAGAATTAGGAGATAATTTTGATGAAATTCACAAAAATTATCTTCACAACATTGGTAATCTTATTCTCACAGAATTTAATAGCGAAATAGGAAACAAATCTTTTGAAATAAAAAAAGGGAAACTGAACACATCCTCACTTAATTATAGACTAGATGTCATTAATAGAAACATTTGGAATGAGCAAAGCATAAAGGAGCATCAATCAAATATGGTAAATTGGTTCATTGAAACTTTTCCATTACCTGAACAATACAAAGACAAAGCAAATTGGAATTCTCAAACAATTGAAAACACGTCATTTTCTCCATTAGATATTGATGCAGGTAATATGGCAGAAGGGAACAAACCAGTCGAACTTCATATTTTTGACGATATTATAAAGGTTAATTCTTGGCAAGATGTGTTTATCAAGTTTTTAAAATATTTAAGAGATAAACCTGAATATGATTTCGAATTCATTTTAGATAATCAACTCGAAATGTTCCGGCGTGACGAAACCATTTTAAAATGGGGTAATTTAAAGGAATTAATAGATTCTAATGTTGATTTGTCAAATCGCTTTAAAACTTTTGATGGGAAGGTTTGGGATAAGGTGAAAGAAATAAATGACGACTTGCTTTTTATCCATATTAATATTTCAGCATCCAATTGTATGACAAGAGTTGCAAATGTGATGGAGAAATTATTTATGCCTGAAAATTCAGTAGAAATTAAATTAAAATAGCAAGAAAAAAATGACTGAAAGACAGCACACAACATTTTGTATACATAATAGCAGGAAATGCAGTAAATATCAAGGTTGGTAGTCCGCTTCAACTTTTGTGGAACTTGACAGGAATGAAGCCCACAATCGGTTACTATTCTTATACCAACTGTTGTGGTAACAGTATAGAAAACAGCACTGAAACTTTAACAATAAATAAGGAATAGAAATGGAAACAGTTAAAAAGAAATTAAATCCTCGAAAAACCTTTTGGAAGTACGGAGCATGTTCACATGCTATGTATCATCTCTTGAATCATGAATTTGGAAATGAGAAACCCCAAGAAGAAAAGGCTTCGGATATGTTGGCAGGTGGAATTGCCCAAAAGGGACATCAATGCGGTATGCTTTGGGGCGGTTCTTTAGCCATAGGAACCGAAGCTTATCGGAAATACGAAAACAAAAACATGGCAATAGCATCAGCAATAAATGTATCAAAACAATTGGTAGATTCTTTTTACAAAAGAACCAAAACAGTAAATTGTAAAGATATTTCAAGGGTTGATTGGGAAAACAAATTCCAACTGATTATCTATATGCTCAAAACCATAGCACAGGGATTTGTGTTTAGTCCTTGCTTCAATCTTATTGTGAAATGGACACCGGAAGCTATTCAAGCGGCAAATGACGGGCTAAATGAGCATATTAACTTTAATCAGCCCTGTATCAGTTGTTCAACTGAGGTAGTAAAAATAATGGGAGGAACAGAAGAAGAATCCATTATGGTTGCAGGTTTTGCCGGAGGAATTGGATTAAGCGGAAATGCTTGTGGAGCACTGGGTGCTGCAATATGGTACAAAATGCTGGAATGGACAAAAAACAATCCGGACAAATCAGCATCAATGTTTAATAATCCTGATGCAAATAAGGTTTTAAGGACCTTTTATACGCAAACAGATTCGGAAATGTTATGCCATAAAATATGTAATCGAAGTTTTAGCACAATTGATGAACACTCCGATTATATCAAATCGGGCGGTTGCAGCAAAATAATTGAAGCATTGTCAAAATCATAGCAAGAGCCAAATATGCTTAACCTGTTCAAAAGAAATGTTTACCTCGATCATAATGCTACCACTCCTTTAGGCAGTTCCGTTCGAAAAACCATGAACCGGGTTATGAAACATCATTGGGGAAATCCGTCATCAGGTTACCAAAAAGGTAAAACAGCTTTTCAAATTATCGAACATGCCCGAGAACAAGTTGCTCAATCAATTAACGCTCATTCCCATGAAATCTATTTTACAGGTAGCGCAACGGAAGCGAATAACGCTGTATTAAAAACCCTGTCGAATCATTTTTACCCCACAAAGAAAAAAATAATTTCAACACCTATTGAGCACCCTTCAGTCATGAATACACTTGAATTTTTGAAAACTCAGCGAATTATAGTTCAATATTGTCCGGTTGACCGTTTTGGTTTTGTTTCTGTAAAAGAATTAGAAAAACTAATGGACGAAGATACTTTTCTAATTTGCTGCATGCTCGCAAATAATGAGATCGGGACAATCCAAAATATTCAGGAAATATCGGCACATGCAAAAAAGCATAATATTCTGGTAATGTCCGATTGTGTTCAGGCATTTGGAAAGATTCCCATCCATGTTAAAGAAATGGGAATGGATTATGCCACGTTTTCTGCTCACAAACTATATGGGCCCAAAGGAGTTGGGGGATTGTATGCAAAGATTAGCAGTCCACTTTCACCTTTTATCCATGGTGGACATCAGGAAGAAGGCATGCGAGCTGGAACTGAGGCGGTTCATAACATTGCCGGTTTTGGAAAAGCCTGTAATCAAGTTCGTAACCTAATCTCTACTGCAAATGACATAAGATTACTTAAAGCATACTTTGTCGAAAGATTAAAAAAGGTTAAGCCTGACATTATCATTCATTCTCCCTCACAAAACAGTATACCAAATACAATTAGTGTAACCTTGCCGGATATAAAAAGCAGAGAATTAATGATGATGCTCGATTATTATGGTATTTGCGTATCATCAGGTTCTGCATGCAGCACTCAGCTAAACAAACCCTCTCATGTATTAAAATCAATTGGATTATCGGATAAAGAAGCAGAAGAAACCCTTCGTATCAGTTTAGGAAAAGACACAAAAAAAGGAGACATAAATTATACAATAAAAATTATTGAGAAATATTTAAAAACAAACAAAACTGAGTAAATATACCGTACCTGATATCATAAAAAAAACTGAGGTTTTAAGGGGTTAAACAAACATATTGCCCCGCATTGGCATTTTTGGGGCAAATAGGGAAAAAGCCCGCACTCCCCTATGATTCATACACACAACCGTAAGCAGTCATGCGGGTCAATATGACAGAAAATAAATCTGACAATGAAGGAATTATCAGAAATATGGTAAAAATCGAAAAAATTATCAAAAACAAGAAACAATTTCTGGACTTATTGTTGTTGGCAGACGAGCAGGAAAATATGATCGACAAGTATCTGCCCGGTGGTGACCTGTTTGCTTTACATGACAATGATTTGAAAAGTGTTTGCGTTGTCGTGCCCATAGACAGCGAAACCTGCGAACTGAAAAACATTGCAACTTACGAGAAATATCAAGGCAATGGGTATGGTCGGTCATTGGTCCGTTTCATTTCCGATTACTACAAAAACCACTATAAAACCATGCTTGTGGGGACAGGCGAAACACCGGCAATCTTGTCATTTTATGAAAGTTGCGGATTTGAAAAGTCCCATCGGGTCAAGAATTTTTTTACTGACAATTACGACCACCCCATTTTCGATGGCGACATACAGCTTGTGGATATGATTTATCTCAAAAAGGATTTACAGAAGTAGCCGGAATGGGTTGCAGACGAAGTACAAACACGAAACAAATCAACACTGCCGCTGACAGGCAATATAAAAATTGGGGTAAAAAGGGCCTTTTAAGGTTGGAGTCCGCCATCAACTTTCAGGAATGATGGACAGGCGAACACAGCCCCCGCAAATCCCTTCCGGCCAGGTTTGTCAGCCCTTGCTTTATGCTCAATTAATGGCTTTATTTACTAAACATCGTGATTTTAATCGTTATCAGAAAAACTGAGGGACAAAAATAAAATGATAATCACATTATTTTTTCTAAGTATTATTGGCGGCTTTTTATCAGGATTTCTTGGAATTGGAGGGGCCGTTATTATGGTCCCATTGATGCTTACAATTCCGGAATTACTCAATGTCGGAAATCTACCGGTAAAAACAATCGCCGGATTATCGATGGTCCAGGCATTCTTTTCAGCAATTTCCGGAATTATCGTGCATAAAAAAAATAGTTATGTAGATTTTCCGACATTATTATTCATTGGTATTCCGATGAGTATTTTTTCTTTTGCAGGTTCTTTTATTTCGAAGTACATGAATCATTTACTTATTCTGATAATTTTTGGTGTCATGGTACTATTTTCGTTCTTCATATTATTATATAACACCATAATCAATTATAACAACATTTCAATTGAAAACTTCAGTGATAATAACTATATCAATACAAAAAAAGTCTATCCGTCATTATAGGTTCAATCGTTGGTTGTCTTTCAGGAATAGTAGGAGCAGGCGGAGGGTTTATTTTAACTCCGCTGATGGTGAATCTAATAAAAATTCCGGTGAAAATTGCTATTGGTACCAGTATCGGGATAATCTTTATCAGTTCATTATTCGGTGTTTTGGGTAAATTTCTCTCTATGCAAATTGAATATTTATATGCTCTGCCAATAATTGTCGGTTCGATAATTACAGCACAATTTGGTGCAAAAGTGAGTAAAAAAACATCACCAAATGTTTTAAAAATTACTTTGCTATTCGTAATTTTATTAAGTTTTATTCAAGTGGTTCTTAAAATTTATGAATAGCAGGCACTGTTGACCAGTTAGACATTGTGCGTCATCAAAAGAGAACCAGAAAAGATAGAGATACCAATTTAAGCTGAATAATATGAAAGAAAGAACTTCTCATCGTCCGGTTGCCCTGATTACCGGAGTAAGTCGAAAAATCGGAATCGGGGCGGCAATCGCCAGGGAATTAGCTGAGTCCGGTTGGGATATTGCCATAACCTATTGGCAACCCTACGATAAATCCATGGAATGGGGTAGTGATCCCGATGATTTAAAGTCAATTGTGGCAACCATAAAAAAAACTGGCGCCCAGGTGGTTTCATACGAAGCAGATCTTTCCGATATTGAGACACCAAAGAAGATTTTTAATCAGATTGAAAATTCGATGGAAAGGGTCTCAGCACTGATTGTTAATCATTGCCATTGCATTGAAAGTAATATCCTATCAACGACGGTTGATAGTTTTGATTTACATCTTGCCGTCAATGCCCGGGCAACCTGGCTCTTGATAAAAGAATTCGTTAGCCGTTTTAAAAATGAACCGGGAACAGGTCGAATTATCTCCATTACAAGTGACCATACAGCCGGCAATCTTCCCTATGGAGCCAGTAAAGGAGCAATGGATCGTATTGTACTTGCCTCAGCCTGGGAGTTTAAATCAAAAGGAATCACCGCAAATGTGATTAATCCGGGGGTGACAGATACCGGATGGATGACTGAAGATTTAAAATCCGATGTGAACAGAAAGACGCTACTCAACCGCGTGGGCTTACCTCAAGATTGTGCTCATCTGGTATCTTTCCTTTGTTCCAAAGAAGGTGGCTGGATAAATAGCCAATTACTTTATAGTAATGGTGGATTGGAATAGAATGAAAAAATGCATAATATCCTTTAAAAAATATCGGGAGATAAGAGGTAATACAACCTGCATTTCTGGCATCAAAATTTGTGGGTCACTGACGTAAAACAACCTGCAATCGGCAATGAACCTTACTGCCGCCCATGGTGCCCAAGTGTTAGGTACAACATAAACAAATAGTGAGAGTTATGAAAAGGAATAAAACTATTTACCAAGTGGATTCTTTCACCGATACTCCCTTTAAGGGAAATCCTGCCGGTGTTATGATTGTCGATAAGGACTGCGACAGTGCCTGGATGCAAAATATTGCCATGGAGATGAATTTATCTGAAACAGCATTTGTATTACCCAACGAACAATATTTTGAGATTCGCTATTTTACACCAATAAAAGAGGTCCCGCTTTGTGGACATGCCACCTTGGCAAGTGCTCATATCATCTTCGAGCTTGGATTGGTAAACCTGTCAGATACGATATATTTCAAAGCTAAAGGAGGTCATCTGTCTGTCAAAAAGGATGTAGATTGGCTCGTTATGAACTTCCCCCAGTACCCCCTATTGCTAATGGATACACCGAAAGGATTTCAGGATATTGTTGGATTCAGTCCGATTGAAACTTTTAAAAGCAGTGACGATTGGATAATAGCCATTGCTGATTCAGAAACAGCGATATTAGAAGCAAACCCAAATTTTGAGAATTTAAACGCCGGTGGATTAGGACACCTTATGATAACTGCACAGAGCCGTTTGCCAGAAGCTGATTTTGTGGTAAGATGCTTTGCGCCCGCTTCCGGGATTAATGAAGATCCGGTAACCGGCTCTGCCCATTGTGCATTGACTCCTTTATGGTCTGAAAAACTCGGAAAATTCGAAATGGATTCAATTCAATTATCCAAGCGGACCGGTAAATTGCGAGTAAAAATAATCCATGATCGGGTTGAAATAAAGGGCAAGGCAATAACAATTTTTAAAGCTGAACTTCAGATATAAAGAAAGCCGATTCACAAAAAGCGGATCATATCTTTGAGAGTATCTATGAAGTCATTTTTCAACAATACACCAAAAATGATTATACTAATCTTCTCTGGTTCAGGGAAGATCGGGGAAGTTGATGCTAAACTAACTCGCAACCCATTGAAAAAATAGCATCGCAATTTATCCACGGAAAAAAAATAGGCGAGAGAAAATGCATCGCCCAAAATATCCGTCTGACCCGTCCAGCAGATTGTTTGTATCAGGCCTTGTCTGGTTTGTTCTGATCCCTATTCGATTATTCCATTTAGGAAAAGCACAAAACTGAAAGTGAAAGAAAAAATAACGCATAAAAAAAATAATCATCCAATCAAACAGGAATTTGACAATGATTGAAAAAGTGTACTTGGAACTCATGCTGTTTCTTTTTATTCTGGCCTTTGTAATCAAAACCCTTCAGACATGGTTATCAACAAAACAGCGGATCAGGGGCCATTCGAAAAAAATCTCAATTACAGTTTCCGTCTCTGCTATCATGTATTTTTTGATTTTCTCCAGGCTCTTCTTTTGGGGCCCCGGAGAATTCCTGGAGGTCCCTGTGCCCGGACAGGTTTTAAAAAATACCGGACTGGTATTGGTGACCGTCGGGTTTATATTGGGCATCCTGGCTTTTATATCCATAAAAAATTCCTGGCGCATAGCCATTCACCGGAACCAAAAAACAAAGCTGATCACCAAGGGTATTTATAAAATCAGCCGCAATCCCTATTTTCTGTCCTATGATATTTTCTTTCTGGGATATATATTTTATTTTCCTTCTGTTATTTTAATCAGTTTATATATTTTGCTGGTCATTGTCATTCATCGGATCATTTTGGATGAAGAACGCTATTTGGAATCCGTCCACGGAACTTCGTATTTGGCCTATAAAAGCAACGTCAACCGGTATTTGACATTCAAATGGAAAACCTTCCCAGGCGCCCAGCCATCGGAATAGCAAAGGAGCCGACATGCATAAAAAAACAGGTTTAAAGATATTGCTGGAAAACCCCTTTGCCGTTGTCATGGCGGGAATACGGGCCCGGGAGCAGCAATATTTCCAAAAGAAAACCCAGGCCGCCTATCACCTCGACAGACTGCCCACCCTGGATCTGTTGGACTTATTCCCCAAGCTGAATGTGAAGATCAGTCCCTATAGTTTTTTATCAGGAACGACTTCAATTTCCGATTTGGTTTTGCTAAAATCCCTGGCCAAAAGAACTGGTCCCTGTGCTTATCTGGAAATTGGCCGCTGGCGGGGAGAAAGCCTCGCAAATATGAGCGATGTGTCCCATGACTGCACCTCAGTCTCATTCTCTATCAATGAAATGAAAAGCCGACACCTGGATAATGAATTTATCAAAGTCCATGGCTTTTTTTCCGACTCGATAAAAACAATCCATAAAATTGACCATGATTCCCAGACTTTTAACTTTAGTCAGTTAAACCAAAAATTTGATTTAATTTTTATCGACGGTGACCACAGTTATGAAGGCATACTCAGAGACACACAGCAGACCTATCCGCTTCTGAAAAATGAACAGTCAACAATAGTATGGCATGATTATGGTTTTGATCCGGAAAAGGTCAGATACAGCACTCTGAAAGCAATATTAGACGGAATACCTGAGAAGGAACACAAAAACTTATACCATGTTTCCAACACCATGTGCGCGATTTTTATGAAAAATACTAATATTCCAACTACTCTGACCCATTTTCCCAGCTATCCCAATAAGAAATTTTCCATAACAATTACAGCTGAAAAGTTATCCTGAATTTGGCAGATTTCGAATAGTCTCCTCTATTTTCGGGAGATAAAGGCGGGTCTGAAAGGATTGTTTGTTAAAAATGCCCGGTATTTAACCCGGCGGCGATTCCTGTCACTCTTCCAGTTCATCAAATAGATGAAAAAGCCGGACAGGGTCGAGACGGTAGCGGCTGCCTTTTCCCTGGAAAAAATCATGTTTCTCAATGAGATTAATAGCCAGGGCTGTAATGACAAAGGTTTCACCGGTCTTTTCGTTGACAATGACGGCCTCCCCTTTTTCAAACACACCGTCACCGATAAAAGGTGACGGGATCCGTCCCATGGATTCATGATATTCGCCGTAGATATTGTCTGTGAACCGGACTCTGCGGCCGATTTCCACACGGATCTTCTGATAATAAATTTTCAGAAGATCAACCAGATCATCTTTATCAATCTGGTTAATTTCCATCTGATGCAGATCATCAGCGATTATTTCATCCACCGGTCTCTCATCCGTACCGAGAAAACCGGAGCCTGAAAATTTGGAGGATTCCAATCTATGTTTCAATTTTTCATAATCAGGTGCTTTTTTCATACAATTTCCTTTTGTTCGTCCTGAAGAGGCCAACTCATTTTGTCAGCAGAATTCAGGAAGCGTCCTTTGTGGTCTTGACAATCCACATTCATTTTCTGGTTTTAAATTAAGCAAATTCGTCATAGTAAATTTTGTCTTCTTCAACATTGAATTTTTTTAATTCCTTTTCACAGGCGCCAACCATTCCCGGTGAGCCGCAAAGGTAGGCTTCGTACCCGGTGAGGTCATCAAAATGTTCAGCCAGGGCCTCGGTGACCAGTCCTCGAAATCCAGTCCAGCCGGAACTTTCTGGCTCAGCGGAAAGCGCCGGTATAAAAGTGAACCATTCATGATCCCGCTCCAGTTTACGCAATTCTTCCAGATAGAAAAGGTCCCGTTGCTGTTGGGCGCCAAAAAAGTAGTAACACAACCGTTGAATATTCATTTCAGCCATATGATTGACAATCGAATGGATGGGCGCCATTCCGCTGCCTCCGGCCATGCAGATCATGGGCGCACTGGTATCACTGAGCATAAAGTCGCCATAGGGCCCGGAAAGCGTAACTTCCTGTCCCTCTTTCATGTGGTCAAAGACCCAGGTGGTGCAGATACCATCCGGAACCAGGCGGACATTTAATTCAATATAATTTTTTTCTGATGGGACAGAGGAAATAGAATAAGCCCGCATCACTGACTCACGCCCCTTGTAAGTTTCTGAGGTCAATTGCACATACTGGCCGGCTTTGAAATCAATGGTTTGCGGATCAAGCAGTTTAAACCGCAGTTCCAGAATATCATGGGTCAGGACTTTTTTGTGCTCTACCCGAGCGCGATATTTTTTGATTTTAAAGAGTGCTTCCGGAATCTGAATGGAAATATCATTGCGTACTTTTACCTGGCAGGAAAGTCGCACGCCAGCTTTGATTTCGTCAGCAGTTAGGTAAGGTTCTTCCACCGGTGACAGCTGGCCGCCGCCCTCACTGACCACCAGTTTGCAATAGGCGCAGCTACCGCGACCGCCGCAGGCCGAGGGGATGTAAATGTTTTTTTCCGCCAGCAAAGATAAAAGGGACGCCCCGCCCTGTACTTCCAGTTCCTTATTTCCGTCGTTGATGCTGATTTTGCAGGTGCCGTAGTTGAGAATTTTTTTTTCAGCCAGCACCAGCAGAATGGCCAGGACCAAACCCATTAAAATAAGAAATACCGTCGCAGTGATGATTCCAGTTAAAATTGTACCCATAATTCTCTCATATTTTTATCATTCCGGAAAATCCCACAAAGGCCAGTGACATTATTCCGATAATTATCAATGTAATACCCGGCCCGGCCAGTCCTTCGGGCAGAAATTTCTCATTAATCTTTTCACGAATGCCGCCAATCAGCGCAATGGCCAAAAACCAGCCAAAACCGCCCCCCAGTCCGTAGGCAAAACTCTCCCAAAAGCCATAGGGTTTATTGAGCATGAAGAGTGAGATACCCAGGATTGCACAGTTCACCGTAATTAAAGGCAGAAAAATACCCAGGGAATTGTATAATTTGATTGAGTAGCGCTCAATCACCATTTCGATGAATTGTGTAAAAGCGGCAATGACGACAATAAAAGTGATCAGTTTGAGAAATTCCAGGCCCAGCGGGACCAAAATATAGTAGTAGACCAGGTAATTTAATGCCGCGGTGGTGGCGGTGACAAAAGTCACGGCCGCCCCAAGGCCAACCGAGGTATCCACTTTTTTGGAAACGCCGAGACAGGAGCACATCCCCAGAAAACGAGCCAGCAGAATATTATTGGTCAGCCCTGCAGATATGAAAATAATAAATAAAGTGGCAAAAAAGTTAGTTTCCTGATAGGCTTCCATCATTTACCTCCTTTTTCCAGATTGAGTTGAATTTTTCGGGAAATCCAGGTGACTATGGCGAGCATAAAAAAGGCGCCCGGGGCCATGACCATGATGGTCCACTGGTGCCACCAGATTTCGCGGCCAGGGAGGGGAAATCCCAGAAGAGTGCCAAACCCCATGGGTTCACGAACCAACGCAATAACGATCAGTACCAGTGAATAGCCGATGCCCATGGCCAGACCATCCAGGAAAGAAAGCCAGGGTGTATTTTGGCTGGCAAAGGCCTCTGCCCTTCCCATGATGATACAATTGGTGATAATCAATCCGACATAAGGGCCAATAAAACGATGGATGTCCGGATTGACAGCTTTGATAAGAATGTCCACAATCATCACATAACTGGCAATGATCAACACCTGCACAATCATGCGAATCCGAGCCGGAATATGGTCTCTCAGCAGAGAAACAGTAAAATTGGAAAAGGCGGTGACAAACATGACACCAAAGGCCATGAATAAAGTGTTGGTCAACAGATTGGTCACTGCCAGCGAGGAGCAGATTCCCAATACCTGCCGAAAGACCGGATTGTCTTTCCAGATTCCTTTGATAAATATTTGTTTCGGAGTATCTGCCATTTTATTTGTCCTTATAATTTTTCTTAAATTCAGCCAGGTTTTCATTGAGCATGTTCATGAGCGCGTCAGAAGTTTGCGATGCCCCTGTAATAGTTTCGACCACATTGCTTTTGTCCGGATTGGAAGTGGCGCCAATAATGATTTTCTGGTTGTCATTCCACTTGATTGCCAATTGCTGAAATTGTTCGGTAAACCAGGGCTCTTCGATCCTGGCCCCCAATCCCGGTGTTTCCTTTTGTTCCAATATTTTTAGGTTGATGATTTTTTCCAGGTCCCGATCCATCACAATAATGCCGGAAATCGGTTCCCAGAAGCCAAGTCCCTTAAAAATGAAGCCGATATAGTCCTTTTCCCTGTGGCGAAAAAATTCTACTTTTTCCCTTTTGATTTCGATCGAATCGATTTTTATGAATTGTCGAATAGCATCCTCATAGGCTTCTGGGGTATCTTTTTCCACATCCAGCATAAAGGCCTGGGAAATGATGCGGTTTTTATGGAGTGCTTCATTTTTTTCCAGCATGGGCAATGTCAGATAATGAACGCTGGAGATCGCCAGGCCAAAAACGAAAGAAATTAAAACGATGAAGATTAATATGTAGGAGGGACTTTTCTTATCCATAATCATGCTCCTTTCTTTCCGGTTTGCCACCGTTTGATCCAGAGGTCAAAACTCGGTGCCAGCATATTTCCCATCAAAACAGCAAAACCAACCCCACCGGCAAAAATCGCTTTATATCTAAAAAAGACGATTAATGCACCGATGGTCAAACCATAGAGCCATTGGGACAGCGGCAATTTGGGGGCGGAAATCGGATCAGTCACCATAAAGACAGCGGCAAACAAAAATCCGCCAGAAAGCAGGGTAAAAAGCACTGGGGGTACCGCCTGGATTCCAAATATATTTCGGAGTAAAAGGTTGAATACCGCTGCCCCTACCAGAGTCGAAACAGTCAGTTGCCATTTGGCTGTTTTCGTCACCATCAGATAGATGCCGGCCAGCATAATGACCAGGGCGCAAATCTCACCAGCCGATCCGGCTGCCAAGGTCAGAGGGTTGCCGTCAAACTGAAAAACTCCGCCAATATTGCCCAAAAACAATTGCCTTAATTCAGTAACATATCCGTAATCACGGCGAGACCACATGGGCGTTGCTGCTGTTATGGCACCGGTCAATTTCAATCCAGCGACTTTCAGATATTCCGGCGTTTCTTTTAAGGATGCAAAATCCCAATGGCCAAAGCCACCGGGAAACCCACGAAAAACGGGTACAAACCCGGAAGTCAATTCTCTGGGAAAACTGACATAAACAAAAGCCCGGCCTACGATGGCGGGATTAAAAATATTTTTGCCAAAACCTCCAAAGACCTCCTTGGCAAAAAAAATTGCGACAACAGCACCCACAGCGGCAATCCACAGCGGCACAGTTGGCGGAAGGGATAAGCCATAGAGAATTGCGGTGACATAAACCGCCTGGGAAATTTTGCCATTCCGGTAAGAACTCATGATCCATTCCGTCAATACAGCAAAAAAAGTGGATATTGCTACTACCAGTGCGATACGCCAACCAAAATAATAGATTGCAGTCAGCAATACCGGAACCAGTGCATAAACCACTTTTATCATCATATTTTGTTTCAGGAAAACTGGTTTTTTCATAGTGCCCCATTTTTATTTTTTTCAGTTGTGTCAATGTTGAAAGGAACATAGAGGCCACATCGGGCAGTTGCGGCAGTGGCTAGCGGAATCAGCCCCAGAACCCCCCACCAGGATTTAAAATAATATCCAATTGCAAGGATGGCAATTCCAAGAATGACTCTGACCATTTTGTCAAGATTGCCGACATTTTTCTTCACTCCCGCCCTCCATTTAATTCAATAAATATTAATAATATCGAGGTAGATAGTCAAATACTTTTAAAAGTTACAGGTTTCATGTGCTAAGGAATAAAAATAAATCCTTAATAATCAATTAGTTCACTTCACTAAGTATCTTTGCTTACGAACAATACTGTGAAATTTTATTTTAATAATTCAATAATTTTGTTTTCTAGGTCTTCATCGCCTGGATGTAACTTGTCTCTTAAAATTCCATTTTTGTCAATAAGAAAAGCGGTCGGCACTCCAATAATGGCATAGTCTTTAGCCGGTGTAGAATTCCAAGGGTCTTCAGCCAGCACTAATTGAACCCAGTTCATATTATTTTCTCTGATATATTGTCTGGTACTTTCCAGATCATCCAGGGCAACACTCACCATCACAAAATCCGGGTTATCTTTATATTTTGCATAGATCGATTTCAGACGCGGGGTGACCTGTTTGCAGGGGCCGCACCAGGTTGCCCAAAATTCGAGAAATACGACTTTACCTTTTTGATTGGCAAGATCAAAAAAACTTCCATCAATTGCTCCATGAGTCAGAGGCGGCGAAGGCTGACCTTTCATTTTTAAAGTCGTGATAATAGCTTGGACGGTCTGTTTCATTCGTTCCATCTGAGGACCGATATCCAGTTTTTCGTTTGCTTCCAGTTTTATTATCTCACCCCATAGGTATTCCTGATATTCCGGGTTATCCTCAAGAACTGAATAAGCGAAACTAAAGATAAAAGGGACCATATCTTCGTAGTACAATTTTTTTTGTGAAAATTCAATATAAAAGCTTTTTTTATCCGCCTGATATTGAGCAATGATTTCCGGATCATTATAATCTTTGTTTTTATATTTTTCACTTATTTCAGCCTCAAACAATTTTTCACTGAGCACAAAATATCCAGGGTAATTCGTCTCCAGGCCATCTAAGAGTTGTTGGTATTTTACCCTCAAATCCTTATCAAAAAGAGCAAAACGAGTCAACAATCCGAGTCTGGTTTTGAACTCCTCTTGCAATACCTCTGTGTCGATACTGCTGTTTTCGTCTAGTTTACCGTCTCCTTGGATGAGGAATTCCAGTCCGTTTTTTACAATCGGTAAGGCGCATTTTGCAACTTTGAATCGCAATTTCACTGCTTCTTCATCAGTGACTTCATTTTGTTTACGATAATAAGCGATAATTTTATTATTTAATTCATTAATTTCATCACGAGCGGCTAATTCATCGGTTATCATTTTCCAGGCTGAATTTTCAAATTCCGTTAATTGACGCGGGTCATCTTTCAAAACACCAAAAATTTTGGAGCCGCTTGCTGATTCACCCTCAAGGGAATTATCCGTGATTTTCAATCGAAATTCATTTAAAGGATTTTGGAATATTTCGTTGAAAATATAATGCTTTTCAGCGAATATCATAGAATCTGGGGCCGAATACCGTCCTTCAGCATATATCCAGGTTTTGTAGGAGGGCCACCTCAGTATTCCAGAAAATTCATTTTCTTTTTCAACGATAATTTCCAATTCAAAGGGTGTGACACCGGCAAACATACCGGTCACTGATTTTTTTGAAAAAACTGGTTTCGTTTTCTGGGCACAACTCATGAAGCAGAATATAAAAATTGTAATAAAAAACAGTGCTTTTCTTGTCATAATCTTCCCTCTGTTATTCAATACTTTCAATTACTAACTAATTTTTTATCAAATCTTTTCGGCTAAAATTCTGGCTGCAAAAACCATTTTTTCATCAGAATCACGGATACCCTTAAAAATTAATTCGGCTCGATTATCATGAATTGCATGTTGGACATTTATTGTATCGCCAAGCATTGTCTCAGATGTAAAATTAATTTCAAATTCTTTAACCACATGGGTCTTGTGATATTCGAAAGGAATCGTATCAAGAATCCATTGGGCATATTTTGTATTGTTAACATGATTATTTAAGTCAATGTCACTATTTCTGACCTCATAACTTTTTGACCAGGGAAATTCCCATGAGACATTAATTTTTTCCGCTACAAAATCCAAGGTGTAATCGGTCGTGGTATTAATGCATTCATTTAAAAAATCGGATTTCATGGGCTTGCGTGTAGTTCCGTCAAGAATCATCCAGGTCGTCGAACATTCACCAATCTTTTTATGATCAAGCAGTATTTCAAATTCTCGAAAAGCATAGAGGCCCTGAAAATGTTTCGGCCAGGTCCGAATTGTAATAATATCATGCCATTTAGGCCATTTAGCCATGATCAGTTTCTGGCGAAAAAGGACCCAAAAAATATTCTTATTTATCATATTATCATAACCAAATCCCAATATTTCCGCATGTTCACTAGCTGCATCCTGCAAAAATCCAAGAATGCCAATCAGTCCCAGTTTTTTAGTTGAATTGACATGGGTAGTGTTGATTTGATAATTCTGAGTGTAGATGATTTCCATGACCTATCCTATCCTTGTAAATAATAGCAATTCCGATTTGGGTCAATTCGTAAACCGGTTTAGCGATTTGGAATATAACTGATTTCAGATAAATTTTGATATAAAAAATATTCTATTTGTCGTAAAGGGTTATGAATGTAATTTTTTTTACCAATCAGATTAATTTTTCAGTATGCAAATTATTTCCAAATCCACTTCATCACCAACCATGAAGGTATTTGTTCCTTTTCCGATTTGATAGTCCAGACGGTGGACTTTGACCTTACCCCAAAACTTTTTCCCATCAAACAGAAACTCACCTTTTTCTTCTTTTGTAATTCCGTGCATTGTAAGTTTTCCAATTGTAAAAAAGCCATTTTCAGTTTTTGTTATATTTGAGGATTCAAAACAAATTTTCGGGTACTTTTCAACATGAAAAAAATCCTTGTTCCGAAGATGGGCATCTCTTTTTACGTTTTCTGTATTTACTGTGGCCGCTTCTATGCAAACATTAAAACTGGAATTTTTCAAATCTTTTTCATCGAATTTAATTTCACCGTCCATGCCTTTAAAACTACCTGTAACGATATTAACACGCATATTGCTGACACTAAAATTTACAATTGAATTTTCTCTATCTATTATTTGGGCTTGTATTGAGACTGAAAAAATACTAAGCAATAGAATAACTAATTTTCTTTCCATGGTTTCATCCTTTTTCTAAATCTTGATTATCAGATACAACCCAAATGCAATTGTTACAGAACTACACCGTTTTTTTATACCTGAATACTGCTAAATTTAAAATAATTATTCCAAGGACAAACAAGGACATTACATCTTTAAAGATATCTGTTAAAACACTGCCTTTTAAAATAATCATACGGTTAATTTTTAAAAAATACGCAACAGGATTGATTTTATTCAAAATACGGGCCCATTCCGGAATACTGTCTATGGGTGTAAACAAACCACTCATTAATAAAAAGAGCATCATAAAAAAATAGGCTACCAACAGAGCTTGCTGCTGGGTGTTGTTAAGTGTTGATATCAAAAATCCTACAGCCAGCAATGTAAATAAAAATATAATAAGCACGCCATATAATAGGAACAGGGACCCAACAATTGGTATTTGAAAAGCAAATTTGCCAATCAGGAGACCAATACTGAATTCTAACAATCCGATCACCATAAAAGGCACCAATTTTCCAATGATGAACTGAAATTTTCCAAGAGGCGTAACATTCAGTTGTTCTATGGTTCCAATTTCCTTTTCCCGGACAATATTCATGGCAGAAAGGAAGACTCCAATCAATGTAACAAGAATTACCAAAATTCCGGGAACCATAAAATTTTTATAATTTAATTGAGTGTTGTACCAATAGGATTTATTAGTTAATATTTTTGCTGGTTTTTTATTTTGAGTAATATCTGATACTAAACTTACAAAAATTTCTTTATTATAATTTTCAATGATCTCCTTTATATATCCGCTAATCAATCCTGCGTTCCGGCTGTTGACAGCATCAACCACAACACTAATTTCTACCTTTTGCTGAGCAATCATTTTTTTTTCAAAATTCGCAGGAATATTGATAAACACTTCCACTTCATTCATCTCAAGTTGCCTTTTTGCTTCATTCACATCTGACACAATATTTCTCAGCTGGAAAAAAGCAGAATGATTAAATTTATCGGTAAGTTTGTTTGACATCATCGATAAATCATTGTCTACTACGGCGATATCAATGTTTTTTATTTCAAAAGTGGCAGCATGAACTAAAATGACCAATTGAATTAAAGGTACCGCAAAAATTATTGGCAACATGGCCCGGTTTCGAGAAATTTGCAAAAATTCTTTTTGTATGATAAACAGTATCTTACGCATAATTATTCCAATCTTATTTTAAATCGCCGGATACTTGCTACAAGCAGGACAACCGTCATAATGAGTAAGACCAAAGTTTCTTTCCATATGACAACCAAACCAAGTCCTTTCAACATGATGTTTTTAATCGCAATTAAAAACCATTTAGCAGGAACAATATTCGAAAGGAACTGCAGAATCCAGGGCATATTATCAATTGGAAAAATGAATCCTGACAACAAAATGGTTGGTAATATCAATGCCACAGCCGAAATCATCATTGCCACCAGTTGGCTATTTGTAATAGTAGAAATAAAAATACCAAGTGAGAGCGCTGTGATTATAAAAAACAGGGTTTCCAGAAACAATAATAACCGGCTGCCGATGATTGGAACACCAAAAATATTTTTCCCCATTCTGATGATAACAATAGCATCAAGAAAAGCCAATAGAGCATAAGGTAATACTTTACCCAAAATAATCTGCGCCGGTCTCAAGGGGGAAACCAACAAAATTTCCATGCTGCCCAGTTCACTTTCTTTTGTTAAAGAAATTGATGTCATCATTGCAGAAATCAGCATTAGAATTATTGCCATCAATCCGGGAACAAACATGTAAACACTCTTCATTTCCTCATTATAAAACATACGCATTTGAGGTTGAAGGCCTATATTCATGTCGTTTTTTACCCGGAGGAAGTCATTGATTATCGATTCAACATAATTAACAAGAATTGTGGCATTATTCGGATCCGAAGCATCTGCAATTATTTGAACGGAAGCTTTTCCTTCATTAGTCAGTCTTTTATCAAAATTATAATCAAAAACAATTATTAGTTTGATTTTGCCTTTTCGAAATTCCGTGTCAATTTCTGGTTCACTTTGGATAATTTTCGCCAATTTAAAATATCCAGAACTAAGAATTTTATTTGTTAGTTTTTGGGTTGAAATATCCCGGGATTTATCCCAAATTGCAATTTCAGCGTCATTGATTTCAGTTTTAATCACAGTTCCGAATAGCAGTAACTGCACCAATGGCATTGCAAAAAGGATCATTAGAGACCTTGGGTCCCGGAATATATGATAAAATTCTTTTTTTAAAAATTGAATAAACGCTTTCATATATTTTCCATTAATAATTTGTCTTGAATCTTATTCTTTTCTCGCAAGCATGATAAAAACTTCATTTATGTTTCTTGCTTTTAACTTTTTAACCAGGGCTTTGGGAGTGTCCAGGGCTACAATCCTGCCATCCACCATGATTGAAATCCGATTGCAGTATTCTGCCTCATCCATGTAATGGGTTGTCACAAAAATTGTTATTCCTTCTTCAGCTGTCTGATAGATCATTTCCCAGAATTGTCTTCTTGTGACAGGGTCAACTCCACCAGTCGGCTCGTCCATAAAAACAATATTCGGATGATGCAACAATGCCGCAGAAAAAGCCAATTTCTGTTTCCATCCCAGTGGAATATCCCTTAGTAAAGTATTTCTGGATTTACCCATTCCAAGTTTATTGATGAAATAATCTGCCCGATCTTTGATTATTTTATTGGACAGGCCATATATGCCACCATAAAATCGCAGGTTTTCCCAAACAGTCAGATCATCATACAAAGAAAATCTCTGGCTCATATAGCCAATTCGCTCTTTTACCTTTTCCGGATTTTTAAAAATATCAATACCAGCCACCGTTGCCTGGCCTGATGTGGGTGCTAATAATCCACAAAGTTGTCTGATTGCAGTTGTCTTACCAGCACCATTTGCTCCAAGAAAACCAAAAATTTCTCCTTTTTCAACATGAAAAGTAAGGTTATCGTTGGCTGTGAAGTGTCCAAATTTTTTGACTAGGTTTTTTACTTGAATTATATTTGAGTCGAAATTCAAAAGTGTGGAATCTGGCATGATCATGATATGCTTTCTTTGAAAATTAAAGTTAATGATTTGAAAAGTTCATCGATTTCATTAAAGAAATTGGCATATTGTTCATAATCAAGATTGGAGATTTCTATTATCATTTCGAACCAATAACAGGTTTCGCTTACTTCAATCTTATAAATTTGACCCATGAATTCTGTATTCCTCCCTCCTAATTTAACTTCACAATCAGTTGCAACAATCAATGTTAAAGATTTAATATGTTGCTTTTTTATCACTTTACCCTCTGAATCATTGGGTTTTAAACAATTAAAATAAAAAAATTTAATTTTTTCCCTTATCTCGTCAGGCGTTTTTGCAAATTTTTCATGATTCATTAGTTTGTCCTTCTCCAAATCTAGGCTCCTGACTCCATACTATTAAATTAGCATTAGTCACTCGTTCCTCTCATTAATTCAATAAAACAATCCTCAATACCCGGCTGAATTTTTGAAATTGAAATATTTGGGAATCCATTGTTGATCAAATCCTGTTTCAAGACCTCAATCGATAATTTAGCCTTTCGATTAATAAGGTGAATATTTTGTCCGAAAATCTGGACGTCATGAGGATTGGTTCTCTCCTTTAAATGCTTCATCAATCTGTAATTATTCTCAGAAGTCAATGCAAAGAGTTCATGGTGAAACTCCTTGATTATTTCTGAAGGCAAATTGACAGACATCATTTTACCTCCTTGAATCAGGCCGACTCTGTCACATAATTCGGCCTCATCCATATAGGGTGTGGATACTAAAATGGTGATACCTCTCTCCTTCAATGTTTTCAGTATTTGCCAAAATTCTTTTCGTGAAACAGCATCTACACCCGTAGTTGGTTCATCCAGTATCAGGACTTTAGGGTAATGAATCAATGCACAACTCAAGGCCAGTTTTTGTTTCATGCCTCCCGAAAGTTTACCGGCCCGACGTTTTTTAAAAGGCTCAATCTGTGCATAAATCAATTTGACCAAATCATAATTTTCTCTGACTGTTGTACCAAATACAGATGCAAAAAAATTCAAATTTTCTTCAACACTCAGGTCATGATAAAGTGAAAATTTTCCTGGCATATATCCGATTATTTTTCGAATCTTTTTATAATCCCTTGCACAATTCAACCCTTCCAGGTAAGCTTCGCCTGAGGTCGGCAAAATCAATGTCGAAAGAATACGCATCAGACTGGTTTTTCCGGCGCCATCGGGACCAATCAGACCGAAAATTTCACCTTTTTCAACTACAACGGAAATATTGTCCAAAGCTTGAGCCTGCTTATATTTTTTTGATACATTTTTTACAATTATTGATTTCATATTTTTTCCCATTCTTTGAAATTCAGAAAGTTATCATTGGAACCTTTTTTCAGTTCAATGATCCAAGTGAAAAATCTCACTAATAATGACATCTCTATTTAGATTATCAAAAAAGTCAGGATAGTCTTCGGCTGACCAGTTGGAATTTCCTATGACATAATCAAAAACCTAAAAATTCACTTCACCGGGCATACCGATTTTGATCAGGCCATTGTTTTTTACCAGGACTTTTACAGCATAAACCTGGTCTATTCGCTCTTTTCTGGTCTGAATATTTTTGGGTGTGAATTCCGATGTGGCTGATATCCAGGTGATATTACCAAACAACTGATACGTTGATTCCAGGTTTTTATCCACCAGAACTTCGACCTGTTGTCCAATTTTTATGTCATCCAATTGATCAGCGCTGATATAGATTTTCAAATACATGTTTTCCAGATTGGCGATTTTGTACAATGGCATTCCGATGGAAACCAACTCATGGGTCTCTTTGTACTTTGTGAGAATAGTTCCTTTAACCGGATTCATTATTCTTGTCTTATCTAAATTTTCTTTGATTTCATTCAGTTGATTGTTCAATGTTTGTTTTTGAATGGTAATAGAAAGAATTTCAGCTTCAAGTGCTTGGATTTTCAGGCCCGTTACATCGAATTCAGTGGTTATTTTATCCAGATTTTGTTCTGTTGTCGCTTCATTTTTAAAAAGTTCAAGAATGCGGTTTTGCTCTTTTCCCAACAGCTCATGCTGTCGCCTCATAGCCTGGAGGTTAAATTCTGCAGAGTGAATTTTCATTGTCATTAATCTGATATTATCCAGTACCTGTTGTTTTTTAATATGCAAAACTGTGGTATCAATCTGGCCCAGAATTTGATTTTTCTCAACCACAACTCCTTCAGTTATGTCGAAGTTTAGTAATTCTCCCTGGGCCTGTGCAGAAATTGTAATTTCCGTGGCCTCAAAATTTCCATAGGCATCAGACCTGCTATCATTTTTTGCACAGGATATAAAAAACAGGAATAAAAAAATCAGTATTTTTTTCATAATTCACCTTTTAATATTTGATAATTTACTTTTTCACAAAATAATTGAAGATGATGGACTTCCATCGCTAACTGTGAACGGATCAAGTCATTGCTGTACTTCAAATAATCCGTTGTATTCATAATACCATTTTTAAATTTGGATTCTGCTGAAGTTTTGAGTTTTCGGTGTAATTCAATAATTACTTCATCTTTTGTGATTTTCTGGGCCAGGTTTGAGATTGAACTTTGATATTTATCCAACTCAATTTTGGTTTTTTGATTATAGGCTTCTTCAGTATATTCAATAATTTTTTGGTTGAATTGAAGTTTTTCACGGTCTCGTTTATTGGTTTTCCAATCCCAGATATTCCATTTCAAACCAACGCCAACCAAATAGTAAGAGTCAACTTCTGCACTCAGCATGTTCAGGCCAGGTTTGCTATATCCTATCCTTCCGAAACTAAATATTTTTGGCATGCGATTACAAAATGTTACTTTACGGGCAATATTCAAACGCTCCCTTTGATAATCAAATAATTGAGATTGGGCATTCATAATCTCTTGATTATCAATATCTTTTGGCACATACATTAGTATATCATCGTCTATCTTTTCCCCGATTAATTCTCCAAGTATTTCCAAATTGTTTTGACGATAGATTTTATTTTCATCAATTTGCTGCTGCAATTCATGAATTTTTATTTCGATTTCGTAAAGACTGAATCCTTCTGCAAGTCCGTTTGCGATTAGAGAATTGACGATTTCTTTGCTATTTTCCAAATCTGCCAGCCAAGTTTCCAATATGATTTTTTGGGCATCAAGAAGCAGTAAATTGTAAAATACATAGGTAATGGAACTTTTAATTGACTGAAAACTAACTTCCAGTTGCTGAAGCGAAATTTTGTTATCCTGTTTCGCCAATTCTTTTTGGACAGAGATCAGTCCGCCATCGAACACCAACTGATTGATTTCAATCTCAGATTTATAATTGTCCTGATCGGGTGAGGGAATCTCAAATGTTCCCGCCAGAGTTGGAGGCAGATTAATATTGATGCTGGTTACATCAGACTGATAAGTTGACGAAAGATTGATATCCAGTGTCGGCAGCCATTTCATATTAATATTGGTTAATTGATTTTTTGTTATTTCATTGATCGGCGTTTTCTGTTTCATCATCGGATGGTTCTTTTCCGCAAGTTGAAAGCATTCTTCCAGACTCAGCCATTGCGCAAACCCAACTGAAACCCATGCCAGAAAAAAAATCAATAATTTACTTTGCTTCATTCTACACCTGTTTTCTGTATTTTGATTGAATTAATAACAAACTCCACAATAAATTTTTTACGTTCCTGAATGAATAAATCATATTCATGATTCTGAAATCGCGCCAATTGCATAATTAGGGGACGACCGACAAAAGGAAAAATGGCCATTGAAAGAATACTCACAAATAATTGCTTATGATCCATTTCACGAAGATTGCCGGCTTTGATCTCTCGCTCCATATCTCGCCTGAAAATTTCTATTGGCGAAATTTCTCTTGAATCAATCGCACGGACTAAAATCGGAATAATATCATCAGCGTTTTTTTCCATTTCACTGATCACAAACAAAGGCAGATTGGGATTTTTTTGGGATATTTCATCAATATATCGATGAACAAACTTTTCAATCTTTTCAAAAAAAGGTAACTCTTCATACAATACACCTAAAACCGGGGCAAAGAGTTTTGGAGCCAACCGTTTCAGTACGGCGTAGAATAATTTTTGCTTACTTCGATAATAGTAATGCAGCAACGCTTTATTCAATCCTGCCTCATCGGCAATGGTTTGCATTCTAGTGCCACTGAAACCATCTCTGATAAAGACTTTTTCCGCAACACCAATAATAATTTCTTCTGTTCTTTTTTTCTCTTCAGGACTCATGATTTACTCACTTTTTACCATTTGATTTAACTAATCAGTTAAATTTAATAGTTAAATATTTCCAAAAACAAGACTTTTTTACCTAATGATTAAAAAAAATTTTAAACTACCTTTTATTTTTCAAATGTAATGTCTAATGTTAATTGGCTTTAATTTCAATATTTCAACAACATGGAGGTCAACATGGCAGATTTTTCAACTGCTTTTGAAAAAATGATTCAGCATGAAGGAGGCTTTATCCTGGAAAATGTAGAACATGATCTGGGGGGATTGACCTACGCCGGAATTACGAAAAAATACCATCCCGATTGGCAAGGCTGGCAGATTATTGATCTCGGTGAGACAGACAATCCAAACCTAACTCAGATGGTGAAAGACCATTACCGGTCAACCTTTTGGACGCAATGTAAAGGCAAAGATATCAACAACCAAAAAATTGCAGAAACTATTTTTGATTTTTCTGTCAATGCCGGTTTCGGAACAGCTGCAAAACTGGCCCAAATTGTTGTGGGTGCTACACCTGATGGGATCATAGGGCCCCGAACACTGGAAAAACTCAATGTCTGTGACGAAGAATCATTCATTATAAAATATACTTTAGCCAAAATTGCGCGTTATGCCGAGATTTGCAGGAAAAACCCGGTACAAAAAAAATTCCTGCTGGGTTGGATCAATCGTGCATTAGGAGATCTGTCATGAATTTATTGGGAATTGGAAAAATCGTTGAATCCGTTGGCAACATTACCGACGAACTTTTTACTTCTAAAGAGGAAAAACTGAAAATCGCACTGGAAGAAAAGCGGATGGAAAACCAGTTAATGAGAGGGCAATTGGAAATTAACAAAGCCGAAGCCCAACATTCCAGCAAGTTCGTTGCCGGATGGCGGCCTTTCATTGGCTGGGTCGGTGGTATTGCGCTGGCCTATCAATTTCTTATTTATCCAGTGCTAACCTGGTTCTGGACATTGGCCCAGGCAAAAAATTGGATTCCCGCAGCAATCTCACCGCCACCGGTTTTCGATTCAGGCCCTTTGTTTGCCATTGTCACCGGAATGCTGGGAATTGGCAGTATGCGGAGCTATGACAAATTAAAAGGCACCGATACAAAGAGAGTTGGATAAAAATATCCTTATCGGCCGGCGAATTCGCATCCGGTCAGTAGCTGTAACTTTTTTATAGCCATTGAATATGAATTTTTCTATATTACATTCACTTATTTTATTAAAGAGGATTAATTATCCTGTTTTCTAAAAATAACTTTGTTAACAAAAAAGGGGAGAATTTTATGGCTGAAGCTATCAAAAGAACGATCAGAGATTCTGCCGGCGCCCGTTGGACGGCTCTTGCAATTGTATCGTTTACAATGTTTTGCGGATATCTATTTACAGATGTCCTTTCACCACTGAAACCATTATTACAACAGTCCGTTGCTGAAGGCGGTTTGGCCTGGACCAGTATTGATTTCGGTGTCTTTGCCGGAGCTTACGGATTTTTAAATGTTTTTTTACTGATGCTGATCTTTTCAGGACTTATTCTTGATAAAAAAGGCATTCGGTTTTCACTGATACTATCCGCTGCAATTATGGTCATTGGTGCTGTCCTTAAATATTTAGCCATTTCAAAAAGTTTCGCTGCCGATGCAACAACGACATTCTTGTTTTGGGAAGTTAAAAGCCAGGTATTCTGGGCATCTTTTGGATATGCAATTTTTGGTGTAGGTGTTGAGTTTGCCGGAATTACAGTTTCCAAGGTCATTGTCAAATGGTTTAAAGGATACCAAATCGCCTTAGCCATGGGGCTTCAGGTTTCTTTCGCACGTCTTGGATCAATGTCAGCATTGGCTTTTCCAGCAATAATTGCAGCAAAATGGAGTATTACTACACCAGTGTTACTAGGAACAGTTTTATTAATTATTGGTTTTCTATCCTTCATTTTCTACACCTTCATGGATAAAAAATTAGATAAACAGGAACAAGACAACAAAGATCTTCAGGAAAATCAGGAAGAAGAAGAAGGATTTCATGCAAAAGACATTCTTATTATCCTGAAGAACAAAGGTTTCTGGTATATTGCTTTATTGTGTGTATTATTTTATGGCGGCGTTTTCCCCTTTTACAAATTTGGTGCAGACCTATTTGTAAACAAATTTGGCATGTCCCCCAAATTTGCCGGACTTGTACCTTCAATTATTCCCATTGGAACTTTAGCTCTGACGCCCCTTTTTGGCAATATATATGACCGCAAAGGCAAAGGTGCTACGATCATGCTGATCGGCGCTGTAATGCTTCTCGGTGTCCATATAATTCTTTTCATACCAGGTATTACAAGTGTTGCAGTTGGTGCATTAGCCGTTATCGTTCTCGGTATTGCTTTTTCTCTTGTACCTTCAGCAATGTGGCCTTCAGTTCCCAAAATCATTCCTGAACATCTTTTAGGAACAGCCTTCGCTTTGATTTTCTATATCCAGAATATTGGTCTGATGCTGATCCCATTTTTCCTGGGAATCGTTTTGGATAAATCCAATCCTGGAGTCGCAGCTCAAATAGCATCTGGTCAGGACGTTGTTTACAACTACACAGTGACCATGTCAATTTTTGTCGTTCTGGCTGCCCTGGCTGTAATTGTTGCTATCGGATTAAAACGTGATGATAAAAAAGAAGGTTTTGGTCTGGAATTGCCAAATATCGAACATTAATATTATTTTCATATTATAAAAAGTCCCGAAAATTTCGGGACTTTTTTTTTATAATCCATCTAGCTTACTGATTTTCAAAGCCTAATAATTGACCGCAAAAAAAAGAAAAAAATCCTTTTGAATGGTTACAATTCTGAAATAAATTAACCCATATATTGTAGAATAAATTAACTTATACCACAAAATAATGAGGATTTAATGAAAATTGTAAGACCAATATGGACAGCCGAAAGACAGCGGGTTTTGGCGGATCGTTACCTTTATAAAGTTGAAAAAACCTGGGAAGATTTAGCAGCAAGGTTAGCCAGAAATGTAAAAACTGATATTTTTGAAGATCTTGTGAATTATAGATTTTTACCTGCCGGAAGAATTTTATCCGGACTCGGTACAGATACTGTTAAGACTTTTTTTAACTGCTATGTTTTAGCTTTTGAAAGCGTTGGTGATGGTGTGGACAGCCGCAGTTCAATCATGAACCTCTTCACCCGTGTTTTCGAAATCAGCGCCCGGGGCGGCGGCGTTGGAATTAACTGGTCTCCCCTGCGTCCTAAAAACAGTAAAATCAGCAAAGTCAATGGTGAATCCTCCGGCTCCGTCTCCTGGATGGAATCGCTTAATGCACTTGCCGGACGCATCAGCCAGGGCGGATCGAGACGGGGCGCCTATATGTTTGGTCTGGAAGCCTGGCATCCGGATATAGAAGAATTCATTACTATCAAGCGCGATCTGACAAAACTGGAAAACGCCAATCTATCGGTCTTTGTCTCTGATGATTTTATGGAAGCGGTAAAAGCAGATTCCGACTGGCACCTGGAGTTTCCCGACCCATCCTATGAAAAATATGATTCCGACTGGGACGGTGATCTGAAAGAATGGAAAAATAAAGGCTATCCAGTCAATCATTACAAAACACTAAAAGCAAAACAGTTATTCAATCTCATCACCGATTATGCTCATGGTAACGGCGAACCCGGCCTGATTTTTCTGGAACGATATAACAAATGCAACATTGCCAACCAGGATGAAAAAATTGTAGCCACAAACCCCTGTGGCGAACAAGGACTTTCCCCCAATTCTGTTTGCAATCTCGGATCAGTCAATCTGACCCAATTCGTTGATACGAACACCAAAACGATTCTCTGGGACCAACTACAAACTACTCTTCACCACTCTGTAGAATTTCTTGATGAAATTATAGATCTGAACCCATATTACCTAGAAAAAACACGTCAGCACCAGCATGATTTCCGCAAAATTGGGGTCGGTATTATGGGTTTGGCTGATTTCCTGATCTTGCAAAATATCGCCTATGGTTCCGATGAATCCTATTATATTATGGACAAAGTCATGCGTTTTATTCAAAATGAATCTTTTCGCAAATCCGCTCTCCTTGCCAAAGAAAAAGGACCAGCGCCAATCTGGAAAGAGTACATGCTGAAAAATCCCTATATTCAGCAATTGGACCCTGATGTACTGGCCCTGGTAAAAGCCTACGGTCTGAGAAACACCAGAATTCTTACTGTAGCTCCCACCGGTTCCATTGGTATGCTGGCAGGGGTTTCTTCTGGCATTGAACCCAACTTTGCTTTCGAATTGACCCGGGCAGACCGTTTAGGTGAACGCCGGGTTATTCACTGGTTACCTGAATTAAAAGAGGAACTGGGATTATCAGATGAGGTTTTTGTCGAAGCCTCAGACCTCACATCCATGCAGCATGTCAAAATGCAATCGGTGGTTCAAAAATATGTCGACAGCAGTATCAGTAAAACCATCAATGCGCCCTCAGAAACATCTAAAGAAGATACCCGTGAAGTTTACCTTTACGCTTATGATTCCGGATGCAAAGGGGTAACCTATTACCGTGACGGCTCCCGGGTTGGTGTTCTTCGAAAAGAAGAAAAAGAGAACATCCAAAATGAAATCACCGAGTTGGAAAAAATGTTTAAAGAAGCAGGAAAAGAAGTCATCAATGATAAAATCAAAATTCCTCTGGAACCGCCGGTTAAACTTTATAAAAGAAAAGACAATAACCATAAAAAATGGTACTTCTTTATCGCTTTTGCCGACCAGGCCTGTACCCGTCCTTTTGCTCTGTTCATCAAAACCAACAATCATGTCAGCAAGGATGTCGCCGACTGGATTATTTCAAAAATGGAACGCATGATGGCGCGCAAGGGAATCAATGAAGACCTGATCGATGAACAGGTAAGGAAATATTCAGACCAGGATAATGTTGATAAAATTGCCCGCACCATCAGTATGTCCCTGCGTCATAATATTCAAATAAAGGATATTGTCGGTACTTTGGACAAAATTGAGCCAGAATTCTCCTCCCTGCTATTCCATATTAAAAAATTACTGGAAAACTTCATTCCCGACGGTACACCGGTTAAAGGGACCTGTCCTGAATGCGGCAATACAAAATTGGTCTATCAGGAAGGCTGTCAGTTGTGTCCCTTATGTATGTGGTCAAAATGTGGTTAATGTCTTAATTTTAAAGGAAGTTACTTTTATTCAGGATGACGCTTGGGATGAAGAAAATATCTGGACCACTTGTATATTTTTACCGGAGTCATTGCTAACTATTGAAGTTCTGTCTTGGAATCAAACCCAAATCGGAAGAATCAGCAGTCCCTGTTCTCATGCGCCATTCGGATTTCTTCAATTTCGAACCTATTGTTTAAAAAAATTACCCATGATAGAATCAACAGGACAAGCCAGTTTTTTATTGTAATTTGATACTTCTGGGTTTTATATTATGCAGATGAAAAAGAAACAGATCCTAATGCACCTCCTCTTAATTACACTCCTACTAAATGTATTCCATGACCTGCTGCCCTATCACAATCACCACAACGCTCATATAAATCATGAAATGCATCGTAACTATTGTGAAAAAGAAGAACACAGCCATTCAAAAGATCAGGATTTTCATGATTATACCTTATGTAATATTTGCTTTTCCGAGCAAATCAACGTTTTTAATCAATTTCAATGTAAAGTAACATTTTCCGCCGGTCCAACGGATATTATTCTTCTGGACCAGGATATTGTCCGTTTAAAATTCTGTAATAGTATCGAAAATAACACCTTCACGATTCCCCGATCCAATTTCAAAAAACGCTCACATGCTCATCGTGCTCCGCCTTTTATTGGTTAATAATCCTAGAAAACAATGAACTTCGCAGGGGCTCATATTACCCCGCGAAATATTTTTAATCATTAACTAATGAAAGACTTTTATGAAAAAAATATTTCTTCCGATCATTTTAATCTTCGCATTAGGCACCTGTAATTTTGCTCAGCAGGGGCACGTCCATTCACACGAAAAAAGCAATCACGATCATGAGCATTTATCCCAAAGTCACGAATGTGAGAATCTCGACCACGATCACGACGACTCAATCAACACACACAATCACTCTTCCACAATAGAAAAGTTCAAAACTCAGGCAATAGAGCCCCGAACCTTTATTCGCACAATTTATACAACAGGAATGATCAGAATCGTCCCAAAAAACGAATGGGTGATTACGGCCAGTTCCGCCGGTATTATCAATTTTTTATCCGGCTCCTTGGTGGAAGGCATCGAGGTGGTAAAAGGCCAAACTCTCTTTTCTCTTTCGGGAAATAATATGATTGACGAAAATCCTGCACTGCAGTTTATTCACACAAAAAACGCTTATTTGCAAAGCCTGGAAAATTTTAATAGAGCAAAACATTTAATTCAGGAAAAAATTATCAGCTCTAAGGAATTTCAGGAAAGAAAATTAAAACTTGCAGCTGACAGTGCTGCCTATTGGATTTTGAAGAGAAACTACCATTCAGAATCCCTGACGATACAATCATCGATATCTGGACGGCTTTATAAACTTTTCGTTCAAAATGGCGAGTATGTCGAAGCCGGCCAAAAATTAGCAATCGTCACCGGCGAAGACAATCATCTTCTGGAAGTTTCCCTGCCCAAAAAATATTTCTCAAATCTTCAGAAAATTGGATCCGGCACCTTTAAAATGGAGTATGATAAACAATTCTATTCCTTTACATCAACTGCAAGAATTTCCTATGCAAACAGAATAACATCCGGTTCCCCTTACATTCCAGTCTTGTTTAACATTGAAAACAAAAACCTTCTTCCCGGTAGTTTCGCTGAAGTCTGGCTCAATGTGGAGAAAAAGCCCGACTCAATTGTCATTCCTAAATCGGCATTAATAGAGCAGCAAGGGCTGTATTTTGTTTTCAAAGAAGTTGCTGAAAATGACTTTTTGAAAGTCCGGATACAAGTAGAAGCCATCAATGCACATGAAGCCAAAATTTCCTCCGGCCTGCACGTTGGTGATGAAATTTTGATCGGCGGAGTTTTGGAAATGAAACTCCTTCAGTCCACAGGTGCTATTGATCCTCATGCTGGTCATAATCATTAAACCGGAGAATTAATAATGTGGTTAGATAAAATTGTAAGATTTTCAATTGAGAACCGATTCACTGTCCTTGTGGCGGCAATCGTCGTGATGGGACTTGGATTTTTCATTGCCGTAAATATGAACGTGGATGTATTTCCGGATCTCACTGCCCCTACAGTAACATTAATGACTGAAGCCCATGGTATGGCTACGGAAGATGTGGAAAGACTGATTACCTTTCCCATAGAAACTATTGTCAACGGGGCCGGCAATGTCCGCCGTGTCCGGTCTAAGACCTATCCGGGCGTATCTATCGTCTGGATTGATTTTGACTGGGGAATGGATATCTATAAAGCCCGTCAAATAGTATCGGAAAAAATGGCTGGGATCCGGGATAATTTACCCCATGGTTCCGATGAACCTTTTATGACGCCCCAATCATCCATCATGGGAGAGGTTATGCTCATTGCCGTTACCAGTGATTCAATCTCCACTATGGACCTTCGCACCCTTAGCGAATGGCAGATCAGGCAACGCTTACTGGCGGTCAATGGTGTGGCACAGGTCATTGTCATGGGCGGCGATGTGAAACAATACCAGGCCCTGCTCAATCCTGAAAAAATGCGTTACTATGATATTAGCCTGGAAGATGTATATACTGCCTGCCAAAACCTAAACAGCAATTCCTCCGGTGGCATCATCAACGAATTCAACCAGGAATATTTGATCCGGGGAATGGCCCGAACCACTGACATTGAAAAAATCGCAAAAAGTGTTGTTAAAATGAATGGCCCTGATCCAATTTTACTGTCGGACATTGCAATGGTCAAAACAGGGAAAGCCGAGCCCAAAATCGGCGATGCTTTCCTCAATGGTCAAGAGGCTGTAATCATCACTGTTTTGAAACAACCTCAGACAAATACACTCAAGCTGACCCGCAAAATTGATATTGCGCTGGAAGATCTGTCGCAAAACCTTCCGTCCCATATCAAAATCAATTCACATGTTTTCCGTCAGGCTGATTTCATTAATATATCCATCAACAATGTTAAAAACGCATTGGTCCAGGGCGGTGTTCTGGTAACTCTTATTCTGTTCTTTTTCCTGATGAATTATCGAACAACCCTGATCTCATTGCTTGCGATACCACTTTCCCTATTGGCAACGGTTATTCTGTTAAAAATAATTGGTATGTCCATTAATGCTATGGTTTTGGGTGGAATGGCCATTGCTATTGGTGTTTTAGTCGATGATGCCATTGTTGATGTGGAAAATTCCTACAAACGTCTTCGGGAAAATTTCAAATTGCCCAAAGCACTGCGCCGACCCGTTGACATTGTTAATTTTGACGCTTCAGTAGAAATTCGTTCTACCATAATCAACACGACACTGATTATCATCGCCGCTTTCAGTCCCCTGTTTTTTTTGTCAGGAATGGAAGGAAGAATGCTTCGTCCCCTGGGAACCACCTTTATCATATCCCTGATCGCATCGACCCTTGTAGCCCTGGCTGTGACACCCGCCCTTTGCAGTCTTCTGCTCTCATCAGATAAGCAACTATCCCGACATAAAAATCGCAATAATAAACTGGTCTCACACCTCAATGACAAATACATAACTTCACTGGAATATACTCTCAGATACCCAAAAATCATACTAATCCTGGTGGCCCTGTTACTGGTCACTTCAATTGCCACCCTGTTCACCCTGGGACGCAGTTTTTTACCGGATTTCAATGAAGGCACCTTGGTCATTAATACTATTGCCAAGCCGGGAATTTCCCTGGAAGCCAATTCGAGATTGAATAAACAGATTGAAGTAAAATTACTGGATATGGAAGAAATCCAATATATTTCCAGACGTTCCGGACGTGCAGAGCAGAGCGCACACATGCATGGCGGCTCCTATTCTGCCGAAATTGATATTCCTTATCAGTTGAAAAATCGCACTCAAAAAGAATTTCTGACGGATTTGCGTCATCGGCTGATTTCCATCACTGGATTAAATATCAGTGTCGGACAACCCCTTTCCCACCGCATCGACCACATGCTCTCGGGCACCAATGCCGCTATCGCACTGAAAATATTTGGAGAGGACCTCAACATAATGGCCGGCATCGCCCAAAGCATTGAAAAGGAAATCAAAACTATTCCAGGAATTGTTGATCTGCGCATTGAACCACAGGTGGAAATCCCCCAATACCAAATCATTCCCAAAAGGGAAATGATGGCAAAATACAGCATCACTTTGGCGCAATTCAATGAATTCATCCAAACCGCCATTGCAGGTGCAAAAGTTTCACAGGTTTTCGATGGAGACCGAAACTTTGATTTTATCCTTCGCTATGATACCCAATTCAGAAACACCCTAGAATCAATAAAGAATATTCTGATTGACTCACCGGTTTATGGAAAAGTTCCCTTGAGTTATGTGGCAGAATTAAAATCCACTTCCGGCCCCAATATGATCAATCGTGAAAATGTCCAGCGCAAGTTGGTTGTATCCGCAAATATTGCCGGCCGTGATTTGCACAGCATCATTTCTGATATTCAAAAGACAATTAACAAAAAAATCAATATTCCGGAAAATTATCGAATCGAATATGGCGGCCAATTCGAAAGTGAAGCCAAGTCATCAAAAATAATTTTAGTCACCTCAATTTTTGCTGTCCTGATCATTTTCATGTTGCTGCTCCAGCAATTCAAATCCTTGAAAACCACCGGCATTGTTATGCTGAATCTTCCGCTGGCCATCATCGGTGGAATTTTTGCCCTTCGGTTCACCTCAGGAATTTTGAGTATTCCGGGACTAATCGGCTTCATCACATTGTTTGGTATTGCTGCGCGTAATGGTATTTTACTGGTTTCCCGGTTTGAAACTTTGCAGAGTGAAGGAATGTGCTTACGAAATTCTATCATCAAAGGCGCCCGGGAACGTTTGGACCCAATCCTGATGACAGCTTTGACTGCCATTTTCGCGCTTGTTCCTTTGGCACTGGCTGGTGACAAACCCGGCAATGAAATCCAGTCGCCAATGGCAATCGTTATTCTGGGTGGATTGATCACTTCGACATTCCTGAATATCTACATTGTCCCCATTATCTACAGTATGTTTTGCCAGAAAGAAATAAAAGGAGTGACTGATGAAACTAAATAATAATTATATAAAATTTATTTTATTGATATTTATCCTTTGCGGAACCAACTTTTTATTGGCCCGGCAATTGGAAGATATTCTTTCTGAAATATTGGAAAACAACCAGGAGTTAAAAGCCATTTCAGCAATGAACAAGCTGGAAATCCTCAATGCTAAAAATGAACTATTGCCAGAAAATCCAGCGTTGGAGCAGGAGTTTCATGAAAATGATAATTATGAAATCGGAATAACACAAAGTTTTCAATTCCCCACTTTCTATTATCATCAGTATAAGAACCTCCAGATGACAAAAGCCCAGCAGGAAGCCATCTACAAAGCTACCAAAGTGAGAATTCTGGAAGAAGCTAAGATCAACCTATATTCATTAAACTACCTTCTAAACCAAATCAGAATTCAAAAAAAACGCCTTGAAGATGCAAATCAATTGACATCTCATTTTGAAAAATTACTGACACAGGGTGAGATCACTCAATTGGAATTAAATCAGGCTAAGATCCATCAAGTCTCTTATGACAATAGTTTAAGGGATTTGCTGATCCAAAAAGCAGAAGTATCTGAAACTTTGAAAATGCTTAACGGCGGTATTGAAGTTGAATCACACGTTATTCAATATCAGGAACCCACTCTGGAAATTGAAAGTCTGAAAGAAGATTTTCTGCAAAATAATCCTGATCTGGCCATTGAAACAATCAACCAGCAAATTGCAGCACGCAATACCAAAATCGCGAAATACGAATGGCTGCCGTATTTCAGGATCGGTGTTCATAAAGGAAAAGAATCTGATCCGATGCTACATTATGGAATCTCCATTCCACTGTGGAAAAATCGCAATCGAATAAAGAGAGCCAAAGCGGTCCAACTTTACAATAATGCTAACCTGGAATATACTACCCAATCCGTAGCCAGCGAATTCAATAAATTAGCCTCAGAATACAAATTGCTTCAACAAAAACTTCAGCAGAATCTCAAACTCCATTTGAATTCCCATGAGTTACTGGAAAAGAGCCTTGAAGTTGGTGAAATCTCTTCCATTGAATACTTTACTGAAATTGAAAATCTTTATGAATTTGAAGATCATATATCAAAGACTAATTTAGATTTGGAAATTGTAAAAGTGAAGTTGACGAGTTTTAAGTTTTAATTTTTGACGCAGAGACGAGGCATGCCTCGTCTCTGCGGTAATATTAACATCAACAAACCTATTTCATAAATATCATCTTCTTTGTCTCAACATACTCACTTCCAACCAGCAACCGATAAAAATATATCCCGCTTGGTAATCCCGTAGCATCAAAACTTAATGAATAATTCCCTGCATTCCTATTTTCATTCACCAGCATCTGGACAACTTTTCCCTGCATATCATAGACAATCAATTTCACATTGGATTGCACAGGAATATTGAAAGAAATCGTTGTAGTTGGATTAAAAGGATTCGGGTAATTTTGGTTCAATTTAAATTTACCCGCAACATCAACTTCATCATCGATTGCAGTTTCATCGCCAGGTTCTGCATAAAGGGCTGTGTATTCTGTCAAAATCTGGAAGGTCAGACTCAGGTCAATGATTTGATTGATCAATTCGTCTGTTTCTCCATAGACATCAATCAGTTCCATCAAATGCTCTATCTTTGACATTGCCCAAAGTCTCGGTACAAATCGGTATCCTTGTCCGGGAGTATCATAAAATGCCAACGCATCTGTATAAGATACAATCTCATCTCGCATCATTCCTGTTAATGTAACATTGAATTCTCCACCTGCGTCATAAAGCCCAAGTTCCATTGTCTGACTTCCCCAGAAGAGGTCCATTTTTTCTTTTGGGTAATTATCCCAGGGGTCCAGACCATTGAATTCAAATTCCAGGTCAGCCATTACCGGTTTTGAAATGCAGTTGAAATGGTTATTGACCACTTCTTCAATGTCATCATCAAATTCAATGAAGTAAGAATACCCATGGTTTTTCAATGATAATTGTTTGAGGAGTCTTTCGCTTAACGTTTCCCCGATACCAAAGGAATAAATATGGACATTTTTATTGTTTGCTCTGGTGGTTCGGGCAACAATGGAATCGATATTGGTTTCACCAATTGTCGGTAAACCATCAGTCAGGAAAATCAAAATATTGGAGGAAGAATCACTAAAAGACTGTTCCATTGAAGTTTCTAAAGCATCGGAAATATTGGTCATTCCCAAAGCATAAATATGGGATACAAAATTTTCCGCTTCACTGAGATTTGCTTCACTGGCTTCCACCAGGTCATTTTTGAAAGTCTGTACATTGGTTCCGAAAATTACAATGTTGAATTTATCCTGAGGATTAAGTCGATCTAGAAAATTCTGTAAAGATTCTTTCAGGGCCTTTATCCTGTCACCATCCATACTAGAAGAGACATCAGCCGTAAATACAATATTGCGATTGACAATTTCATCATCTTCAATTTCATCCGGTGGTGTCACCCAGAGAGCATAAAAACTGGAAGTTCCCATGGAGTCTTCTTCTGTCGGTGTATAGGTCAAGAGGCTGTACTGCACATCTTCCCGGCGGGTTTCCCACTCAATTTCCAGATCAGTATCGGGGTAGAAATTTTCATCGCCAAATTCCAGGGTGTAATGTTTATCATCCTCTTTTTTCAGCAAAGTGGCTGTGGAACTTTCATGGCTGGGTGATTCAAAATACTTGAAAGTATTCTGGGTTTTGGCGTCCAGTTTCAAATGCACTGTCTGAAGCGGTTTGGACGACAAATCTGTTGTATTAAGGAAATATTCATAAGTGGTTTTACCAAAATCATAATCACACATTTCGACATACCTGACCTCTGTTCGCAAATCAGCATTGGCTGCAACCGGGACAATTTTTAGGCGATAGAGATTGTCACCCAACTGTTCCAGCAATGCCGGGTCAAGCCACTGATTGAGGTGCTGATTATAATCATTGACAGCTTCCTGACGTTCTCGAATCACCGCCTCATAGCGCTGATCTCCCACCCAATAAGCCATTTCCGTGATCATAGCATTTTCAGGTAATGGAAAAATGTAAATCGCTTCGACAGATGTATTCAATTCATTGTGAAAAGTTTGGTCAACATAAGTTTCCGCGATCTGGTCCTGGATTTTCACATCAACATTTAATGATTTGATCCAGACTTTCTGGTAATTATCGCTACTCCAGCGCTTTCTCACATAGAGCGACCCGGTAGCAAAGACATTTTGTACAACTACCAAACTTAAAATTAAAAGGATTAAACCGTTCCTGATTTTTTTCATCCTTCATCTCCTTTTTTTTGGTAATATAGGTGTTTAGGAGTATAGGGCTTTAGGTTTTTAGGAGAACTTCCAACTAAAGCAATCCTAAACACCTATCCATCTATTTCATCAAATTGATTTTCATCGTATTCATTATCCTGTCACCAATCTGCAATGCAGCGATGTAGACACCACTTGGCAGTTGGTTGCCATAGGCGTCACAGGCATTGAACGGCACAGTATGCCAGCCGGTTTGCAGGTGTGAAATATCAATCACGGCTACCAATCTTCCGCGGAGGTCAAATATCTTTAGCAATTTTACACCGGCATAAAGTTGTGAATTGATATAGATCCGAAAGTTCGTTGTGGGATTAAACGGGTTCGGATAATTGCCGGCAATATAAGATTCCGCAACCTGCACTTTTCCTTTTCCATCAATTGCCGTAAAAACATTTTCATAATCAGCAACATAGGCCGTGTAAATACAGCGAATATTGTAATTCAGGCTGAGATCAATCAATTGTTGTTTTAATTCCGGTGTCTCACCATAGATTTCGATTTCCCACTCAATGCGGTCGATCATGGATTTTGCCCAGAATTTTTCGATAAATTTGCAGGTATCATTTTTAGAGGTAAAATTCAGGATGGAATCATAACTTTTGTAGCCGTTGACTGAATTTCCACCAATGCTCAAAGGAACATTGCCCGGTAAATCATAACGGCCGGTGGTAAAAAAATAGGAGCCTGAATAATAAGACGGGATTTTGGCCGGATTCATATCCGTAAGCGTTGTCGCCCCGCCATATTCCATAACAACATCTTTCAAGACAGGCCGGCTGATCCTTCCCCAGAGTTGATCAATTTTATGATAACGATTGTCATTGTCATCGATATAGGTCACAAAGCCGAAATTTTCTGCGGCAGTCATTTCCAGTTGTGCATAGCTGAGGTCGTCACCAAGGCCTACCGGAAAAATACCGGTTTTATGGGTATTGTAATCAAAAACTTCTCCGGGGTCAACCAGGCTTCGGCCACCGGTAAACACAACCAGGGCATTATTAAACTCATCATCGTTAATCTGAGACAGGGCCTGTTTCAGAGCGTAGTCCATATCTGAGCCACTACTGGCATAGCGACTTGCCAACCAGCTTTTGGCGTTGGTGATGTTTGCCGGCGAAGCTTTCTGACATTCATTGTAACATTTATGGACTGAGGTCGTGAAAGCCATAATATTAAACTCATCCTCACTGTCCAGTTTGTCCAGCATATCGGAGATACTTTCAATGCTTTCTTCCAGTTTGACGCCGTACATGTCCCATGAAGTTGAGAGCAGAAAGATAATTCTTTTTTGAAAAAGGCTGTCAGCGGAAACATCCAGTGCCGGTTTTACAAAAAGCCCGAAATGGCCATCAGCAGTATCATTATTTACCGAGAAAAAATCAACAGCCAGGTCCTGCTGACTGATAGAATATTCAAAAGTTATGTTCTGGTTGGGATGAAACTTTGGTTCTGTCAATTGCAGTTTCAATTCTTTTTCAGATTCAGACAATCGGACAAAGCCGGGAAAATTCGGAATATCATAGCCGGTGATGGGTGCTTCGGATTTCACATGGACATTCATCTCCAGCAGATCATAAGGCTGGGTTACAAAGTCGCCGGTATTCAAGGGAATTTCCTGTAAGCATTTACCCTCGTTAAAATCCATTGTACTAATATAATGCAACTCCGTTCTCTGAATCTCCTGGGCTTTGATGCCTTTCAGCAGGATTTTGATGCCGTTATTGCCGATATATTTTGTCACTCTGGCGGCAAGGTCACTCTCACCATGTCCGGGATTCACGGCCTGCTCTTTGACTTTCAATACTGCTTCATAGACGATATCATTGTACCAGTACAAAAATTTAGTCGCTTTGGCCTCATCAGGCAGCGGGTAGGAAAACACAGCATCAGTGGAGTCATAGGATTCATTGACAAATTCCTGGTATATGGCAGTTTCAGCAATCAAACCATTTATGTTAATATTGATTCTTGTCATTCGGTTACGCAGGAAATCCTTGGGATAATCTTCATCTGCCGGCATTAGCAAACCGTCAGCAAAAATAGAAGTAACAAGTAAAAGTGTAGTAATAAAAATTCTGTATTTCATGTCAACCTCCACCTTATTTCAGGTACAATATTTTATGGGTTCGCATAAACTTATCGCCATTTCCGTCAATGCCGGCTAACTGAATGATGTACATTCCGGTACTGACGTCATGGCCCTGCATATCACGCCCATTCCAGGCGATTTTGTGATATCCTGGTGAATGCGGAAGTGTGTATTCCATAATCTTTTTACCAAGAAGATTGTAGATGTACATTTTGGTTTTGGAAAGGTCCTGAAGGTTGAGCACAAAATTGATCCGTTCATTAAAGGGATTCGGATAGACTGTCAGCACTTCTTTGGATAAAGTACCATCAGATGGCACATCATAGGTAAAAATGGATTGGCAGCCCAGACCGTTGTAGCGCAGTTTCAGGTAAATATCATTTTGGGTGTTTTCCAGGAAAATACTGCCATAGGAAATCATATATTTGTATTCTGACCCCATATTGGCAATATCCAGAAGGATATCTTTAAAATTTCCATTGATATCATAAAAATTTCCCCCTGTAGGATTGACAATGGGATTGAACCAGTCGGTTTGCAACGAGTTCAGGCCAACACCGTGAACAGTTATTCCCATTTCCAGCATTTTTGCTACCACCTGTTCTTTGCTGTATTGGGTAGTGGGATAAGCTTCGTCGGTTATCCAGACAATTGAGCGTTTGCTTCTGTCCCGCCAACTCAATTCTGTAGCTCTCATCAAGGCTGAGGGTGAATCTTCAACTCCACCCCAAAGCACAACACTGGAAAGATTATTTTTTATCTGATCAAGGTCATTGGTAAAATCCCAGACATCATCCACTGTCGTACTAAACGTGATTACACCCACTTGAAAATCATAGCCTTTGTCCAGTAATCTTTGAGCAAAATCATTGATATTATCTTTCACTGCAGCAATTTCATTTCCCATGCTGCCACTGCAATCCATGACAAAGACAATATCCGCCAGGTTGGATCCATCAGACTCAAAAAAACCTAGTTCAAAATCATTGATTCGGGTTTCATTTTCATAGAGGAATATGTTCTCTTCAGAAAGGTCTGTGATTTTGCGTCCGAGGAGATTGTTTTCCACATTGAATACAAGGCTGACTTCCGGAAAATCGGAAGTGATCAGAGAATCGCCGTAGATCGTCAGCCCACTGTCGCTGACCGGGGTCTCCGGAAGATAGATATAACGTAATATTTCATCCTGAATTTCGTCATCAGCCGAAACCAAGGCTTTGACCGGCAGAACTAAATCTTCATAGGCAATATTGGCATTGATCTGAATTCTTTGAAACAGGGCCTGTTTTCCGCTCAGGTCCAGGTTATAATTTTCAAACTCCGCCTGCAATTTGTCAGGCAAATCAAAAGAAATAGTTACATTTTCGGGTGCCGATTCTTCACCTTTAATAATTTCCATATAGGTGGATTGGGTCCGGGGAAACATGGAACCATCAACCAGATCGAAAAATACGGGCAGGTCCCAGCGCGTAAAAAAGGCCCTGGAAAAATCCGCCTCCGGAAAGGTAATGGTCATGGCATTGACCAATGAATCGCCCACTGCTACTGATTGTGCGGGCCAGTAAAATTTCAATAGTAAATCAAAAATGGTTTGGATTTCTGAATCGCTCATTTCCGGTTCCATCTGTTTGTAGGCGAAGGGCCAGTTGTCAGCCACTATTTTCGTAAAATTGATTTCCGATGAGATGTTAACGCCGAGCCCCCTGGCGCCCGTTGGTTTTTCCCAAATTTCCAGGGAACCCGAATTTTCAAATACCCTTCTTTCAGCCCCAATCTCGCCATTGGTACGGATCCATCCGTCACCGTATTTGCCAATACCCGGATCAATCATCATAGCGCTGGAAAAATCATGTGGGACCTGATCATCATTGATGATTGTTGTGGTCAAAGTTATGGAATGGTCCGGTTGGAGTGACAGGGAAAAGCGATAGGCTATCGATGCATCATTGGTCCCGCAGATTGATAGTATATTTTCACTTTTTTTAACATAGCAGTCAGCAAAAAAATCTTCGGTTTTATACCAGTTGCCATCAACTGAAAGGAAAGGAAAAGAAGTCCTGGCATAGGGATGACCATAGGTAATATTGCAATGGTCGTCAAGGGATGAGGCGCTGCTGCCACTCTGAGTGCCCAGCGTAAAATATCCGCCGTTGCCCAGGGATATTTCAAAATATCCATCATCATAGCATTCATAATTTAACCAGCTTGCTGCTTTACTAAGTCCCAAAAAATCAATATCATAATCGGCTTTTCGAACATAATTCGAGGCCCCCAGCGCGCCTGCCAGCATTAAAATAAAAAATAATTTCCACCTCATTTGATCTCCTCTTGTGTGCCATAAATTCCTTTGAAATTTATTTAAAAATGGATAATGACCATAGCAAAAAAATTATTATGTGATGTAAATCACATCAGTGGTTTTTCAATAATATTAATTAAATGCCACTTTTTTTATAAGTAATATTTACTAATCTGATAATTTTATCTACTTTGTTAATATTATAAACAAAAAGGAGAAAAAAATGAAAAAACCAATGATTATTTTTGTTATATCTCTTATGATTTTGCCTGTCTTACTTTCAGCCCACTGTCAGATTCCCTGTGGAATTTATGATGATGAACTTCGTATCAGCCTGCTGAAAGAACACGCCAAAACCCTGGAAAAATCCATTAGTGAAATTCAGGCCCTCACAACCGGCACGGTGAAAAATGATAACCAACTGGTACGCTGGATTATCAATAAAGATGAACATGCCGATATGATCAGCGAGATTGTGAGTTATTATTTTCTGGCTCAAAGGATCAAGGAGCCTGAGGGAACGGACAAACACGCCATGGAACATTACGAAACAAGATTAAAACTGCTTCATAAAATTTTGGTCCTCTCCATGCAAGTCAAACAAAACGATGACATCGAGCATGTCAATGAACTAAAAAAATATATCCGAAAGTTTGAAGAGGAATACATAAAAAAGCCTTGATTAAAAAAAGCCTTGCAGGTCCTCAAAACCAGCAAGGCTGATTCTTCCTATTATATTTCATCTACCGTTTCATATTTGCCAAGAATTTCCGATTCCTGAATGAAAAGAAAATTCTCACCTTCCTGTGAAAATTTCGTGCCTGAATATTCTTTATAAATGACAATATCACCAATAGAAATCTGTTCTTTTGCAGCAGCCGATAGGGCCACGACTTCTCCCTCATTGGGTTTTTCCCTGGCTGTATCGGGAATAATAATTCCGCTGCTTGTTTTTTCTTCCCCTTTTGACGTCCGGACCAATACATAGTTGTTTATCGGTTGAATTTTCATTGTAAATCCTCCATTATTTTCCATTTATTTGCAATAATTCGTTAATTCTTGGCTTATCAAATCCGACAATGATTTCTCCGTCGATATCTGTCTGCGGTACACCGGTTTGACCGGTCCGGTTTTGCAAGTCTCTGGCTGCATTGGGGTCCGCCGCAACATCCACATCGGAAAACCTGACCCGGTGCTTTCTCAGATAGGCTTTTAACTGGTTGCAATAAACACATGTGGGCGTTGAATATACCGTCACACTGGGCTGTCTGACCTCTTCACCCTTTTCATCAAGCACTGGCGCTTCGTTGAAAATCATTTCATAATAGGATTTCTTTTGTTTGCCATAAATAACATTAAAATTTTCATTTTTACGAATAACCAGCACTGCAGGGACCGAATCAATTTTGTATATCGGATGAATGGTTTTGATTTCCGAGGCATTGACGGAATAAACCGGCACATCGGGATAATCATTTTTCAACTCTTTAAAAATTTCCAGAGTCTCGAGGCTTTTCTGGGATTTTTCCGTGTAAAAAATAACAATTTTGATGGTTTCTTCTTTTTTTAATTGGTCAATATTTTTTACCGCTTCCATTGAACACATCTCCATTTATTTATTCAATTTTTCGGTATCTATGATCGGTTTGCCAATGATTGGTTACACCAGTTTTTCAATTCTTTTTTCCAATGGCGGATGAGAAGAAAAGTAATTATATAATCTGCCTTTCTGCCCGGAAACTCCTTTTAACCGATGCAGCAGGCGGACAGATTTTTCAGCATTATACCCGGCTGCCTGCATCAGGATTTTTCCGCCGGCATCGGCTTCAAATTCCATGTCCTGTGAATACTGGCCTGACATAAATTGATCGATAACCTGCCTCGTGACAGCGCCAGTTTTGGAATAATTGGCAAGAATGACTTTCAGTAATTTTGTTCCATAGCCGTTAAAAATCCGTTTCAGCGGATGGCCCAGCACCACATGCATGATCTCATGTCCGAGCACAAAAGCAATTTCATCGGGGTAATCTCGGATCTGGTCCAGTAGTCCCAGAGTAATAAAAATAAATCCACCCGGTAAGGCATAGGCGTTCAGATTTCCGGATTCAAGGATGGTGTACCGGAAGCTGCGGTCCTTGTTTTTCAGCCGATTTTCCAAGGAGCGCCCGATGTGCCGGACCCGGTCATTTAAATCCGGGCTATCGTCGATTTTCACATGGCCCGGCAGGTCACTGGCGAGATGACGACCCAGAATATATTCGGATTTAATGGCATCTTGCTCAGTGCCAGCAGCTGATTGCCAGTACCATCGCGCCCGATTGTACAATTCTCCACCCTTTTTGCCCACTCTTTTAAAAATTTCATCCATAGGGCAAATATACAGTTTCTGCCGCCAATTGCCAAAGGACAGGGAAAAATTCTATTGCATCCTTCTCGATGCTTTCAGCAAGGCTTCCATGTAATAATAATCTGCATAATTCAAGGGAACATCGATTTCTGATTGTCCCGGCTTACTACCCACTGAGTGCATCAGGATGAAATGGTTGTTTTCTCCGGGTTTTGCGAGATATTTTTCACTGGACAGGGACTGCAATATTTTGATCGCCGCATTGAGATATTTTCCGCTGCTTTCTGAACCATATTTACTGAGATCAAAAAAGGCCGAAGCCATGATTGCGGCGGCCGATGCATCCCGGGGTTCACTGTCGCTATCCACATCAAAATCCCAGTAAGGCACCATATCATGGGGAATATGTTTTAATATAAATTCAGCGATCTTTTCAGCAAGCTTCAGATATTTCAAATTGCCGGTTTCTCGATACATCATCGTAAAGCCGTAAAGTCCCCAGGCCTGCCCACGGGCCCAGGCGGAGCTATCGGACAGTCCCTGCCAGGTCTGTTTGATACGGGGTTGGCCGGTCTTCGGATCATAATCCACCACATGATAGGTCGAAAAATCCTCACGAAAGTGGTTTTTCATTGTGTTATCAGCATGAGCAACAGCAATCTTAAAAAATGAAGAATCCCCGGTCTCATGGAAGGCCCACAGCAGCAGTTCCAGGTTCATCATATTGTCTATAATCACAGGGTATTGCCATTTTTTTTGATTCCAGTCCCAGGACCGGATACATCCGACTTTCGGGTTGTAGCGGGTGCACAGGCTTTTTGCTGATTGAATCAAAAGTTCTCTGTATTGTTTATTTTTAGTTATTCGATATCCATTGCCGTAACTGCAATACATCATAAAACCAATATCATGGTTTCCTGTAAAATATTGAATATCTTCTAGGAGAGATGAATATTTCTCAGCTGCTGCCTTCCATTTTTCATCGCCGGAATATTGATAAAGATACCACAAGGCGCCCGGAAAAAAACCGCTTGTCCAGTCTTCAGGCTCAACCAGTTTTAATTCACCCTTTTCAATGGTTCTTGGCAACAATTTCTTTCCATCAATTTCTACCAACAGGGCATTATATTGTTGCTGGGCGATTTTCATGACCGAGTCAATCGGGATGGTCTTGTTTTCACTGCTACAGTTGCTCCAAAGTACCGCCATAAAAATAATCAGCAATAACATCCTCATTTTTATCTCCTTATTTTTTTATCCATAAAACAGGCTCACGAATCGGAAAATTACGTAAGCCTTCATCACTTTCGGGTAATGGCTTTAACGTTTTCCACAAATCAATATATTCCTGATTTCCATAAGCCAAACCAGCACATAACAATGCCGGATGACGAACCGGCCACTCATCCCAGTACATAACATCCGGCGGATATGGCCATTTTGATTTATCATAAATGAAAGGAAAAATAAAAGCCATTGCTTCTTCCATTCCAACATATTTCTCAGGCATTTTGTAGTTCCACAAATTGTCCTTTTCTGTGGATAAAATATGACAGACCATCGCCATCATATCCAAATTGAACAGGGAATAACCATAGGGCTTTGTGCGACTGAGTTCCAATGGAAAACTTCCATCAGATGCCAATTGATTGGGTAAAAGTACTGTTTTGTAGCGATTTTTACAATAATCAAACAATTTTTCATTACCAATAAGTTTTGAGAATTCGGCCACTTGCATCACCCAGCAGGTGCCATGATTATTTTTGCGCTCTCGCTCATCAATGCCATATTCATGGGTGGTCATCCATTCCAGAAAATCGGCAAACCATAGTTTCATCGCTTTAAAATCAGAATCATCTATCATTTTGTTTTTGGATAAAATTTCAATGCAGCGTGCTGGTTCAACCAGGTGAATGCCATCAATCAGGCCGACACCCCTTCCCGGACAGATGCCTTTGATAGCTTGTGCAAAATTCATATTGGGATTCATCTTTGTGTCACTATTTACAAACCATGCTTGCAGATGTGCGATTGATTTTTGGGCATAGTTTACATCCTTTGTGATTTTATAGGCTGCCGTAAGATTTGCCACCTGAATACTCATTCGACGTAATACTTCACGATGTTCGGTAAAATTATCAGGATTGCTCATCCCATCACGACGAATATAGGGTCGTCCAACCGGATTTTCCGGGTCCGGCCACCAATAGTCGCCTTCGGAATAAAAATCATGAATTCCTCCAAGACTTCTGTCGCAGGTGAATTCAGTAATCGTGATTGGTTCTTCTATTAGATATTGATTGGCTGATGCCAGGATTCGTTCTTTGTCGATTTGAACAACATTCACATCAATTTTATGTTTCGATGAGCAACCGATTGTAAAGAACATGATGAGTAGTAATAATGTTATTTTTTTCATGGTGTCCTAAAAAATAAAAACCTCTCCTTTTGTTCCCCCTCCTTGGCAAGGAGGGGATTCAGGGGTGATCATATTAAATTATTCATCAGTGTATATCTGTGTAATTCTGTGGCTAAATTAATTTTTTATCTCCAGATAACTTCCTTTAAAATCCTGAGTCCTGGCTTCAATGATACCGGACAAACCCGGCTCAGGCACATATTCAATATGCGCCCTTCCACTGGCAAATTCAAGAATTCGGGAACCTGTCGGTGTTCCCAGGTTTTCTTTCAAATATCCGCCCCCGTTACAATCAAAATAGACCCGTTCATTAAAATCCAGGCAGGTGGTACCCTGTTTGTCAACAACTCTCGCAGTGATCAGATAATTTCCATTGTCCAGTTTTTTAGCCGTCAACAGAATTTCTTCAGGTGTTCCGATTTTTCGAGCAGTATAAGTAATTTCAATTTTGTCAAAACAGGCTTGCTTTTCACCATTATATCCAATCGCCAAAATTTCATTTTTCCCATCATCAAATTCAACGTTCCAGTGATATCCTGCTGCCGGAAAATCATTAATATCACGCCTTTTTTTCCCATAAGAAAGGCCATTGACCACCATTTCCACCTCCTGACAATTGCTGAAGACACAAAGTTCTTTCTTTTCACCGGGTTTTCCGTATCTTTCGGGCCATGTGTGGGATTCGATATAGCAGAAAGCAGGATTATTTGTCCAATAACTTTTAAACACATAGTAGGCATCTTTGGGGTTTCCATCACGGTCAACCAATCCCTTCTGGTTCATGTAGGGAATTGGATTTTCAGGACGGAGAGGTGTACCAAAATCCTTGAATGCCCACTGTGCATTGCCGATAAACCAATCCAATTGTTCTGTGGTTTTCAGGTGCCAGTCAAAGAGGTCAACAATATAATTTTCGCTCCAGTCACCCACTGATGCAATGCGGTCCACATTGATCATATTAGGACTTTCGGCCCATTCATCCTCTTTGACCTGGCCTTCGCCGGAAATGGGATTTTCTGAATGACGCCCGACATGGCTGGAACCGCCATATTCTGCATGGAGAAAATGTCTGTATTTTGCACGGGAGGTAAGCAAAGCTTTTTCATAGGTTTTGTAAACACCGGAATACCAGCCGGCCCAGATTGAGGGTGAAAAGACATCAGTAATATCAGCACCATCGTAAAATTTACGCATGGTGGTTTTGCGTTGCGGGTCCATTTTGTGAGCTATGTCATTAAGTTCTTTTGCAAAGGTCACCAGTTTTTCTTTGTCATCACCACCTTCGAAATCCGGCAGCCAGTACATTTCATTGCCAATGGACCAGAGTATAATGCTGGGATGGTTGAAATTCTGATTGATCTGCTCTTCGAATAATTGTTGTGTATTTTCCTGCCAGACATCATTCCCTACTCCACCCCGACACCAGGGCAATTCATCCCAAACCAGTAAGCCGAGTTCATCGCAGGCTTTATAGATTTCCGGGTCTTGTGGATAATGCGCCAATCGAACAAAATTTGCGCCCATATCCTTGATCATCTCCATATCCCGGCGATGAAGTTCATTGGGCATAGCGGCTCCGTAACCCGCCCATTCCTCATGACGATGGGTCCCCCGCAACAACAACCTCCTGCCGTTCAGATAAAAGGGCCCCTTGTCTTTAAATTCAAACCAGCGATATCCAAATTTTTGCAACAATTGATCACTGTTTTCCAAAGTGATTTCCAGTGAATAAAGATTTGGTGAATCTGGCGACCAAAGCTGCGGATTTTTCAAAGTTGGCAAATCAATTTTCACCTCATTTTGCCCTTTGTTCAATTTTTGGTCTAAAGCTTTTTCACCAACAACCAAACCGTCGTTATTGAGTAATTTTATGATTATAGATTGAGTTTTCCCGGTATTGCTTTGTACTGATACAGTCACATAAGTTTGCGCCTCTTTTTCAGTGACTTGCGGTGTAAAAATTTTCATTCCGAAAATATGAACCGGGTTTAACACTTTCAGATAAACGTCTCGGGTAATGCCGCCATAAATGAAAAAATCAGATTTCTGTGACGGAATAATTTCACGATTGATGGAATTATCTACTTTCACCCGAATAGAATTGGTTTTGCCAAATTTCACGAAATCAGTAATATCCACTTCAAATCCCACATAACCGCCCACATGTCCACCGGCGCGTTTGTCATTCACAAAAACATCACATACTATATTTACACCTTCAAAACAGAGATATAACTTCTGATCGGATTTAAGTTTCGGAATAAAAATTTCTTTTTTGTACCAGCTGATATCCCGACGATAACCCGGATTATTGTCCGTGGCATCAAACGCATTCCAGGTATGCGGCAAATTGATATTTTGCCAGGGCACCGCAGAATTTCCCAGGTCAGTCATCGTGGGACAATTATCTTCCAGATACTGCCAGTCGTTGTTCAGTAAAAATATTAGTCGATGCGGGGCAATCTCAATTTTTCCCACGTAGGGACGAGTGACATTTCCAAACAGAAACAGGCCGTTTAGCAGAAGTAACAAAATGGATAATTGAATATTACGTTTCATTATGATTCCTCTTCATTCCAGTTATCAGTACAAAAGAGTGATGTCGGCAAGCCCCTGTTACCATATAGAGTGGCGCCAACAGGCTTGCTAAATTATTACAAACCTCTCTAAACCGGGCTTCAACTTCGAAATTGTCCTGAAAAGGAGTTCGGGGCATCTCGGTTGCATAAGTTTGCAATTCCTTAAAAAATTCGGCATGAAAGTTTTTTGGTTCTTTTCCCATCATCATCTCAAATTCTGTTTCATTCTTTTTTCCAACTGATAGTGATATAGCGATATTACAGCAATGTCTGGTTTATTCATTCCTTCGATATAGGCATCCGGGCCATAGGAAATTTCCATTGAATAATTGCCGTGGATGCCAATCAGGCGCACATTCGGACCATCCTGGATTCCCTCGATTTTGATCGGTTTCCGAGAAAAATGGGGATAATCGAAATTCACATCAATATTCCAGAAGGTGGCATAGGCACAATGGCTGGGTTTCCAGTATTTGGCACCGCCACCTGTGATAAAGGTGTGAAAAGGTTCCCGCTCTGTGATGCGAATATTGTCAAATAGATTTTGCATGTTGGCGCCGCTATGCTGATCAAGGGTTGCCTGCATGTTAATATCACAATCGGTGAAAACAGAACGACGGGTTCCGGTATTGCAGCTGAGGGAATGAATGCAGGGCGCATTGACTGTGATATTTTTGCAAAGCATGTTGTATACATTGCCCAATTCCAAAGTGTAATGAAAAGTCCTTCCGGTCGTTTCAATATTTTCAATGGTGACATTGGCACAGTCTTCGGTGAGGATACAATTATCACCGTTGTTGACCTTGATATTCCGGACCCAGGAATGGGCCAGGCCGGTGAGGAAGATGGCACTGTAACCGTCTTCTACATGATGAGCATTGTACAGATCATAGGGAAAATCAAAACGCAGGTGCTCGATCCCCACCTCTTTGAGATGTTGCCATTCCACAATGATCGGCGACCATTCCGGACGTAAATCATGCATCAGCGGCGACTTGATTGTGATGGTATTCCCGCATATTTTTGTGATGGTCACTTCCTGAGTAATGAGCGGATAGCCGGGATTATCCCAGTGACGGGAGCCAATGAAGAGATCACGGGTATTGTACATGTGGTCGATAAGAGAACCATTTTCACCCGTTTTGTTGTACCAATGGAGGCTGACAATTTCGCCAACTTTGAGATTTTCAGTATTTTCTACTGTGACGGTATGCTCACTACGTTTTCCGAATATGACTTTTGCCAAAACCTTCGGCTCGGTATTGTATTGGTCCATGTAGGGTTTAATGCGTTTGCCTTTTACCCGAGTCCAGATAAATCCACCAGTCCAGGCATAGAGAGAAAAGGGCACTTTTACATCCATGTCCTTGATATACTGGACTTTGTCATTGATTATCAGGTATTCCCTGAGTTCTTCCATTCCTTCGGGCATAGGTAAATCATTGAGTGGAATTGGATAATAAAGCACTGTTCCCTGATTGTCACTGCCGGCACCACGGAGAACAAAATCACTGCGCTCAATATAAAGAATATCCCGGACAATGAGTTTTCCGGCTGGCAATTGAAGCACAACCGGACCTTCCTGATCGTGGGCTGCTGCAAAAGCCTTTTTCAGGGCCTGGGTGTCATCTTCATCATCATCGGGAATGACACCAAAATCAAGGGCTTTTATGGTTGTCGGTAATTGTGGAATTGTTTTCTCGCCCCAATGATACCCGGCATAGGAAAAATCCGGCAGAAAAACTTTCGAATCTGGATTTAATATATCCGGTATCCATTTCTCCTTTACACTGGATGTGTGGCAATTATAAAATAATATTATCAAAAATACATACAGCAAAATTTTATCATGGTTCATTTTTAATCCTGTTATTTTTTCATTGAGGGATACAATAGGTCTACCAGAAACGCCCGTTGTTTTTCTACAGGTATATGGACGGCTGTTTTTTCAAAGCCATCATCATCATAGGCCCGGGCAGCGGACTTCAAAACCAGATAAAGATCATTGAAACCTTTCTGCCAGCTGGTAATTTGCCGGTAAGGCCATTTTGCCGTATCAGTAGCATAAGGCACCAGAAATTCAATCGCTTTTCTGATTCCGGCACCCTCCGATGTTGTATAATTATAAATATCAATATTCAGTTTTTTTCCCAGTTCCGCCGCCAACATGTGGGCCCGCAGGTTAAACAGAGAGTAGGTGAAGGCCCGGGTTCGTTCCAGTTCATAGGGCTGACTGCCGTCAGTTTTGACCTGGTGGGCGATACGCTCTTTGGGAAAAGCGGACAAAATTCTTTTGGCTTCTTCATATTCTCCCAGATAATAGGCAATATGAGCATATTGCACATCAAACCAGGAACCATGATTATTTTTATGTTCCTGCTCCTCTTTGGCAATAGGACTGGTTTGCATCCATCTGAAATAGTCTTTGAGCCACTGGTCCATCTGTTTTTGGTCATTTCCAGTCCAATATCTTGAATCCTTTATCAGGATAATGGCATCTAGCACATCGATCAAATTTTTCATTTCAATAAGGCCGACACCCCGCCCTGGTTCCTTTCCCGGTACTCCCTGGCCAAAATTCAGGTTGGGGTTCATTTTGGTATTCTCGTTGATGAACCATGTTCGTAAGAGCCCGGCAGATTTTTTGGCATATTTTTCTTTACCGGAAAAGTAATAGGCAATCGCCAGGACCAAAGCATTTTCATGAACATGAACAAAGGATCGCTTATCAAATTTTTCCCGTTCCGGGTTTACCTCGCCATCACGCCGAATGTAAGGCAGACCATCGGCTTTTTCCGGATCCGGCCACCAGTAAGGGCTCAGACTCATATAATCGTGCTTGTCACCGGAGGGTGGGGTTACCGGCTTATCCATTACTGACCACGGACCTTCCGTCAGTGCTTCATCAGCAATTTTCAATAAATAGCGATAGGCAGGATATAAAGCTTCGTCTTTGCGGCCTACCTGGGTTTTTGCGTATTGTAAATGCTCAAAATCCAGCGTCAATAGTTCCGTTTTTTCTGCCGAAACAAGGATTGTGAACAAGGATAAAAAAATAATTTTTCCAATCAATTTTTTCATAATTAAGTATCCTATTTTATATAGAGCATTGGCCATATGAGGCGTCTTGCTTCTGTTGTGATTTTGCAATAGTAAATTCCCGAAGGCTGACTGACCGGTGACCAATCGAATAAATATTTACCGGCCTGTTTATGGACCAACGATTGCTTAAATACATTTTGTCCCTGAAGATTATAAATCCCGATCTTTACCCTTGTCCCCTCGCTGATAGTGTAAAAGATTTTGGTCGTGCCATTGAAAGGATTGGGATAATTACCAGCGACTATGCAGGCTTCAGCAAACTCCTCTTCATGCTCCAGCGCGACATAGGATTCATCAACCCAGCGCAAATCGCCCAGGGACAATCCGTCATTGCCAAGGCCATAAACCGGTGAATGGCTGCCAAGAGTAAAATCGCCCGCGGCTGAATTTCGATAGCCCGGATCAACACTGACCATTCCCTCTTTGATATTAGCGCCCCGGTTCAATGAAAGGGAATCACAATTATAAATATCACAGTACTCAATATAAGACCAGCCGTAAAGCGCTATTGGACTGGCATTCGGGGAACAATTGGTGAAGATAGAGTTGGTTACTGTCGCCAGATCAATCTCCCGCAAATTCAGCGTGGCCCACCCGTCATTCCCGCAATGATCAAAGGTGCAGTGATTGATTTTTACCGAAGGCCCAAAAGTGAAGGGAACGGAATCACCGCCATAAATGGAAACTGCTTCTTCAGCAATATTCCAAAAAGTGCAATTGTTCAATTCCAGGTAAGTTGTATTGAAAAGGGCGCTTCCTTCGGCTTCACTATTCAGCTTGAAAGCAGCGCGGCCCCCACTGGCGAAAGTACAATGGGTGAAAATCAGCGAATCCGCTTTTGTACCGGCATTTGCCAGTAGGAATTGCCCGTCCTGAACATTTTGAAGAGTACAATTGTTGAGTTTCACTTTGTAATATTGACTGAAAGGATTGTGAGACGATGCAATCAGAGATTTGCAGGCTTTATTGCTGTCATCAAGGATCACACCGTCAAGGTTCAAATTTCCAGTTGCTTTCATCTCAAAAATACATGCATCGGGATTGCTGTCACTTTTTCGGGTGATGATGGGTTTTTCCTCCGTATTTGCTAGAATAGTCACTTTTTTGTTAACTGGAATGTTATTATCAACTTCATAAACACCACCGGACGTCGTCAAAAAAATTGTGTCCTGCTCCCCAATCATTTCGATGGCTTCCTGCAGATTATTTTCAGCGGCATCCACATAAAGATTTTTTATCTCAATGATTTCCCAATGAATACCGACATCTTTTTTGGATAATGGACGATTGGTGATGGCCTCTGAACTCTGTTCATCACAACCAACTTCAAAAGGTGTTGTGCGGGTCTGTCCGTCAATGTCAAAAGGGACATCATAAGCACCGACAGCAGCATTCAAAAGCGGGCTATCATCTGCAGGGCGATAGATGGAATCTTCAGCATTATAAACCAACTTTGGATCAACCCAGACAATGCCGCCGGGATCATCATCTTCATAATCACCAATCATAATATTGCCTTCCCATTTAAAGTCCACAGGCTTAGATTCATCGTCACCATATTCAATGGCATCATCCTGTGAGTAAACCGCATTGTTTGCGATGGTGCAATTAATGGGCGGTAAAGTCTGGTCGTCGCTTGTTCCATATCCCAGTTTGAATACATTATTGCAGTTGACAAAAGTATTAAAGGCGACCAGTGTATTTTTCACCTGGAAATATCGATTCAGAGGAGAATTTTCGACGCCTTCAACAATTGTTAATGCAGATTTATACCCTGAGCCATTAAGATCCTGAAAATAATTGTTGTAAACCTGGTGATCTTCCCCGATAATTCGAACACCTCCGGTATCGTATTTTTTTTCACCAAAAAAGTAATTTGAATAGACATAGCAGCGATTACCATGACGTAAAGTTAGTGTGCCAATAGATTTTCTAAAAGTGTTATAGCGGTATGTATTTTCGCAACTTTTATTAGAAATGATTTCGGTTTCACCATCACATTCCTCGAAGACATTGTATTCGACAATGGAATAGGAATCAGTCATAGAATGATCAGATGTTCCTATTCTGATTGTTTCACCACCATTATATCCAAGATCAGGTCTGGAGCCAAAATAATTATGGTCAATTAAATGGTAATTATTGCGATCCTCTTCGGTTGTCAGCCAAATAACAAAAGTTGTTCCGCTATGCTCTTTCCCTTCGAAATGGCAATGATCCACACGGTTATTCTGACCATACATTCCCACCCATTTATAGTCTGTATCTTTGTTGGCCGGATTGTAATCAATAATAGCAGAATTGGTGAGACGGCAGTTGTGGGCACGGCCGTGATCACCACGAAACTCAATCACCGAATGTCCCGTACTGTAGCCACCCAGGAAACATAATCCATCAACAATCAGCCAATTACCACTGATTTCCAGCCAACTGCCACCTTTGAGGATCACTTGTCCGGGATTTTCTGCACGCATGAGAATTGGCGCACTACTGGTGCCATCGGCTTCAAATTCAATAATTTGGCTATCCCAGGTGCCATTGGTCAAAGTCAATGTATCGCCGGGTAAAACATTCTTCAGTGTGGATGTAATTTCTGATGCTGTGGAGACAAAATATTCTGTAGCCTCCAGGCTTGCAAACAAAGCCGTCAGGATACAAAACATTTTAATAATTGAGAGTAAAACAGCTTTTTGCATTTTGGTTCGATTCCTTTTCACCCAAATTATACTCAGCCAATTCTAATTAACTAAAAAAAACTATGGGCAGACCCTCAAAGCCTGCCCATAATCTGAAAAACTTATTTTAAAAACATCATTTTTTTAACAGCAGTGAAATTACCGGAAGTCAGTTTGTAAATATAAACACCGGAAGAAAGATTGATATTATCAAAAGTCACCTGATGATAACCGGCTTTCATATCATGATTCATCAAAGTGGCAACTTCGCGTCCCAGCACGTCATAAACAACCAGAGTAGTCATTCCATCAGCTTTGAGCGCAAACTTTATGTTTGTGGATGGATTGAAGGGGTTCGGATAGTTTTGTGACAAATCATATTCCATCGGGACCAGTTCTTCAACTATGCTGACTTCAGGTGGTTCTTCGTTGTTGAACCAGTAGGTTAATTCAACATCTTGTGTAACAGTCAGTGTTCTGTTTGACCCACCATTTGGAAATTCTGATTTGTCAGCATCCCATGAACGGTTTATGCGGAACTTGAATTCCAGGTCTGGATAGTTTTCATCAACTTTAATTGAATAGGTGTACACAGTATCACCATCTTCATCAGTCATTAATGGGCCACTACCCCAACCATTCATTGTGCCGGCACAATCAACAGAATCAACTCCGGGACTGAATCGATCTGTAGCTGCCCAGTAACTCATATTGACATTCAAAGTAACATCAAAATAGGCTTTGTTAAAGACTGCTTCAACAACTTTGTCTGCATCCATGGTGACAGAAACCACTGGATCCACACCTGTTGCATCTCCGGACCAGTTGCCGAATTTGTACAGGGAATCAGCATCTGCTGTCAATGTCACCACTGTTCCGGGTACATAAAATTTTGCCCCAGGGGCAGGATCAGCTGAAACTGTTCCATGATCACCAACCACCAGGTCAAGAGCATGATATTGAGTCACATTTTTACTGGTCGCCCATCTCAGGTCACCAATAGCAGCAGTTCCGTCATCAGAGAGATGATAGGCAACAGAACCATCGGTCAGGGTCAAATCTCCGGAATAAGTATAGGCAAACATTGGATCATACCAATAATTATCAGCACCAATTACTGCACCGTCCCGCATATCCAGTTTTGTTGGAGTATTAAAGAACAAACAATCATCAATGATTGAATTTTCACCGGTAATGCGTACCGCATAGGGTATATAATCAACACCATCAAAAGGCATATTTGACACAATGGAATTGGTGACGGACATATCTGTAACACCTTCGCAACGGAAAGCAGGGAATTTTGCGCCTTCTGTTCCATATCCATAACCACAGCTGTCAATGGTTACATGGTCAACAACAATTTTGGGAGACATATTCATACAGTAAATAATCTGACGGCCAACCTGGGTAAAAGTAGAATTAATCAATTCAACATTTGAAGCATCACCAACAGAATTCAGAAAAATCATTTCTTTACCGATTTCAGTAACCGTACAATTTACCAAACTCAACATATCAAGGTTTACGCCGGCATAATTTTTATAAAATGCTTCCATGGTTCCCAAAAAATCACAATTTGTGGCTTTTAATGAAACATGAATTGAATCGCCGCCATCATCAGAACGGATAATATACTTGGTTGGTTTGCCTTCAGAAAAATATCCATTAACGACAATATTGTCCAAAGTCAAATGACCATTGGCACGTAATCTGAAAAGGCCCTCTGATCCGCCTTCGCCAAAACCTTTTATTACAGGCTTGACACTATCAGCACCAGCTATTGTAATCGGAAAATCGATGTTAAGATAAGGGATTTTACCATCAACCCGATCTTCTTCTGCCAGTGTGTAAGGACCGGTTTCCGTCAATCTAATCAAATCTACTGTACTGTTGTTTTTGGCCCATTCAAGTGCATCCCGCAAATCCCAACTGGCATCGACTAACAATTCACCATCAATACTAATTATTTCACTAAATTCTGCAATAGCAATTTTATCAGCATCCAAAGTCAGGGTAATTGTTAATGTATTGCCACTTACATCGCCTCTCCAGGCTACTAATTCCCAACCCATTGCAGGTGCTGCTGTGATCGTTACTTCCTGGCCAACATCATAGGTTGTAAATCCGGAAACTGGTCTCGGAGTAATTGTTAATGAACCCATTCCTTCAATAGAGTCCGTCAAAGTCACCTGTGGAAGTGTACTTCTGAACATAGCAATGAAGAATGTATCGACTTCTGCAACTTTGTAAGATAGTGGAGCAGTATTATCCAAAGAATCACCAGCCTCATTTACCCAGTAAGCAAATTCCCAGGTTGTAGAATCAGCAACCGGAGTCAATACCAGAGAATCGGTTTCATAGTAACCTGCAACATTAAAATTGGATATTTTTTCAATTTCTACATGTCCGAGACCAATGGAATCAATCACAATCTGTCGCTCTTCGATAGTCGGAATAAAATAAGCCACCACATCCATATTTTGGGTCAGAGTTATCACGGCTGTCGGATTGTTCGGCGGAAAGACAAAGACATTATCTGACCAATGATGAAAGGCGTAATATTCATCAGCAACGGCTGTCAGGGTCACAACCGTGGCACTGTCATAGAGACCACCCGGAGGATCCAGGGTGACCGTACCCTTGCCTTCAGTATAGACCTTCAGGATAAATTTCCCATCCAATGGAGCCCATCTTGGATCACCCAACGGCCCGCCGTCATCACCGTAAGTCAACAATGGAGAACCACCCGGTAATGTAAAATCTCCCTGTGACGGATCGGCAAAGGCAGGATCAATGTGGATTGTATCACTGACCGTCGCATTGCCAACTTCGAAATTGGTAGTGGCCCAAACCACGTTATGATGGAACAGACTGGAGGCTGAAGCAAAATCAGCAAATTTTTCAGCATCGGCATTATCATTTTCGGAGAAGATACAATTTTTGACTTCCACATTTTCCATGTTGCGGAAATAGATCATGGCTTTTTTATCATTTCTTCCGATATCATAGAAAGTACAATGATTGACAAGTACTTTGGTATCGGGATGGGTCTGACCTTTGATAGCCTCACGTTCCACCGCATAAAAAGTACAGTTTTCAATAATGGCATCATTCATCACCACTGCCGGATCCCCGGAGGAGCCGGAATAAAGCACAATGCCTTCTGAAGCGCCGGTATGGAAAACAGAATTTGTTATTTTTAATGTGTCCATGCCGCAATTTGCATAGGGTTTGATAAATTTATCAGTGAAATCATGGATATAACAATCATCAACTATCAGGTCCATGTTGCCTGTTGGATCGGCATTATCCACCCGTAAAAAATATTTTGCTACAGCTGTACCGGTACCATTGGCACCATCAAGTTCCAGACCTTCAAAAACATATCTGGCATTCACACCCGTCAGTTTGAACATGTAATCGGCTTCCGGTGTCCGAATCACTGGCTTACTGCTCAGTCCTTCGGCAGCCCGTATGGTAATGCTATTGCTGATGCTGGCAAACTTGGCACTTTCTGCATAGATACCACCACTGGTAGTCAATTCAATGATATCACCATCTTTGGCACCATTGATCGCAGCACTGAGTACATCGGTGCCTTCAGCAACCTGTATCACAGTAGGTTCCGGGGCGGCAGGAACCCATCTTGGATCACCAATTGCTCCGCCATCATCGGCAAAAGTCAAAAGCACAGAGCCTGACGGTAGGGTAAAATCTCCGTTGGTTGCATCAACAAAATCAGGATCTGAATGAAGAGTATCAGTAACAGTCCCGTTTCCAACTTCCATATTGGCAATGTCCCAGACAACATTGTGGTGGAACAGCGATACAGCAGAGTTCATGTCCACAAATTCTTCACCTTCATCGGTATTTTGATTGTTGGCAAAAATACTGTTTTTTACTTCCACCTGATCCATATTGCGAAAGTACAGCATGGATTTTTTTTCAACATTGCCGCAATCAAAAAAGGTGCACCGGTCAATCAACACCTCTGTTTTGTCATAGGTCTGCCCTTTAATGGCTTCTCTTTCAATCTGCTTAAAGGTTGAATGGGTGATGGTGGCTTTTTTCATATAGACTGCCGGGTCTGAAGATGATCCGGAAAAAAGTACCAAACCTTCAGAAGCACCACCACTGAATACACAGTTATCGACGATAAACTCTTCAATACCGCAATTTGCATAGGGCTTGATAAATTTATCGGTAAAATCATGGATATAACAATCAAGAACACTAAGGCTCATAGTGCCTGATGTATCGGCATTGTCTACCCGCAAAAAATATTTTGCCACAGCGGCACCGGTGCCATTGGTGCCGTCAAGTTCTAAACCTTCAAAAACATACCGAGCATTCACGCCCGTCAGTTTGAACATGTAATCGGCTTCCGGTGTCCGGATCACCGGCTTACTGCTCAGTCCTTCGGCAGCCCGTATGGTGATGCTCTTGCTGATGCTGGAAAACTTGGCGCTTTCCGCATAGATACCACCACTGGTAGTCAGTTCAATAATATCTCCATCAGCAGCAGAACTTAAGGCTGCACTGAGTACATCTGTACCCTCAGCCACCTGTATCACCGCTGCACTGGCCATGAAAAAAGTCATCGCCATAACCAGCAAAATTGACCAAAATTTTCGTTTCATATCTTCTCCTCGTTCATTATTTAAGAAAAATCATTTTCTTTGTAGCATTGAAATCACCCGATTCAAGACGATAGAAATAAACACCTGATGTCAAATGAGAAGCATCAAAGTTCACTTCATATTGTCCGGCCGTGTAATTCTGGTTGTTTACAAGATTGACGACTTCCTGCCCAAGCATATTATAGATTGTGAGAGTCGTTACAGCAGTTTTCGGTAAGGCAAATTTTATAACTGTCGCCGGATTAAAAGGATTAGGATAATTTTGCATCAGTTCAAATTGACCGGTTACAATTTCTTCATCCTCAATTGCCACCGGCATATGGGTTGCCCAGCGTAAATCTCCAATGGCAGTTGCATCCGATGACAAATAATACATTGGAGAACCTTCAGCCAGTGTATAGTTTCCGTTTTCATAATCCTCAAACATAGGGTCATATCCGTAGATCGTCGATTCATCAACATAGCCGCCTTTTGTGGCACCGATTCTGGGATCATAATCCATGGTAAAGTAAACATCAAAAGTATCGATATGTGAAACCGTACTGCCGCTGAGTTGAATTTGAATATTGTAATCGCCCCGGTCTCCACGGGAAGCCGAGGGACTACGGCCATGAGCGATGAGAATGTTGCGGACTGTGACAGCACGATAGTTTTTGGCATAAATGAATCTTGGTGAGCAATTGACTACGGTAACATGGTCCACCAGGACATAACCATCGACATAAGTGGACCCTTCCTGTCCTGTATCCTTGTCTGCGTAAAAGCGAAGACATTCAGCATCAATATCTTCAAAGGTGCAATTGGTAACCACCAATGTATCCAAAGCATTGACGCCATTTGTACCGCCGTACTTTTCGTTTTCTGCAATTCGAATCGCTTCATCTCCAATATCTTTAATGATACAATTATTAAAGAAAACCCGGGTATTTCTTAAATGGTCGAGACTCGTATCATCTGGTCTCAGGTAATAAAGAAAATTTCCCTGTTGGGAATCATCTCCGAGTGAATGAAAGCCTTCCATTTCACAATTGTCAAAAACAATTCGTGCACCGGTCTTGGCCTTCACCGGCCTTTCAGTGCCGGGCTCAATCCAGTCACCATAACGGCAGCCATATTTACAGCCATTGCTGGATTCATGATTGCCCACAAAGCGGACACCGTGAAATTCCACATCATTGCAGATCCTGAAAATTTCCATCGCGGCATTGGGTTCGCCACTTACAAATCCGGTGTTGGGATGGGTAAAAACAGGTTTTTCTTCCAGGCCGGCCGCCGCCATGATCACAACAGGATGTTCAATGACCATCGGGACCGTATCTTCAGTGGAGTAATTAAATCCACTACTTCCCAGAACAATGGTATCCACTCCCTGGGGTACATAGAGTAAAACATTTTTAAAATCACTTTGAAAATAGGGTCCAAAGTTTTCAGCTGTTACTTCAATTAATGATGGTATCTGCCCAAAAGCATGCATTGCCAATACCAGCATTAGTCCAAAACTCACAATTTTCTTCATCGAATCCTCCTTCTTACCTTAAAATTTATAAATATATCCAAGGGATATTTTAGTCGTTACTTCTTTTGCATAATTGGTATTGCTGAAATAATTGTCGGAATATTTCAACAATCCATATTCCCAGGCCCCGTTGAGGGTGCCGAATTTTCCAAAATTCAACCCGATTCCCAGGGTGTAACTATTGTTTTCAGGGCCCTTGTCTTTTTCAGCCGCTCCGTCAGGAATAAAGATCTGTGGCACAGACCGGTATCCCAGACGAAAATCAAGCATTTTGGCAGGTGAAAACTCGATGCCAAACCTGATAATGTTCTGGTCAACCCATGTCCTCCGGGTGGTATCATCATCAGCGAATTTCCATTCAGCTTCTGAATATTTTCTCAGGTCATAGTCCATTGAAAAGATGAAATTGCTGATGGGATGAAAATTGACACCCAAAGCATAACTGAAGGGTATGGAAAGTTCATCAGTTCCCTTTTGCTGATTTTTCAAAACGCCAGTGGAATCAGTTTGAATAACATTATAATCCCATTCCCTTTTAATAGTCATCGGCAATCTCAGGTCCAACCCAAAACTGAAAGCATCATATATCAGTTGCATACCAATTTCACTATGAATGCCACGAAAAGTTGATGTGCCTTTTGTGTAAATATCCAGAGTGTCATAGGACCATTTGAATTGGTTCTGGTCAATCAGATTGAAATATCCTACTTTGTTGAAACTCTGTCGGTCGTCGGTTTCACCGGAAAACCAGGAAACGGACAATCCCAGTTTGATGACCGGGGTCAGATCAATGGCGACAGCACCCTGAAATTCTGCCCTACTTCCTTCTCTCTGACGGGTAAAATCATACCAGTTGACAATCGTAGAATCGGCTTCATTTTCGACCAGTGTTGGCATATGGTATTCCAGATAACCGGGATGTGGGTCAAGGTAGGTTTCATTTTTGTCAAAATCAAAAAAATCACCACAATTGTTATAGGAAAGCCCCAGCACAACATTTTTATCCAAAACAGTGACAGGCAGGGCCAGGGAAAGGTTAGAAATACCGCTACCCTGGAGTTGCTTTTTCCAGTCTGCGGCGCTGTCACTGAAAGGCTCTTGGCCAGTCTCCGGCAAAGCGACGACATAGCCGGAATCAGACAAAGCTTCATAGAAGACTTCATGGTCCAACCGTCCGTTGTTGACCGGGTCCGGTATATAAAGTCTTTCCAGATAAAATGGCAGCGTGAAAAAATAACGGTTGGCATTGTACACCTGGTTTTCTGTCCACTGACGGGATATGCTGCTCATCCCTAAAGAAACCTGAATATCCTTCACAGTGGCAAGCCCGGCCGGATTGAAAGCAAGCGCATCGATACTGCCATTCATTGAGATAAAGGCACTCCCCATGCCCAGCGCACGAACACTGAAATCTGAAACCTTCGCCACGCCCTGAAAACCCAGATTGTTGCCACGGTTCTGGCCTGACAGTATGATAGCCATAATCTGTAATAATATTATACTTTTAAAAATACTTTTTATCATTGATACCTTCCCCTTCATCTGTTGATTGAAAACGAAAATCTGTGAACGTCTTCAAGGAAATCGCCAAAATTGTTGTAAGCATAGTCCAGACCGAAATTTTTAAACTGTATACCAGCGCCAAGGGTCAAACCCTCACTGTCATAATTGATTTTGTAGCCCGTGCGCAAAGCAACCATTTTCAAAAATACATATTCCATTCCGATATTGTACTGCTGGTCAAAATCACGCGGCTGGACCAAGTCAAAGGCCATCAGCAGGCGGTGATTGGTACTGGTTGCCAGCAATGCAGTTTCACCGATAATGCAGGCAGAAATGCCGACATTCAGAGTTTGGGGAAGGGGATACTCATATTCAAAATACTTGACCTGAGGACCGAAATTCCTCATGGTTGCAGCAATTTTTAAAGATTTGAATTCCGTATCATAGAGAATACCCATGTCCCACATCAGCACCGACTCCTCGGCGACAACCATGTCTTCACGGGCATATTTTGCAGCCACACCGTATTGGAACTTATTGGTCAGTTTCTGGCTGAAACCAATTCCGAAAACCGCAGCACCGGGCGATATTGTCTCCCCGGTCAAGCCAGGATTGTAAGTACCGTCGGCCTGAAAGCCCAGGGCCGAAACCTCTGTGACTTCAATCTTTCCGTAATCAGCAGCCATAAACATGGCCCCCAGGGAAATACTCCCCAGATTGTAACTGAGAGCCCCACTGTAATGGCCGGTATCGAATATATAATTGACCCTGGAAAAATCAATGGAAAGGCCCTCTTTCATTACCAGAGCTGCCGGATTCCAGTACATGCCATCAGCACCTTGTGAAATTGAGGAATAGGCACAGCCCAGGGAATTGGAACGGGCATCAGGCAATATTTTGAGAAACTGAAAAGAAGTTACCCCCACTTTTTCAAAGGCGAATAGTGTTGAAGAAATACACATTAAGAGAATGATTCGTAATTTATTTTTCATCGTAAGCCTCAACCTATTTTAAAATGATAAATTTGCCATGACAATCATCCCCTTGCGGAGTCGTCACCACATAAAAATAGATACCGGAAGCCATGTCCTGGCCATTACGGGTGATCTGGATTTTTTCATGGGAATAGACTGCATCATCATGGTCGATTTTGTCAATCAATTGTCCGGAATAGGAAAAAATGTGAATGGTGCATTTTTCCGGCAAACCATAAAACCCGATACGGCGGTCGTCACCTTCTCCTTCAAAACCAGAATTTTTGATAAACGGATTCGGGACAACATGCACATCGGTGATCTGAGCCACAGCCGGAATATTTTTCGTAAATTTTGTCAGGTTGGTCAAACCGCTGCGATTATCTTTGTCATCGACAGAGACTACGGCATAATACCGGGACTCTCCCACTTTAAAATTGGCATCGTCATCGATATATTCATAGAGATTTTCTTCATTGATATTTTCACCCACAGCAACAGAATCCAGAACAGCCCAGGGGCCCATTCCTGCTTCAGCCCGCAGAATATAAAATTTTGCCAGTTCACCCATCTTTCGGGGATGGGAAAATTCCTCAACAGCCCGGTTCCAGGTTATCTTAATCACTGCCTGGCCATAATTTCTTAACGTGATGACCGGGGCCGGACAGGGAACAGGTATATGATATTTTCCCGATGTAGGGTTGTCCTCCGGCCAGACCGGTAGGGTTGTAGCCTTGCCGGTGTAGGCTTCAAAAGCCTTTTTAGCCACATCCTGGACCGTTATCACATCACTGTTGACATAGTCCGGATATCCAAAATCGTCAAGATAATGTTCTGTGAGGACCCTCTGTTCACCATTGTCATCGGTGTAGACCACCTTACGGTTCAGTGAAGGGATTTTGGCCCATTGAGCAGTGACCTGTCCGCCCTCCACACGTTTGCCGGCTTCGGCACCATACCCCGCCAATTCGGCCATGGCAAACCTGATCTTGTCTCCGATTTCCATGGTGTAAGGGCCAAAGGTATGATGTTTCATACCGGCATCAGCGCTTTGACGATAGGGATAGGCCGCCCGCCCCAGCCAATGGTCCCCCTTCAATTCCGGCCAGGTCGTACTGGCTGGCGTATAGACACCGGACCAACGGGTATTAGGATTAAAAGGGTCTTTTTCATACATCATTTTAAAACTGTTGGTATTCCCAGTACTGACTTTGTTGCTCCAGGGTTGTCGGACATGAAAATTTTTATCCAGTTCAAAATACCATTTATAGGAAGTTGAATTTTCACTGTAAATATCAATCCCGTTGTAATCATTTAAAGAATAAACGGTGCTGCTGCGCAGTATATCCTGGACTTCCGATTCATTTTTTCCCAGGGAGTCCATATCCTTGGGAACGACCACAGCCAGATGGGTGGTGTCGTAAAACAGAATGCAGTAGCCGGGAGCCTGGGGTGAATTCAATCCGCCGCCCTGTTTCCCGGTTTGGGCAAATTCCAGAAAATAATCATTGTTCAATTCCGGTTTTCCAAGTCCGTTATCATCGGAAATATTATTCCGCAGATTCATATTCCAGGTGAGCCAAAGATCTGAATCCCAAAAATTATTGACATCACCTCGATAGATACCACCTTCATATTTCCACTCCAGATAGGTCCGCTGAAAGCCATACATGGACGGAGCAAATCCGTAATTGGGACAAAACATCACATCTTTCAATTTGTCAGTCATTTCAATGGTGGTCGGGTTTCCATCTCTATCCCCGGTATATTCAAATTCATATTCATAGATGATAAAATCATCATAATCAGGATAACTCCAGGCACGGGATGTCCGGGTCACAGTGATGCCGGTAGAGGTTGACCAGGCGGCCCGAATGATCTCTTCAGCTTCATTCGGATCATAATTGGGATTCAGGGTTCCATCTTCCAAAAAAGGAAAATTCTCAATTTCCTCAATATAGAGCGGAAAACTCCAGCGACCAATGGAAACCTCTGGTGTGCCAGCGCCGACACCACCACAAAGGGCAAAAAGCCGGTTCTCTTCCCCGGGCAATCCATCTTTATTGGCCCCGATATAAATACCCGCTCCCAGCAGATTATGCTGTCCGTCATACTCAATGCCATCTAAAATTGTTTTTGAATTTGGAGGCCATTCCATCAGCGGAACACTGGTCCGGTTGCCGGCTTCACCGGTCTGCCAGGCACGGCCAATCTCTCCTGTATTAAAAACTGTCTCGTGCAACATTCCCCGATCGTGAATTCTATATTCACGAATTTGTGCAACCAGCCCGACTTGCAGAACCAGAAAAAATAATATTATTTTATTCATTTTCATTGTTTACACCTCTCATTAAAACTTAAAAATCAATCCCATACGCCAATGTCTCGGTTCATTCCCAATCATGTAAATATCCTGACTTGTAATGTAGGGTTCATAAAGTCTGTAAGTCAGGATATTGTCCTTATCAATAAACCAGCGAGGTGTATTGTAATCATTGGCAAAAGTTCGGGAGTAATTCCAGGTAATTTTGTTTAAAATATTAAAGCCTTCGACGTAAAAGGTAATGGATTTGTCCTTGATTCGGAACCCTTTTTCAAACCGCATTCTCAGGTCTGTCTCTTCCGGAGTTCGTTCGCCAAAGAGTTTCCCCTGGCTCGGATCGGTAAAGGGACGTCCGGTCATATACCGAAAAGTGGCACTGAGACTCAGGTTTTCAAAGGGCTGATGCCCCAGGATAGCCCATCCCTGATTATTTCCAAAATGGACCCGTCCGTTCAGCACAATTTTGTGGGTTCGGTCATAATCGAGGTAGATATCTTCAGGGTCAGGCAGGTCTACCTTTCCATAATTCGGGTCTGGTGTTTCAAAATAAGTAACCGGCGCATTGAGATCATTGCTGGATTTTCCGGTAGCCGATTCATAATTATAACGCACATAGCCCCGTAACAGTCCCGTTTGACGTTCAACATTGACATGAAAACCCTTGATATCTGCGTAATCCCGGTTGATATAGGTTCGATAAACCGATTGCTGCTCGTCGTAATAATAGGCTGTCTGGACCAGGTTTTTAACATCTTTATAATAAGCACTGATGTCGATGGATAAACCCAGGGAGCCGATCCCTTTGACAATGCCGATGTCATAGGAATTCGTTATTTCCGGCTTTAATCTCGGATTCCCCAGTACTTCAATCTCATTGTTAATAGTGACCTGGTTGTAAAAAAGCTGGCTGAAATTGGGCCGTTGCGTAAAGGTCCCGTAATTCAGATGGAAAACCGTTGCCTCTGATACCGGAAAAGAGATACCAATACGTGGCTGCAGGTTCATATACAGGTCAGTTCGGGTTTTTGCAGCCAGACTGTCAGCATAATAGGGACCTCGTTCCAGATAGGGCTTTTCCGGGTCATAATCCGGGTTTCTCAAAGGCGAGTATAAATCAGAAAAATATTCAGCATCCAGCTGATAAAAATCAGCCCTTAATCCGACATTGGCGATCAATCCTTCAAATTCGATTTTATCCTGAAAGTAAAAGGCCCCCTCATAAGGATTGACATCGAATCGGACATCCCGAATATCCGCATCGCCATAGCGATTAACCTGATTATCAACGTCAATATGATAAAAGGAAAACTGGAACCCGGCTTTGATCAGATTATTGTGATTGATCTGGCTGGTCAGACTGTTAGAAAAATTAAAAGTTGTGGATTTTTCAACACCACTGTCATCACTGGGCCGGCCGATTCGGTGGTTTGATGGTGAAGTATAATCGGTCCAATTAGAACTTTTCATGTAGTCGGTGACATAATCCCCATCATTCAACAGATTGATCCGGTCTTGACTTACAAGGTCCAGAATATTGGTTTTTGTATCCATAAAGGTGGAATTGTTGAAAACATGCTTCCATTCGATACCATATTGTTTGGTCAATGAGGAAATCAGGGTAGTCGCCAGGGTCCTGTCAAACAACCAGGAGAGAAAAGAACTGTTGAAATAGGTCTGGCTGCTCTGATCAAGGGTCAATGTCGCCTTGATTTTATCATTGGAACTCCTTTGCCAGACCAGACTGGACATGATCTGACGGTTCATATCGGGAACAGTCGTAGGGACCATGCAGTAGGTTGCGGTCTGACGCCCTGCAATAAAAATTTTCATGTCATCGGCAATCGGCCCGCCAGTGGTGAAGTCGACTCGGTTATCCCAGGTATTATCATACTCCATACCGGCATCCCGTATAGCCATAAGCCATTGGACATGACCCAGATGCGCAATCTGTAAAGAATCGGAATGTTTTAAAGGATTTGGAGGCCAGGTCACTCGGGGTGGAAGGTACAATGGCCCGAAGCCATATCCCGGATCATATAGCACTCGCCCCGGATAAACCGGATTTTCTTTCAGCCATTCCTCATCGTTATGAAGAGCACTGAAAAAATCAAGGCTGTTGATTGAATAGGGTGAGCCTCCTTCCAGATCACCGTTGGCCAGTTCCTCCCAGACTTTATAGTATGGTGCCGTTGCTGAAAATTCCAGACGGCTCTGCCATTTACTGCCTCCTTCTTTGGTGACCATGTTGACCACACCGGATTGAGCATTGCCGTATTCGGCACTGAACCCGCTGGTGTAAACCTCCACCTGCTCCAAACCGGTGACGATGGGTTTGAAAGCTCTGGAATTATTGATGGGATTGATAATGGCGCCTCCTCCCAGAATGTATTGGGATTCACCGACTCGTCCGCCCCGAAAATGGTCGTCCACCACATCGGCCTGCATCGCCAGAATATCGGATATATCAGCCACACCGGCAATATTCTGAATATCATCAATCTGGTAGGTCTGCTTGGTAGCAGTGACATCGCGGTCGACAGTATTACGGCGCTGGGCTATGACAACCACTTCATCGCCCTCCAGTGTTTTCTGTGCCAACATGACATTCACCGGTGTGGTTTTATCAACAAGGACCTCAACTCTGGTCACCTTTTTGGTTCCATAACCGATAAAATTGACATTGACTGAATAAACACCGGGGCGAATGTTCAATATATAAAATTGACCATTCATATCAGTGGCCGCACCCTGAGAAAAATCAACCGGCTGCGGATCGTCGCCAACCCATCGTTCCACCAGGACAACATTGGCGCCAATCAGGGGGTCACCGGTCATTTCATCGGTGATCTTTCCGGCAATTTTTCCGGTGTCACCAGCTGTCACAAAAGCGACCATCAAAACGATTAACATTGAAATTTTATTAAGTTTGCAAAACATCAATCTCCTCCCAAAAAAAACCTAGGTTTCTATTTTATTAAAATCATTTTTAGTATTTCGGTCTGATTGTCTGATGTCAGACGACAAACATAAACACCGGATCTTTGCGTCATCGCATACCAACGCAATGAATGGATTCCCGCTTGAAAATCTTTACTGACGAGGGTCTCAACCAGAGCACCACTGACATCAAAAATTTCTGCCCGAACATGATTTGCAGTCTTGAGTTCAAAAACAATCTGGGTCACCGGATTAAATGGATTTGGAAAATTATGGTGAATTTTGAAGTCCCTGACAGCCATTTCTTCCTTCATTGCAGACATGGGACGGACCGGGTAACCAAAGACCTCAAATTCGTTGATTGAATTATAATTATTGTAGGAATTCCCATGCCCCATGTACCGCACAAAACGACAGGAGTCATCAGCAAAATTAAAAAGTTGAAAATCTTCGGACACACCGGCACTTTCAACAGCGGTCAGGACATCTTTCCAATTGATTCCATCCTTTGAAAACTGCAAATCAAACAGAGACCTGCGCTGGTGGCCTTTATAAAAGGCAATCTGGACATAGGAAACAAAACAAAAAGATTCCAGGTCAAACTGAATCCATTGATTGTTTCCAGCAACTGACCAGCGTGTGGCCAGATCACCATCGATTGCATTTTCCGGTCTATTGATATCACTGCCGCTGGCCATAACAGCCCTGACTGGAATTTTATCATATTTCACAATTTCCTCTTCAACCCTGAATATGACAGTATCGGAATTCACCCATTGCATGACATTATCATAGACAACAGCATAACAGCTGTGCTCCCCGACGCTCAGGTCATTGAGTTGAAATTCATAGGGCGGTTCCACATCCTTCCAGACCGGTTCACCGTCAAGATAAAAATCCACAAAAGCAATCCTACCATCGGCATCGCCGGGTATCGCTGAAAAATTTACCGGTTCACCAATCTGGCTGATCGTACTGCCGGTAGGAGATACCATAAAAATTGTAGGCAGGATATTTGAAAAAGTGGAATACGTACCCCGATAAAGATTTCCTTCCGGAATGCGAACATTGCCACTGATTTTGGCTGAGCCCGAAGCCACATTGACCAGGTAACCGGCTGCATCATCGAAATAGACCTCATTGTGGACAAAACTATTATCAAACCCCCAGACATTTTCTTTAAAATGGACCTGAAAAGCATCAACAATATTTACATTCCCTTTTCGAAAAGCGACATTGTTTTGGATCAGTGCATGATTCCCTTTGGCATCAATAAAACTGTCAGCATAATGTTCTCCGGTAATTCCTGTCCCGTCAAAAATACAATTTTCCACAATTGTTCCAACCGTGGCTTCCTTGATATCAATGGACTCAGCCCGCACATCTGGGCCAAGGGTGCATTGCCGAATGATCGTATAATGTTCATGGGTCTGAAACTCGTTCCAATGATTGACTGCAGAGCCGACATAGATACCTTCTCCGAAGCCCGGTGTCACCAGACCGGTATCATAAATATGGCATTGGTCAATGAGACAATATTGACTGCCATCCCGAATATGGATTCCCTCCTGGCCAATCTGATGAACTGAACAATTTTTGATAATTGTATGGTTGGCATTGTCGAGCATTATGCCCTTGCTGCCGATCTTTATCTCCAACCCATCGATGACCCAGCAGTCCCCGGTTACATAAAGGGTGTAATCACTTTCAATGGTTTCACCTGCAAGGCCCACCGAACCGGCAGTATCGGCACACTGGACGTAGATCGGATATCGTTGTGTTCCTTCTGCTCCACAAAAGAAGGTCCCTCTGGAATTGCCACTCCTGCTGTCATCACCAACATATACTCCCGGACTGATAATAATCCGGTCTCCGGCTTGGGCATTTTTAAAAGCGGTATGAATTTCATCAGCCGTGCTGCAATAAACAGTATCCAGTGCCATTCCATAAACAACACTGGCGGCCCAAGTGACTGCAAAGAATAAAAAATACCGGACTCTGGAAAGGTGACGCAATAAAACAGAAAACGACATTATTTTAAAAACCCACTTATACATATTTTTTGAATAACTCCTCGAAAGTACCTTTGATTTTTTCACCAATGATAAAAAACCTAACCCTAACAATTCAAATCCTCAATGTAATAACTGTTATAAACCCGTTTATAACGATTGTTATTCAGTTGTATTACAGTGACTTATATTTTCAACAAAGATCTGCCCCGGAAGACTTTTATAAGCCGGAAGCAAAAAATGATTATTCAAAATTACCCGGCTTTATTATATTTCAGTATTCACAATTGACAGACCAGGTTATGATAAAAAACAAAAAAATTGACAAATATCTTTTAAAAATTATCAGTAGCGATGAATTCTCGGAATCCAAAAGATATCAGGAATTGATGAATTACCTGGTTAAAGCGGCCCTTGAGGACATTATTCCCAAGGAAATTACCATCGCTCATGATGTTTTTGGAAAGTCCTTTGACGATGACACAAAAAATGATACCCAGGTTCGCGTTTATATTCACAACCTGCGTAAAAAACTGGACAGTTACTATCAGCGCGAAGGAAAAAATGACGAAATCATCTTTGAAATACCCAAAGGACATTATAAGGTATCCTTCTACGACAGAAAGAATAAAAAAACAGCCTTTGTTCAAAAATCCTTTCTGATTGTCAACCTCATTTTCATGGTTCTGATGCTTACGACTACAATGATCATCCTCTCAGGAAACCGCACCCGCACATCGGACAAACTGCTTACAGAAAGTCCCTTGTGGAGAGATTTCATCGGCAACGAGGAGCCAGTCCTGATTGTCATTGGTGATTATTACCTTTACCGCCTGGAAAATCTGTTTGGTGAGCAATCCCATCTCTATATTCGGGACTACAAAATCAATTCCGACAATGATCTGGAAGAATTCGTGGCAAAGAAACAACCCGATTCAGTATCTGTGAAAATGACAAACCACACTCTGCTGGGTAAGATGGCACCCTGGACAGTGAGCGAATTGACCCGAATAATGACACTTTGCCGTCAAGAATTTGACCTCAAACTTTCCAGTGCTTTGCAATGGCAGGACCTGGATAAATATAATATTATTTTTATCGGAACCTTCAAGTCTCTGGGAATTCTGAACGAACTGGTATCGGACAGAAATTTTTCCTACACCATTCAGCCTAATACCCTGAACTACCATGACCTGGTTTCCGATTCAACCTTTGCTTATATCTCCACTTCATCCACCATCGACAAGGCCTACGAAGATGATTTTTCTGCTGTGGTTAAACTGCCGATTTCAGAACACACATCAGCCCTGATTTTCAGTTCCACCAGAGATATCGGATGTATCGCTACCGTCAAACATCTGACTAATCCAAAAACTTTAATTCAATTTGAGAAAGAGCATCAATTGATGGCCCCGCAAAACCGCTATTTTGAATCAATCTTCAAAATTCAGGGTTTTGAAAGAAATGTCAACAGCGTTGACCTTCTTCATTTCGATTCCATCTCCATTGTAAAATAACTTTACCGCTTGATTCGGCCGCTGGCATCTCCTTGGACGAGGTTCATCACTTCATCCTCTTTGACCAGGTTGATATCACCGGGAATCGTCTGTTTCAGCGCCGAAGCCGCCACAGCAAACTCCAGACTTTGCTGATTGCCCCATCCCTGCAACAGGCCATGGATCAGACCGGCACCAAAAGAATCACCACCACCGACACGATCAACGAGGTGGATCGAGTATTTCTTACTGAGACTGATTTCTTTTCCATCGTAAAGCATGGCCCACCAGTTATTGTCTGAAGCTGACAGGCTTTCTCGCAGGGTAATGGCGACTTTTTCACAACCGGATAAATCCATCAGCTGCCGGGCTGTAGATTTATAATGGTCAATATCCAATTTCCCGCTTCGGACATCGGTAGTGGCTGCATTGATGCCAAAAACATCACTAGCATCTTCCTCGTTGGCGATAATAACATCAACGAACTGGACCAGTTTTGTCATCGTTATCCTGGCTTCTTCCCGGGTCCACAGTTTTTTCCGGTAATTGAGGTCACAGCTGATTTTTACATTGGCAGCCCTGGCCGCTTCCAAAGCCTCCAGGGTCACAGCCGCAACATTCGGTCCCAGGGCCGGAGTAATTCCCGTGAAATGAAACCAGTCCTTACCGCGAAACACTTTGATCCAGTCAATGTCACCGCTTTTGACTTTCGCAATGGCGGAATTGGCTCGGTCATAGATAACTTTGGAGGGACGAATAGAAGCGCCATGCTCCAGAAAATATATACCCAGCCGGTCTCCTGTACGTATGATATACTCGGGATTAACACCAAACCTTCTCATTGTATTTTCAGCAGCATCCCCGAGGTCATTTTTCGGCAACAGGGATACAAACCAGGTCTCATGGCCAAAATTTGCTGTCGAAATGGCAACATTGGCCTCACCACCACCATAGGTAGCCTGCAATGTGCCGACCTGGACCAGTTTCTCAAAATTGTACGGGGCCAGCCGCAACATCAATTCTCCAAAAGTAACGATTTTTGCCATGGCTTATTTCCTCCCCTTTTCCACTTCAGCCCTGAACATCGCAGCCAGTTTTGCAAGGCCTTCCCAGTCATTCCCGTCGATCATCTTCTTGTCGAGCAAAGCAGAGCCAACACCCACACAGCAGGCACCGGATTTTATAAAAGCGGCTGTATTTTCCAGGGAAACCCCGCCAGTTGGTGTCAATTTGATCTGGGGAAGAGGCCCTTTGATATCCTGGAAATATTTCGGCCCCAGGGCAGTAGCCGGAAAAACCTTGACCATATCTGCGCCGTTTTCCCAGGCTGCGACTATCTCTGTGGGTGTAAAGGCGCCGGAAATCATGATTTTGCCATAACGCTTCACCGTTTTAATCAGTTCGATATTCAACACCGGACTCACCACAAATTCAGCCCCTGCCAAAATAGCCATACGGGCAGTTTCACCATCCAACACAGTTCCAACACCGACAATGAATTCGTTCCTGAGGTTTTTAGAAGCCTCGGCAATGACATCCAGGGCATTGGGTGTCGTCATGGTTATTTCCATGGCTTTGAGCCCGCCTTTAGCCAGGGCCTCGATGATTTGAGGCAATTTTTTACTGTCATTCAGCCGAAGTACCGCCACAACTCCGGATTCCTCAATCTGCTGAAGTATTTTTTCACGATTCATCATTATCCTCTATTTTAAAAAATCCTCTCTCCTGGGAGAGAAAGTATCAATGAGAATTCCATCTTCCAGGCAAAGGGCGCCATGGTCCAGGTGGGGAGCCACAACAAAAGCATCTCCGGCTTCCAGAATCGCTTTTTTGCCGTCAATGTTCACTTCAAATTTTCCTTTTTCAACATAGGAAACCTGTTCATGATGATGGGTATGGTTATAACCAATGGCATTTTTTTCAAAAAATACACGAACCACCATCAGATTGGGTGTGTACCCCATGATCTGGCGTGTCATGCCCGGGGCCACTTTTTCTAATAGGACATCCGTATTTTTTACAAAACTTTTCATTATTTTCATCCTTTATGATAGTTGTCTGATATTACGTGCAAAAAAATAGACTGCCAATACGCCCATGGGAACAAATACAGCAATCATGATAAAAATCGGAGCATAGTTTCCGCCGGCAGAAATTTTCGGGACCAGGAAATTCATGATGATGACGGAAAATACACCGACTGAGCCGCCAATACCCGCCAGAGACCCGACGGATTTTCCCGAAAAGAGGTCACTGGGTAGAGTCTGGACATTACCGATGGCAAATTGAAAACCGAAGAGTACAAACGCCACAATGATCACAAAATTGATGGGTGTATTGCCAAAGAGGACCACAGAAACCAGTCCAAGAAACATGACAACACCACCGATTGAAATCGTCTGTTTGCGGGCCCGATTCACCGTTTTACCGCCATCAATTAATTTTCCGGCATAGGCTCCACCAATAATACTGCCAACAGCAGCACCAACATAGGGTACCCACGCAAAGAGTCCGATTTCCATGACATTGAATTTATATTTATCCGCCAGATAAATCGGCATCCAGCCCACAAAAAGCCACCAGATAGGTTCCAGGAAAAAACGTCCGATAAGGACAGCCCAGGCTTCCCGATGAGCCAGGATTTGTCCCAGGGTCAGGGCTTTGTCATTGACCGCCGCAGCTTTGGACGCTCCTTCGGTAATTTTGGTCAGTTCTGTTTCCGTCATCCAGGGATGTTTTTCCGGCGTTCCCCTGTTGATCAAAAGCCAGGGAAGGACCCAGACCAGTCCAAAGGAACCCACAATCATAAAGGTAATTTTCCAGCCAAAAGAAGCCCAGAGAATCGCAATGAGAGGAGGTGCGATTACAGAACCAATCGAGGCACCGGCATTAAAAAGTCCCTGGGCCGTGGCCCTTTCATTGCTGGGAAACCACTCTTTATTGCTCTTGGCGGCACCGGGCCAGTTACCCGCTTCGCCAATAGCCAGCGTGGACCTCAAAAAACCAAAAGAGATAATGCCTCTGGCCATGCTGTGAAAAAAGGAAGACAAGCCCCATAAAATAATGGTACAGACATAGCCAAAACGGGTGCCGATTTTGTCAAAAAATTTTCCGGTCACAGCCTGACCAATGGCATAAGAAATCATAAATATATTGAGAATTACGGCATAATCCTTTTTATCCATTCCCAAATCACTGGAGATACTGGGCCACATGACAGCCAGGGCGCTTCGGTCAATATAATTAATTACCGTGGCCAGGCTGATCAGACCAATGATGTACCAGCGTAAATTTTTTACTTTTTTCATCAGATTCCCCCCTATTTATATGATTTCTGAACCGAATAATTTCCGGTCCATTCATATTCCCGGCCCTTAAAAGTGACTGTATGGGTTATGCCGGAAGCCTCTCTATTGTTGACTATGATGATCCAGTCCAGGCCCTTGTCTCCTACCAACCGGACCACACTGGCATCATCATTGAAACCAATTACTTCTACCTGCTGAAATCGAGGCCGCGCCTGACGGGTAGACTCGCTGGCTTCGTTGAAATAACCATGGGGTTCAATAACCGCAGCAAACAAATGATCTTTGGCCTTTTCCCGAATTAAAAACATCGGTTCTGACACGAGATTAAAGTTGGGGTCATTGGCGCCCGTCCGTCCAAATAAAACTTCGGCATTCTGGTTGGATGCAATGACAGAATAGTAGCGGTGCCCATGGAGCCAGGTAATAGAAGGACAATCCTTGACTTTTCCAACAGCCTCATACCACAAATGCTGATAACCGGCCTTCTCACCCATCGGATTTTGAATAACAGAATTAGATGCATATTCAAAATTCGTTGCCATCAATTGGCCCCGAAAGTGGATAGGATAATCGTACTGATGCTCTGTTTGACTTTTTAATCTGTAAAGGTCCACAACCACAGGCCATTCCAAATTTTCATCCCGAATCAGGAACATAGTCCGTTGCATTTCCACTCCGTCATAATGGTTGTCAGCCCGGGCGCTCATAACCTGGCAATGGATATCGGAAATATCAAAAAAATGCCGGTCCCCATGCACCTGGTCAGCGGCTTTTCGGTTAAAATTATTCTGACACTGTTCATCCACCACAACGGTATTATGGGCGATAGTCTGCATTGCATAGGATTTATTCTCCGGTAAGTAGCGCCCTCCGAATTTCGGTTCAATATTGATCCAGCGGGCAAATCCGTAATCAGGAATAACTTCCTTTTGCTGGTCATAGAAAATGAAATGCAGTTTATCAAAATGGCCATGCCCCAGTCCATGGACGCCATATTTCATCAGCAGCATAGTCTGGTCTTGGCCTTCACCGGTTCTCAGAATCCCAAGTCCCCCTTGTTTGCCGTCATAACCATCGGTCAGTTCCAGGCTTTTCCAGGTAAAATCCGGTACTGACTCTTTATCTGCAAAATCCCTGGCTAATTTCAGGCCGGCTTTATTGAGCGGCACTTCACCCTGGACTTTTGCAATACCCAGCAGATTGATGTCTTCACCATAATTATCATATACAATACTATTTCCATATACCACCCCCGGCGCCTTGATATCCATCGTCCGGGAAGCGTCATTGATAGGTACAAATATTCCATTTGGGAAAGTACAATTGACACCGGCATAATAAGCTTTTTTTATGATCTGGTCTTTAAATTCATAAATTTTCACTTCCGGCTGATTGCGCTCGATGGCCTCTGCGAAGAAAAAAAGCGGCCGCATGGCATATCTTACATAATAAGCCCCTTCCATGTAGTAGCCATCGGGAGAAAAGAGCATCTCCACCTGTTTCAGAAAACCACCATTACCATCTTTTTCCGTGCCATTAAGCGCCATCTCAATGTAATCCCGATTATTCATCACATAGCCAATCATACCGACGGAAGCAGCGACCCACATTCCATGGTTGTGAATCCGGTTGAATTCCTGTGGATGATCTCTGGTAAACCATTTTGCCATGGGAATAAAAATATTAGTTTCGTAGAGACTGCGATCTTCTGCTGTCAGCCAGTCATAGACGCAATCATAGGCCTGGGCGGTATTCAGAAGCCAGACAGCTTCATTGAGCATCTGATGGAAAAGCTTCCCCGGTTTCTGATCATGGGCCAGAGGATGGGCCGGCAGGGTGGGATACATTTTCGCATAGCCATCCAGCATTTTTTTGATAAATCGGGCATACTTTTCATCCTTAGTAATGGCAAAAAGAATTCCCGCACTTTTCATATCGGAATAATTTTGTTTATGCTTTTCATGAGCATAGCCACCAGCTTCCCCCGGCATGGGTAATTCGATCTCTTCCACCAGGGCTTTTTCAACATCCTTCTGCAGTCGATTGAATGCATTGTCAATTAACAGATAGTGTCCCAGAACGGAGCGGATTTCTTCCGCTTCACTTTGGGTGATAATCAGCGATGGTCTGCCGGCAGCCATTGCAAAGTTTCCGAACGCTGCTAACGTTATTATAATTAAATATTTTAACATTTCCCTTCCTTCAATTTTAATTAAACCGCCGAGACAGATACCAATGTTCGGGTCCCCGCCCTGCGAACTCCTATTAATTACGGCATGTACAGGCCGCCATTGACCTGAATGGATTGTCCGTTGACATAAGCTCCCAATTCTGTTGCCAGAAAGAGAATTACATTGGCAACATCCTCGGGTCTTCCCAGTCTTTTCAGAGGGACATTTGCGGCAACTTTTTCATGCACTTCCCTGGCGGTAAAGGTATTGTGAAAATCTGTTCCGGCAATGAACCCCGGAGAAACAGCATTCACGGTGACACCATCGGCAGAAACTTCCTTGATCACTCCTTTGGTAAAGGTCCAGACGCCGCCTTTGGAGGCAGCATAGGCAGCCGCTCCATTTCCACCGCCATCGTGGGCAGCTTGGGATGATAGGTTGATTATCCGCCCTGCACCACTCTTTTTCAGGTAAGGAATTGCTACTGATGTCACAAGAAAAGCGCTTTTCAAATTGACATTCATAATCCTATCAAAATGATCTTCATCAAATTCCGCAACCGGCACACGAGCAATCAAACCACCAGCATTATTAACCAGAATATCCAGTCCACCACCAAATTTGACTGCAGCTGCCACCAATTTTTGCACCTCATCTTTTTGGGTACAATCTGCCAGGACGCCTATGGCCTGGCCACCGGCCGTAGTGATTTCTGAAACTTTGCGGGACAGTTCTTCTTCATTTTGGTGATTATTGATTACAACTTTAGCCCCGGCCAGAGCCAGGGTTTTTGCAGTTTCGAAACCAATTCCCTGAATGCTTCCGGTGATCAGGGCTGTTTTGCCAATTAAGTTTAAATTCATGAAAAACTCCTTTTAAATTTATTTTAAAAATTTTTAATACATCACATATCATACAAGTTTATTTTCAAAAAAAATATCAAAGCATTTTTTTCAGGATATTAACGTGTTCTTCAGCAATCTGTAAATGCTTAGTCATCATTTCAAAAGCGCCTGTACTATCCTGCTTTTTGATCATGTCATAGATTTTGTGGTGGTAGATTCCTGCATCGGATTTGGCCACATCCACCTGGGACAATATGATGGGTTTAATCTTCGGCATAAGTTCAAAAATCGGTTGTACAATAATGGGAATAATGGGATTTTTACTGGCGCGGGCAATGGCCAGATGAAATTCCTTATCCAGTTCAGCCATTTGCTGAACCGTATTGTAATCTGGAGAATCCATTTTTGCGATGATGGATTTAATGATGGAAATATCCTCCGACGTGCGGTTTTTGGCGGCATCCCGGGCGACTTCCGGTTCGATCATCTTTCGAATACGAATAACATGAAAGATAAAATCAGTATCAAAATTCAGTTCCAGGAAGAGGCTCATAGGCTTGGTTACCTGGGCGGTGGAGTAATCATTGATAAAACTTCCCTTTCCCTTCTGGACTGTGATCAAACCCTGGGCGCTCAGCATTTGCAAAGCCTCACGAATTGCAGTTCGGCTGACACCAAACATTTCTCCCAGTTCTTTTTCTGTGGGCAATTGGTCACCTGCATGAAATTTTTTGTCCCGAATGGCTTGTTCAATACTGGCGACAATTTCCTGACTCAGGGTCTGTGATTTTCCTATTTTATCAAACATAAAGTTCCTATCACTTATCATACATCTTACATCAAAATTTAATCAAAGAGATTTTTAATACAAACATTTTTATATTTTTATTGTGCTTTTATAATCATTAAAAAAATTTGTAAAATCAAACCTTCCAAACTTATATTTTTAGTTCACGATATTAATAAGTTACCCAATTCGGGGGGTTCATAATGCATTGTTTAAAGTATAGGTTTATTCAATTATGAATTCACCCTCTAATCTAATATCTTCAGAGGAACTACCTACCATTACCTTGAAAGTACCAGGCTCAACTACAAAATCCATTTCACGGTTATAGATAGCCAGATCGTCTTTCTTCAATTCAAAAGTGATTGTTTGTGATTTTCCCGGAGCCAGGTTGATACGCTCAAATCCGCGTAGGTTTTTCTCATAAGTGGTTACACTACTGGTTTCATCATTGATATACAATTGAGGTATTTCATCGCCAACTCTATCGCCAACATTTTTTACATCAAAACTGATGATTGCCAATACATCAGCATTTTCAGTATCAGTGGATATGGATAAATTGCTATATGCAAAACTGGTATAACTCAACCCATGGCCAAAAGGAAAAAGCATACCTTTGATTCGTGTTTCATTTTCACTTCCTCCTGCCGAGCCGGGTTTTTGCGGAAAATTCAGTGGCAATTGTCCAACGGTTTTGGGAAAGGTTATCGGCAGTTTTCCACCGGGATTATAATCTCCGAAAAGCACATCAGCCACAGCTGTGCCACCATGTTTTCCGGGGAACCAGGCTTCTACAATGGCGGGAATATTTCTATCAACCCAATTGATAGTCATGGGGCGGCCATTGATCAAAACGACTACTGTTGGCGTACCGGTTTCATAAATGGCTTTTACCAGATCGCGCTGATATCCGGGCAGGTCAAGACTTGTGCGGGATTTGGATTCACCTACTATATTTTCGTCGTCGCCTAATACAACCACGGCGATATCAACGGTTTTAGCCATTTTTACTGCTTTATCAATCTCTGCCTGTTCATCGGCAGTAATCTCAAAAGGCATGATTTCACTTTCCGGCCAGTTTGCATCTACAACGTCACAACCTTTGGTATATTTAACTTCGACATTGTCAGACACTTTAGACCTGATACCTTCCAGTATTGATGTAACTTTTACCATAGAAGGGCCATAACGACTGATGGAAGATTTTTTTGCATTTGCATTAGGACCGGTTACCAGAATAGATTTAATATCTTTTCTGAGAGGTAAGGTTTTATTTTCATTTTTCAACAGGACAATGGATTTTTGCGAGGCTTCATAAGATATTTTTTCATATTCGCTATTGTTAACAATTTTATCTGCGGATTTTGGATCTTCAATATAAGGATTATCAAAAAGTCCCAGCCAGAATTTTACTCTTAATACGTCAACAACACGCTCATCCAGCATTTCCTTGGATATGATACCTTCTTTGACCAATTCCCGCAAGGGTAAAATATAATCTTCCGGTGGTGAAAAACGGGTTCTGACATTCAGTCCACCAAGCACCACCTGACGAACTGCATCTTTTTGGTTTTCGGCAACATGGTGTTTTTCATAAACAAATTCCACAGCACGGCTATCCGAAACAACATATCCCTGAAACCCCCATTCTTTTCGGAGTCGTCGAATTAAAAAATCACTATTCGCAATAACCGGAATACCATTATAATCATTGTAGGACGCCATTGTACCTAATGCATTTCCCTCAACAAAAGCTTTTTTGAAAGGTGCAAGATATAGGGTTTCCATTTCCCGTTCTGTGATGTGAGGATCAGTTCTGGCGTCACCGTCACGACCACCTTTTGGCACACTATAAACCGCAAAATGCTTCGGTGTGGAAACAACACCTTGTTTTTGCAGGGCAATTATTTGCGCCAGTCCCAGTTCACCAACATGAAATGGATCTTCACCATAACATTCTACAGTCCTTCCCCAACGCGGGTCACGAGCCAAATCCAGAATAGGTGAATAAATATTGGTATAGCCCAGCACTCTTCCTTCTTTTCCGGTAATTTCACCAATTTTTGTTACCAGGTCAACATCCCAGGTACTGCCGACACCGATTTGTGCGGGAAATGAGGTTCCACCTTCATTACAAATACCACGAATGCCTTCATTGGTAAAATCAACAGGAATTCCCAACCGTGTTTCTTCTATAAAAAACTTCTGGACTTGATTGATCGCTTCCGCGTGAGTAGAAGCCGGCCAGGAATACTGGGTTTTTGTGTAGGGACGATCCAGGCCATTAAGGTGTTCATCTATATTGGCGATACCATCTTTCCAGACTCTGTTTTTCCATTCTTTTGTGGGTAGTTCATCCTCCAGAACACGGCCAAATCCATAAAGTGTGGCTGTTTGGCAGGTTTTTTCCTCAAGGTTCATTTGAGAAAGCAGGTCATTGATACGGTCATCAATTGCAGCATCGGGATTTTCATAAACATCCATTTTGCCGTTTTTGTTCAAATCTATCCAGTTTCCATGGTAGATATTCTTAGAATTGCCGAATAATATTATACTGCAAATTCCCATTAGGAAGATTGCCTTCAGTACCGACCTGACCATTCATTACTCCATTGCTTTGTTGTTTACACCATTCACCTGTCCTGAATATTCCAGGGCAGTTTTATAGGTTTCTTCAATTCTGATTACAAAATCGTTAATATCAAAAATACGTTCTTCGGCATACCAGTTTTTAAAAGGGCCATAAGCGGATTTATAGATTGTATGCTGGGCTGTTTTTGCAGCCTGTAATGCTTGTTTTAAATAAACCTGCTGATCGTAGTCATCTCTTTCATTTGGAACTTTTTTACGATATGCCATGCAATATTTGTTTACAGTTTCATTTAGGTGCATCATAAAATGTGCTGGTATTCGTAGATTATTATTAAAAAAGACCTTTGCATGGATATCCAAATGGTCATAGATCGAATCTGCTCTCTGCGCAACAGTTTTAAAAGCGGCCATAGATGCTGATGTCCCGTTGATGATGGCATCAATTTGATTATCCGCATCACAATCTTCTGGCACAATTCTAAAAGTCCTGCCAGGCAATTGCTCCCAGGAATAATCTTCCAGCGGATTTAAGTCAATGGGACCAAAGAATTTCTGGGACAATTGTTTCACCACCTGCTTGTACCTTAAGTCGTGAAAATTGTACTGTCGCTCATAATCCTTGAGGTCATTCTTTTTCTGGTTCCAGAAGGAATAAAAATAATCCCGGTAAAGCTCTGCAATTTCTTCACTTGAATCATCACCAAAATATGAAGCACAATATTCTGTTAAAAATTTATCCGTATCATATTTTTCAAAATCCCACAGCAATGCGGCATTGGCTGATAAGGACAGCAAATGTTCGCGAATATTGCCGGCATTGACTACAGAGAAATAAATCGGGTGGTTATTTTTGGAGTCAATATAGCGAAAATTCTTTTCCATCTTCCAGGGGCCTTCAACTGCAACGAAATGAGATCCGGTAGATGTAAATTGTAAATTCATGTAATAACCAAGTTTGGTATTTTCCGGAATGGTAAGATTGCGAATATCATCATTTGGAAAATGGTCTCTGCGAGCAGCAACAAAATTCCAGATCAAGTATTTTCCTGATGGGATTTTTAATTTGTTTTCCGCCAAAAAATCTGACATTTCATCATAAAAAATCCAGCGGGCAACAGGGTTTTCCTGTCCTGTTTCTTCTTTCAGAATATCAACTTGTTTTTGCACCATTTGATTAATGATCTCTGCCCGCTCATCCATATCTTCCGGTGCATCGGTAAAGGTGTACCAGAAGGGAATGTCACGATTGCCACGAAAGTTGATTCCCCAGATCGGGTCAATACCGTTTTTCGCTAAACATCTCACATTGTATCGCCAGAATTCTTCAAATTTCTCTTTATTAGCAAGGAGTAATTCCGGCGGCTCTGTGTTTTTGATTTTTCGCCAGTAATCATTCCATTTGTTAAATTTGGAATCCATTGCCGATTGATGATGAAAGGTGATTTTCAAGCCCATATTATCAATTAATTTTGCGTAATCAGAAATAGCGTAACTTTCGGAATAATCACTAGCAGATTCGATTTCAACCGTATTCATTTTCAAGCGTAACATTGTTTCCAGCCAAATCTCGCGATTGAATTGGGAATCCCTTAACCAGGGTTTAAACATATCGGTGTCATTGGGAAACCAGGCACGGTATTTCACATAGGGTTCACCGGAATCATAAGTGCATTTACAGGGTATCTCAAGGGACCCTTTCTTTTCCAGAGTGATTGATGCCCAGAACCATAGCGGCGGTATATCCAGCACTTTTTCGCTGAAGGTCATCATGGCGAATATTGTTCCTCTTACATCTGATCCCTGAAGCACAAGGTTTTGCTGCTTGGTAAAAAGATGATGACGCTCAAATCCTGTGAGTATATCCAGTCCCATTGCATCACTTCCACCATTAATGATTATCAGAGCATTTTCAATAGTATCAATGCTACTAAAATCTGTAGATATAACCGCTTCTTTTCCCAAAACCTGTTTTATGTCACGCTGTAATATAGCTAAGGATTTTTGAATAGGGACAGAGGATGTATCATTAATAAAGATTTGGAAGCCGGGATTAAGAACGACTTTTTCACTATTACAGGAGACTAAAAAAAATAATGTACCCAGCAATATAAATATGGTTAGACCGGTTAAATTCTTTCCGATCACTTTTTTCTCAAAAATTTTCAATATCATTCTTTTACTCACTTTGATTTAATTTCTTCTTTCCTATCAATTGCCTGCCATTTCAGTCTGGCAGGCAATCAAAAGAAAGAGGATGAAGAAATTGTTAACACTTACTTTATATCCAGTTTTACTCACCTAATTATTATCATTTTATCAAAAGCATTTTACAGGTTAGTTTTTCACTCCCCGCTTCTAAGCTGTAATAGTAAATACCACTTGCCAGATTTGCGGCATCAAAAAGCAGTGAGTAATGGCCCGACTGTTTATGGTCATCCACCAGTTCGGCAACGCTTTGGCCATTAATATTATAAACCATCAACCTCACGTTACACGGTTTATTAATACTATATCTGATTTGTGTTTTGGGATTAAACGGATTTGGGTAGTTCTGGTGCAACTGAAATGTTTCGCTCACAATTAAGTCTTTATCATCCATGGAAGTCGAGGTATAATCAGGGATTTGATTATAATTAGAAATATAGACCATATCCAATTCACTGCCATTTTCACGAAGGCCGACTTGCAGTGTATTGATCCCGGGCACCAGTGTAAATTCCTCACTGCAAACATCCCAATGAAATTCCGTATCGCTTTTTTCATAGGCAATCATATTCCAGCGAATCCACTCACCATCACTCATCCTCAACCAAAAAGAATCATCATTAATACTGTTTGGATGCCGCATTCGAAACCATACCTTATAATCACCGGGTACAGCCTGAAAATTAAAAATAGCAATTTTGCTTGTATCCGAAGGAGCATCAGATTTACTTTCTTCTGTTTCACTAACAATATATTTTCTACCGGAAGCAAGGTTGCTTTCCAGAATTGACCATAGCGATCCAACAATCGCATCTTCGGCTTCCATATAATTTTCGTACAGGGTGCTGTCTTGTGGGATTGTTTCTGTTTGTGCCAGGTAGAGTTTATCCAATAAAGTTCCCGGTTCACATCCGGCAATTTCCAACTGGTTTTGCCCTTCCGCCAGCGAATAAGTGGTATCCTTTTTATCCCAAAAATATTGGTTGTTGGGAAATCCCATCGCGATCTGGTCCCAGCGGTGCCAGCCATCATCATTCAGTCGAATCCAGACAGCATCACTGGCTTCGCCATCAGGATGCTTGATTTTCAACCAGAATGTGTAATCACCTTCTTCCACATTGAATGAAAATTTCGCAATGTCTTTGGCTTCGGAAGGCGGATTCTCCCGGGATGTTTCTCCTGTATGATGAATCACTTGCCCATCGGAGGCTTGCTCATCATTGATAATTTCCCAGTTAGCGCCCATCGTACCTGTTTCTGCTTCCAGCTCAAGTTCTTTGGTATAATAGCCGTCAAAATGTGAGATTTCCACATAATCAACACCGGTAATTTCCGCATCACCATTTACGCAAATCACAGAAATTTTCTGACTGGTTTCAATGTATATATTTTGAATTGTATGAATAGCAAAAGGAGTATCCTCTTGAATATCGGCATTCCAATGATCGACCAATTCTCCATCAACCAGTAGTTTATAGGCAGCAGAACTGTCGTTTTCATTCCAGTAACTGACATTCATTTCAAAATTTCCAGTGGCAGCCGTAAAAAAATAACTGACTTCACCAGAATCAGACTGACAGACCACCATTTTTTCACCAGAAGCATCAGGATTATCCTGAATAACAGTTTGCTCCAACATCATCTTTTCCGCTTCCATTCTGCCAAGGGCATGAGTTGTATCATTATCGGTTAATGCAAAAACAATATTCTCTGCATACTCATTGATGTTAATAAGCGCCTGGCCAGGACCGGTTATATATTCATCATTTATTTTTAGGTTGGTAAAGGCGACATTACTGATATTGTTATTCGGATCCAGTCCCTTGATATAGGAATAAGCAATGTCTGAATAACAGGTATAATTTTCAATAGAAACATCCTTAATGGTCCCACCTTCCAGAATATGCAGATTAAAAGGCATACCCCAACATTCATCGACATAAACCTTTTTCACAACTACATTTTCCCAGTCTCCGTATCCGTCATCATGTTTAAAATCAATACCATCCCGAGTGCCTACCATGTAGATGCCATCATAGAGAATATCATATAATCGATAATAGGCCTGCATTCCCAATGTAACGCCTCTTGTATTGGAGTAGCCAACACAATTTCTGAAAGTAATATCATGAGTTGGTTCAAGGCCATAATCCTTTGAACAAAAAGCGTCATCCCCGGTGATAACAAAACAATCTTCAACAACAGCATGCTGTGAAGCACACATATTAATGCCATCGGAATGTTTCAGTCCCGGATAATTCAGAACTTTTACATTGGATACATAAATTTGATCGCTGTAATAAAATGGTACTGACCAGGAGGTCGATTCCCGAACAATAATGCCGTCAACCTGCACATCACTGGAGTTTTCAGTACTGATAGGGCGTATTTTTAGATTTGCATCCCGAATATCATCGACATTATCAGCCAGGGTAACACCATAGGCATCAATCACACCACGACCTGTAATTCGTACATCTCTAGCGCCTTCAACTGATATAACATGGGTGATACGTTGAGTTGCACCGGGAGAATATTCATTGTAATCGGTTTTCTCACCGGTACCGCGAAGAACAGCGCCACCTTCTAAATAAATTGTGGTATTACTTTTTGCATAAAGTCTTGTGATTGTATATAAACCAGCCGGAATGTAGAGAACGCCACCGCCATCGCTATTCACGTCATCCAGAGCTTGCTGAAATTTCTCTGTTTCAATTGTAGCACCGGTGGTATCCACATCGTAATCAAGAATATTGGTTACATCAGAACCACCAACTTGTGGCGGGTCAGTTTCCATTGGATCCGCTAGCAAAATCAGTTTTTCCAAATTGTTAATATATAATACCAGATATTGCGGCTCGGAAATCGAGAATATGGCACTGTTGTCCGTAATATCAGCTATTATATCAAAGGGTTTCGGCCTGATTTCACAGGATTCAATTGTTTCTGAACACTCCACATTTATATCGATATCGCCTGAAAAGGAAAAATGAGAATAATGATACTGCACATTATCTTTTACAACATATTGTGTCACCGGTACTTTCTGACCATTCACTATAAGGCTAAAATTTTCACTGACCGGGTACACATCAGGCAATGGATATGTTTCAATCTCCGCTGCTATCAATACTGTAGCAAAAATAAGCAGAATCGTAATAATCCTGACCATATTAAGTTTTTTATATGTCCTTTGTCTGAAAATCATAATTATCCTTTTTGAGATTAATCATCTTTTTGAGATTAACCATCTTTTTAAGATTGAGCCTACCGGCCTTTTTCACCGGCAGACTCAAAGTAGAGAAGAGGAGATATAGATAATATTATTCATATATTCTATATCTAATCTTCCTCTTGACAATCGTTATTTCATGAAGAGCATTTTCTTGGTTATTTTTTGGTTACCACTTTCCAGACTGTAATAGTAAACACTGCTAGCCAAATGAGATGCATCAAAAGTAACGGAATAAATTCCCGCCTGTTTTTGGTTATCTACAAGTGTTGCTACGGCCTGACCTACCATATTATAAACGGTCAATCTGACGCGGCCCGGTTTCTGGATGCTGTATCTAATATTTGTTGTTGGATTAAATGGATTTGGATAATTCTGTGATAATTCAAAGGATTCAATAGTGGTTTCATCGTTATTATCGATGGCTGTTGGACCGGCTTCAGGTTCTGAACCAGTGTTTGTGAAATAAAATACATCGATTTCTGCACCATCTTCGCGCATACAAACATCAAAGGTATTCGTGCCTGAAACTAAGGTAACATCATCATTATCCAGGTCCCAATGAAACACATCATCAGCCAGGTCGTCTGCCACCTGATTCCATTTTACCCATTCTCCGCCATTGACTCTATAAAAGAAAGAATCGTCAGTATCACCGCCAGGATGTCTCAGTCTTACCCAAAAATTATAGTCACCGGCTTCAGCGTTAAAAGTATAAGAAGCAAGTAGGTCAGGACTATCTTTGTCATCACTGTCGCCAACACCAGTTGTATCACTAACGATATATTGTCCACCCATGGCTAAATCATCATCATAAACAGACCATTCAGCACCAATGGTACCGGATTCGGCTTCTACATAAAATTCAACTGCACTGCCACCTTCTTCCCATTCTGCTTTCTTTTCTGGATACCAGTTTAAATCTCCGAGCGGAAAGCCACCCACAGCGGCTGTATAAGCATTGGCACTGGTTCCATAATTCAGGTCTAAAGAATCCGGATTTGTATAATCCATGATGAAGTATTGGTTTTTGTCCCAATAACCCACATACGCGTCCATTATTGCATCAACCATAGGATCCGGCGCCATAGTAAAATTCAATTCTTCATTTGCAAATGCCTGGCTGGTATCACCAACTATGGAATTTCTGAACTGAGAGCACCACCATTTAGCCACATGTAAGGTATCATTTGTTGCAATTTTATCTGCAATTGCCTGGTCCATATAAAAATTATTGTGACTCATCGTTATTTCAGTACCCATAGAATCGATGCCGTGACAGCCCAGGACTACGATACCGTCACTTCGATCATAAAAGACTTCACTGACACGATAGGGACGAAGCGCCTTATCTTCAGCATAATAATCGGCAGGATCTGCAATGAGGAACTGTCCGCCATTTTCACTTGGCCTTCTCATAAAATCCGAGCCCATGATGCCTGGATTTGAAACAACATTATTGGTGAATTGTAGTTCAATAATATGTCCAAAATCAAATACAGGGTGATAACCACTACCATTTAAAAAGGTACAATGATCAATTTTACAATAACCAATGGGATCTAAGCGTCCTGAGGATGGCATATGTCTAATCCATCGGTTTCCAGCATTCACAAAAGTCGAGTTTTGTATAGATAGAGTATCCGGACCAAATTGACGCAAATCAAATGAGCGGCCTTCTGAAGGACCCGGATATTTAAAATCATCTAACCAGAGACAGTTTGTTGCAAAAAATCTCATATTTGGGGCTTCAAGTTGAAGCGTACGTGAATCAAAATCCTCAAAAATACAATTATCAAAAATTGCACGCATATTTTCTGTATCGACCCAAACAATACCACGTCTGATATCATCATGAATATCTCTACCAGAAATTCCACCGTGAAAATGAACACCTATACAAGTCAAATCAGAGCGAACAAACATCATTTCCCTGTCTGTTGTTCCATCTTCTTTAATTAGTGAAGAAACGATAGGTTTTGGCCCTTCTGTAGCTTCATCAGCTTTGATAGTGATATTAGCATTTACATCTATCGTTGCTTGGGAATAATAGATTTTCCCTTTTTCCAGAATAATGACATCACCATCATTGGCATTTACAATCGCGTCTCTGATGGCATTGATATCATCAGTAGGACGGATTTCATCGGCAAAAATTTGATTGCCGCATAACAGGATCAATAACAATACTACAAGATTGTTAATTTTTAACATAATTTCTCCTTTTAGTAACATTTATTGGTTTTTAACCTCCTCAAATTATCAACTTCAAAAATTTTTTGTTTTGACCAGACCGGATATTCAGCTGGTTTTATTTTCACCTCCCTATCTTTTTTATCAATTGTTTACTTTTCTATATTACAAGATCTTGCTTCTGTGTATTAATATTTAAAATCGATACTGGACACCCAGATCGTACATTGTGCCATAAAAGTGGAGTTTTGTAGGACGAGAATCGAGTCCCTGGTATGAACCGTCACTTTGATTATTCAGGTTAACGCCATTGAGAAAAATGTCGATTTTTTTGTTGATTTTTTGTTTCAAGGAAAAATCCCAGCGTTTGAAAGATTGGTCCCACTGATCTTTTTCATCTTGGGATCCAGCACTTGACAGACTTTCTCCCTGGTAAGTATAGGATAGCCTAGCTGATAAGCCACCAATATCATATCCCACAGACACATTGATCAGGTGATCAGACTGGCCAACAACTCGGCCTTTTCGCATTTCATTGATATATACTTTTTGTATTTTGGGTGGTATTTGGCTTCGATCTATGATAGTTTCTACCTTAAAAAACGGGTAAGGAGTTTCACTCCATAACCTGGTATAATTACAATTCAATACAATTCCTTTAAATGGATGGGGAAGATAGGCAAAATTTGTCTGCAGGTCCAATTCTATTCCTCTCACTGTTGATTCTTCAGCATTCAAGGGCATTGTTAATATTCGGCCAATATATCCAAGATCATCATGAAAAGTTAGTGGCAGTCCCAGGCTCGCCACTTTTTCCTCGGTGTCAATGAATTGCTCCACTGAAACAATTACACCATCCAATTTTTTGTAAAAATAACCTGCTGTAAAGAGTCCAAAAGTGGGATTGTAAAAGGATGTATAGAAATCATAATTTATAGCTCGGGTGGGATCCAGGTTCGAATTGCCTTGACTGATATCTGCTTTAGGTTCATCAAGAGAAGTCGATAATTTTGGTAGCAGGGATGTAAAATCCGGCCGTACTAAAGTTTTTGTTATAGCCATTCGAATATCAAACCAATCGGTAGGTTTGATCTTTAAATGAACCATTGGTAGCCAATCGTTATAGACTATCTCTTTCTCCTTTGGTATAATTAAGCCCGCATCAAATCCGGTTGCCAACTTATATTCACCAAGATAGTTGCCAATAAATTGTTCATAGCGCACACCGGGAATAAAGGTAATAAATTGTCCAATATTTAATTTGGTCATCACATAGCCGGCCAGAACATCATCTACGGTTTCGTATCGATCTCCGTTCCAATCATTTATGGTGAAGTTTTGGGAATAATCATCATAAAAAGTATTTGTCAGAGAAGGATCGAGTACTAATCCGAGACTTGATTTGCCATCGAGAAATGAACCCGGATCATAATCAGAATCAAAGAAATTTGAAATTGCGAAAGTTTGCTGTCCTAAATAAACATACCAATCACCACCAACAGTTTTCTTAGTTCTGGTATTTCTTCTGAACCGGGTGCCAAATTTAAAATCCCCAACAATATTGCGATTAATTTTATAGGGTAATTTAAAATCAATACTACCCAAATAATTGCGCTCATGCACTTTAATTTCTTCATGTTCTGCCCATCTTAGGTTACTTGAACTATCCGGTACAATATCATTCAGTAAATCTGTCGGGTGAACCACTTCAAAATCCACCATCGGAATTTGTGATCGATCCTGTAAAAATTCCAGTGTTGTATTATGAAGTAAATTGTTTTCCGTATAGGAATGGGACAGCGTAACATCAACTTCTAATTTTTTTATCAACCCTTTGCTGTTAAAAATATTAGTTAACAGACTGATATTTCTTTCCGGATTACTGATAATGGAATTTGAATTCATATCTGAACCAGAAAACTCAGTTTCTCTATGACCTATATCTCTGTTTGTAGTGTTGTAAAAATTGGATAACATAAATTCCCATTTGTCAATATCATAATCTAAGATTAAACTTACGCCATTCCTTTTACGATATTCTTCTGTGTCACCTACAGTTGCACTTGTCAGTCTTAAGGGCGTTGGTTCGCCTTCCCGGGGTTGCCCAAGCGTGTAGGAAGCTTTTAAATCATCACTACTACGATTACGAAATTCTGAATTTATGGCTGATTGAATACCGAGTTTATTATTTAATATCCGCTGACTCCAATTAATGGAAAATTTGTATTGTCTTGGATCATTCTCCTGGGCATTATAGGCACCGAATAAACGCAGATATCGATTAGGTGTTTCTTTTGCTTTAGCGATTTGTAAATTAACAGTACCGCCAATGGCATCCCCTTCCATATCTGGCGTGATTGCTTTAAAAACTTCGATACCACTAAGATTTTCCGAAGATACCATGCTCAAATCAGTCTGGCGCTCACTGGAGTGTGATGATGGGATTGTTATTCCATTAATTGTGGTTTTATTGTATTTTGGGGATAGTCCACGGACCACTACATTGCTACCTTCACCAGCATTTCTTATTAGAGAGATACCAGGCAAACGTGAAATTGATTCAGCCGCGTTTGCATCGGGAACCTCCTGTATTTTTTCAGCTGAGACAACGTTCTTCATCTGGTCTGCTGTCAACTGTTGATTAATTGCTGACACCTGGCCTTTACGCTGAGCAGTTACCACAACTTCTTCAGTACTAATGGCTGTGGTTGATAATCCAATATTTATATTGGTCGTACGTCCCGGCTCCACCTCAATTTTTATTTCTTTTTTACTATATCCGATATAGACAATATTTAATGTATATTGTCCGGCCGGTACATTGATAATTCTAAATTCCCCGTTTAAATCAGCAGAAGCACCAATAGCGGTCTCTGAAAGATAGCAGTTAGCGCCGGGTAAGATACTCCCGGTTTGTTGATCGGTTACTATTCCTTTAATAGTACCAGTTTTTGCTGCCTGTAAGTTGACACTTAATATAACAACAAATAAAAGTATGGAAACTCCGCTAACACTTTGCTTAAATTTCATTCAATCCTCCTCTTCTCGATAATAGTAAACCTGTCTGCATGTAATTTTTCTTCGTTGACAGAAAGTATTTATTTCTTTCACATAACGTAAGTTTTTTACTGTTTTTTACGACAATTTTACATTTTCTTTACATTGTTTTTGTCGTCTATAGACCCGATGATTTTGATTACAATCAAGTGTGGTTTTTAGTTTACAAATATTTAGTAATTATCCGATTATTGAACTCATTAGTAACTACTTTATAATTGTAAATAATCGTAATAGTCTAATAAGCGAAAAAAATTATCTTTTATCACATTTTTAAATTTCTATTGACAATAGATTTTTTTGAAAACTGATATTTTTTGTTTCAGCTATTATCATGAATTCTTATATTCTGATTAATAACAAAAAAAATATGCAAAAGTAATGATTTCCAAGGATATAAAACAAAAATACTTAAAACAAGTCACTTCGAGCGAAGAATTCAGTCATTCGAATCGTTCTCAAGAGTTACTCAATTACCTTGTAAAAGCAGAAAATGAAAACAGGGAACTTGACGAAATTACCATTGCTGAAGAATTCTTTCATAAAGGACCGAAATTCGATCCCCATGATGATGCCTCGATCAGAGTCTATATCAGCCAACTAAGAAAAAGACTGGCTAATTACTACAAAGAAGAAGGCGTCCAGGACTCAGTTAAAATTTGTATTCAGAAAGGTTATTATTCTGTTAAATTTATCGAAGTTACAAAATCAACTTTCAATATTAACCAAATAAAAAATAAAAAATTAATTCTACCGTTCATCACTGCTTTATTAACTCTCTTTTTAATAATATCGTTAATGCAAAATAATTATCTGAAAAATAGAATAAATATCATGCCTAAAGATAATGCTGTCTGGACAGATTTTTTTAATAGTGATAAACCAACCATACTTGTACTTGGTGACTACTTTTTCATGTACTACCATAGAAATAAAGATCGTCGATTAATTGGGGTCCGTGACCCTTCGATCAATTCACCTGAAGAATATAGACAAATACATTCCAGTAGTACAGATAGCACACTAAAACCATTGACCTATACCTATCTGAGACCAAATTCTATATGGGGGATTTATGAACTATTACCAATCATAAAAACTTTTGGATCACCCTTCCATATTAAACTGGCATCAGAAATGGTATGGGAAGATATAAGCAGCCACAATATTATTTTCATTGGTACCTACAAAACCTTGTATATTTTAAAACCCCTTTTGGACAAAATTAATGTGAAATTTTCTAATGAAGTTGATGCAAAAATTTTATCTATCTATGATTCAGCGGGAAATGAAATCCAGCAATTCAAACATTCAATGGATTTTCGAACCCGTAAATATGATGATTACGGTCTGATATCAAAGATAAAAGGGACAAATGATAATAATATCTTATTGATTACTGGTTTTGATGAAGGCGGTGTCATCAAATCGTCTAAATTGATGGCGAATTCGGAATTTGTAGAAAAACTAGTTAGAGAAAATGCAAAGAATTATCAGCCGCCCTTTACATTCAGAATCGTTCTGGGAATCGAAGGATTTCAGAGATCAGACCTGAATATGAAAATTGAATATTTTGATTTGATAGAATAAATAAAATCCAAAAAAGCCTCCCATATTTTCGAAGGCATTTCATTAATTTTATTTAACCTTAAACTATCTTACCGCTTCACCCGCGCATTTCCTTTCCAGATGCTCCAGACCTGGTCCTCGTCAGCCGGCTGTGCATAATCCGTCGACATCGTGGTTGCCAGGGCCCCGGTAGCCCATCCGAATTGTATCCATTTTTCCGGCTCCCAGTTTTTCAGAATTCCGTATAACATTCCGCCAACAAATCCGTCTCCGCCACCTATTCGGTCCAGAACACGAATTTCGCGAGGTTCCACCACCTGCCAGTGATCACCTTCCAGCATGATGGCGCCCCAAAGATGACTATTGGCATTTTCCACTTCACGAAGAGTAGTCGAGAATACTGAAGCGTTTGAATATTGCACTTTGACCCGTTTGATCATTTCCTTGAAGCCATTAATCTTAGCATTTAAATCTTTACCGCCAGCTTCGGGGCCTTCGATTCCCAGGCAAAGTTGGAAATCCTCTTCATTACCGATCAGAATATCAGAGACCGAGGCGATTTCACTGAAAATTTTTGCCAGTTCCTCTTCTCTCTTTTCCCAGAAAGAGGCACGGTAATTCAAATCAAAACTTACACGACAGTCGTATTTTTTGGCGGCCCTGGCGATTTCCAGACAGAATTGTCCGGTTTCCGGCGACAGTGCAGCAATCAGACCAGACAAATGCACAATTTTTACGCCTTCTTTTCCAAAAATTCGCTCCAGGTCAAAATCTTTGACATTCAGAGTGCGTCCCACTTCTCCGGCCCGATCATTATGAACGCGAGGCCCCCGGGAACCATATCCGCTGTCAGCAATATTGAATTGATGGCGATATCCCCAGGGATTTCCCTGTTCCTTTTCCGGCCCTTCAAATTCCATCATCCGACTGCGCAGATTGCTTTTGATCAATTGAGCAATGGGGCTGCCTTTTACAAAAGTGGTCAATACTTTCACCGGCAATCCCAGAAAGGACGAGACGCTGGCGACATTGGTTTCAGCACTGGTGGCCTGCATAAAAAATCTGTCGGCAGCCTGCACCGGCTGTTGATTTTCCGGTGTTATACGTACACCCATACTGGTGGGGACTACCAGGGCCCATTTAGCATTTTTTCGTAATTTTATACTCATTTTCTTTCTCCATCTTCTATTTCAAATCTCTTGGGTATTAATCCTTCGGGTTATAAATTTACTTTTAATTTAAAGTCACCCAAAGAAGGATATATATTAGGTTCACGAATTAAAATATTATAATCCTTCCAATCAGGGTGACTTATTATTTTATAGTTTAAAGGGATCATTCTTCAGGCGATAAAGCATCTCTCCTGCGTGAGGCACATAGAGTATACCTTCATCTTCACGATCCATCCATTCTTCTTCATTTATTTCCTTTGGATCCATGTATCCGAGATTTACTTTCCGGCAAATTTTTTCCGGAATACCTGTCGCCAGAGTCACATGGATACGCGGTTTTTCTACACCATTTTCAAATTCGCCCAGTCCCCGGACATGGGTTGAATGGGCCATGATTCCGCCGGGTACGTTTTTGAATTTATCTAATTGTTTTAAAAAATAGGGCAGGCAGTGGTAGCCGATTTTTTCAATCATTTCTCCATGAGTAACAGAAATTTCTTTGATATGAGGAGCAAAAATGACGACTTCTCCGCCATCAGCCACAACCGGTTCCAGTTTGTAGGTACATTTTGCACCGACCCAGAGATCATCATACATCAATGGCGCTTTGGACAGTACTCGTTTAAAGGGCTTGTCCTTGTAAATAATATGATGCTTGTCTGATAATCCGGAGGCGTCTTCCCAGGCCTCTTCAGGGCTGCCAAAAAATAGTCCCGCCAGATCATCATGACCTTGTACAACCAGGGAAAAGCAATATTTTTCCATTTTAACGAAGGATGCCGCCTTGTCCACTACCGCACGAACCGGCGTATAAGCATGCCCAATAATTCGAGGACTGGTTATCAATGCGCCCAGCCAATGAAACATGTCGATGATCTCTTCGCCGGAAATTCCCGGAAACAAATACTTATTCCCCCCGGAAAAACCAACGACTTCATGGGGAAAGGTGGGGCCGATAATGATTAATTTGTCATAATCAAAAATAATTTTATTGATAGAAACATCTACACCTTCTGTCATCAGACCGCCTGACAATTCTTTTACTTCTTCATCGGTGATTCTACCAATTTTGACCAATTGTCCGGGTTCTTTCCAGTGATGGTTGAAAAATTGAGCTTTGGCATATTTAGAATGGCGTTCCTCGAAAGTGATACCGATGCGTTGATTGATCATTTCATCGGACATTGGCGGATGGGTTCCCAGCGCAATGATAAAATCAATGGCTTCCACGTCATCTGCAATCAGTTCGTAAATTGCACGAAACATTTTATCAATGGGGCCGGAACGGGTGCTGTCCGGAATAATAAACAGTAATTTTTGCCGGTCAACTTTTATCGATGAAAATGCCTCAGTGCAAATGTTTTTAATTTCATCATAATCGAGAAATCTGTCAGTATAACCTTTTCCTATTGTCATATTTTTCCTCTCATCCGAGGTCTATTCGACCTGGGATGTATATTTACTTTTATTTCAAGATTAAACCTCCCAGGTTTTGAAAACCACGGAGGTTGATTATACTAATTATTATATGAGGTTGAAACAGTATCACCGCCACGGCCAGTCCAATTTGTATGGAAAAATTCACCACGTGGTTTGTCAGTTCTTTCATAAGTATGGGCACCGAAGTAATCTCTCTGGGCCTGAAGCAGATTCGCTGGCAAAACAGCAGATCTATAACCGTCATAATAGGCTAAGGCAGATGAAAATGCCGGAACAGCAATTCCATTCATGACTGCTGTTGCAATAACTTCACGCCATGCAGCCTGGCTTTTTTCAATCACATCTTTGAAATAATCATCGAGTAAAAGATTCTGTAATTTTGGATTCTTGGTGAATGCTTCTTTGATATTGCCGAGAAATTGGGCGCGAATGATACAGCCGCCCCGCCACATCAAGGCGATATCACCATAATTGAGGTCCCATTTGTATTCTTCAGCAGCGGTTTTCATCAATTGATAACCTTGTGCATAGGAACAAATTTTGGATGCGAATAATCCCTGGCGAAGTTTTTCAAGGAAGGCTTTTTTGTCGCCAGTGAAGTTGACTTCCGGTCCGTTGAGTTCCTTGGAAGCCGCAACACGTTCTTCCTTAATGGCTGACATGGAACGAGCAAAAACCGCTTCTGCAATTGTTGATGTCGGAGTTCCAAGTGCCAATGCCTCTTCACTAGTCCAGCGTCCGGTGCCTTTTTGTCCGGCCGCGTCAAGAATCATATCCACCATCATATTGTCGGTTTCTTTATCTTTTACGCGCAAAATGTCTTTTGTAATTTCAATCAGGTACGAATCCAGCTCACCCTGGTTCCAATCTTCAAAGGTATCGGCCATTTCTTCATGGGACATTCCGATTACATTTTTCATAATGGCATAGGCTTCTGTAATCATCTGCATATCGCCATATTCGATACCATTGTGAACCATCTTCACAAAATGCCCGGCGCCGTCATTTCCCACCCACTCGCAGCAGGGCACATTATTTTCCACTTTGGCTGAAATGGCCTGGAAAATAGTTTTCACTGCCAGCCATGCTTCTTTTGAACCACCGGGCATAATTGATGGCCCCAAAAGCGCACCTTCTTCTCCACCGGACACACCGGTTCCAATATAAAGAAAGCCTTTGCTTTCGACATATTTTGTGCGACGGATTGTATCGGGAAAGTAGGAATTTCCACCATCAATGATGATATCGCCTTTTTCGAGATGTGGCATGATGAGTTCAATGAAATCGTCCACCGGCTGTCCGGCTTTTACGAGCATCATTACTTTGCGTGGTTTTTCAAGGCTCTGAACCAATTCTTCAATGCTGTAGCAGCCTTTGAAATTTTTGTCTTTTCCACGACCATTGATAAATTTATCTACTTTATCAGTTGAGCGGTTAAACACTGCTACTGAAAAGCCTTTGCTTTCCATGTTGAGGACGAGATTTTCGCCCATAACTGCGAGGCCGATGAGGCCGATGTTGTACTTTTTATCCATTTATTTTCTCCTTTTATAAAATTATATTTAACCGCAAAGAGCGCAAAGAACGCTATTTACAATTATAAATTATTCACTACTCTTTTTATACCATGCTTGATAAGTTTTGCATTAAAATTAATCAGCATTCCTAGTTTAAATTCCGTTAATTTTAAATAAGTTAGAATTTGTGCCAAATGAATATCTGTCAACTCTTTTACTGATTTATTTTCTATGATGACTTTATTTTCCACATATAAATCAATTCTGTACCCGACATCAAGATTAACTTCTTCATACACCAATGGTAAAGACTTCTCTTTTTCAACAAATAAACCGGCTTTTGTCAATTCATCATAAAGGCATTCTGTATATGCACTCTCTAATAATCCAGGACCCAATGCTTTGTGAATTTTCACAGCACTATCAAAAATTATTTTCGAAAGGTCATTTTTAGTATAATTCTTCATAAATATTTTCTTTGCGTTTATTTGCGTCCTTTGCGGTTTAAAGTAGTTAATTTACACTCCTGAAAAAGCCGAAAACCCGCCATCCACCGGTACAACAATTCCGGTCACATATTGAGCCGCATCGGACAGCAACCATTGCACTGTGCCAACCAACTGTTCCGGTTTCCCGAAATCACCCATGGGAATATGATCCATGATGGCCTGCCCGCGAGGCGTGAATCCGCCGGTTTCCTTATCAATCAATAAAAACTCATTTTGCTTTGTGAGAAAAAAACCAGGAGCAATGGCGTTGACCCGGATTTTGGAAGAATATTCCTGGGCCATGTGCACAGCCAGCCACTGCGTAAAATTGGAGACACCAGCCTTGGCTGCAGAGTAGGCCGGAATTCGGGTCAGAGGTGTAAAAGCATTCATGGATGAGACATTGAGAACCACCCCTTCTCCCCGGTCGGCAAAATGTTTTCCAAAAACCTGTGAAGGGATAATGGTGCCGATAATATTCAGGTTAAATACAAATTTCAAAGCTTCTTCCGGTAAATCGAAAAATCTCTTTTCCGGTGAAGTTGTGGCCTCGGGGCTATTGCCGCCGGCGCCATTGATCAAACCATCGACATGGCCAAATCTTTTAATCATTTCATCCAGGGCTCGTTCAATGGATTCTTTATCCAGTACATCGGTCCGGACAGCAACGGCGGCCTCACCTTGATGATCCAATTCGGCAACCAGAGCCTCTGCTGCTTCCCGGTTTCTGTCCATGATTGCAACCCTGCCACCGGCATCCACCAGTGACCGGGCAATCGCTGCTCCTAAAACACCGGACCCCCCGGTAATGGCAAAGACCTTATTTTTTAATTCGAACAGATTATAACACATATTAATTCCTCTTTTTTTATTTATCTTTCAACGATTTTTCCAGCAACAGAAGCAGAAATCATTTTTTTTTGCTCTCCTGTTAAGAGTTATCTTCAAAAGGTTACTATCATTTTAATACCCAAACAATTTCGGCAGCACTTCACTGATCCAGGGGAAATAAGTCACCAGTAACAGGACAACAAACATTGCGGCATACAAGGGCATTAATGGTTTGATCACCTTGCCAATTGAAGTATTGCCGATACCACATCCCAGGAACAATACACTGCCTACCGGCGGTGTAGTCAGGCCGATACAAAGGTTCATTACCATGATGATTCCGAAATGTAGCGGTGTGATGCCCAGATTGGTCACAACAGGCAAAAAAATCGGCGTAAAAATCAAAATCGCCGGCGTCATGTCCATAAAAGTCCCGACAATCAGCAGTAAAATATTGATTATCAAAAGAATAACATATTTATTATCTGTCATTCCAATCAATGCGGCACTGATACTTTGGGGTATGTTTTCGTAGGACAAAATCCAGGACATGGCTGTGGATGTTCCGATCAGCAGCATTACAATCGCTGTGGTTTCCACAGATTTCAATAGTATTTCCGGCAATTCTGTTAATTTCACTTCTTTGTAGATAAACACCGAAAGTACAAAGGAGTATAGCACAGCAATGGCACTGGCTTCTGTGGCGGTGAAAATTCCGGTAATAATACCACCAATAACCACTACAATCAACATCAGGCTGGGAATCGCTGCCAAAAATTTTTTGATACTGACAACAAACCCTTCCCGCTTGCCAACCGGATATTTGCGGACCAGAGAAATGATACCAGCCACAATTGCCAGCCCCAGCCCCATTAAAATTCCGGGTAAATAACCGGCAATAAAGAGAGCAGCGATGGACACGCCACCCGAAGCCAGAGAATAGACTATCAACACATTACTGGGCGGAATCAGTAAGCCAGTTGTCGCTGCCGTTACAGTCACGGCGGTATTAAAATTTTTATCGTATCCCTCTTTGTTCATAATGGGTATCATAAATCCGCCAATGGCTGAAGTTGCAGCCGCCGCAGAACCGGAAATGGCTCCAAAAAACATACAGGCCAGTATATTGACAATCGCCAAACCACCGGGAAGCATCCCGACCAGCACTTTGGCAAACTCAATCAGGCGATGGGCGATTCCACCCCGGCCCATCAACATTCCCGACAACACAAAAAAAGGAATGGCCAGCAAGGCGAAACTGTCAATACCGGAAGCCATACGCTGGGCAACGGTAATAATCGCCGGTTCAAAAGGAATGGTCACCAGCATGGTCAAAAGAGTGGAAATTCCAATACTGACCGCAATGGGCACACTTAAGGCCAGCAAAATCACAAAAGAGACGACCAAGACTAAAACTGATAATTCCATGTTATTTCTCCTTCGTGGTTAAAGCTTTGACCATAAAATCTATCGAATAGAAAATCATCAATATACCGGACAGCGGAATCACAAAATAAATATAAGCCATTTTGATACCCATAGCTGCAGAGGTCTGATTCAGCTGAAACGTCATGCTCATCAGTTTGAATCCGCCGATTACCATCACGATCAGAGCAAAAAGCAAAACAAACAGATAGATCAAAATTTCAATCACCTGCTTCTTTTTTCCGGTCAGTTTATAGGTAAAAATATCAATGCCCAGGTGCATTCTGGTATGGAGGGTATATGAGGCGCCCAGCAATCCGATCCAAATCAATAAAAACCGGGCCATTTCCTCTGTCCAGGAACTGGAATTCTGCATCATAAACCGGGTAAACACCTGCCATGTAACATCGAGCACAATCAGAGTCATGAGTATCATCAGCACCCATCCTAAAATTCGGGTCACTCCCTTAACAATTGTTTCCATATTCCCCTCTTCTATTCGATGTTATTGATGGTTTCCAGCAATTCATAAATCGATGTGCCTTTGTAGGAATCCTTCAGGGGCTGCACCGCTTCCTGGAATTTTGTTTTGTCCGGATAAAGCACCTGGACTCCGGCTTTTCGAACAGCTTCCAGGGATTCGTCGGAAGATTGTTTCCATAATTTTCGCTGGTAATCGACAGACTCATCGGCCGCTGCCTGAAGCCACGACTGTTCCTGTTTTGAAAGGTTGCTCCAGACTTTGGTCCCAATGAGCAGGATATCAGGAATGGAAGTATGTTCATCAAGACAATAGTATTGACAGACTTCATAATGCCGGGAGAGATAAAAGCTGGGCGGATTGTTTTCAGCAGCGTCTACCACGCCTTGTTGCAAAGCAGTGTAGAGTTCACCCCAGGTGATAGGTGTTGCTGATCCCCCCAAAGCCATCACCATATCCACAGCAGTTTTACTCTGCATCACTCGCACTTTGAGGCCCTTCAAATCTTCCGGTGTATTGACCGGCTTGTTCTTAATATAAAAACTTCGGGAACCGGCATCGTAGTAACAGACTCCCCGTAAAAAATAGCTTTCCCCTGCCACCAACAATTTTTTACCAATATCACTTTGCAGGACACGCCATAGATGGTCTTCGCTGCGAAAGACATAAGGCAGGCTGAAAATTTTCATTTCCGGTACAAAGGATTCCATCGGACTGACCGACACTTTGGTCATTCCAAGACTGCCGATTTGCAGCAATTCGATCAGCTCCCGTTCGCCGCCCAATTGTCCGCTGGGATAGATATCAATCCGCATTTTACCACCGGATTTTTCGATGAGTCTGTCATTCATGTACACCATGGCTTTGTGGACCGAATGAGACGGGTCCAGGCAATGGGCCAACTTGATGACGGTAACTTTGCTTTCTTTTTCACAACCGAAAAAAAGAAACATCACCAATGTCATCATTGAAATTTTTATAAATTTCATACTTTCCCCTCTAAAATTTGTAAGCCTTTTTTACCAGATCATAAGTCAGTGCGCGAATGATTGTTTCGGCATCTGATTTGGAAATAATATGACGGGCTACCTTCCCGGCCAGAAAATTGGCGTCAACACGACGGGCCACATCGTGGCGGGCCGGAATTGAAGGAAAGGCCCGTGTATCATCATTGAAACCGACGGTATTGTAAAACCCGGCGGTTTCGGTAATGGTTTCACGAAATCGGGTCATCCCCTCAATGCTATCATTAAACCACCAGGCCGGTCCCAGTTTCAGTGCCGGATAATGGCCGGCCAGGGGCGCCAGTTCACGGGAATAGACTGTTTCATCAAGAGTAAACAAAATGACCGTAAGGTTTAATTCATTACCAAACCGATTGAGAAATTCCTGCATATTCTTTGTGTATTCCGTTTGAATCGGAATATCGCAGCCCTTGTCCAAACCATGTTTGTTAAAAATGATACGATTATGGTTCCGTAAAACACCCGGATGGATTTGCATGACCAGACCGTCTTCCACTGACATCTCCGCCATTTTCATAAGCATATGGGCAATAAAGGCCTCTTCATCTGCGGACGTCTGTTCCCGGTTCAGGGCTCTTTGAAAAATCGTTTCGGCAGCATCTTCGCTCAGCAAATGGGCATAAGGACTCAATACACCCTGGTCGGTGGCTTTGGCGCCATTTTCGATAAAATATTTTCTACGATATTTCAATGCATCAACCAAATCGCTGTAGCGGGTGATCTCTTTGCCGATTATTAATGATAATTTCTGTATACTCATCAGCCAATCAGGCCGGGCTATATCTGTCACAGAATCCGGACGAAAACTCGGAACCACATTGCCCTGCCACCCGGATTTTCGAATTTCCTGATGGGCCTGCAAATCATCTTCAGCTGCATCGGTGGTAGAAAGCACTTCGATATTGAAGGAATCAAAGAGGGCCCGCGGCAGATATTCCGATGAATTTAGTTTTTCCTGTAACTCATCATAAATTTTCTGTGCATTATCAGAATTCAACTCACAGGAAACCTGAAATACTTCATAAAGTTCGTGGGACAGCCAGATACCTGAGGGAGTACCGGCAAACAGGTACCAGTGGTCCGCCAAAACCTGCCAGATTTTGCGAGGGTCTGTTTCTGTGGCAGAACCATCCACAGTGGGTACACCAAGGATCGCCGGTGGTATGCCCTGGGAATAGAGCATTCTGAACACATAGTGGTCTGGTATGATGAAGAGTTGTGCCGGGTTCGGGAAAGGTCGATTGTCAGCAAATAATTTCGGATCCACATGTCCATGGGGACTGATAATTGGCATATCCTTTACAGTGTCGTAGAGTTCCGCAGCAATCCTTCTTACGGTGGTGTCGGGGTCAAAAAATCGATGGGGATTTAATTTCACCATGGCTTATTTCTCCTTCTTAATACAGGTTTGCCCGAGACTGATTTTCACAGGCATCACAATTTTTTTCTCTTCGATGGGTTCCTTCTCTTCAATCTGGTCAATCAGCAATTCCAAAGCAGCCTTGCCAATTTCAGCAGCCGGCTGATGGACCCCTGTAATGGATGGGTTGAGAAACTGATTATAGGATGCATCACCAAAGGAAACTACATCAATGTCCCGGGGAATATTCAATCCCAGTTCCTCGACGGCCCGATAGATACCCAGAGCGACCGGGAAGGTGACCGCAAAGATCATTTGAGGCAGATTTTTATTATTATAAAAATTCATAAACCCCCTATACCCGTCATTAACGGAAAAACCGCCGCATATCAGGCAGGCCGGATCGGGTTCGATACCAGCTTCCTTCAGTGCCCGTAAATAACCCTCGCAACGGGCTTTGCCGATATTGGTATTATTATAACCACCAATATGTCCAATTTTCCTGTATCCCTGTTCAATTGCATATTTAACAATCTCGTAAGAGCCTTTTTCATCATCAGAAGTAATACAATTAAAACCCAATCCCTCAATGACCCGATCAAAGAAAACCAGGGGTACGTGACGTTTTTTCAGGTCTTTAAAAATTTCTGTATCCGTTGTATTTTCACTGACTGATATCAACAAGCCGTCCACCCGCATGGCCAGTAAGGAACGAATATGCTTTTGTTCATGGTCAACATTTTCCTGGGAAACTGTCATGATAATTTCATAATTGGATTTCTGGGCTGTCGTGTAAATGCTTTCAATAGCTTCGGCAAAAAAATGGTGGTTGATTTTGGGTATAACCAGCCCGATGGTCCGGGTTTTCTTTGCCGAGAGGTTCCTGGCAATAATATTGGGCGTGTAACCCAGTTCATCCACCAAATCCTGCACTTTCTTTTTCATTTCTGAAGATATATCAGAATGGTTGCGCAGGGCTTTGGAAACAGTTACTTTGGAGACGTTCAGTTTTTTGGCGATATCAGCCAGGGTAATTTGTTTTTTAGATTTCAATTCCACCTCTTTCTTAACCGTTTACTTTATCGGTTAAGTAAAAATAGAACAATGAAATTTGAGATGCAATATTTTTTTTAAATTTTATTGATTGAAGTTATTTACCTGATATCCAGGCTGATCTCAAAATCAGAGGCCAATTTGTTAAAATGAACTAAATCGGTACTAAAATCCGTCCGGACCACACCGGTCACTTCAAAAAGAGTTTCAAAACATTTGCTATTCACAGTTTTGTTAAAATCAGCGAGTTTATCATGGCTGGTAAAATATTTTACTGTGCCTAAATTTCCAAAATCATGTTCAAACATAAAAAGCAGAAAAACATTATGGCTTTTCCCAAAAACCTTAGTCACCATTGCGTAATCATTGCGGGCATTTGTGACGGGATTTGTTAACCACGAATATACATGGTCTTTTTCAGTTTCAAGGTTTTTGTAAATCAGAGTACTGGATCCCTGTTGAGGTTTATATTGAAAATTTAATAAGGGCGTCAGTATTGATAATTTGTTCAAACACTTATATGGTCCGATGTAAATAATATTGTACTTTTGTAAATCCTCAACCTGTATATCTGATGAAATTTTGATTTCATAATTGACACGATACTGTATCAATAATGGTAATATACAGGATAGACATATCGGCAGATGTTCATCTAAATAAGCATTATAATTTTTAATGGCTGTTCCTTTATATTCAGGATTTTCTTTAATAAAATTTTCGAGATCACTGTCTGAATTAATCTCAACATCGCGAATATAACTATGGCGCCCTTCCTTGTAGGGATAGGAAAAGAAGTAATAATCTCCCAAAACAATCAGTGTTTTCTGTTTGGAATGAAAAATTTCACTCCAAACAGCATCATTATTTTTAACCTGGGTGATATTATGGACACCAAATTGCAGATTGATCAAAACCGCAAGAAAAATTGCCAACGCTATCATGCCGATGAGATATAAGTATTTGGGGATTTTCTTTTGTTTTTCCTGGCGCAGCAGAGCGGCCTTTTGTTCTATAAATTCAACATAATAATGACCTTTGGGAATTGACAATTTATAGGGTTTGTTGCGGCCTTTTGTGAGGTAAAAATGTTCCAGTTTCTTCCTCAAATTGCTGATATAAGCCCGCACACTCGAATCGGAAGAAGGGTCAAAGGAACCATCTTTTCCAAAAAAATCCACGGCAATAGAGCATTCTTTGACGGTTTCGTCGTTTAGGGATGCATGAACAAGATATTGCAGAAGGTCCTGGAATTTTTGTTTGTTCTGAAATTCTTCACTTTCCAGAATTTCATGTAAAATTTTAAGTTTTTCTTCCTTATTCAATAGATCATGAGGCATATTTTTTTCAATCTTATTATTTTGCTGATGTATTGAAATATTTTGTTTAAAAACCAAACATGCAACACGTTTAATTTTTATTTGCCGAACACATCACCTTTTTTCTGTTTCTTACCCCCCGAAAATATTGATAATTCGAATCAGATAGACCCCTGATTTTTTATTGATGAATCTTGCCAGTCAATTTTATTACTCGTCTATAAAATTCGATGTTAATAACAGGTTATGCGCAGGTTTCCATTGTCAAAATACTCTCACCCGTTAAAGGCGACAACTGGCAATCGGTTCAATCAGCAATTGACGAAGTGGCAGCGATGCCGATTCAAACCAATGGATTTCGTGGCAAAATTCTTCTCAAATCCGGTAACTATGAGATTTCGAAAACATTACGCATCTTCCAAAGCGGAATCGTCCTTTGTGGAGAGAGGCACCCAAATGGCCGCACCATATTGACTGCGACCTCACCAAAGAGGTATAATCTGCTCGAAGTCCTTGGCCATGATTCCCTGGTCATTGATAAAAATTCAGAAGCGAATATCACATGCGATTATACGCCGGTGGGAACAAAAGAAGTCACCATTGACAAGGTTCAAAATTTTAATATTGGCGACCCCATTCTCCTGCACCGGGATAGTTCGGCAAAATGTATCCAGGATATTGCCATGGATCGGATTCCGCCACGGAAAGACGGCAGAAAAATCGAACAATGGCCGGCAGTAGTCTATTTTTTTGATTTTGAAAGGAATATCACAAACATTGACGGCAATACATTGACCCTGGACGCACCGATTGTCATGGCCATTGAACGTCAGTACAATTCCGGGAAAGTATGGAGAGTCACAGCCAATAATCGTCTATCCGATATTGGCATTGAAAATATAGATATGGTATCGGTTTATCAGGGAAGTGAAGATGAAAATCATGGCTGGACAGCCATTAAAATGGACTTCCTGGAAAATGCCTGGGTACGAAATGTCACCAGCCGGCATTTTGGCTACAGTTGTGTGGAACTGGGCCGGCAGACCCGGTTGATCGCCGTCGAAAACTGCAAGTATTTGGAACCGGTATCAAAAATCTGTGGTAGTCGCAGGTATGCTTTCAAACTGGCTGGTCAGCAAAATTTGATAATGGATTGTTTCGCCGATCATGCCCGCCATGCCTTTCTCACGGATTCTCGGGTCCGGGGGCCAAATGTCTTTTATAATTGTAAAGCTGAAAATTGTCACAATGATACCGGCCCTCATCATCGCTGGGCCATGGGAATTCTCTACGATAATGTTACCGTGGATTCATCACTCAATGTCCAGGATCGCAGCAATTTAGGAAGCGGGCACGGTTGGTCAGGAGTCAACCATGTTTTATGGAATTGCACAGCAGAATATGCCGCAGTCCAAAATCCACCGGGGGGACAAAACTGGTGTATTGAATTTCACGGAAAAAGGGAACCGGGACAATTTCCCGGCCGTCCTTCCGACTATTGGGAGGGAAACAATAAAAAAGGGCTTCTTCCGGTGTCATTGTTTCTGGCACAAAAAGAAGCAACAAAATTAAATAATATCCTTTCAGAACAGTAACTTACAAAATGAATGATTTACAGTTAGCATTAAAAAATCTACAGCCAAAGCACCGGTTTTTAGTTGCTGTGGATTCTGATGGTTGTGCCTTTGACACAATGGAAATAAAACACAAGGAATGTTTTACACCCAATACCATCAAGTACTGGAACCTTCAGCCGGTTTCCAAATATGCCAGGCAGGCTGCCGATTTTGTCAATCTCTACTCGAAATGGCGGGGCGCCTTTTCCTTTCGTAAAAACCAGCCTGGAAAAAGTCAGCCACTTTGCAGATATTATCGTCTGTTCGGCCACACCCAACGAAGCCCTGGAACGGGAATGGGAAGAACACGGATTGGCACAATACATCACCGTCACAGGTGGCCAGGAAATGGGCTCCAAACAGGAGATTCTGGCTCTGATCAAAGATAAATATCCGGAAGGCCACATTCTAATGGTAGGCGATGCGCCCGGCGACAGACGTGCCGCTCACAATAATAATATCCTTTTCTACCCGATCATGGCTGGTAAAGAAGAAATTTCATGGCGGGATTTTCTGGAAAAATATTCAACTATTTTCCTAGATAATCAATACACTAAAGCCACAGAACAGCATTTGATAAATGAATTTGACAACAACCTGCCGGAAAGCCCACCCTGGATATGATCTCTCTGAAAAAGAAAAACCTTCCAAAACAGATGCTATTAATATCATAAATCCAAAAGGCTTCTGAAAAGTGGCTTCAAAAAAATTGATTACTTCTGAAACAGGGCTTGAATCACGCCAACATTCAACTGGCATTTATCGATTTTCACATTCTCTGCGACCTGCATCATAACATCAAAGGCAAAGGCTGTATCCGGTGCATTACCCCCATGCTCCCAGTAATTTCTCAACTGATCGTAGCCATCGGGTTTTTGGATGGAATAAACGCCGGAACCGGATTCCATTTTTTTCCAGGTCCACCAGGCCCAGCCGATCTTGTTGTCTTCCAGCAATTTAACAGCTGCACGGTACCATTCATTATTGTTTTCACCGGATTCACCCATCCAGAGTGGTACATTGAGATTATTGCGCATTTGCAGGTAAGTAAGAATGGTTTCAGTTGTATTATCACACCAATAGCGGTGAAAACTGAGGGCCACATTATCATCGTCAAAAGGCCATAATCCGCTGTGATCATTGGCGAACCAGTTGCCCTCGATAAAAATCAGGTGGTTCCGGTCCACTTCACGAATGGCTGTGATCAGATCATTATAGATTTTTTTCAATGGCGGATTATTTTGTCCCATGTCCCAGTTGGGTTCATTGATAAGGTCATAACCGCCGATCCAGATTTCATCTGCATAACGTTCCGCCAGTTTTTTCCAGAGATCAAGGGTTTTCTGCTGGTTCAGGGGACTTTCCCATAAGGATGGTTTAGTGGGATCGTAATCGGATATATTGGCATCCTTACCCTGACCGCCGGGTGCGCCGTGCAGGTCAAGGATCAGGTAAACCTGATATTTTTCACACCAGTTCAGCAGCTGGTCAATCATTTCAAAACCGCGAACCAGCCAGGTGTTTTGTCCCGACACCGGTTCCTCTTCAATAGGCAGGGTAAACAGTTTATAATGCATGGCTACCCGAAGGGAATTAAAACCCATATTGCTCAGTTGCTCCACATCCTTTTCCGTGCAGTAGTTATCCAGCCAGGTCTGGTGGTAGGCTTCCAGTTTTTCCGGCCCGATTAATTCTTCGATATCCTCAAATATGGTATGTTGCCCGGCCTTGGCGCTATTGCTGACCAGCATCATGTAGGGTTCCTGAATCATCCAGCCGCCAAAACCCATTCCCCGCAGCAGGATTTCATCACCATTGCCATCAACAATCATTTTATCCTGTGCATGCAAAAATCCGACGGCCTTGTCTTTTTGGCCGGGTTTAGTGGCTTCAGAACAATTGAGTATTGACATACTCCAAATAATTGTCATGATAATAATTAATATTTTTTTCATCATTTTCCTTTTTTTGATACTCCGGACTCGAAAAACCTTTCGAAGATCGCTAGGATATTAAATTCTCATTTTTAAAATATTTTCATTCGGCCTATTGTTTGTTAAATACAAGTTTTCCATTTAGTATACAATCGTCTGAATCGAATGGGGCAATGCTTTTAATTCTATAGCTTTCATTCCAATATACAATTTATAAGGAATTTCCTCATCTGTTTTATTCATAACAACTGTTGCCATTTGACCATCTTTATTCAGAAATGATGTACTCAATAAATGGCTCCTGCTGGTGACGGTGCTGATGCGTTTGGCGCCGGGCCGGATGAATTTTGAGAAATGTCCAATGTAATAATAGGATGGCGTATAGATCAATTCGTCAGTTCTTGTATCAGCATGGACTGGAGCAAAGCAGAGATTATCCACATGATTGGGCCCGCCGGTATGGTCGAGCAAAATATTCCAGTCGGTCCAGCCCACAGTACCGGCATTGAAATCGTGAATCATATTTAATCCGTAGCGCTCGCCATTGGACCAGCGCTGATACTGGGTTTCATCAAATTTTTCCACGCAGCCTTCCGTAAACAGCAACTCTTTGTCGGGATAGGATTCTTTCACCCGCTTCAGGTTTTCAAACATATAGTCCCCGCCGGCCCAGACTTCATACCAGTGAAAGCCGGTTCCCCAGGCATATTTTGCGGCTTCGGGATCGTCAAAAATGGTATTGACGCGGTTGGTAATCAAATCCCTGTTGTGGTCCCAGACAACAATTTTTTTATCGCCAAGTCCTTCTCTTTCCATAATCGGGCCCAGAAAGTTTTTCAAAAAATCCCGTTCCTGTTCCGCTGAGTAAATACAGGACTCCCAGCGCTGAGTTGCCATGGGCTCATTTTGGATTGTAATTCCCCAAATGGGCATGCCTTCTTTTTCGTAGGCTTTGATAAATTTTGTATAGTAAAGTGCCCAGGTATCATAATATTCCGGCAAGAGACTGCCACCCTGTAGCATATTTTTATTGGTTTTCATAAAAGCCGGCGGGCTCCAGGGAGATGCGTAGAGTGGCAATATTCCACCGGTGGCTTTGATCGCTTTTTGGATAAAAGGAATTTTATATTCCTTATCCACATCGATGTTGAAGGTTTTCAGTTCCTTATCTTCGGCTGAAACATAGGTAAACAGTCCTTTGCTGAAATCGCAGGCATGAATATTGGTTCTGGCCAACGTGTAGCCGATGCCTTCATTCACATCATAATGGGCTTTAAGAAATTCTTCCTGTTTTTCTTGAGATAGCTCAGCGAATACTTCTGCAGAGGCATCTGTCAATGCAGCGCCAATTCCCCAGAAAGTCTGAAAGGTCTTGTTGGGATTGACAAATACTGAAACCTCGCCTTCAGTGGCTTGTATGGCTTTTTTAAAGGATGTTGTTTCTGTCTGGCTCAATCTGAACTCTGTGTCTTTTGCTGTGGTGTATACTTTCACGGTTTTTCCGTCAACTGTAAAAGTTTTACAAATTCCAAGTGCTGTAACAGTCATCATTAAAAGTCCTGTAATAAAATATTTCATTTTTCCCTCTATATTTAAAGATTCAAACAAAGGTAAAAAAAATGCAGAGATTATACCAAAAAATATCAACTCGCCCCAACATTCATCTAATCAAGGAGAGTAAAGAATCTACGAGATCATATTTCCGAAATTTTCCACAATTCTTTTATTAAAATAATAAAGCAGTTTATCAATTTGATAAGTTAAACAGGAAACCTTATTAATTCATTGTTCAGATTCTGATAAACCGGCGAGCCCTCAGAAAAATTCAGAAAATAAGACAGCTAAAAACCACTGTTTTTAAAATGAAAAAGAGATTTATCCAAAGGAAAAATTTCACGAATGAATAATTTTATACATATCATCGGACCAGCACCATCTGTTTGGTTTGATAAAAATTTTCTGTTTCCAAACGATAAAAATAAATCCCTGAGGATAAACCATCGCCATTGAAATTTACAGTGTAATGTCCGGCAGGCTGTTCTTTAGTAACCAAAGGTTTTACCATTTTGCCTGTCAGGTCATAAACCGTCAACTTCACCATGGATTTTTGTGGAATGAAATAGCAGATCGTGGTTTCAGGATTGAAAGGATTAGGATAATTATTCTCCAGTTGATAATTATTGACAGCAACATTGTCTTCAATTCCCGTTTCTATCAGTGCAAAATCAATCCAGTTCAGGTTCCAGCCACCCCGTTCCGCAAAAATCCAGAAGGTCTGTTCCCCTTCTTCCAAATTCACGGTATGGGAAATCGTTCGCCAGCTCTGCCAGCCACCGGTTACCGGAAGATCCAAATTAAATTTTTCATAACCATCGACAATGAATTTTAACCTTCCCGTATTACTTTGGGCCGCAACCCGAAAATTCAATTTGTAAGTTCCTGAATTCTCCACATAACAATGGTAATTGATCCAGTCATTGTTATCAATCCAGCCCACATTGACGCCACCACCAATATCAGTAGTACCTTCTGTTTGAACACCTTCCATTTGCGACCAGTCCTCGGCTTCGATTTTACCAGGAATGGTCAGCATCTTGGGCATATAATCGCGAATATCCAATATTAGCCCATCAGAGAATACAGCCAGCTTCCCATTATCTTCCGCAGAAATATTACCAGACTCATAAGAAACTGTCAGGTTGAGATTATACTCAAGCGTTTCAGACAATGTGAGGACAATTATTTTTTCATCCGTAGCGCTGATGCCAAAACTTTCAACGGGAATTCGTTGAGAGCCATTATTCAAAACAGAAAATGTTGCACTAATGTTATTTTCATTATTCATGGATTTATTAAACGCCAGTTCAATATGTTTCCCATCTTCAGTGATCATGGCTGATTGAAAAATCGGTGCGGAACCCGATTCAGAATTTTCATAAGATGTGATTCCAAATCCGTAGGGAAATAGCGGGTCATAATCCATGTCTCCCCAATTCATGGGAATCATGTCATTGGATTTTTGCCAGGTCACCGGCGAAAGTCCGGAAGGTTCATAATCACCAAACAAAAGTTCAGCGATGCCATCTCCTTCAGTTCCTGGCAGAAAAGCCGCAAAAAAAGCATCGGAATTATGCAAAACCGGAGCAATAATCATCGGTCGGCCGGAGATGAGAATTGTGACAACTTTCAGACCTTTATTTTTAAGCTGTCGAACCAGTTGAATCTGCTCATCTCTGATTGTTAAATCATCCGTATCGCCACCACCTTCGGCATAGGGTTGCTCTCCGATAATAACGACTGCATAATCCGCTTCATCGTCATCAAAATTGCCATTGATATTATATACAATTTCCGCATCAGGAGCAACTTTCTGCAGAGCTTCAAGAATGGTTGTTCCTTCTGTAATATCACCGCTTTGCCCCTGCCATTGAATAGTCCAGCCGCCACATTGCAACCCGATATTGTCAGCATGTTCGCCCGCAACCAGGATTTTCATATTATTTTTGGGTAATGGCAAAATATTGTCATTTTTCTTTAGCAATACCTGGGACTCACGAACACATTGCCGTGCCACATCACGATGTTCCTGTTTTCCGATTTCTGGCATTAAAGTGCGATCAGCATAAGGCCTTTCAAACAATCCCAGTTCAAATTTTACCTTAAGGATTCGACGTACTGCTTCATCTATTCTATCCATTGAAATTTTACCTTCATTGACCAATTCTGTCAGTAAAGTAATAAAATCCACATAATTGTTAGGAACCATTACCATATCAATTCCGGCATTGATGCAAACCTCGATATCACTTTTATAATCGCCGGGTAACTGGTCGATAGCCGCCCAGTCAGACACGATAAATCCCTCAAAGCCCAGTTCATTTTTCAATAAATCGGTCAGCAGGTATTTTGAACCATGAAGTTTACTGCCATTCCAGCTGTTATAGGATGCCATGATTGTTTTGACATTATCACGAATAGCGGCAATATAGCCCGGAAGATGGATGTTCCGCAATTCCTGTTCTGTAATTTGTGTATTTCCCTGGTCATCGCCATTGGTCGTGCCGCCGTCACCCAGATAATGTTTGGCGCAGGCAACAATACTGGTAGGATGATTCAGTGAATCACCCTGCAACCCGCGAATGAAGGCTGAACCAAGGTCTACTGCCAGTTCCGGCGCTTCGCCAAAGCCTTCATAAGTTCTTCCCCAACGTTCATCCCGGGGCACGGCGATGCAAGGCGCAAAAGTCCAGTCAATTCCGGTGGCTGCTATTTCAATAGCCGTCACTCTGCCGGCTGTTTTCATCAGATCAGGATTCCTTGTGGCACCCAACCCAATATTATGGGGAAAAATCGTGGCACCAACCACATTGCTATGACCATGGACAGCATCCACACCGTAAATAATCGGAATGGCCAACCTGGTTTGTAGGGCATTACTTTGCAGATTATCATAAAGGTCCGTCCACTGTTCAGGACGATTGTCTGAATCAGGGTCCGAACCGCCACCACTGAGAACCGACCCCAGAAAATACCGAGTCACATCACTGCGATCAGAAATCGCGGCATGGTCCGCCTGGGTTATCTGGCCGATTTTTTCAGCCAGAGTCATTTTGGATAAAAGATCTTCTGTCCGTTCTGCCACAGACCGGGTAGAATCCAGATAAACAGGCTCTTGCGCATCCAGTCTATATAAAAGAAACAGAATCAGGATAAAAATACGTATTTTCATTTTTCCTCTTTATTAATTAAAAACCTCAAAATCAAATCCTACAGGCGAAAGATATGCCACACCCCAAGGCTGAATAAGTAGAGCCGGATTGTCGACAAAAAAAACCTGAAACCTCTAAAATTGGGTCAATATTTTTTTATTGTTTTAATAAAAATTTTATCATTGTGATAAATACTATTTAATATTTGCATAATTAAATCAGATTAATTATTATCAAAGAAAAATGTTTAACAAATTTAATCTATTATTAAATATTCAATAAAAATCGAGTTAATATGGCAAAACAATTAAAAACGAGTTATCAGGACCATGAAATCACCATGGAAGCCATGGAAATATTTTATGAGCGGCATCCGGAATATTGGGAAAGATACGGTGAAAGAGGACGTGAAAAAGCCTATCAGGACTGGTTGTTTCATCTCTCATACCTGGCTGCCGCCATCAATGCTAATGAACCCAATTTATTTATCGATTACCTGGCCTGGTGCAAAATGTTCTTTAAAAGCATTAATTTTCCAGAAAAATATCTGCTGGAAAGTTTTGAAATTTTACTGCTCATTTTTGACAGGAATGAGCCGAAATACGGAACCCAAGCAAAAAATTATCTGACAACAGGTCTTGAAAAATTCAATGACCTGCCTGATGAAATCAACTCTTTCCTTGATCAGGATACGGAACTGGCAGTTTTGGCCCAACAATATCTGAATTCATTATTGAGAGGCGACCGAAACGTGGCCGCCAACCTGATTTTTGATGCCATCGAACATGGCATTCCAATAAAAAAAATATACCTGCAGGTTTTCCAGCCGGTGCAGTACGAAGTCGGCCGTTTGTGGCACCTCAATAAAATTAACGTGGCAAAAGAGCATTACTGCACGGCAGTAACTCAAAATATCATTGCCAGGCTCTACGCCCATCTTTTCACCGGCCAGAAAAGCGATAAAAAGATCATTGCCACCTGTGCACCAGGAGAACTGCACGAACTGGGCATTCGAATGGTAGCGGACTTTTTTCAGATGGAAGGTTGGGACACCTATTTTCTGGGAGCCAACACCCCCATGGAAAGCCTGATTGAAACCCTATCCGAAATCAGACCCGACATCCTGGCCTTGTCCGCAACAGTGGCTTTTAATGTTAATAAACTTGCAACAATTATCGATAGCATCAGAAATACCGATGGCATCAGTGATATAAAAGTTATGGTGGGTGGCTATCCTTTCATCAAAAACCCTGACCTTTGGAAAACGATCGGCGCCAACGCTTTTGCAAAAGATGCACAGCAGGCCATAGAAGTTGCTGACAAACTGATCGCATGAGGTTATCCGGAAAATGATAAAAGAAAAAGGTCTGGTCATCATCACTGATGCCGATCTGATGATTGAATCTGTAATCTATAACGAATATCATATTGATTTTTCATTCATTACCAAATTCAATGAGCTATTTATTTCAGCTGATCAGTCCAAAGCCGCCAGTTTTATCGAAAAAGTCAGACAGGATGAGGTGGCGCTCAACTGGGAATTGAATCTCACCATTAGTCATGAACTTGTAACCTTAATTTTTTATGGCGTGCAGTATAATGGTAAACTACTTTTTGCCGGCAGCCACAATTGCACCAGTTTAAACTCAATTTTCTCGGACCTGATGTCCTTGAACAATGAACAGGTTAATTTTATCAGGGAAATATCCAAAAATTTTTCGGAAAAAGTGAAGCAACTGGAAACCGAAAGCTTGGAAACTTTTGATGAAATGACCCGATTGAACAACGAACTGGCAAACCTCCAGAGACAACTGGCCAAGCAGAATGCAGAATTAACACAACTCAACAAACTTAAAAACCAATTTCTGGGAATCTCGGCCCATGACCTGCGAAACCCACTGGGCAATATCCTCAATTTTGTCGAATTCATTGAAGAGGATATTGACAGATTGAGTGAAGAGCAAACCAGATTTATTGATGAAATTAAAATGCTGAGCATCTTTATGCTGGATATGGTCAACAACCTGCTGGACGTCAGCGCCATCGAATCAGGACAGGTCAAATTGAACCTCAGTCAAGTTAATTTGGTAAAAGTGATTGAAAATTCCATAGAAATCAATCATCTAAGCGCAAAAAAGAAAAAAATTGTCATCCATTTTAATTCAGAAACGCCAGTCCTGATGGTCACCATTGACAAAATGAAAATAGAACAGGTATTGAACAATTTGATTTCCAATGCCCTTAAATTTTCCAATCCCGGCACAAACATTACCCTAACTCTAGGGGACCTTGGCAGCAGTGTTAAAGTTGAAGTAAAAGACGAAGGACTGGGAATCCAAACAGATGAATTGAATCTGCTGTTCAAAGCTTTTCAAAAAACCGCCACCCATAGCACCGCCAATGAAAAAAGCACCGGGCTGGGCCTGTTTATCATCAAAAAAATAATTGAAGCCCATAACGGACAGGTGGCAGCAGAAAGTGAATACGGAAAAGGCTCTGTATTTCATTTTACCCTGCCCAAAGAGATCAGGGAAATTGATGAATGGTGATAAAAAAATTCTGATTGTGGATGATGACGCCACCAACCTGGCGATCATGTCCAAAATTTTCAATGATGCCGGTCATCAGACCTTTGCCGCCCAAAATTCCGGGGAAGCCTATCAATTTATCGAAAAAAACCAACCAGACCTGGTGCTGCTGGATGTGGTATTGTCCAATGAATCAGGCATGGATATATTAAAAAAAATTAAATCTCAAAAAAGATATAATAAAAATTATATTGTCTTGATATCCGGAAAACTCATTTCTCCGGATGATTTGGCAACTGGCCTGGATCTGGGAGCCGACGGATATCTGACCCGGCCAATTCAAAAAGTTGAACTACTGGCACGGGTCAACAGCCACCTCAGAGCTGCCAAAGCCCGTAGTGAACTGATTCAACAAGTCAACAAGTCCCTGCGTATTATTGAAACCATCACTCATACTACTCCCGGATTGACCTACATCTACGACTATAAACAGAATAAAATAGACTATATCAATTTTGAAAACGATCGGATATTCGGTTTCACATCCCAGGAGTTCAGACAATTTTCCATGAAAAACATAATCGACCTGGTCCATCCTGAGGAAGTTTCAGGTCTTCTGGAGCATGAGGAAAAATTAAAAAAAATGCCGGAAGGCGACGTCTGTATTGGTGAATTCAGAATCAATGATAAACAAGGCAAAAGACATACCGTCCAGGTGTTCGATAGCCCACTGACCAGAAATGAAGAGGGTGTTCTGGTTCAGAAGGTTGGTTTTGTCCTTGACGTTTGTCACCAAAAACATACGGAAAAAGAACTGTCGAAACTCTCTGCTGTCGTCCGGCAAAGCACATCATCTATCGTGATTACCGATGTTTCCGGGACCATTGAATATGTCAATCCCAAATTTTCAAATATGACCGGATATCGTTCCGAAGAAGTCATCGGCCGCAACCTCTCAGATTTTCAAAAAAGTGACTCCTCTGAAAATGATACCAATGAATTCTGGAAACCGCTCAATTCAAAAAACGAGTGGCGTGGAAAAATAAAAAGCCAAAAGAAAAATGGAGATTACTTTTGGGAAGATGTCAATTTTTTTCCCTTAACTGACAACATTGGAAAAAAGACCCATTTCATTAAAATTAGTGATGACATTACTCAAAAACTGGATTTGGAGCGGGAAAAAGAAAAATTACAAAAACAGATTATTCAGGCCCAAAAAATGGAATCAATCGGTCTTTTAGCCGGTGGCATCGCCCACGATTTTAACAATATGCTCACAGTCATAATCGGTTACGCGGAAATGCTGGAAAATAAGTCAGGAACCAACAAAACGGTGCTTGAACTGGCAAAAGAGATTAAAGAAGCCGGCCTTCGCTCGGCAGACCTGACCAAACAGCTTCTGACTTTTGCCCGAAAACAGGATGTGAGGCTGCAAGTACTCGACATCAATGAATTGATAGAGAATTTATTAAAAATGCTTAAACGACTGATCGGTGAAGAAATAGAATTATCCTGGCATCCGGGTCATGATATCTGGAAAATCGAAATGGACCCCAGCCAGATCAACCAGGTTCTGGCCAATCTCTGTGTCAATGCCCGTGATGCCATCAAAGGCTCTGGTACAATAAAAATAGAAACAGGGAACCGGATAGTCTCACCGGACGATTGCCTGGACCATCCCGGATTACATTCAGGAGATTATATTCATCTTGCTGTCAGTGATACCGGATGCGGAATGGATAAGATCACCTTGAACCATATCTTTGAGCCCTTTTTTACAACAAAAAAAGAGGGCGAAGGAACAGGCCTTGGGCTTTCTACGATTTATGGCATCATCAAACAGAATAACGGATACATCGATATCATCAGCGAACCCTCTGTTGGCTCGACCTTTCATATTTACATTCCGCGATACAGAGGTAATAAACCAACCTTCATCGATGAACAAATAAGAAAACAAACCCTAAAAGCCTTTGGCACAATTCTTTTGGTTGAGGATGAATTGTCGATTCTCAAAATGACCACCAGGATACTCAATGAACTTGGATACCATGTATTGCCGGTTAACAGTCCCGAAAAGGCCATCGAAATTGCAAAAAATTATTCACAGAATATTAATTTGCTCATGACCGATGTGATCATGCCCGGAATGAACGGAAAGCAACTGTCTGAAAAACTTCTGACTATTTATCCGAACATAAAACAACTCTTTATGTCCGCTTATACGACCAATATTATTATCAAACAGGGAGGAATCGATTCAAATGTCAATTTTCTCCAAAAACCCTTCACTATCTTGGAACTTGAAGAAATCCTGGAAAAAATTTTTGCAGATAATTGAGTTTCAAATCTCCAGGGCCTTTGCGCCAATTTTTAAAAATATTTTTTATAACTTTCAAGAGTTTAATTCTGCGGGATGAACCATACATTTTCTTTCAAATCCACACCACCGCCTAGTTCCTCCTGCACGACACGATCAATGATGAAAACAGCGATTTTTGCCATATTTTCAAAGCTATCAATACCATCACCTGGAAAACCAATTCTTGTACGATGGATATTAAACTTGTTAGCGAACTTTTGTCCAAAGGCTTTTTCCACACCTTCCCTACCAATCATGAAACCAATCAATCCACCCCAGGTGGCAGTGGGATTATCCGAATCCCAGCCACACAAAGTACCAATTTTGATGGTTTTCTTCATCTCCCCTTCACCATACAAAAGACTGATAATACTAGCCCCAAAATTAATTCCTGCAGCAAAACAGCCCTTGCAGATTTTATCTTTTGTTGACCATTCGTAACCATCTTCTTGCCTGACCTGGTATTTTTCATGAAGAGCATCCCGTGTTTCTTCCCAGGTTGCCCCGGATTCATATTTACTTTTTACAAAATCATACATTTTTGCAGCATAGGAATCTTGCGGTAAATGCAATCTTGCTTCTTCCGCCATCCAGTGCAATTTTTCTTCCATCGGCAAATCATTATCAGCAACCGCTGCCAGCGCATGCATAATCACATAGAATTCAGAAATCCAGGCGGCATTTTCACGTGCGGTGGTATGAATAGGTAGATGGGCCATTTTCAGTGCAAAATCCGGCCGCCCCGGTGAAAATAAACCAAAAAGTTCCGTGGTCAATTGAGCATCAATCATTTCATAATAAGGGTTCCGTTCCGGATTGCTGGTCTCCGGTGGTAAAACTCCTTCATGCATCAGGTCAAAAGCCCTTTGATTGGAAACCCAGAGATAATTCTCTTCTTCTTTGTTGATATGCCTCAGCCATCCGTTACGAATCTGTTCAGGTGTCAAAATGGAGGTCTGATTGGTGTATAGCAAATGCTGATAGATATACTCAATATCCGTATCGTCGTCAGCGCCCCAGACGCTATCCTCTGAAGCCATCAGGAAAGTGATTGTATCAGATATTTTGTTACTTCCCCAGAGATTCGGCTCATCGGGGCCTCCCCAGTTTTCGCGGGTATAAAACCCGGCAGCTTTACCATCCTTGCCAGCACCACCGATTTTATCCATTTCAGTAATCAGCCCGGTCCAGTTAGCAATACATTGTCCCAGCCAGAAACCTTGAATTTTTTCTGTGTATTCTGCCCGTGAAATCACCCGGTCTGTTGGAGCGGATGTGTATTTTTTATATGTTAAATCCTCATCCAGAAAGAGTCGCTTTGGGAGTGTGCCATCTACTGAAAAAACAAAAGCAACTATTAAAATTGAGAGTTTAATTTTCACGATGATACCCTATTTAGAGGGCATGCCCGGAAATTCGGTTTCGGCATAAAAATCCTTCAGGATGAAAAATGCCCTCTTTTTATTTCCCGTTTCACCAATGAGCCCTTTGCGGTTCCAGCCGTCCTGAATTTCAGGCAACACTCGCCGCGGTGAATGAAAATCCGCCAAAATCCATGGCGTGATTCCCCGCAATTGAGGCATTCGTTTCAGCATTGCCAGATTCTTTTCATAGACATTCGCCTGGTATTCCTCCGTCCAGCGAGTCAGCTCATCACCATGATGTCCCTGCAGGGCCCCGGCACCGAATTCCGATACCAGGACCGGTTTATCCTGCGCAATCGCCCATTCCACCCTTTCACAGCGATCCGGCAATCCTTCATACCATCCAATATATTGATTGAAAGCCAATACATCGACATATTCAGCAAAGGGATCATCAATTCGTTTGACCAACCCCTCCTTGCCGCCACCGGACAGAAAAAGGGCAGCGCTGATCAAACGGGTATTATCATAAGCGAGGGTAAAATCACGCAATTTTTTCAAAAATTTCATTCGCGCCTCAGTAGAAGGCGTTTCATTGGCCATAGACCAGATAATAACAGAAGCCCTGTTTTTATCGCGGGTCAACAGCTCGGACAATTGCTGTTCTGCCGCTTGAAAAGCGATGTCATTTTCAAAGCGTATGGTCCAATAGACCGGGTTTTCTTCCCACACCAGCAGACCCAGTTCATCCGCCAGCCGGACCATATTTTCATGATGGGGATAATGGGCCAGCCGTACAAAATTACAGCCCAACTCTTTCGCCCAGCCGAGCAACAACCGCGCATCTTCCAGGCTACAGGCACGGCCACCGCGAAAGGGATTCTCCTCATGGATACAAATACCTTTCAAAAACACAGGCTGATTGTTCAGCAAAATTTCCTTTCCCCGGGTGGTAATACTTCTAAAACCGATTTTATCAGCAACCTGGTCCTGAGAGGATTTTATTTCTACCCGGTACAAATGCGGATTATCCGGCGACCACAATTGCAGATTTTCCAGAAGGAACTCAATTTTTGCATAGCCCCTCTCATCGGTTTTCATTTCCTCTTTGATTTTCAGTTCCGGAATTGAAATCTCAATCTTTTGGTTGCTCTTCATCGTCCCATTTAACCGGATATAACCACTGATTTCTGTCAACGATCCTTTTGACAATTGGATAAAATAATCCGCAATGAAGGTTTCCGGCACTTCCACAATCTTAACATCGCGGGTAATACCGCCAAAATTCCACCAGTCGGTATTCATGGCGGGAACACGATTTTCCTGCCGGCTATTATCAATTCTGACAATTAACACATTACCGGATTCATTCAATTTGTCCGTAATTTCAAAATTAAAAGGGGTAAAACCGCCTTCATGGACGCCCAGTTTTTCCGCATTCAGATACACATCAGCCCGGTAATTGGCAGCCCCAAAATAGAGAAAAGCCCGATTATTTTTGGCAATTTCACAGTCAAAGGTTTTATAATACCAGATTGACCCTTCGTAATATACCAATTTTTCCTTTTGGTAGTTCCAGTCACCGGGGACCTTTATCAGTTCTGCTTTTTCAAAATCATATTCGATTCTGTCGGTTTTTGATTTGGGTTTGGCATTGACAAAAAAGCCCTCGCTCTGTTTGGGATTTGCATAGGAATCATAGGGTTTTTCATGAAAATTATAAAACCCGACATTGTAGGGGTCTACCAGGTAATGCCATTTTCCATTTAATGTTGTGGTTTCCCGATTATATACATTTTGAATAATTTCACCGGCAAAGGCACCGGCGGCTAAAAATAAACAAACCCACCATCCTGTTGGCAAAGATACTTTCATCCTTCATCTCCCTCATAAATAAAAAAACAATTTTTTAATGGGTCCCGGCACCGTTTTTTTTCAGATTCACGACCCGCCCAATTTCATTGAGAATCAATCGCAGTGACGGCTCAATCATGCCATGGTCATAGCCATCCAGTTCCATGATCCGTGTCTCTTGATGGCCATTGACTTTCATCATGCGAGCCATATAAGCATTTTCCTCATAGCGGCCCAGCAATTCCAATTCCCGGTCTCCGGTGATCAGCAGTAATGGCGGACAATCGGGGCGGCAATGGTAAAGCGGCGCAAATTCATCAACAATGGGCTGTTTTCCATCGATTCCCCGTTCCGCCCGTACAGTAAAATGGGTAATTGTATGTCCGCTCAGAGGAATGAGTCCGGCAATATCATTGGCATCAAGTCCAAATTTTTCCAGATAAGCTTTGTCCAGCCCCACCATGCTGGCGAGATAGCCACCGGCAGAGTGTCCGCTGATAAATATTTTCTTCGCATCACCGCCAAAGTTTTCTATCTCCTTGAATGTCCAGGCCACAGCCGCTGCCGCATCTTCAATATACACCGGGCACTTGACCTGTGGATGAAGACGATATTTTACCGCAACGACAGCAATTCCCTGTTCTTTTAATCCTTCAGGAATAAATTTATCGCCACCCGACAATCCGCCGCCGTGAAACCAAACCAGAGTCGGAAAATTATCAATATTTTCGGGATAATAAATATCCAGGACACATTGTTGGGCAGCATAGGGGTCCTGGTAAATTTCATTCGAATAATAGCGGAGATTATCCCGGACCTTGTATTCTATATCCTCCCCATAACCCAAAATAAAAAACAATAAAAAAACAAAACCGAATTTTTTCATGCCTACCTCCGTTGAATAATTTCTTCCTTAAGCAACCGGGCCGCCTCAAAATCCGGCGCTTCTTCCAGGATGACATTCAATATTTTGACAGCTTCTTCATATTCCCTGATATCAGTAAGGACCAGGGCCTTTAGATAAAACACATAGGCCAGCTGGTCATGGGACAATTGTCGGGTCCCCAGGGATTTTTCCAGGTTATGGTAGGCATCTTCAAACCGCCCCATATTTCGCTGGGCCAACGCTATATTATAAAAAAGCATGCCTTTGACACTGGTCAATGCCAGGGCCCTTGTGGCGGTCTTTTCCATGACACTCCAACCTTTGGCCCGCTTGGCCGCATCAATCAATTTGAGGTGATAATCCAGTTTTTCAGGGTACATTGCCACAATTGCTTCATATTCCCGGCAGGCTGCATCATGCTCATTGATGCTTTCATAATAAGCTGCCAAATCGCTGTGGGCTTTTCCCCAGATGTGATGGTTTACCAGAAAATCCTCAGCAATTTCAATCAATTTTTCATGGCCCGGACCAAAGGACCCTTGATATTTTTTTTCCTGATTGTAAAAAGGCCATTTCTTTTCCAGTTTGAAAACCCGCAGCCCACCGATTTCCCAGTCAAGTTGGGTCACATATTTTGGTTTTTTCGATAAATTAATATTCACATTTTCAGGTAAAAATGGCTGTAGGGCTTGAAAAAACTCACCGGCCATCAGATGATATCCTCTGGGATTGGGATGCAAGTGATCACAAAACAAAGTGTCTCCGGGTATGCCGTATTGTGAATTACGCGCAAAGGCAGAAAAAATGTCAGTCAGCGGAACTCCTTTTTGCCGTGAAACATCTGTGATAATTTCATTGATTCGGGAAGGAGCGCGAAAAGGGACCTCATCTTTGTCCCTGGCTTCTATGAAAATGCTCAGGGATTCAGGAGAACCCGCGGCAGTTGCTGCTTCAAATAAGGCGGTTTTCTGATCTAAGGGTGGCTGGTCCTTCAGATTGCAGACAAGGTTTCCCATGACCACCGGAATGTGATTTTTCGCCAATTTCTCCAGAATCAATTCAAGGTTTATTTCAAAATTACGGTAAGTCCTGGCTCTTATTTTTGAATTCAGAGCAATATTTTTTTCGCGGACTATTTTTTCCATCAGGGTTATATCCATACTGGAAATCCTGTCAGGCTGAAAAGCCCTTGCCAGTGATGTCATGCCGTTCACCAAACGAATTTTTTGTAATTTCAGCATAAACCGGGAAAATCCACCATTTTTACCGATGGAAATAGAAGAGGCGGCACCCAAAGCGCCATAAAACTCATTGTGTCCCATATAAATCAATACCAAATCAGGATCATATCGGATGACTTCCGGCATCCAGTCCCAAACGGTAAAACTATTAACAGCCGACAGACCGAGATTGATCACTTCGAATTGAAAATCAGGATAATTATCCTCCAGCATGAATTTTAATTGCTGAGGAAAAGGCACCGTCATTTCATAGGGAAAGCCGGCAGTAGTAGAGCCTCCCAGACAAAAAATACGGAAGGTGCTTTGGTTCTTTTTTAAAGTAAAAGTCTGGGGATAAAGATTGGGAACGGGAACACTTTTTTTATTGAAATAACGTTCCCCGATATCGGAATTTATCGTTACGAGATTATCCTCTTTGTTTTCCAAAAACAGCGGTGGCCTGGGAAAAAGATTGGCCAGTCTCAGCACCAGTTCCAGAATAACCAGAAAAACCAGCGGCAATAGCAGGGCCATTATTTTAAAAACAGTTTCTTTTCTCATGCTTCAGTCTAATATTCATTGTTTTTTATTCATTCCAGAATCGGGTCAAAAAATAGTATAGATAAAAGGCGCCAGCGCGCTGCCTTGTCCCAAAACCATCAGCAGACCCAAAATCAAAAGAATAATGACAATGGGTATCATCCAGGTTTTTTTGTTTTCTTTCAAAAATCCCAGAAATTCCTTCAAAATTGACAATTTTCCCATTTTTCCCTCTTAATATTGTTTTTCCGAATCCACTGGGTTGTATGCTCTTTTTTCCCGTTTAATCCAGTAGGATTCAGCCTCTGGGTCTATTTTCTCCTGCAGCAGTTTTTTGCCTGCCATTCTCAATATCGTGCCAACAGGGAAGAAAACCAGGTAAAATATCAGACTGAGGATGACACGAGTCATAAACCAGCCCAACAAAGCGGCCAGGCCCATCCAAAGGACATAGACCCATTTCAGCGCCCGAGGAACCACCAGCGCACACACCAGGAACAGCCCGCCTGAGATGATGAGGTAGAGATACCCGGATTTGGATTTCATCAATAAAAAGCCACCCAAAACCAGCAAAAATACACCCATGGTGATTTCAAATTTTCGAAAGGTCCTGCTGTCCCCGGTTTTTATGATATGATTTAATTCATCTTTCAGCATATTATTCTTTCAATTAAACTGGTCTGGAAAACCAGCATCAATCCAATTCAATCTGGCCTGCCGTTTCAGGTCTATTTCCTTCCACGGTCTGCTCTTTTTTGTCCAGCAGAAAATCTCCCAGTACCAGGTAATCCATATCGGTCCGCATAAAACAGCGAAAGGCATCCTGCGGTGTACAGACAATGGGCTCACCCCGCACATTGAAAGAGGTATTGATTACCACCGGGCAACCGGATTTTTCCCTGATTCTGAAAATCAGATCATAATAATCCGGATTATCCTCCCTGTTGACAGACTGAATTCGGGCCGAATTATCTACATGAGTCACAGCCGGAATAGTAGAGCGCTCCGCTTTTAATTTTTCCAACCCGGTAAGTTTGGCGTCGATTTTTCTGCGATGTTTCTCTTTGACATCAGCCACCAGCAACATATAGGGACTTTCAATTTCCAGATCGAAATATTCGGCAACATTTTCACTCAATACCGTCGGTGCAAAAGGACGGAAACTCTCCCGAAATTTGATTTTCAGGTTCATAACCGATTGCATCTCCGGTGACCGGGCGTCCCCCAGAATACTACGGTTTCCCAAAGCGCGGGGACCGAATTCCATACGGCCATTGAACCAACCCAGGACTTTCCGGTCTAAAATCAGGTTAGCAACTTTTTCATGGAGAAGGTCCTTTTCCAGAAAATGGCCGGGAATATTTTCAGCTTCGAGGAATTCTTTAATTTCATCACTGCTGAATTCCGGCCCGAGATAAGATGCTTTCTGGGAGTCCTTTTCAGGATTGACCCTTCTTTTATTTTTCAGATATTGGTACCAGGTATAGAGCGCGGCTCCCAGCGCACCGCCGGCATCTCCAGCCGCCGGTTGGATCCATATTTTTTCAAAGGGCCCATCCCTCAGGATTCGCCTGTTTCCCACACAATTGAGCGCAACACCGCCGGCCAGCACCAGATTCTTCAGACCGGTTTGATGATGGGCATGGTGCGCCATCTTCAGCATGATTTCTTCCGTCACTTCCTGGATTGATCGGGCTAAATCCATTTCACGCTGGGTGATTTTACTTTCCGGTTTTCGGGCTGGCCCTTCAAATAATTTTGCAAAATGCTGACTGGTCATTCGCAATCCGGCAGGATAATCAAAATATTCCATATTCATGCGAAAGGAGCCGTCTGCTTTCAGGTCGATCAATTTCTGTTTGATCAAATCCACATATGTGGGTTCACCATAAGGCGCCAGTCCCATTAGTTTATATTCACCGGAGTTCACCCTGAAGCCACAAAAATAGGTAAAAGCCGAATAGAGCAATCCCAGGGAATGAGGAAAATGCATTTCACCCAAAATTTCAAAAAAATTATCCTTTCCAAATCCGTAACTGGCGGTTGCCCATTCACCAACGCCATCAATAGTCAGAAAAGCCGCTTCCCGAAAAGGTGAAGGAAAAAAGGCTGAAGCCCCGTGGGATTCATGATGTTCCGGGAAAATAATTTTTCCGTCAAAATTCAATTCCTTTGCAATCAGATCTTTGATCCAAAGTTTCTGTTTCAGCCAGAGGGGCATGGCTTTGATGAACGAGGCAATGCCTTTGGGAGCATAATGCAGATAGGTGGTGAGCAGACGGTCAAATTTCTGGAAAGGTTTATCATAAAAGGCCACAAAATCAAGATCCCGGCCACTGATTTTCCCTTCTTTCAGGCAATAGGCAATGGCATTTTCAGGAAAACGGTAATCATGTTTCCTGCGGGTGAAGCGTTCCTCCTGAGCAGCAGCGAAAATTTCACCGTCCCGGACAAGGCAGGCGGCACTGTCATGATAAAATGCTGATAACCCTAAAATATTCATCACTAGTTCTCATTTTCTGTGAGCAAACTAATATTATCCCCCCAAAAATCCAACAACATAATATTAAAGCTATTTCAAATAAAGCATCTTTCCTGTTTTTACAAAATCGTCGGCTTTCATTTTGACCAGATAGACACCTGATGCACAGGCTGGTGTCCAGTTGACTTCATATTTCCCCTGTTGTTGATATCCCTGCTTCAGTGATGTGACCAGATTTCCCCACAGGTCCAAAATGGAAATATCCACCATGGAACCACTTAATAAATCGTATTTTATGCTGGTTGAACCGTTAAATGGATTCGGATAATTCTGATAAAGTCTGGCATCCTCCGGAAGGATTTCTTTCTCATCAATTTCGGTTTCACTGACCTGGTCCACCACCAATCCATGTAAAAAGGCAAAATCCTTTGACGCTCCGAAGTGAATATCTATAACAGCATCGTCAACCTCAATATTCTCCACAGAGAGATCATAAGCCGTGTTAATACCACCAGCCTCCTGATGAACATCAAGTTCTTTTACCACATAATTACCTTCAATATTGACATCAAAAACCCGTCGGCTATTTTCCGTGAAATAATTTTCTGAAAACATCAGAGTGATATTATAGATTCCCTTTGGAACACGAATTTTATAAAGCACAAAATCTCTTATTTCAGAACGATAAACTGCATCAATATCAGTGTTGGAAATCGGATTGCCAGTACTGCCTTCCCAACCGGAGACATGTCCATAATTTTTTTCAAACGCCCATTCCTGATCAGCGAGAAAACCGGCATAGGCAATTCCGCCGACATTAATCTTCAGCGGGTAGGCATAAACCGGCGGATTGATAATATTGAGAAATTTAGGGCCGGAAATATTGCCAAAGAGGTCCTGAATATTGATGACCAGAATATCATGAGCAATTGCCGGGTCATAACCCGATACATTGAGGACAACTTCCCGTCGCGCTTCATCCAGGGTGATGCTCTGGACAGTGCCGCCATTTCTCAAAAGGTAATTACCTGGAGTTTCCGCACTGGTTTTTTCGATCTCTTCTGAAAATCGAATGGTGATGTAATTACTGTTATAGGATGCCTCCTGCGCCACTGGCGGATTTTTATCGGTATAGCCCAGGTTTGTCGCATCAGTGAGGCAAAGGATCATTTTACCATCCTGAAAAATCACATTTTCAGTGACAAAATCACAGTTATTTCCACCAAAAGTATGGGTCGCTTTACCCCATCGGCTCGAATCCCAGGTATCAAAATCATCCGTCCAGGCATGGATGAAATTGTTATCTGTTCCATAATTTCCCGACCCGGGAGTATAAGTATAATAACTGACGAAATCATAATAGGCAAACTTTGGTAATGATGCTGGCTCCAGGGCACCCACCCAACTCTCTGCTGCCGGCGGCCAGATATTCATCATAATTTTTTGCCCCAGGTCCAATCCTTCAATATGCTCACCTGTCTGACGGTGTTTTTCTTCACCATCAATAAACCAGGCCACATATTCCGGCGTCCACTCAAAAGCATAGATATGAAAAGCTTCTGCCGGATCAAAATCAGCAAACTGATGATAGACATGATTGACCTGTCCCCGCGTAAGCGGATTAAACTGCACATCATTTCTGTAACGTCCCAAAATTTCGATGTCGATTTCATTCCATTCTGCTGTGCCAGCCGCACCCAGTTCATGATAGGTAAAAAACGTCGAGATCTGTCCCGGACCAGAAGAAGATTTATAGCACACTTCGAACCTTCCATAGGTAAAAGTGTCATGGGTGCGGTATTCGGCTCCTTTATAAGATTTTGCAAAGATAAAAGAAATAAGCAGGATTGATGTAAATAGTATTTTAGTTGTCGGCTTCATTTCATTCTCCTTCTATTTTGATGTAAATTGCGGATAATCCGTTCACACTCAGTTTAGCACCCTGTATGGCAATAGCTGTCCGGGCCGGCACAATTGCAATATCCGGCCCACCTTTTTGAAGGTCATTGGCGATACCGTTTATGATCACTTTTTCCGACCAGAGATCATTTGTGTTATACCTTGATATTTCATACCAGTAAAGACGACCATCAGGAATAAAATTTTGCAAATCCAGTTCTAAAATATGAGTCCTGATTGATTTATTGATAATAACCATACCAATGCCCCCTTTACCATAGGAGGTAGCAAAGGCCACAATATCATTATTGTCAGAAATGACCTGAGTATTGATCATTTCATCGCCTAATACAGTCTGCAGATAGTAAAAATGATAAAAATTTGCATAGGCACCAGATTCCGGAAAATTGGGATCTTCATGGGCGAACATTGCGAAATCACCTTCATTTCCCCGCCAGTAATCTTTGATCGCAAAATAGCAGGAGCCACCATATCCCAGTTCCTGCATTTGGCATTGCGCCGCCACAGCCTGCATTGCGCCAACCTGGGTGGTTTGCTTACCGGATTTCACATTCCATTCCGAAAGCACCAGCGGCACATCTGCCACACCAGCCGCGGCCAGTTTACCATAAACAAAATTTTGCATCTCTTCAACATCATGATAAGTATCAATTACCTCATCAGGCTGGTCATCACTATCATCCAAAAAATAGGAATGAACCGTAATAAAATCGGCATAATTCGTACCATCTTCCCTTTTAAGTTCTTTTGCCAGCTGAGCATTCCAGGTTTTTGTTATATTTCTACCGCTTCCGTCCCAGATAAAATCGTTGTCAGCAAATACCGCCCCGATATATATATCAATGCCATTCTTTTCCGCTGCCGCTCGCATGGAATCAGCAAAAACACGAAAATGCTGGCCATAAAGAGCACCATTGATATATTCCGGCTGGCCATCTTGATTTGTGTTGGAATCGATTCGAAAACCACCTTCCCAGCAGGCATAGGTTTCATTGCCGATTTCCCAGAATTTAGTGCGTCCATTGTCAAATCTCACCCAATCCGCTGCATGGGAAGCGGCTTTTGACACCGGATCATCACTGAGACCATAGCGGGCATAAGCATAATTGACAGTGATAAAACCTTCAGAATTTACTGCAGTCAGAAAATTATAGAAATCATGAGTATTCATTTTCCAACTGACATCTTCAAGGCCATTATGAAAATTGTCCCAGGAACCATCATGTGTCAATACCTTGTCCGGAATATCCGCAGGCAGACCATCAAAAAAATAGACATTGCTGGCATCACCACCGGGAAAACGAATAAATCCATTTTGGACCTGTGAAATTTTATGAATAATCTCAGCATTATTTTGATATTTACCTGTGTAGGTCGTAGCGTTTATGCCGGAGAAGTAAGGCGATATTTTGTTTATTTTGTCGGAATAATCAACAGAAATTTTAACATCTGAAGTTTGTGCTGGCAATGCTGTTTCTACTGTGTTAGCCGGGATTTCAATCTTTTTTTGATGCCAGTCAGAAAAAAAAAGGTTACCCGTTTTATTGCTGGCTTTTCGGGAATTTGTTGAATTATCATTACTGCAAAAGCTCAAAGTCACAAAAATAAAAAATAGAAGAATTATTTTCCTGTTCATTATTCTAAAATTCCAATATTATTTTCAAAACTACATGCCCTATAAAAAAAAATGATTCTCTTTCAGTATGACCTGAAAGAGAATCATTGGAAGGAAGAAAAAATATCCATTTTTTAAAAATTTATACCAAAAGTATAAACATGAATATTTCCCAATACATCCATGTCTTTATAAGCATAATCAATTTTCAGGGCAGTATTTCCCAGCATATTGATTTTGATGCCACCGCCAAAAGTCAGTCCGTAAACCGATTCATCCATAAAAATGCCTTTATATCCGGCACGGGCAAAGAGACTTCCCGTTCCAGGGATTTTCAATTCATATTCTGATCCCACATTCAGGGATTCGCTATTGTTGTTTGGATGGAGAGCATCGACAGCCAGCGTGAGTCTGTTGTAGGTGTTATTCACGGGTATGTAGGAAACCCCAATACGGAAGATCAGAGGCAATTCCCATTCAGTCATTTTAAACTGACCGGGAACATCCTTGAAATTTCCGGCTTCATCAACGAGAACATCAATGGGAAAAACCTGATCAAGACCTTCATATTTCATTTTTGTCCCATAATTTGAAATGCTCATGCCGATATTGAGTCCGTCTTCCTGTTTGCCGGTAAGAGAGAAAAATCCCGTGGAAACCAGTGCTCCCAGGTCCACGGCCATTGCATTGGCTTTCATGTGCCAGATTTGCGATGAAACAAATTTGGCATTGATACCAAAACTGAACCACTGAGCCAGTTTCCGGGCGAAACCTAAACTCAGAAAATATTCACTAGCTGTATACTGTTCCCCTGTGCCATCCTGCATTTCCATGGTCGTCACATCAATATTACCATAATCCAGGCTGCTGATACCCAGCGAAAAAGTGCCGAGTCCAGGCAGAAGGTAAGCACCTGCAAAAGCGATATTATTGATATCCACAATCCAGGGTTGCTGCATGAACAGGAATTCACCTCCGGTCAGATGGGCCAGTCCGGCGGGGTTCCAATAGAAGGATGACACTCTGCCGGGAATCGCTACATAGGCGTCTCCCATGGCCATACCGTCGCTGCCAACTCCCAGTTCCAGAAAATTGGTGCTGGTTGTTCCTACCCGGTAAGGTTTCTGCCCAAAGGCCGTATTCAAAACCAGTATCGAAAGGAGCAGAAGCAACGCTGGAAATTTTATTTTATTAAACATAACGGTCCTTTTATTTTTAAATTTCTTCATAACTCGTTCCAATTTCTATTTAATAACTGCAAATTTACCCATCTTTTCTTTACCTGTAATTTTTGATTTTACATGGTAAATGTACATTCCGGCAGCAATTTCAAGGTCTTCACGGGATTTGAGGTCCCAATGAGCAGTACCATTGTCCGAAGGATTTTCCACATCGATTTCATCGACGAAGACACCACTGACGGTAAAAATCTTGATTGTACACTGAGCCGGCAAATGGGTAAACATCAGTTGTCTTCTCTGGTTCAGGAAAGAGTTCAGAACCGAAGTTTCCATAGAATTGGTCGCAATATAGGGATTGGGAACGACTTTAATGTCTTTCATACCGTCTTTGAGCGTTTCACTGTCCAGGGAATCAGTTGAGTTGACTTTAAATAGGATGGCATCACTTTTCCAGAAAGGACGGGTGAAACTGACATGATACTGGTCACCGGATTTCGGCAGATATTGCGGATTTCCATTGGCATAGGAAAAATCAATCACCATGACAGTGCCGGCCCATTTATCCAAAGTATCAATCACTCCACAAATGACACGGTCTGTTAAAATATCATATTCGCCATTGGTATTTTTGTCTTGTACGACCAAGTCGAGCAGTTCATAATTGCCACCTTTATCAACAACTGATTTATTGATGACTTTGAAAGGAAGTCCGATATCATTGAGAAGATTTCTGTTGATCTGGGTATTGTTCTCATCACGAATTCTGCGGGCAATTCCACGACCGGTATAGAGTACATCGGTTGTATCGCCAAAAACCACATCATATTCCCATGGAAAGGCTTTGGCTTCAGGTGCAATGGCTAATTTCATCATGCCTTCACCAACCACCCATCCACTGTTACGAAAATTGTAATCGGCTGTGACCACCGGAACCGTTACATTCAGTCGCATGCCATCGAACACATCGGTTTTAATTGTCTGTTTACTATTGATATAATTGGCACCCAGTGAATCGCTGATGACAATATTCACACCGCTGTATCTTTCTGCGTTTTCCTGATATATGACCGCTTTTGTGGCGGCATCTTTTACAGTAATTCCGCTGTTGGTGTAGAGCAACCCGTATTCGTAGTCTTCAATATTTTCCAGGGTATCGATATCAAAAGTAACTTCATAGATTCGATCGCTGTTCAATGCGGCTTTGGCTAAAATTTCCGGTACGACAGAGCCACTGCCTAGCAGTTCACCGTTATCAATCATCTCAATTTCGTCGGGAATATATCCGGAAGCCAATTGATAGGGTTTGATAATCGCGACATTTTTGCTGGTCCCGGTAATCTCTTCGGCTTCATCTAGTTCAATGATTACATTATTTTCCGATGGGGCAATTCCGGGCCCGATATTTTCTGCACCAAAATCATAGGCAACCAGCGCATAATAATAGGTTCTGCCGTTTTGGACGTTTTCATCAATGAAATAATGGCGGATGCCGGAATCGGAGCCGAGATAATAACCCATACCATTGACCAGACCAAAATTGGTGAACCCAATTTTATCATTTTTTATATCACATTGAAAGATTGGTTTTTTAAATACCTTGTCACCGTAGCCATCGGTAATGACTTCTGCATCCTGCATCTTTTTGTCCGTGGCACGATAGAGTTTATATCCTTCAAAATCATTGATATTACCCAGGAAAGGATCACGGGTCTTGGTGTCAGCCATATCATCCCAGGTCAGGATCACTTTTCCATCCATTGCGGTCGCAGTCAGCGTCGGCATATGAGGCGGCTGGGCAAAACGGTAATCCTTTTCGTAAATAACCTGTACAATTCTTTTCTTTTCAAAAAGCGAGGGCGCCCGATAACCATTTTCCTCTGTCAGCCCTTCCAGGGGATCATAGGAAAAGAGGTTGGACATAGAAATGCGTTCTGTTCTGCCCTGGGGTAATGTAAAAGGACCGGAAGCAAAGGTTTCAATCAGGTTGGAGCGATCAGAAAAATGGGTTTGCAGTGTATCACCGCCGATCAACTCCCACATGGAGGCATCATTTCTGAACCAGTAGGTATAAGGAGGTGTGTGGGCCGGAACACGGAAAAGCCTGAAAGTGGTCAAACCGATCATATCCGATTCACTAACATCGGTGGCGTTAAAATTCGGTTCACAGCCAAGGCCTTCGACAAAATCGGGTTTATGGTTGCATTCTGACCCGTCAGCATCAGGTCCTGTATAGTTCAGGTCCCCGGGGCCAACACCGTCAGTACCTACATCATCGCCGGGATTTTCGGTGACCTCATAGATGCCGTTTCCGTTTGCATCATCACCGTCCATCCAGTCCTGGTCTTCATCACCGGACCAGTGTTCTTTGAGATCTTCGGCATTTAAACTGTAAAAGGAAAGAAAGGCCTCTAAATCTGAGATACCATCGGTAGGTCCGATCAGACTACCGGCATCATTATCTCGTTGTTCATCAATCAGACCATCGGTATCATTATCCTTTATATCATTGGGTTTTCCCGGTGATTCCAGATAAGCGAAACCCATTAATCCTGTCGGTACTCCGCCAGCACCAACGCCATCTTGGTCCCATGAATAGGACAAATCCTGGATTTCATCAAAAAATCCAAGATCATCTTCAGGTGCGTTACCACCGATTGCATTATCAACCCAATATCCGAAGGCTACATCTTTTATAGAATAATCAGAAATATTGGCAATATTGTATTCCCAGAAAATAGCATCCCGGGCCTGAGGGTTGTTCCACTGAAATCCACGTAATTCCACACGAATGCCCAATCCGCCCCAAGGTTTACCGCGTTGTTTGGTCACTTTGCTCCCAAATGTCGGATGATCACCAATAAAAACTCCCGGACGAGGGTAATATTTGGCAGTTCCATCAGGACGAAGAATGTATTCCTGGTCCTGAGCATCATTGGTGACGAAGAAACTTTCCAGATCAGCATAAATTACACCCCGGCCAAAGCGGCCATTCCACTCACCAGGCCATTTTAACGGATTGCCATTACTGGCTGGCCATCCGGCTGTGGGCCAAGATCCCGGAGTATTGCTCATTGCTGGGCTTTCACTGTATTCATTGAAATATCCATAAGCCGGATAAAGATTCCACTCCACAGTACCGGTAGGGTCCTGGTCCTGTTCTTCCCGATAACTGGTCTGACAAAAATAGAGTGTATCTATCATTCCCTGTGCACTCAGTAACAAAATTTGAGCTGGATCAGTTACAGGTATTGAATCGCCTTTCATAACATATACTCTGGCACCGATCAACAAGCCGATACCGTCAGTCATATCAGTACCATCATAATTATCCGGCCATCGGGAAGGATTGGGTGTATTGTCATAATCGGAAAGTTCTGTAGTGTTTCTAAAAAACATGCTGACCCGGTTGCCTGTCATGCGACCTTCTCTTTCAGCTGATGGATCACCGGCCGGGTCCGAAGGGCCTTCATAAATCTTGGCCTGGCCAAACAGACTTACACTCAGCAATATTGTAAAAATCAGTATTAAACTTTTTTTCATTAATTTATCTCCCCGGGCAATAATTTTTGTTTTGCTTTTCATAAGTGGCTCCATTAAAAATTAATACCCATTTCCAGTTTTATTCTGCGAGGTGCGGAGTACATGGCTGGATTTTGATAGGTATCCTTGTACTCATTGAAATTGCTTCTGTGGCTCAGCAGATCAGTTTCTCTGACAATGGCTGTATAAGCCCGGCCAGTGGTGCCATTGACCCAGTTTTCATTGAGTTTATCCAAAACATTGTAGACTGCCAGTGTAAACTGAAGGTTCATCCCTTTGGGTAATTTCACGTTGTAATAGCCATTGAAATCAACCGAAGTGCCGCTGGGTTGCCAGGCATTGTTGTTGTAAAGGTTGACTCTGGACAAAACACTCTCTTCTATCGGCGACCATGTGTAAGGTGTGCCTGAATTGTAATAGGTAATCACCGTACCGCCGAATTTTGGCGTATTGTATCCAAGTGAAAGATTAAAGGTGTGGCGCTGGTCCCAGTTCATCGGAATCAGTACGGGAATCGGATCCATGTTGTCACCGGCCCGGGTAAAGGTTTGGGTCGGACTGTCGGCAATACCGCGAGTATATTGCAGAGTATAATTCACCATGGCTGTGACATAATGCCAGAACATGTTGAATTTCAATTCAATTCCCCGAACATTGCCATAATCTTTGTTGGTAAAAAGTCCATATTGGATCTGATTGTAAGTGGATATTACTTTTGTACTCAGCAGATCATAAATATCTCTGTAAAACAGTGCCACATCAAAATCCATGTAGGGATTTAATTGCTGCCATAAGCCCACTTCATACTGGACCGTTTTTTCTGCTTTCAGATTTGGATTGCCCAGGACTGTTCCAAAATCACTGGGCGGAATCAGGCGGCTGTGGTTCTGGTACATGGCTTCCATTTGCGGATTCTGAAAGAAATGGCCATAGCTGAAGTGCAACACCGCCGTAGAAGCCAGGGTATAGGACAACCCCAATCTTGGGCTCAACTGTGTTTTAATATCAGCATCAACATAATCAGACATTCTCTCCGGATCCGGAATTTCATTGCCATTATCATCGAGAATCGGGTTACCCGTTTCATCAACTAAAGGAAAAAACAGGGCATTATCCGGATTTCGCCATTGTGTCGGGACTTTAGTGGCGGGATCAAAATAATCATATCTCAAACCCACATTCATGACCAGGTCGCCAAAACTGATTTCATCTTGAAAGTAGGCTGAAAATTCCAGCGGTTTAACCATATAAATATCAGAATAAACTGTAGAATCAGGCAGGGTGACAGGAACGTAACTGGAATCAAAATTTCGTTTCAAGGAACCATCATCCAGGACGGTCCAGTAATAATAGCTTTCCTGCTCCGTATTTCTGAATTCATTTAAAATATTTCTATATTTATTATCCAATGTATGCTGGACGTACTGGGCACCGGTTTTGATCTTGTGGTTTTTGGTCATCTGCCAGGTCATATCAAATTTGACATTATCCTGTCCCATATCCCGCATGGAATGGCCCTTTTGCTGACCACCGGTATAAAAACCAGGACCGTAATTGGTCAGATAAACATCGTGGACATATCTTGCATCAGTTGGGTTTTCATATACATACCATCCGGATTCATTCATCATTTTTTGATATTTAAATTCATAAAACAATCTCTGGGATAGAGACTGGTTCAAGGTAAACGCCAGCATACTGGAATTTCTATGAGAACTGGCCATTCCATCCGGATTGTACTTGAAAGCGTGGTCATAACTGCGCCATTCATCGACATTCACTGTATATAACAAAGACAAATTGAATCTTTCGAACAAACGGGTGGATACTTTGGCCATCAATGACTGCATGATATCGCGGTCCATAGGAACATAGGCTGAATCACCCGTCTGTTCTGTATACCACATGAATTCATTTTCGGCAGTATAATCGCTAAGATTGTCCACCTCAAACAGCCTCAGGGCGTTAAGATGGTTTTTATTGTCACGAAACCTGTAATTGACGAAAAAATGAAGATGGTCTTTGATGATCGGACCACTCAGGTTGATTTTAAAATCTTTGTTTCTGTCCAGTTTACCAGCATCCAATCCAATGAAGATATCATCATTTCGGGTAAAATAATTGGATAATGCTCCGGAAAAACCGCCGTGAAACTCATTGGAACCAGATTTAGTCACGGCATTGACAATACCACTCATAGCTTTTCCGTATTCAGCATTAAAAGTCCCTGTGATAACTTCCAGATCAGAGATGGCTTCGGTCTCCACTTCCACAGCACGACCTTGTCCGCTAAAGGAATCGTCAACCTGCATTCCGTCGATCATATAGGATACCTCTGTCGTTCTGCCGCCCCGAAAGTGTCCGTTGACAACCCCGGCCTGCATGGATACGATGGAACCCATGTCTTCCGCAGGCAGCAAGTCCATGACTTCTGAACTGACATTTTTCACAGTACTGGTCTGGTCCCTTTTGGTATTGATTTTCTGGGCTTCAACCACAACAGCTTCACCTTGTACCATACCCTGTTCCAGTTCAAAATTTACATAAGATGTCCTGTTTACTGAGACGCGAACATTTTGAATAATCATGGGTTCATAACCAATCATAGAGGCCTTGACATTGTAATTGCCCGGCGGCAGATTGATAATGAAATAATCTCCGTTTCCATCGGTTGCAGCCCCTGTACTCAAATCTTCAATGATGATATTGGTACCGATTAATACATCACCGGTTTTGGAATCGGTGACTTTACCGGAAATTTTACCGGTTGTCTGGGCAAAAAGAACAACAATCTGAAGAACAAGGAGTACTGTAACTATTTTAAAAATATGTGTTTTAGACATATAATTTCCTTTTAGAATCCTTTATTAAAAAAAAGAGAAAACCACCAAGATCAATGATGGTTTTCTCTTTTCTATTCGATTATTTCATAAGCAGCATTTTTCTGGTTTGTGTGAAGTCGCCAGCCTGAATTTTGTAAAAGTAAACACCGGTTGCAACATCAGCAGCATTCCATTGAATTGAATGTGCTCCGGCAATCTGTTGTTTGTTGACCAAAGTTGTAACTTTCTGTCCCAACATATTATACACACTGATATTAACGTTGGTAACCTTTCCCAGAGTATAATTGATCCTTGTAGTCGGATTAAAAGGGTTGGGATAATTCTGTTCAAGGCTAAAACTTGTTGCAATTGTTTCGTTTTCATCGTCATCAATATCAACATAACCGTACTGATCACCGATGAAGGTATAAGTCCATTCAGCCGGTGACTGCCATGCATGGTCAGTATTGGTTGGAGACCAACCTAAAGCCGATTCGTGACTTGTTGAACCTTCATCATTATCATGGAAATATAATTCAATCGGAATTTTCATACCATTTTTTGGATAAAATCTTTCTTCACTACCTGATTTAATAGAATCCAGCGAAATTTTTGCTTCAAATACATAATCAGGATCAAAACCTTCAAAATAATATCCTTCTGATCCGACGGCCATTGTATATCCACTTGTTATTTCGTCGGTAAAACCATCTGCTCTGAACTGCATTTTATGATCTGGTTCATTGCCCTTTGTATAAGCAGCATGAGCACCGCCCTGTTGATGATAGAGGCCAATGAAGAAATCCAGAGCATCATTACACCACCAACTATTTGTTTCTGAAAAATAATACTTATCATCGACAACATCTGCTGCTAGGTATAAGTAATCATTATCAACGGCAATGAATACCGTGGCTTTCAGGTCACTCGAATCAGCCATTGAGCCAACAACAACAAAATCTGTTTCCGGTTTCAACACGAAGGGCTTAATACCGCTGTCATACCACTCATCAAGATACCCATCAGCAACAAAAGTAGCCGGAACATCGAGAGAAATAGTGGCAACACCCTTTCCCATACCGGATACCATATCAGAAAAGGCAGGCTCCCCAACATTGCCGGCTGCATCTTTACAGACCACGGCATAATAATAATCCAACTGTCCGTCAACCAAAGGGTATTTCAGATAATGGGCAACAGCCTGAGTACCTTCGAGAACGCCACTTTTAATTAATTCGACACTTGGATCAGTCAGATCCGTAATGGGTTTTGTCGAGCCATAGACATTATATACTTCGCCAGATTCACCGTCAACATCGGTCCACATGACCAGGTTGTAATATTGTGACGGATAAGGTATACCGCTGACACCTGCCGGCGCTGCCGGAGGAAAGAGATCAAAAGTCGGATTACCGATGACAATATCATCCAGATAGATTACTTTTCCAAGACCATTGGTTGATCCGATTAAAATCTTGAGGTCCTGTAATCTGGTGGAATCCATCAGCGCATCATATCTTGAGGCATTGATAGAAGCATCCCATGCGCCGCCGTTTCTGTCAAAATCAGTCAACGCCAATATAACCTGTTTCCAGGTACCGTCATAGCCAACTTCTTCTTCCTTGAGCATATAATAGGCTTCATATCCCAAATCCGGACCAGCAGTGGTATCCATATCATCATCAGCCAAAACGATTTTTAATGAATCCAAACCGGCATCCGCTTTAATTTTAAATTTCAATGAATCAGTCACCCAGGTAAGAAATGTATTTTGGGGTGGTTTAATTGTAAAAACAGGACCGTCCCAAAGCGCCCAGCTATTTTCTACCGGAGGAGTATTGTATTTAATGGATGTTGTTCCGCCTCCCGGATAGGAATCTTCCTCTTCGGTAATTTCAACAGAACCGCCACCCCAGCCTCCGGAAAGTGTTACATTTGCCGGAAGGGCTCGGCCATTAAAGAATGTGACATCAACTTTAGCCGCTCCGGTCAATTTGAAAGCATCTAATAAAATGACACCATGAGCTGTTGGTGATATACCTTCAGCAATGGACAATTCAACATCAATAGATTTGATTTTGTCTTTATCAATCACACCATTGCCCACAACTCCAGCCCATGTTGTCAGGTTGAAAGCAGAGCCATCCCAGGAACCATTGGATACAATCGCAATTTTCTGCTCGTACCATACACCAGGGGTATTCTGAACGATATTATCATTCAATGAATAATAGTATTCACAATTGCCATTCCCATCTGCCAGGTTACCATCTGGTGATTCAGCACAATCTGTTATATTGACGCGGAAACTTAAAGGCTGTGTTGACGGTTCTTCTATATAATACATAAATGATAATGTATCATATCCTGAAAAATCAAATACTTCATTTGAATCCGCTTTACTAAAACCTAGTTTGTGGTATCCGCCCCAGGATTCAGAATCCTGAATTCTGTAGTCCATTCTTAATGCTTTTGCACCTTCAGCTACAGGATTATCTACCCATGTTAAATATGCATAACATGAGTCCCTGTCTGAATTCTCTGACCATTCGTAATACAATGGTGCTGCATTGTAACCAGATGTTGTTGAATCCATCTCAGTTTCAAAGTCAATCAACATCTTTTCCTGCGCAAAGAGTGCTGTGACACTCAATAGCACAACAAATAACAATAACATTCTACTTTTCATGTTTCCTCCTTCTTAACATTAACATTCACCAGATCAGTTTTTTCTTTTGACCTGTTCTTTTTCATATATGATGAAAATATGAGAATCAATTCACCGATTATTCCAATTATTAAAACGATAATTAAAATATCTATACCTGTCATAAATTTAAATTCTCCATTTATAAAGTTGCGGTTTGCAAATATCAAAGTTCAGACCAAAAATGATTCAAGAGGGAAAAATGATTGAATGGCAACTATCATTTTGAATATTTTATCATAATGATAAAACAGGTTTATCATTTAGATAAAAGCGCAAGTTATGAATATTTTTTAATATTTCACCCCTTTGATAGGATGATAAAATCCTCAATCATGGTATTTGTTTTGCTCATTGGAAATGCAATTTTTAAAACAGGAGGATGCTATCAGAAAGTTACAACTCATCACTCTTTTTCTCACAGCATTACTTTCTTTAGGGGCAACCGAAAGGACAAAAGTCCTGGCCCATTACATGCCCTGGTACCAGAATGTTTCGGTATCAGGTTATTGGGGATGGCACTGGACCATGAATTATTTTACCCCTCAAACTATTGATCCGGAGGGCCGCCGGTCCATCGCCTCCCATTATTATCCCCTGACAGGGCCCTACGATTCCCGGGATATTGATCTTCTTGAATACCATGTGCTGTTGATGAAATTAGCCGGAATTGACGGCGTCATCGTTGACTGGTATGGCATTGAAGATTATCATGACTATGCTGCTTTGCATGAAGCCACGGAAGAATTATTTTATTCCATTCAGGAAGCAGAATTGGAATTTTCAATTTGCTATGAGGACAGGACCGTCGAAGCAATGGTCAGCGGGGGCCATTTGAATCCATCTGAAGCATTGGTCCACGGAACCGAAGTAATGGAATTCATGGAGAATACCTGGTTCGGTGATGACTGCTATGTCAAACTTGACGGAAAGCCATTGTTATTCAGCTGGGGCCCGCTCTACTTCAAAAGCAACAGCGAATGGGAAACCCTGTTTTCATCACTGGACCCCAAACCGCTGCTTTTTACACTGGATAATAAAAAATTTGACACTGCTTCAGGCGCTTTTCCCTGGCCACCCATGCATTTATCCAAAAACGGCCTCTTGAGCCAGGTTGACCTGAACCTCTATCTGACGCAATTTTACCAGAAATCTCTGGTCTGGGAATACCGTGTGGCGACAGCTTTTCCGGGATTTCATGATATTTATGAAGAAGCCGGATTGCATGATTCCTATGGATATCTGGACCGGGAAAACGGAGATACGTTTCATAATACACTGACCCTTGCCATGAATTATAGTCCGAATATTTTACAGATTGCCACCTGGAATGATTTTGGCGAAGGCACAATCATTGAGCCAACCCTTGAATTCGGCTATCAATATCTTGAAGATCTTCAAAACTTTCGCAGAGAAACCATTGATTCAACCTTTAATTTTGATGGTGATGATCTTCTTCTGCCGCTGATTATTTACGAACTTCGCAAGGAATATGCTTATTCTTACCCTGTTCACAATATGCTCGATGATGCCTTTTATCACATTATAGAAGGCGATATAGAAGCGGCCAAAGCAATCATTTATAGTTTGCATCCCAATTCGATCGAAAAAGATCAACCTCAGTCAGCCGAACAATTTACCGTCACTGAAGCCTTTCCCAATCCCTTTAATCCCAGAACTAATTTTCTGATCGATATCCGGAGCAACCAACCGGTGGATATTTTGATTTATGACAGCAGTGGAAGTTTAATCGAAAGAAAACCAAACCAAAAATTTAAAATTGGTCAAAATCAATTTCAATGGAATGGCGAGCACCTCTCCTCAGGAGTTTATTTTTTTAAATTTCAGCAGGGAAATCATTTAATCAGCAAAAAAGTCATCCATTTGAAATAGTATCCAATGACCGCAAAGTACCCTTCGGGCCCGCTGCTCTTTCCGGGCCCGAAGGGTACCTGGCATCAGAGAAGCCGGTTCCCGTTCAAATTTATTGAAACAGCAATGGTAAAAATTCAATCAAGTAATCCCGCCAGTTGAGCCAGGTATGCCCGCCCGGGGACTCATTATAAGTGACATTAAAACCGTTGTTCCGAAGCATTTCAACCGAAGCACGGGAAGTTTCGACTAAAAAATCATCCTTTCCGGTAGCAAACCAGCAAAGCTTCAGATGGCTTTTATCCTTTGCCAGATCATCTTTGTGCATTTCTTCCCATGAAGGGTTTGCCGGAGGCTGCCCCATATTGCCAACAATTCCAAAAATACCTGAACTGAAAACACCGAAGTAACCGAACATTTCCAGCCTGGGTATCGCAATATTCAGGGTCTGGGCTCCACCCATAGATAGACCTGCAATAGCACGATATTCCGGTTTTTCTAAAATTCGGTAGTGGGATTCAATAAAGAGCATAACATCATCATTAAATTCTCTGACGAATTCCTCCATATCCAAAGGTTGTCCCCATTGCCAGGGGCCGGTATGGCCATCGGGCATCACGACGATCATCGGTTTTATTTTATCCTCTGCCAGCAGATTGTCCAGAATAAATCCGGCCCGTCCGACACTTGACCAGGAATCATCACTATCCGAAGCCCCGTGAAGCAGGTAAAAAACCGGATACTTTTCGAGGTTGTTTTCATATCCCGGCGGTGTGTATACATGCATTCGACGCTGGCGTCCCAGGGTCTGCGAAGGGTAGTAAACCTCAGCTACTGCCCCATGGGGCACATTCTGCAGGTCCATCAGGTTATTGCCCTTTATATGAAATAAACTCCAACTCATGGAATTGGCCTGGCTCGTCATCGGGTTTTTTGAATCCATGACACGAATACCATCCACTGCAAAATTATATCGATAAGAGCCGGCAGGTACCGGGTCTGTTGTCACTTCCCAGACGCCATTGCCCTGCTTTTTCATAATCAGGCCCAACATGGTTCCGGGAATATCGGAACTGCCCAGCTTCACCTCTGCAGCTTGGGGTGCGTAGATCTGGAATTTGACACGATTATCTGCCATTATTCGAATTGAAGCCAATGTGTCATTAGGTGTTGGGGCCGGCCATTGGGCCAATAGGGTTGCAGCCATAGCCAAAATCACAGGAACAATTTTCATTGGTTTCATAATCTGTCTCCTTGGTTTATTTTTCAATTTGTATTTCTTCAGGGCATCTTCAAAAAAAAGGCGCCAGAATTTTTGCTAACCTTCACAGGACTCAGCATACTCGAGTAAATCACCGGGCTGGCATTCCAGCACCCGGCAAATTTTTTCCAGTGTTGAAAAACGGATGGCTTTGGCTTTGCCGCTTTTGAGGATGGATAAATTTGCCATCGTAATGCCCACCTTTTCAGACAATTCAATAAGTTTCATTTTTCGTTTGACCAATAGTAAATCCAAATTCACCTGTATACTCATTTCATATTCCTAAACCGTTAGTTTTTGTTCTTCATCAAGCAACACACCTTGTCTAAAAACAGCTCCCAGGACAATCAGGCTGAGACCGATTGCCAACAGGAATATACTGGCATTGAAATCAGCTGTAATAGTAGAACTCAATAGATTGATACTGATCTGGTAAAGATCAAAAAAGATAGAAAGTGAAAAATTGACCAATTCTGCGATAACAAGGGCATAACCAATGAGGGTAATCCTTTTTGCATTTTCATCGACAAATATTTCACTCTTTTTAAAACTGAAAAATATTTTTCTGAAATTTCCGACCACAAAAAGGAAAAATCCCATGGCATAGAGATATGCCAAAAAAGCCAAAGATATTGACTGCCAGTGATTTATATTATAGCGGGTTGTGGCTTTGATATCGCTGATTTTCATACCAAAGATTTCCGGAATATTTATAGGGTTTTGATCCTCCCGGACCATTTGTGACAGAGATACTTCCCTGTGAAAATAAAATTCCAAAACTTCACTGTCAGGATTAAAGGCCTTGAATAAAAAAGCCAGAGCAATCAGCAGGGATAATCCCGCCAGAAAAAAATAAATATAATCCAGACAATACTTAATGACAGATACCAGGGATTTTTCGCCGATTATTTTCATAAATTCTCCTTTTATTCATTCTGAATATCCAAGCGGCCATTGGTATAATCAATTTCAATAATTTTATCCTCAAAAATATCGCATCCGAGGACTCCGTCTCTGACAATAATTTCATTCTTATCCAAATGTTCATTTTCACAGGATATGGAAGAAAAATTTAATTGATATTGATCCAAAATAAGAACCAGATTTTCAAAAACAGTGTTTTGTTTTTTCTCCTTTCCTCCTGCGCCCATTTTTATTGCTGTTTTATTTTTCACCGGATCTAATTTTTGTTTTGTCAAAAAATTTGTGGAAAGGCTTGTGACATTCGCACCGCTATCGAAGAAAAAATTCACTTCCCGTCCCTCACTTGTATGTAAAATTGCCAGAGGCTGTGTAATCCAGATTAAATTTCGCTCGATTGAATCCCGCTTTTCAGGTTGTGACAGAGAGATCAGGTCATTTTTAAAATCCATTTTCAGATGCATCTTACGAATGGCGTTTTCACCAATTATGCCATCAATTTTCAAAAAGGTGAAAATTTTAAACAGCTTGAAGGTCAGCTGTGATTGATCAATAATAATTGCGGGATGATTGACAATGGCAATATCACCGATTTCCATTTTTTGGATAATGCCGGGAAAAAAGCTGATATCATTTGTCGCCGTGCCCAAAGCTATCTCATCGGACTCGATCCTCATTACGCCACACTCTTTGGCAATATTCGAAGAAAGGACTGTCATGCTGGCACCCGTGTCAATCCAAAAATTATATTGCCGGCCATTTACCGACACTTTGATCATTGGTGTGCCGGAGATACTTTTTTCCATGGGCAGCGTCAAGGGGTTTGGTGGAAAGGACCATTGTTCATCAGGCGCCGTGGAATAGGCTTTTGCCACCAAAATATTGTCCTCACAGGAAGTTACATCCTTCCATTTACCCTGGAATACTGCAAGATCGCTTAACAATTGATCAGCACGGTTAAGCAGACATGTATCATTGGCATTTTCCAGAACTTCCCCCAACAATGTTTCAGCCTTTTCAAAATCCCCTGTTTTCAGATGGGCCATCGCTTTCAAATAGTTTTGCTCGTGGATTTCAGTCGCCTCAAAATCCACAGCCAGATTTTTTGATGACTCGATAGCATCCCGATATGGATGGGATGGCGGAGATGGAAGGGTGGTAGAAAGGGCCTCGGTAAAAATATTATCGGTGGTTGAAACGGTAATACAGCCTGACAACAGGAAAAGCAGCAAGAGCAGGAATTGTTTTTTCATAATTTTCTCCCTTTTTGATTTTGAAGAAAATAAAAAATAATTTATTATAAAACAACAAAAAATTATCGTTTTTCAATAAAAATTTATTGTTTAAGATTTAAATTACTTCAGGCCAAGTTCTTTACAGGTGCGGTATAAATTTGAAGGGGCCAATCCCAGTTTTGCCGCCACTTCCGTATCGGTTTTGCACATTTTTTTCACGAAAGTGATATATTCTCTTCTCAGTTCTTTTTCCATATCACGAAGAGAGAGAATCGCATGTTCATTAAAATTAAATACTTTTTTATTTTCGATTTTTCGTGAGACTGAGGCTGTCAGGGCTTCCTCAAGTATTCCATCGTCAATTTTTTCATCGGCAATCAGGAGCATTCTTTGGACGACATTTTGTAATTCACGAACATTCCCGTGCCATTTGTAATTCATCAGTTTTTCCATTGTAGAAGGTTTAATAAAGGGCGGCAAGCTTCCCATTTTTGTTGAAAACTGAGCAATAAAATGATCAATCAGAATCGGAATATCTTCCAGATGTTCCTTTAAGGGCTCGACATTAATCTGCAAAACATTGAGTCGATAATAGAGGTCTTCGCGAAACGTCCCATTCTGGACCATTTCTTTCAGGTCTTTATTGGTGGCGGCAATGACCCTGACATTGACTTTGTGGGCTTTTTGACGGCCGATTTTGTCGATTTCTCCTTCCTGCAAAACACGCAGCAGTTTGGCCTGGGCACTGAGGGGGAAGTCTCCGATTTCATCCAGGAAGAGGGTGCCGCCATCAGCCTGTTCAAAATACCCGGCCCGTTTTTCACCGGCCCCGGTAAAGGAGCCTTTTTCAAATCCGAAAAGTTCACTTTCAATTAGTTCATTGGGAATAGAGGCGCAATTCAGCGTGATAAATTTATCATATTTTCTTTTACTGAGGTAATGAATATTGGTAGCGATCAGTTCTTTGCCGGTACCTGATTCACCGTAAATCATGATATTAGCGTCAGTCTGACTATATTTTCTGATTCTGGATTTTAGTTTTTCGATTGCCTCAGAGTTTCCGATAATCCGTTTTTTTTCTAGGGTTGATTGAATATTATTATCCAGTTTCCGGTCACTGCGAAGTTTTTCCACCTCCAGTTTCTTTTTGGTGTAAGCATTGATAATACCCAGGATAAAGTCAGTGGGCTGATAAATGATATCCTCGATATCGGCGGGATATTTGGTACAAAACCAGAAGGCGCCGGCTTTCATGAGGCTGTCAGCAAAATCAAAATTCGTCTGTTGAATGGTCATTTTGGTGATGACCAGGATCTGGACCACCGGATTGACTTTTTTTATTTCCGTGATCAGCTTTTCGCCCATCAACCCGCCGGCAATCTGATAGTCCATAATGATAACATCATAGGTGTCCGGATTTTTGGTCAGTTCCTCCAGGGCCTTTTTCCCATTGGAAAAAGAAGAGAGGACGCGCAGATCATATTTGGAAAGTTTGAGTGTATTTTTCACGCGACGGGCATCAAATTCTTCATCTTCTATCAGCATGATATTTACTTGAATGACTGTCATTGTATTTCCTTACATTTTGGGTATTATAATAATGATAGCTGCGCCGCCATAGGCCGGGTTTTCCGCTTTCATTGTCCAGCCACATTTCCGGGTAGCGATTTCAAAGGCAATATAACAACCATACCCTGAATTGACACTTTCTGTTTTGCTGCTGAAATTTTCCTTGAATATTTTTTGTATGCCATTGGCATCCCGCGCCAGCATCCCAGGTGGAATTCCCTTTCCATTGTCCTTGATATAGATATATCCTTTACGGTTTCTGCTGTCATAATGGGTCTTGATGGTAATCACCATCTCATCCTGGCCGTTGTGCTCAATGGCATTTTGGATCAGGGGTTCAAAAACCTCCCAGATCACGTACTCATTGATTGCAACATTTTTAAGTTGCGGGTCCAGTTCCAGGATAAATTGATATCCCGAGTCCTGACCATAGACACGATTGAAAATGTGGTTCACCTGAAAAGTCAGAATTTCATTGATATTAGCGCAGAACATGGGGTTTCGGGTAGCATGAATCGGTGCGTCATACCATTTCATATCATAGATTACCCGGGAAACAAAATTAGCATATTTTGAGGTAATATATTTGAATGTTTCGATATTGTCCACCGTCAGATTGCGTATTTCCTCTTTGATAAAACCCATGATCTTTTCGGCTTTGTGGTGGACGTGATAAATGCGCTTGGTAAAAAGAGATTCCTTGGCATATTCCACTTCCCTTTTCAGTTTGGCTTCACTTTCCCGGAAAAGGAGCTCCCGGGTCTCATCCCGTTCTTCTACAGTAAAGGAAGTAATGTAAAACATGGCCAGCAAACCAAATAAAACCAGGGAAGTGAAAAGAATGCTCATTTGATTATAGGTATCGACTATCTCTTCGGTAATGGATTCAATGTTGGGTGTAATTTTTAAATAAACGGCACCCTGGTATTCTCCCCGCAGGACCAAAGGAACATAATTATAAAAGGAATGATCTTCCCCCATGACGGAAACAATCTTTTCTGACCTTTTAAAAGTTTCCCTGAACTCCAGGAACTTGTTGGCAGCATATTCATGCCTGTTGTTTTCACTTTCCGGCAGCTGGTGCTGAAAAAAATAAGAGTACAAACTAAGTCCGTCATCAATGGCATAGATTTTATCATCCTTGGTAATCAGAATACAGATTTCATTGACATTTTCCTGTAGCATTTGCTGGGAAAAGATGATATTAAAGGCCTCAATAATATCTTCCTGACTGGATTCCGTTGTATGTTTGTTCAGATTGTTTTCCAGCAATAATTCCAGAGAAGTGGTACTTAGATTGGCGATTTTTTCGGCAGAATCCTTCTTGTAAAGGCTCATAGTTTTGGAAATCAGGGAATTGGATGAGAATTTATTCAAATAGGACAGGGCAAACTGAAAAACGGCCAGTATGATAAATAGTATAATGAAATGCTGGAGCTCAAAACTATGTTCGCGAATTCTTTTTATTAAACCCATGTTTTATCTCACTTAATGAATACCTGATCGGAAAAAATAGTCCTGATAATATTGTCTGTTGCAACTTCAGCGCCAATTTTTCCGCGCAACGCCTGGTTGAGATAAAAAGAATAAATATCCGATATTTTGGTGTAATTTTCAGAAACCGGACGGGTAACACTATGGTTTTCAATAATTTCTTTCAAATTATACTGAGTCAGTTCGCCCAGGACCTCTTTTTTATCGTACATTTCGTTGGTAACAAAGAGAAATCTGGCTTCATTAAACATCAATTCCTGTATTTCATTGGACAGGATAAATTTGATGAACTTGACCGCCTCATCCTTTTTGGTACAATTTTTTTTAATCATCAGGTTCCAGCCACCCTGGGAGGTCTTGAATGGCTTATCGCCAAAAGCAGGCAGCATGGCCATATCTAGCGTTGAAAAATGCTGCTGATCGGAATCAAAAGAAACCGTATCCACAGAACTGCTGAACCATCCTCTCAGAAAGGGCACATCATTGTATCTCATGTAGCGATAGGAACTGACTTCTGAAAAATCTGTCACCTCCAGGGGTGCTATTTTATGCTTATGGATCAGATCATGCATAAATTCAATGGCGTCAATGCTGGCTTTAGCATTGATCTTCGTGCTATCGTCAAAAGATATTTGACCACCCATAGAGCCCACAATCTCTGCATAATTACAAATCAGCCCTTCATAGGCTTTCCCCTGAAATGAAAAGGTGTACTGTCCCGGGAAATAGGTTCGTGAAATATCGATCAACTGCTCCCAGGTCAGTGAATGTTTAAAATTATTTTCAATCTGGTCCCAATTCTTAACTTTTTCAGCCATCAAGTCCCGTCGGTAAAATAGGACACCGATATCGAGATACATGGGAATACTTACCAGTGTGTTGTTAAAATAACTGTTAGCCATTAGACTGGGTAAAATTCGCTCTAGTTCTTCTTTTGCAAAATAGTTATCCAGGGGTTCCGCCCATTTGGCAAAGCGGGAGATCCAAATCAAGTCCACCGAAAAGACGTCGATAATGGAGTTATCCGTTCTCAGAGACCGGGCCAGTAGTTCTTTCCGTTCATTGGTCGTAAATTTGGTAAAGGGCAAATTGATGGGTACCACCTCAATCTCACCCTGATTGCGCTCATTGAAGAGGTCGATAACTTTTTGATGGGCCGGAGATATATTGTCCGCAAAATAGAGTTTGGTCACATTATTCGAGATATGCCTCAGATTAAAAATGTCCAGAGAAATAAAATTGTAAATCAGAATGGCAATGATTGAGGCAATGAAAAACCCGAAAGCAATGTTATATTTTCCGATTAATTTCTCTTTTTCCAATTTCATATTTACTCTTGAATCAAAGCGTTGACCAGGTAAGTGTTCCAGGTGCCATCAGCAGGATTGTAGATACCGAAGCCTGAACAAAACTCCCAGTATGCCCAGCTAAAGCCAAACTGCCCGGCACTATTTACGATAAAGGAGGTCCAGGTCGCCCGGGAAGCCATGTCCGCTTTTTTGTATGCGCCGAATTCTCCAAGAAAAACCGGCATGTTCCGGGCGTCGGCAAAACTTTTGATCTGCTGAAAATGTTGCAATACCGCATATTGCTCGTCAGCAGTTCCCAGCCACTTTCGTCCCAGCCATTCATCGCTGCCATCGGTCCATTCCGCTCCCTGATGTGTAAATTGGAAAGGTTCATAATAATGGATTGTCAAAATGAGATTTTCTTCTCCTTCGGGAACAACCAATTTGTTCATATCAGAAATTCCGCCCCAGTTTGCCGTGCCGATGACCACCGGCCGGTCGGGATTGTGTTCCCGAATCAAAGTCAGGCATTCAGCCAGGTAATTGTTCCAGAGTTCTGCGGTGAGTTTGTTGTGAGGCTCATTTAGGATTTCAAAAAATAAATTCTGAGGAAAGTCCTTATAATGTTCTGACAACTGGGTCCAGATTGATAAAAGTTTGGCTTTGTTTTCTTCAGGATGTGTAAAGATCTCTTCAAAATGATGAATATTAATAACCACCACAAGATCATTTTCCAGTGCAAGATTGACAACATGATCGACTCTTGCCAGAAAATCAGGAAAAATTGTAAATGGAGCCGTTTCAGTTGTATGGGCTGACCAGCGGATTGGAATTCGTACTCCAGTAAATCCCTTTTCCCGAATCATCGATAAATAATTATCCTGGATGGTAACGCCCCATTCGCCTTCATTGGGCGCTTCCAGGGCATTACCAAGGTTGATTGCCCGACCCAACGCTGCATTGGCGTCATAAATATTTTCAAACCGGATTTGCTCAACTTTGGGTTTGGATGTTTCTTCCTTACAGTTGAATAAAAATAAATTCAATAAACTTATTAGGATTAAAAATCTGTTTTTCATTAACAATCCTTTATCAATTTGATAAAGAATTTATCATAATCAGAAATGAAAAAAAAGGGTTTAATTCAAACACGGGGATAAATAAAAAAACCCGGACAATTCCGGGTTTTTTTGGCACCTATCCACCAACAATGAGAGAAAAAACTAATCTCGGACACACCGCACTGACATTCCATAATTTTTGCCCAGATTGGTTGGATCTAAATTCGTATTGTTATAATTCAATTTCCAACACTTGCCGGTATTTTCACTTTGTTGATCACTGGTCCAGAAATAGGCGTTTTCCCGCAAATAGGTGTATCCGGTGGAATGATGATCTCCTGCGGGCAGACCTCTAAAACCAAAAATATCACTGCCACCTCCGCTGGTTGAGTAGTGGTCCCTCCAATTATTTTCATCAGCCGTCTCTATGGATTTAAGTTTATGACCCGGATTAGTTCCAAGATAGGTTTTTAGTGCATCCCCTTCAGCCTGGCTTGGAACATGCCAGCCTGCCGGCGCCAGTTTCCCGGTATTGACTGCATACCAGTTGTAGAGGAACCCATATTTATCTGTATTGGAATTATCATCATTATAGATGCAGTAAGCACCCGTTGTTAATCCCAACCAGGCAGAATGCCCGGTGACATTTGGAATAGACGAACCATCATTGTAACAAGTGGTTTGCAGGTTTTTTGCCATCCACCAACTATTATTGATTTTAACAGTTTTATAATTATTTCCATCAATGTCTATGACATGACCTTCAATTTTTTCAAAAGTCACACTATCTAGATCTGAAAATGCTGCAACATAAGGGCTGACAACACCAGCATTGACATGATAAATCTCGATTGTGGATTCATCGGGAAAAAGAACTGTGGTAATATCATCCAGGGGTATTCTCACCAATGTTCCGTCTGATTGATGGACCCTGAGGTCACCGGTAACGGCCAAAAGGCCATTGGCAAGGATAATAAAAAACAACACAATCCAATAAAATTTTAATCGATACATAATATCCCCCTTATTTCAGCAGCAACATTTTGGTTATTTTTATATCACGTTGTGATGTCAAACGGCAAAAATAAACACCGCTGGACAAACCCGCACCATCAAATTCAATCTGGTACCTTCCCGGATTTTGGTTTTCCGCAACCAACACCTGAACCTCATTTCCCTGGGTATCATAGATTTTCAGGGTAATGAAATTTTGACAGGCAAGTTCGTAGGCGATGACGGTTCTGGGATTAAAAGGATTCGGGTAATTCTTTTCCAATCTGAAAGCAGTTGGAATTTCTACTTTTTCAAGATTGAGGACAACTTCAGGACTATATTCAAAGGTCCCGTCGTAATCCAATTGTTTCAACCTGTATTTCAGGTCCCTGTAGTGTGCAATATGTGCATCGGTGTAATGATAATATACCGGCACACTGCTGTTTCCTTCACCTTCAACAAACTTAACTTTTTCCCAGTTTGCGCCCCCCCCATGAGCCCGCTGGATCTCAAACCCGAGGTTATTCAATTCCGAGGCTGTTTCCCAGGAAAGAATTACATCATTGCCCTTTTGGATTGCCCTGAATCCTGATAATTCCACCGGCAGCGATTGATCGCCATAAGGAACACTGCTGAAATACAGCTGCTCAATGCCTGTTACCGCTTCGGGAATGACTGTTTTATTGTACAGTTCAAAATTGACATTCCCATTACTGAAAGTGATTTTCCTCAAATTGCTTAACAGTTCATGCTTTGAAGAAGAAGGTGTTCCTTTATCAATATTGACATATCCTTCATCAGCCAGCAAAAAGCAAAACATCAAAATCAACACTAAACTTATCCGTTTCATAATTTTCTCCTCTATTTTAAATATAAGCATCTACCCGTTTTTGAAAAATATCCAGTGGTCAGGCAAAATAAGAAAATCTCTACTGAAGTTTATAGGTATAAATAAAATTTAATCTCTGATACAGCGGATTGAATAACCATATTCTTTCCCAAAGGTACTGAATCGTCCAATTTCATTATTATTATATCTTAATCTTCTACAATAAGCACGTATTCTATCATATTCAGTTGCTGTCCAGAAATATGCGCTCCACTGTTCATCATAAAAAGGACCATTATCTATACGATACCCAGCAGGTATGCCATTAAATCCATAATCATCAGTACCATTTCTATCTAAGATCCAGCCTGAGGTAGATTTCAGTGCTGTTCCTTCAGTTCCGGAATGGCCATTAATAGTTAAATAATCTTTCAATGCTTCCCATTCATCATCTGTGGGCACATGCCAGCCTGCCGGGGCGATTTCTTTATCTTTGTCATCATCACCATCAATATCACCATTTACTGCAAACCAATTATAGAGATAGCCATAAGGATCAACATTTCCGGGAGTATCATCATAAGCACAATAGGCGCCGGTTTCATTATCATTTTGGTCATTCCAACCATCGCTATTTGTAACATATGGTATTGACGTACCATCCCGGTATTGGGTCACTCTGAGGTTTTCTGCCATCCACCACTGATCGCCGATTTTGACGGTTTTATAGGTATTGCCATCAATGTCTGTGACCGTGCCGGTTTCCTGGAAAGTGATGCTGTCGATACCGCTGGTGGCAGCCACATAATCTGGCGCTATTGATATTTCAATGACGATCTCTTTACCACTTGTTCCATCCTGAAAGGTGATATCAACAATCTCATCCACTGCGATTCTGTCCACAGGCCCGGCTGTTTGATGGATTCTCATGTCCCAACTCTGGGCCGCCAAAACCTGCAGGGCGATCATAATGATAACGAATAATTTTGCAAACTTATTTATGCTAAACATTTTTTTACTCCTCATTTCATTAACAACATTTTGATAAGTTTTGTGTTCTCTCCTGATGTCAACCGGTAAAAGTAGACACCACTGGACAATTCTCCGGCCTGAAAATCCACCTGGTATTTTCCCGGTTGCTGGTTTTCATTCACAAGGGTACTGATTTCCCGACCATTGAGATCATAAATTATCAGGGTGGTGAAATTTTCTGCCACGATTTCATAGGTGATTCGAGTGATGGGGTTGAAGGGATTAGGAAAATTATGGTGCAGCCGGAAGTCCGTCGGCAGGATGGCTTTCTCTGATGAGACCGATATTTCCGGGCTATATTCAAAACTGCCATCATTATCCAATTGTTTGAGCCGGTAGCCCAGACCGTTGTATTTCATGGCGTTTTTATCACAATAGGTATAGGAAACCGGCGTACTACTGTTGCCTTCACCCTGTACAAAGCCGATTTTTTCCCAGTTGCTGGCGGCCCGGTGTTTTCGTTCAATTTCAAAGCCGAGATTATTCACTTCAGCGGCTGTTTCCCAAAATAGGGTGACATCTTTACCCTGTTGCCGGGCGCTGAAACTCACCAGTTCCACCGGCAGGGACTCATCACCTAATGGCTCCCCGCCAAAGGTGATATCAATAATACCGTCCATACTTTCCATTGCATTGGAACCGCTTTTCAATTTAAAATTGACACCAGAACCATCAAAAGTAATGTTTTTTATATTGCTCAAAAAGTCATGCTTATAACCGGATGTTGTTTGCACATTGATATAATCCTGGCAGAAAATATGCCCGCTAATAAATAATAAAAAAAACCAAAATCGTTTCATCACATTCTCCTCTGTTAATTTATTTTATCAATAAGCATCTTTTTGTTTGCTGAAAATTTCCCGTGACAATGGAATACAGGTAAACACCGGACGGAAGTTTGGTATTGTTCATGTCTGTGGCGTTCCATTCCACTGTATGGCGGCCGGCTGCCATTTTTTGGTTGCTGACAATGGTATTGACCAGTATTCCTTTCATATCAAATATCTGCAGCGTTACCACTTCATCATTTGGTAATTCAAAACAAATTTTTGTGGACGGATTGAAAGGGTTCGGGTAATTTGTCAAACTAAAGTTTTCTGGTATCTTGTCATTTTTTTTAATGTCAGTGGCGCCGTCACCATAAAAATGAACCAGTTTACTGGCCAAAGAAAATTCCACTCCATCCCAGTCATGATTATGCTGCTCTTTTTGCCGGCCCTGTTCATCATAGATCAAATAGTATTTTCCAAGATTTCCCCAGTCATCAACGATCCATTCTTCTCCGATCCAATGGTCCAGCCGGTCGCCGTCATATGTGTTGGTAATTCTCAAAAAATAGAGCCAGTCCCCTTCGTCCCAATTCTCCGTAAGGGACTGAATCAGTTTATTGCCGGAATAGGAATGAGTGATTTTTGAGTCATTTTCCCAGCCGACGCCGTTCCAGACTTCTGTGAAAACCTGAACCAATAAGTCCCCGTCCCAGGTGTAGGTATCCCGTATAGTACTTATTCCGGAAAAAGAGGTCAGGGCTTCCACCAATTTCCCGTCTTCATAGGTATTGGTGATATCATGCGTCAGGCCATATCCTGAATAATCCACTGTATAGGAAACAGGATCGCCATATTCATTTCTTATCCAGGACTGAATTCCCGCTATAATCCATTCATATTCTCCATATTCATCATATCCCATTATTAACATGGTTTGTTGGGTTTCAAATTCTGAGGGGTATTCATATATCAGCCGCTGATACAAATGCCAGCCGGGGTCATCGAACGCGTAATAATGGGTGGAATCCGGTTGCCCTTCAGCACGACATAAAACAGAAAATATGAAAACTATCATTAGCAATTTCTTCATAACTCCTCCTTATAGATTTTATTGATTTGGGCCAGCAGATTATTCAAGTCAACCGGTTTGTTTAATATTATTATCCTTGCGCTATCATCCGGCTTTTGAACGACCTCCTGCTCCTCTTCCAGTATTATCAGGTTATCAGCATATTGGTCTTGTAATAATTGTTGAATAAAGCCATTACCATCCATCAGTGTGAAATTTTTCTCAGTCAGAATGATCCGGCAGTGGTTATTTTTCAGGTATTCCATGGCAGTAACGGGATTATTGAAAACCGTCACCTGATCGGCGTAGGTTTTCAGTGCTGTAAACAGGCCACGGCTTTGTGATTTATCCGATAATATGATAACTATATCTTTATTGTTTTTTTGCATAAGAATCGTGAGCAGTCAATTCAAATGCCATCAAGATAAAATATATAATTACAACTACTTACATATAGCACCTGCAAGATAACTGAAGTTTTATTGTAAAGATGGGTTTACACTTAGTAAAAATTATTGAGGGCCACTGGTTAAAGCAAATAACTGTAAACCAAAGTTTACATCGTAAACGCAGATTATCGCTCAGGAATTGATTTGATATTATATTCGTTAATTTTTTTATGAAGAGTAACTCTCGACACACCTATCTTTTCACAGGTTTTTGAGATATTGAAGTCATTTTTGTGAAGATGGTAGTGAAGATATTTACACTCAAAACTTTTCACATTTTCCTCCATCGCCGATTTATATGTTTTTTCAAAATCGGCACCTATAATATCATTAGAAGGAACTCTTGTGGAAATTTCTTTTTTAAGTTCAGCATCTCCGATTATTTTCCCGAAGTATATGACATTCATTTTTCTGATAAGATTTTCCAATTCCCGAATATTTCCCGGCCAATTGTATTTCTGCAAAAAATCAATGGCTTCAGGTGTAAAGTTTAAGGAAGATGAAATCTTATTCATGAAATATTCAATAAGAAGCGGAATATCTTCTTTTCGATTTTTTAGGGCAGGGACATCGATCTCCAGGACTGATAATCGATAAAATAAATCTTCCCGGAATTCTCCCCTGCCTACCAGTTCTTTCAGATTACGATTGCTGGCGCCAATAACCTGTATATCTATGTTTTCGAGCTCAGTACTTCCAAGGGACTGGACTTGCTTTTCCTGCAATACACGGAGTAGTTTAGCCTGCATGGATTGGCTCATTTCGCTGACTTCATCCAGGAACAACGTCCCACCATTAGCCACCTGGAAAAGCCCTTTTTTATTTGTTAATGCGCCTGTAAATGCACCTTTTCGGTAACCAAAAAATTCACTTTCCATTAAATTATCCGGAATAGCCGCACAATTTACTGGAATGAAGGATTGACCAGCGCGGGTCCCGGAATTATGTATCAATCCTGCAACCAGTTCTTTACCGGTGCCACTCTCGCCATAGATCATCACAGTAATATCTCTGTCATATTTAACTTTTTGGACCAGTTGTCGAACCTGTTTTATGGCTTTGGAATTTCCAATAATTTCCGGTTGCTGGATTTCTTTCAATTTAGTTTTTAGATTTCGGTTCTCTTCCAGTAATTCCATATCTTTTTTAATTTTACCAATTTTCAATCCCAATTCTTCCAGATTTAATGGTTTGAGCAGGAAGTCATTAGCACCAATTTTCATTGCCTGAATGGCATTTTCTACTGTTGCGTGAGCTGTGACAACTATAAAGGGTGTTAAGTTATTCATTTCTCTCAAATCCTGCAGAAACTCAATACCGGTTTTACCGGGCATTTTTACATCGGAAATCACAAGATCCGGTTTTTCACGCAAGGTACGGATGAGAGCATCTTCTCCATTTTCGGTCAAAACGACTGTGTGTTCCTGGTTTTTCAGGAAAATTTCCAATCCCCGTGCAATTGCTTTGTTATCTTCAGCTATTAATATTTTCATCGCTTATTCCTGGCAATATTATTGTTGTGCATACACCGCCCTCAACCAAATTATCTATTGTTATGTTACCTTTATGAGCTTTTATAATATTATATGAAATAGCCAATCCAAGTCCGCTTCCTCCTGATTTTGTGGAATAGAAGGGCTGAAATATTTTATCCACATCCTGTTCTTTAATAGCAGGCCCATAGTTGATAATTTTCAAAATAAACCGGTCATTTTCACAATGCCCCACAATAATGATTTTTGTATTTTGGGGTGCATAATACAAACTATTGATAAATATGTTTGTTATTACTTCTTTAATTTTTTCAGTATCGATATCTAATTCACGCTTATTGTCATCAAAATCAAGTTCAACCTTTATTTGTCTGTTCTTGAGTTCATTTTCATAGAATGTTACAATTTTTGTTACAATATCAACGATATCTGATCTTGAATAAACCAAATTTTGTTGACGATAAAACATCTTAAAATCATTAAGCATTTCCAGAAATGATTGGAGTGCTTCTTTCATTTCTGAAATATACATTTTTATTGTCTCATCGCTGTCGGGATAGAGTTCCAGGTTTTGGATCCAGATGGATATTCCACCCATTTTATTTTGGATTTCATGAGAAATTTTTGAGACTGTTTCACCGATCAATGCCAATTTTTGTTTCCTGGACAATTCATTTTTTGTGGCCTTTAATTCTTCAATGTTTTCCTGCAATTGACGGTTTGATGAATCCAGCTCATGAAAAGTAATGTCCAGTTTATCAACCATGCTATTGAATGTATCGATCAATGCCCCAAGTTCATCATTTCGATGAATCTTTATTTTTCCACTAAAATCACCTTCAGAAACATTAGTAGCAACCTCACGAATGTTAATGAGTGACTCACTGATTCGACGTGCAATTACACCAATGATTATCAAAATGAAACACATGATCAGGATTACAAACAACGCTATATTCTTCACAAATTTTCGATTGGCAGAAAGTTCCGGAGTTATATCCTTGATATAAATCATCTTGAATTCCGGTCTTTTAATTGTTATTGAATGATTAATAAATTTCTTCGATAATCCTGATGTATATATATCAGAAAAATTACAATTAATATCTCTCAAATTTTTGGAATAAATGATCGTATTTTCATTGGCCAGGACAAAAACATTGATCTGAGGGTCATTGATAATAAAAGCAATATTCTCCTCAATCAGGTAGTCTAAGGAAATTTTTGCAACTAAAAAATAAGGCGTATTATTGGAAGGCCAAATAGTAACATCCAGCGTACGCAGTCCCTGCCGAATATCATAGGATAAAATTTTAAATTCTTTTTCTTCTGTGAAATATTCAGGAATATTATCCACTTTAATTGTATCTATGACAACTTCTACATCACCTCCAAATACAATATAGGACTGGATAACATATTTTTGATGGTCATCAACATCCCACAATTCGATTGAACTATATTTAAGGGTATATTTTTTAATAAATTGTGGCAAAAACTCATAATCCTGATAAAATTGTGAATTTAATAAGCGCAGTTCCAAAACTGAATCATTAAGCTCTTTTTCAATTCCAGTTTTTGTTGCCAGAGAATAAGATTCCAGTTCCTTTTTTGTCTCTTCAATAATCAGGTTTCTACTCTTGATAAAAACAAAAATAGACAATGAAATGAGAAGTATCGCTGTGAACAAGATTATAAAAAGACTATATTTTAAACGAATATTAAATTTATAAATCATTCTCATCAATCCATACTTCACTATAATCATGAATATTCATTCTTAACTTTAAACCTTTAACATTTTTTATAGACAGACTATAGCTTCTAAGTGAATTACAAAAGAAAATCCCAGGCACTTCAGCAAATAGGATTTTCTCCAATTCAAAAAACAATTTCAGACGCTCAGCATTATCCTGTTCAATAATACATTGTTCATACAATTGGTCATATTTTTCATTTCGGAAACATGTAATATTATTGTCGCCAATATTTTTGGAATAGAATATTGAATAATATTCTTCAAAGTCAGGATATGATAGTCCATAAGAAACACGAAAAATATCAGGATGATTTTTAAAAATATTACTATAATACCCTGTTTGTTTAAAATCCAGGGTGCTTTTACAACCAACGGAATGTACAGCCTCTGTTATCCGTGTCAAATCTTCTGACTTTAAATTAGTGGCAATTTGAACAGACAATTCAGCATTCCGATATTCCTTACCAGTTTTATATTTTTCTACAATTGCAGAAATAGAATCAGAATTAAAATATTTTGTTGGCACCATGGTATATGAAGTATTATCAGGATTTAATTTATTACTTTCTAACATTTCATGCTTGAAATTTGCCCGAATTGCACGACGTAATTCCCGATTTTTAGCCAACACCGATTCATTCGACATGGATATTCCCCAAAATCGGATGATAAATGGAAAATTTGAAATGTATTGAATCTCCACTTTATTATAAAAATCTTCTTCTTTTTTAATTTCAATAAACTCCAGCTCATTTATTTGAATTGCATGAAGGGAGTTATTTAACAACTTCGTCTGTTTGACGATATCGTTGGAAATCAATATAACATAAATTCCATCAAGATAAGGAAGTGCATTACCAACAGAATCTTTTCGCCAGTAATGTTCATTTTTTACCAGATCAAGAGATTTGAGATTATTCCATTTTACAAGTCGAAACGCTCCTGTACCTACAGGATGTTTTTTGAAATTTTCTTTGTAAAATTCAACCGCTTCTTTTGGTATAATTGCAAGAGCCGGAGTGGCCAGGATTTTTTTAAAAGCAACAAAAGGTTTGGTCAAATGGATTTCCAAAGTATAATCATCAATTTTTCCTAAGCCGGATATTCGTTCTGTTTTCCCTTGCAAAAATTCTTCATAACCAACAATTTTTTCTTTCAGAAAATTATTAGATTCATTTCTCAATCTGGCAATTCTTTCAATCGAATAAATAACATCATCAGCATTCATTTGACGTCGCTGGGTAAAACATGGATCATTATGAAAATAAACATCTTTTCGTAAAGAAAACCGGATCAGATTTCCTTGCTGTTCATATTTTTCTGCAAGCCAAGGTACAACCGAATCAGGGTTCTCAGATGAAAATTGTAATAGTGTTTCATAGAAAATAGAAGTTATTATTCGATCAGTGCGGAAAATTAATTTATGTGGATCCAGTTGCTCCAAAGAGGCCGGACAACTAATATTTAAAGTTTTACCATAAAGTGGCAATTCTTTGTTTTTGGGCACCTGTTTTTGACATGTTATGAAAACAACTAATAGAAAAAATAAACTGATTCTTTTTAACATATAATTACCTGAATGTGTTAGATTTCTATTTTATTAAATTTTCAGGTAATTATCAGTAAAAAATATTAAAAGTATTGGTTTTTCAATTGGCCAGGATAAATCTCCCACACTTTAGGAAATAGCTGGATAACCCAAAAAATTAACAAAGAACAGGCAGGGGTTAATTTCTAATTGAATCATCGTAATTCAGAAATTCACCTTCTTTCGCTGCCATGCACTCGGAATCATTATTCGGTATGTCTCAAATGGCAGAAACGCCAAACATAATCAGTCAGCCCTTGGAAACTTCTATGTCGATCGGCACAACAAGGGTCAACATGTCATTTGGGCCTGGAAAAAAGTATTTACAAAGAAAGCAATCTGAATATTTTCGAAAATGGAAAGATGACTCTGGCGGGTATAAATATTTGCATAAATTAAAAAACTACACAGTAATTTTTTTTACATTAAGTAAAAATTTTTAAGCCTTAATCACAGATTAACAATGATTTAAACTGATAATTTTATAGTTAAGATTGATGATTAATTGACAGGAATTCCAAAAATAATGTTTAATTGATGATATTTTTCTTCCCAACGCAAATTTCCAACATTATCAATATCGAATAAATCAATTTCATATATTGCATTAAAACTGAAAATCTTATTTCTAACTCCAATTCCTAATTCTGTAGAAAATCCGTAATTCCCCATTTTATCTAATATTGGAAAAGGTATTACTCTTGTATAAGAATGATAATCTGATTTTAGTTTTTCTTCGGTATCTATCCGTTCATATTCAGTAATATCTTTTATATGAAACATGTATATATTAAAACTACTGCCAAAAATAGAATACAATTCGAATTGATGCTTACTTATTAATTTTCGATCAAATCGTAATTTTAAATCAAGAAAAATAAACCGCAGATTTATGTCACCTTTTGAAAAAGAATCATAATCACCTGCCATCCCACTACCATACAAAATTGATTTATTCGATTGTTTTGACTGTTTTGAATTGATTGAAAATCCATATTTAAAAATCCAGTTTTGATTGAGAGTTTTGATCTTATTGGCCCCAATATAAAAACCAATTTTGCCGTCGTTTTCAGTAGAGTATAATTTTGAGAAATTGAATCCAAAAATATATCCAGACTGTGTAGGTTCTTCATTTTTCTTAAATTCTTGCGAATACAAAAAAGAGGCAACTAAAAAAATAGATACTAAAAGCCGCAATAAATATGTCAATTTCATATCTTCGTTCAATTTCTATTTTACACCTTTATATTTTGTTCGACACATATATAATGAATTGGTTTCTGTTTCGGTAAGATACAAGGTTTTCATATCTTTCCCACCAAATTCGACATTGGTAGGTTTCAGACCAGGTGTTTTTAAAGTTTCAATGATTTTTCCTTCAATATTAACAATAAACAAGTGACCGGTTCCGTGGTGAGTAATGTAGCAATTCCCTTTCACATCAAAATTGAATCCGTCAGGATCAGCGCCGGGAAGCTCAATAAAAACCTGCTTGTTAGTCAGGGTACCATTATCTTGAATATCAAAGGAAAGCACACGGCTTTTGGCCGATTCTGCAACAATTAGTTTTTCATTGACAGGATTGATACCGATTCCATTCGGAAATGCCAATCCCTCCTCCAGTAATACAACCTCACCAGTGCCCTTTCGCACCAAAAAAATTCTCCCATCCAATTTGTCCGGCCCCCAGCTATTCGGATCTGTGAAATACAGGTTGCCTTTTGTATCAAAGGTCAGGTCATTGGGGCGGTTAAATTTTCCACCCATCCATTCAGTGGCATAATCTTCGATCTTCCCATCAAGGCTGATTTTCAAAATCTTGCCAAGACCGTATTCACAGGCATACAAACATCCTTTCCTAAAAACCATACCATTGGTTCTTTGCCAGCTTGTATCGACAGAAACCAGAAAAGTATCCAATTGTCCATCCGAAAAAACACCAATCCAGCCACCATGACAATTGGAGAAATATATGTCACCTTTATCAGAGATTGCAGGCCCTTCCGGGAAATCCAGGCCAGCAGTCAATTTTTCCCATTTATAAAGAGGGGTAGGCTCATTATTACAGTGAATTCCAATAATTACCGTTGCCAGTATCAGTATCCAATTATGCTTCATTGGTAGTTTCCTTTATTTTTGAAGAAATATAAATCAATTTCTCCTAATAAGCCATTGCTGATAATTAATTTTTCAAAAATACAAACTTTAATAATTTAAGTTAACATTTTTTATGACCGATTAGAAAATTTATTTGATAATCTACCAATATATATAATTTTATTAAATTTAAAAAAATTTATTGGGCCAATTCCTCAATTAATCTGATAATAACTTGTTCAAAAAAATAATTCTTTTAAATTAAAATTAAATTCGCGGGGATCGATACAATAATGTAAAAGGAATGAAAATGGAAAATTATGGCTGGATATCAATTTTGCCACCAATTTTGGCAATCTTACTTTCAATCAAAACCCGACAGGTTTATATATCACTTTTTGCAGGAATATGGATTGGCTGGCTGGTGATGTCCGGCTGGAACCCGATCCTAGGTACAGGCAAAGCAATTGATTCCTTGGTCCACGTATTTGAAAGTCCTGGAAACACACGGGTCATTATTTTCAGTGCTCTGGTTGGAAGCTTGATAGCGCTGATGCAGGCTTCCGGCGGCGTCAAAGGATTTGTCTCCTTCGTTTTGTCCAAAAAATGGATGAAATCCCCTTTAAGCGCCCAATTACTGGCCTGGATTTTGGGTATTTTAATTTTCATTGAATCCAGCATCAAAATATTAATCGTAGGCACAACCTGCCGGCCGATTTTTGATCATCTCAAGATCTCTCGTGAAAAATTGGCATACATTGCCGATTCCACATCAGCAGCCATTTGTATGCTCATTCCGCTGAATGCCTGGGGAGCTCTGATTATCGGCTTATTGACGGCCCAAAATGTTCCCAATCCGACCACAGTCCTGCTCCAATCCATTGGTCTCAATTTTTATGCCATCGTCACAGTTTTGATGGTGCTTATTCTCATTCTTTTCCGTGTTGATTTTGGCAGGATGAAAAAAGCCGAGGAAAGAGCGGCAACAGGCCAGATACTGCCTGAAAATTCTCATCCGATGGTAGATGAAAATATCATTGAAATGGAAGCCCGGAAAGGTGTGACCCCCAGGGCCATCAATATGCTTGTGCCCATCATCATCATGAGTTTATTTATGCCCGTTGCTCTCTTGATCACCGGTCAGGGTAACCTGACCCGGGGTTCAGGATCAACTTCAGTTTTATGGTCAGTCCTGCTGGCAATTACGGTAGCAGCCCTCATGTACAGATTTCAAAGGATCATGAAATTGTCCGAACTAATGGATGTAATCATGAAAGGTGCCGGCGGCATGATTTCACTGGCTATACTCATGGTCCTTGCCTTTTCACTGGGTGAAACCTGTAAATTTCTCGGCACCGGCAGATTTGTAGCCGGCATCACGTCGGGTGTGGTCCATCCGTCATTGATTCCTTTATTGATATTTTTGGCATCCTCTTTTGTCGCCTTTTCAACAGGAACCAGTTTTGGTACCTTTGCACTGATGATGCCCCTGGCCATTTCCTTCGTGGGTAAAGTGGATGTAAATTTACCGCTCCTGGTCAGTGCTATACTAGGCGGTGGCGTATTTGGTGACCATTGTTCACCCATTTCTGATACAACCATCGTCAGCTCCATGGCATCGGCGTGTGACCATATTGACCATGTGAACACTCAATTACCCTATGCACTGATCGCTGCCGGAATTTCATCCCTATTCTACATGATAGCCGGGTTTGTTCTTTAGAATGCTTAATTAAACAATATAACAATCCTGTGAAAAACCTTCGAATGCAAGATTACAAATTTGAAATCATTGTTTTTAACAACAAATACTTATACTGTATTTTATTAAAAAACAAACAATTAATTCACGACAATCCTGTAGTTTGTTAATTTATCGAACTTATTTATTGAATTTGATTTATAAAGGCATTATTTTACATTAGTTGTGTGCAAACAAATAATTGGTGAGGGCCAATTATAAATTGAAGTTATTATTTTTAAAAAAATTGCAAAATTGATTCTGTTAATGTTTTCATTTTATTTTTTATTTCGAATTTGAAGTTGATTAAAAAAATGATAACCTTGAAATAACCCTAAACTAAGGTAAACTTTAAACTATTAAATAAATATGAAAAATATCCATAATAAATTAACCACAAGTCCATTTTTGTTTATTCTATTACTTTACTAACCATTTTTTTTGAAATTTGATTGTGTATCGTTCTATCTAAACTTTTATTAGGGGGCATCAATGCGCAAATTTTTAACGCTCATATTTTTATTTAGTATCATTACTTTTTCTTTTGCCGGTACCAGCGGCAAGATTCAGGGATTGGTCACGGATGACGCCACCGGCGAACCGCTGGGAGGAGTCAATGTTGTCATTGCCGGAGAAACCCTGGGTGCTGCGACCAGCATGGAAGGATATTATGTCATATTAAATGTTTCACCCGGGACTTATTCCCTACAGGTATCCATGATTGGATATGCGACTGTCACCGTCAATAATGTCAAAGTATCATCGGATCTGACCACATCCATCAATGTCAGAATGAAGCAGGAAACCATTGAAGGGGAAACTGTTGTTGTTCAGGCTGCCAGAAAATTATTGAAACACGATGAATTTGCATCCAGACACACCGTATCTGAAGAAGAAATTGCCCTGCAGCCGATTGATGATTTTCGACAAATAGCCAGAAACCAGGCCGGCGTTGTCGGCTCTCACTTTCGAGGCGGCCGTACCGGCGAAGTAACCATTTTGGTTGACGGCATGGAGATCAAAGACCCAGCCGGAGAATATTCCGGTAGCATGGGCGGATTTACCGGAGACATTCCTGAAGATGCGATACAGGAAATGGATGTGACCCTGGGTGGCTTTGGCGCCGAGTATGGAAATGTTCAGTCCGGAGTCATCAACCTGACAACACGGGACGGCGGCAAGGATTATCATGGCAGTTTAAAATTTTCCACCACCAATTTCAGCGAAGGCATCAATGACCTTTTGATGGGTGAAAGAGACAAATGGTTTGATACCCATTACCAGCATAAACTGGAAAATATCTACAAATTCAGCCTCCATGGCCCGCTTCCGATGCTGACTGACAAAATCACTTTTGCTCTATCCGGCGAAATCACAGACCTCAATCAGGGGTATTTTATCAATCAGGAATCCTTCAGCCAGTCTTACCAGGGAAAGATCACAGCCAAATTATCCGATAAAATGAAACTGGCCGTTGGCGGCCTCTATTCGTCCGGAAATTGGGATGCATTCTATTTTCCGGCTTCCAAATACGGCTCCGGCCCGGAATACATGGAAAATGAATATTTCGTAAAACAGCAGGAAGGCAGTGATACCCTCTTCCATTATATTTATGTCGATGATCCCAGTAAAGATAAATATGTTCAGGGCGTCGTTACTCCGGGAAGGACAGTTTTCGAAGGCGATACCATGAATGCCACCAAAACCTTTTATGTTGGCTCCATGCAGGACTATCTCTGGGACAGGACACAAAACTCACGCAATCTTTATGCAATATTCACTCACAGTCTGACTTCACGGACTTATTACCAGATCAAAATGCAATCTTACTTCACCAATTATCATTATGCCACCAAAGATATCGAAGACCGTGATAAGGACGGAGACAGTGACGAAGACCTGAAATGGAACGCCACCGATGATCCGAACGTAGCCAGCCCTATCTATCGAGAAAGAGACGGGAATAATTACTGGTGGGTCCGTGGCGATGATCCCGGCTATCTGGATCAGTCTTCCAATACAACAACTCTGAAAGCCGATCTTGTCAGTCAATTGACACATAACCATCTTCTGAAATCCGGAATGTCTTTCAGCTATTATAACATTGATGTGGAAAATATCAGTTGGACCCTGGGCGTGGGTACTTTCAGAAAAGATATTTGGAAACAAGGCTTGTACGATTTTGGCGCCTATGTACAGGACAAAATAGAATTTGAGGGCATTATCGGATTGGTAGGTCTGCGATTTGATTATTTTAATCCCAATGGTTTTGGCGATAAAGTTGAATATCCAGCCGACTACAAAGACCCGGTGGACTCTTTTGATGAAAATGATGAAGCGATCCTTAATAAACCTCAAACACCTGATCCCAAAATGCAGATCAGCCCAAGAATTGCCATTTCCCATCCCATCAGCGACCGGGACGTTATACGCTTCACCTACGGACATTATTACCAACGGCCAGATGCCTATTATCTGTACAGAAACCTTTCCTTCGCCGCTCTGACAAAAGCCGGAAATTACGTTGGAAATCCCGATTTGAAACCCGAAAAAACCGTCGCTTACGAAGTGGCTGTGGAGCATCTTTTTTCTGATAATATCAAAGGTGTGATCAATGCCTATTACAAAGATGTAACCAACCTGATGAACAATCAACGTTTTGTTCTCAGTCAGCTGCAAAACAAAGAAACCAGAATTTACTTTAATGCGGATTATGGCAATATGAAGGGATTGGAATTCAGTCTTCATAAAATGATCAGCAACTATTGGGGCGCCTCACTCAATTATACATTTAGCGTCGCCAAAGGCCGCGCCTCCGGCTCCGGCGGTGGTTTTGGGGAATTTGAAAATTCACGGACCATGAACATTCTGGATTTTGATCAGACCCATACGGTAAACGCCAATATTACGCTGATTTCTCCGAAATCCCTTCCTTACGGGCTGAACAACTGGATGGCCAATTTCCAGATTGATTACGGTAGTGGCCTGCCCTATTCATCCTATGGTACTGGAAAAATCAATGACCAGAGACTTCCCTGGACCAGCACAACCGACCTGAGAATCAGCAAAAATTTTGACCTTTACAAAGAAATCAAATTGGCGGTTATTCTGGATGTCTTTAATCTCTTCAACCGTGAAAATGTTGATTATATTGGCAGTTCACAATATTATGATCTCGGGGCCGCTGATGATAAAACAGTTAAGGGCGATCCCTCAGTTGTTGGCCGGGAAGGCACCGGAGGAAAATTCATCAGAACGCCACAGGTATATTCCTACGAAAGACAGTATCGCCTGGGCATTGATTTAAAATTCTAATTATAGATGAAAATATTCTAATGAGGAGGAAATGAATGTTTACCAATCTCAAAAAAATAAAACAGATTGTATTATTACTGCTTCTGATGGTAGTTCTGACCTTTGCAGCAGACCAATACAAAACCAGCAGCCTGTCTAAATCCGCAAAAGCCGCAGCCGGGCCCATTGTCGATAATAACTATAAGTGGCATAAAGTCGGCAGAATGTGGACCAGAATTACCAATTACGGCATGCTGGGAGACGATGCTTATACCGACCGAACACCTTCCGGCGATTACCCCGGAGGTTCCGGCAATTCCTATCTCTACCGCGGATCTCTCTGGCTTTCCGGTTTTGTTGATGGCACTTTTCATGTCACCAAAGTCGAAGACAGTGAATATTCGCCTATTGATTCGGTCCATCAGATTTTCGGGGATGAAACCCTTGCAGATTCCGAGATTTGGACCAAATATTACGATGTCAGTACGCCTCTGGCCGCCGGACATTTTCCTCTGGGTTTGGAAATTACCGAAAGAAGTTATGCCTGGAGTGCCAGCTACGCCGCTGATTTCGTCATCTATGAGTATACCATTAAAAATATAGGTATTGATTCCGATGGCGATGGCTATCCGGATCAGGACCAAACCATCGATAATTTTTATTTTACCATGCGGCTGGACGGGGATGTATCAAAACTGACCACCTGGGATGCTGAATACGCCTTTTCAAATCAGGATGACATCACCATGGCCAATGGCGTTCCCTGGACCGACTGGCTGAGTTATTTTCCGGAGATGACCGGCTATGACGATCTCTTTGCCGAAGCACCGGTTGACAGTTCCATGGTCTTCATGTTTGACGGAGACAATCCGGATGTTGTGGCTGATAACGGCCAGGACAATGATTTCGGAAATCCCAGTGCTGACGGCACCCTTCAGACCCCGGGATTTCTCGTTTTCAGAATTTTGAAGACAGAACCCCAAATGCCCAAACATTCCTTTCACCAATGTAATATTTACAACGACCCCACCAGCGACAAGGAAACCTGGGACCGAATGATCGGCAAACCTGTATATGAACCCCTGCTGCTGATAAACGGCGCTCCCTTCCCCTATGATTATCGTGGAATTCTGACTTACGGGCCCTTGGACCAGCTGGCTCCTGGCGACTCCGTCAAAGTTACCTGCGCCCTGGGCGTCGGGTGCGACGAAGAACGCGGTGGTGTGTACAGCATCCTGGATATGATCAAGGACATGGACGTGGCCAAATTTTTAGTTGACAATAACTATGAGATATCGGCCGAAGCCCTGTCTCCCGGCGCACCGGTAGTAGATATTAGTCCTTCTGTTGTTGACGGAGTCACAAAAGGGATCAGAATCCAGTGGGATAAGGAAACCTCACTCCATCCCAAGTTTAAAACCTATAAAGTATCCAAAGGGCAAAAAACCGGAACCGGCGCCATTGCCTGGGAAACCTTAGCCACCTATACAATCGATGAAGACAACTGGCCGCCATCAGAAAACGAAAACGGAAAATTTGAAATGATCGACGAAGATATCATCAACGGCCTGGTATATTACTACAGTGTCCAGACCCAGACCGAAGACGTCCAGTACCCCATACCCTTTGGCGTCATCGAAAGCAGCATCACCGATCAGCTGAGTTTCAATGTCATTTCTCCCTCCAATCCTGAAGCCACCGATAATTTGGACCGGGTCAAGGTTGTTCCCAATCCTTATATTGGAAGCGCCCGATGGAACAATTCCACCCCCAGCAGTAACAGCCCCTGGGAACATCGTCTGCAATTTACCAACTTACCCGGTGATGCCGAAGTAAAGATTTTCACCCTGGATGGCGATTATATCGCATCTGTCTACGCCAATGAAACGGTGATTTTAGGAGAAGACTTTAATGTCGCTACTGCCAGCGTAGCCGAATGGGACCTCATGACCCGCAACAACCAAGAAGCAGCGCCCGGTATTTACCTATTTGTAATCGATTCAAAATCACTGGGTTCTACAACCGGAAAATTTGTAATTGTACGTTAAAAAGAGGAGTATAAAGATGATTAAAAAAATTATATGGCCCATAATTTTCACATTGATACCGGGTTTTCTGGCAGCCGACACTTTTGCTCCTGTAGGTACTGCCGTGGCCCAATTCCTTGAAATTGGCGTCGGTGCCCGGGCAACCGGTATGGGCGAAGCTTTTACCGTCATGGCTGAAGATGCCGAAGCCAGTTTCTGGAACCCGGCCGGCCTGGCAAATATTGAAGATTACAATCTTTTTACCGGATATACCCAATGGCCAGCCGGCATTTCCATCGGCGGCTTGTCCTTTGCCAAAAGTTTCAAAGGCATCGGCACTTTTGCCATCAACACCGTTTATCTGATGACCGATGATATGGATGTCACCACTGTCGAAATGCCAGAAGGCACTGGCGAAACCTTTTCAATTTCCAATTATTCAGTAGGTTTGAGTTATGCCCGGTATATAACAGACAGAGTGTCCGTTGGTATTACCAATAAAATTGTTCACGAAGATTATTTTGATTATGGATACACATCCTGGGCCTTGGATCTGGGCACAACCTACCGTACAGACTTTCGTGGTTTGAAACTCGGAATGTCCATTCTTCACTTTTCACCGGAAATAAAATTTGACGGAAATTACATTGATTATAGCGATCCCAAATCCTATGAAACCAGCGAGGAACGTGAATTTGACAAATATTCTTTGCCGATCAATTTCAGAGTCGGTGCCGCCATGAATGCCCTGGAAATGGACAACCATCGCTTAGTCATTGCAGCCGATATGGTCCACCCTAATAATAATAAAGAACAATATAATGCTGGATTGGAATATTCTATGAAATCTATGATATTTCTTCGGGCAGGTTACAAACTGTCGGCTGATGAAGGTGGTTTTTCAATCGGCGGCGGCGCTAAAATAAATTTAATGAACAGCTTGAATTTTATGGTCAATTATTCTTATTCTGATATGGGAGTATTAAATGGAATAAACAGGTTCTCTGTTAATCTGTTATTCTAATCAAGATCACGTACTATCTATGACAAGCACAAAACAAATTTTGCCAATATTCGAAATTTTTCAACCATCGCTTTTTTGCTTGTCCGAGATAAAAGAGGAAAATGTTATTAACTTGAAAGAAGGAGAAGAAAATGAAAAGATTGTTAACAGTCCTTTTGTTTGTCAGCATGATTGCAACAGCAAGTTTTG
>JAFGTP010000049.1 GCA_016934035.1 Fidelibacterota bacterium
GGTAAGAAAAAAGTAAAAGAAAAATTAAAAAAGAAAGATAAATGATGTAGATTAAATGAGTGCTTGACTGCCTGATGAGTTGTTAACTTTTACACGCTCATGTACTCATGAGGTCAGCTGCAAGTAGGTGTTCGAGCAAGCCAGGGGGCTTCATCTGAATTTTACTTCGATTTCAATTTGCCCCTGTTCAAAAATCTCAATTCCCAGCCTTTGGGTCCCAGGATTATCCGCATCAAAATTTTCGGGTGGTGGTGAGGTGGTTAAAATAACAAATTCCGCATCGCTGGGTTTGACCAGAAAGATTTCCAGAATTCTGCCGGATTTCTCCAGTCGGGCCTGTTTTCCAAAATTCTGGATCAAAATAGTGGCATCCGTCACAAAACCCCAACCCAGAGCCTTCCGTTCCTTTGTTTTAATTCTATCAGTTATAGTTAGGGTTTCGTTGTTTGATATTTTGAAAAATCGCTCAGCTTTTTCAACGGAATAGAGTGTTGTCAGATCTATTCCGGCCCTGAAAGATTTATCCGTGTTCTCATAAATCTCGATGGTGGCAAAGCCTTCAACCTGTTGGAGAGAATCATCAATCACCAGAGTATTATGGGATAAATTATTATAGCGAAAAACCTTCCAGCGGTCTCCCCTTTGCTTTGCATCCCAGATATTCAAACCAATTGTTTCCAGAGTATGATAATCCTGCTTCCCTAAATCCAGGGCCCAGCGGACTCCATGCTTTTCCAGAACAAAAGAGCCAACATCCATGTGGCCATGACTGACTGATGGACTGCCTGCTTTAATTCCCAAAAACAGCGATGAATCAGTCCAACTGCTGCGCCACATTGCCACAGGATTGATGCCCTGTCCCGTAAAACTGTTTCCAGCCGGTCCTTGACCTGTATCCCCTTCTATTCCCCACACCATTACGAAAGGCAGCAAACGGTGGGAGTAGCTTTGACTGAAAGACTTTTTCCCGGCCTGGTATTGCTGAATAATTTTCATTTCATTGTAAAGCAGTGCGGGATTTTTTAATTTTTTTGCAAAATAACACATTCCCGGAGAGATTTCCGGATATTCGTCACAATCAGAATAATTAAAAAACCGACCTGTTGGCGTCACAATGTTCAGATAAAAGAGGGGTGTTTCCGCAAATCCTGGCTGGTCAAATAATCCAAAATCCTGGCTGAAAGCCGATTCCAGAGCATCGATCAGTAATCCGTTAAAAGTCGTACCATAGGACCAGTACATTCCACCTTCAGGGTAATTGCCGTTGGGATTATAGTGCTTCATGGGAACAGGAAGATGCCTGATGGCACTGCGGATCAGGCTGTCTGACTCCTGCGGATAATGCTCAAATACGGCAATAGAAGCCGCCGCCATTCCTGCATGACACACCGGGTTCCAGTTATTATCCCCTTTGATCCACCAGTGGTTTTGAGTCGGGTCCAGCGCCTGAGACATACCTTTTTCCCACAATGCTTTCACAATTACCTCTTTATCTGCATCTGATAGTTCATCATACAGCCAGTCATAGCCAATAGCCAGTGCCAGAGACATCTCACCGACATCCAGAAAATGGCTGGGGTTCCAGGATTGAAAAGCAGCCGCTGCCAGCATTTCATCTCGAGCCTTCTTAAAATATTTTTGTTCTCCTGTCATCAAAAACCCATAGGAATGATAAACCACTGTCCTGAGACAACTTCTTGAAGCCGCCAGCATTCTTTTGCCAATTAATTTTTCTTCCACAACCGGATAATCCAGCATGGTATCACAATGTCCAATAATCTGCCGGTGCAGAAATCCATACTGCTCACTGTTTCGAACCAAACCTTTAATATACTGAAGAGTGGATGAATCAATAAAAAGACGCGGGTGGGTGGGCTTTACCGGGGGCAAAGTTTGCGACAACAAAAACGTGCAGGGAATGATAATCTGAAATACCAGCAGGTGGAGAAATTTTTTAACCATTTTTATCTCTCTTCAAATTTCGGGTTTGGTACGGGCATCTGGGCATTGACCTCTTTCAGCCATTGATTCAATTGATTGTGAAATACCTGGGTCTTTTCAGGTTCTTTTTCCGAGAGATCATTGCGCTCTCCAATATCATTTTTCAGATGATAGAGTTCCAGATTCCCGGTTTCATAAAATTTAATCAGTTTCCAGTCGCGACAACGAATGGCGCTGTAGGGTGTGGCGCCGCCGGTATGGTAATGAGGATAGTGCCAAAAAATTGCCTCCCGGTCGAGCTGTAAACCGGGATTTTTCAGCAAAGGAACCAGATTTTTACCATCCATAGGTATCGGCAGCACAGGATTGTCCTGCACCATGTTGATAATCGTGGGGAAAAAATCGCAACTGATCACCGGCTCCTCACATACGAATGGCTGAATACCGTCATACCAGATAAACATAGGCACCCGAACACCACCCTCGTAACAGGAGCCTTTGCCTTCCCGAAGGGGCGAATTATCAGTGATATATCCCAGTGTCAGCCCGCCATTATCCCCGGTGAATAGGATAATCGTGTCCTTTTCCAGATTTAATTCTTTCAACTTTTTCCAAAGTCTGCCGAAAGCATTGTCCACACTTTCCACTAAACCGGCATAGGCAGGATGATTATGTTTCATACCAATGTCGATTTTCTGTTCATATTTTGTCATTAAATTTTTGGGCGCCATAAGGGGCGTATGGACAGCGTAATGCCATAGATTCAGGAAGAATGGCCGATCCCAGTTTTCCTCTATAAACCGGCAGGCCTCGGTAGCCTCCCGATCTGTTAGAAATTCACCTTCTTTACCTCCTTTTAAGGTCGGGATTTCCGGGTTCCAGTCATTTCCCCTGTAGGGATAAAAATAAGAAGGAGGCTGCCCTTTGTGATAACCACCGATATTGCTGTTGAAACCCTGTTTTTCAGGATAATGCTCTTTCTCGCCCAGATGCCACTTCCCGATATGAATGGTTTTATAGCCCAGTTCTTTTAATGCTTCAGCAATGGTTTTTTCTTTCAGGGGCAAATAATGGGTCCACTCCGGATTGATAAATTTTTCATTTTCACGTTGCTCACCATGGATCCAGTCTGTAACATGAAGTCTTGCCGGATACTTGCCAGTCAGCAGGGAGGCTCGCGTCGGAGAACAAACCGTGCAGGCAGCATAGGCATTTGAAAATCTAACACCTCGACGGGCAATTTGATCTATATTGGGGGTTTCATAAAAATCACTGCCAAAACAACCTAAATCCGTCCACCCCAGATCATCAACCAGGATCATAATAATATTGGGCTTACGCCGGATGGTTGTTGCCAGCGGCAGTGATGTGGCGGCGGCTGTCACGACCAGGGATTTGAGAAATGCACGGCGATTCATAGAATTCCTTCGCTACTTAAATAAATTATCATCAATATCAATCAAATCTAATCATTAAAAAACATTCAGCAAAATGTCTTACGCATAATTGCCCCTTCCTAAACACTGCTGTTTTTATATCACCTTCACAGTCTGGAGGGCTGATTCAACCCCTGGTTTCATCATTTTCATCCTCTGCTCATTCAAAGGCTGTTCACACGAAACACGTTTTTATTTTTCAATTCAGGTCCTCTAATATTCCGATCCGGCATTCACCTGTTCAACACCACTTTTAAAACTCAAGATGTAAAATACACGGTTTCGTCAATCCAAAATGCTGCCACACACAAAAAATCTTCATTCCAGATGAAAAAAGCCTGTTTATTTTTCCAGACAATTTGAATTTGTAAAAAATGCAGTATAATTTGTAATCATATTAAAATTTAAAATTATGGAATTAAAAAAGGAGGATAAGATGAAGAAGTCCTTATTTGTCTTGTTAGCTTTTGCTTGTTTGGCCTATGGTTCTGTCACGACCAATCATGCAACCCAAGGAATCATTCACCAAAGCACCGAGACTTTGATTAAAAGCATCACAATGCAACCAGCTTACGCAGCTCCAAACGGCAAGACCTACACCTCAACAGTTCCGGTCTTTAAAATCAAAACAATCTGCCCACAGGAGGATTATGATGAAATTTTGATGGATGCTTATTTGAACGGCCACATCCTGTTGCAAAAATCCATACCCCTCGGTGATTTTAGATGGATCGATTGGGCCGATTCCGTCGCCTTTTTTGTTTTCGAAGAAAGCGACGATTGGCATTATTTTCTTAAAACCGAAGAAGTCAATGAGATTTATTTCATTATAACCTGTAAAGAACAGACCCAAACATCCGTACACCTTCAGTTTTTTGTTGATGAAAGCGTTCCGATTGTCCAATGTTACGACGAGGATGGTGATCTGTTATTAGGTACTCATGCTTCTCAATCTCATGAAGTTGATCTTTTTGCAACCTTGAGGGATCCCGAATCCGGTATCAATCTTGATGACTGTGAACTTAAAATATGTGACCCTTCGCGCCGTTTTTGTCAGACATTGCCGGGTTATTCCTTTCAAATTATTGACGAAACACCTGAAGGTTATATCATAAAAAATTCTGTTAATTTCGAAGATTTTTCAGATCAGATCCTCAGTGAAATCGAAAATATTGAAGGCAATTCCATTCAAATTGCTCCAAAAGTCTGGATTTCTCTGCATGTGGTCAACAAGGCCGGAAGGTCAACCCTCCATCAATGCGAAGTCAGTTTTGATCTCCTGGATCCTAAAATCGAACTGACCTCCTTTGCCGGAATTACCACTGAACCGGGCCTGTACACACCCCAGGAAAGTAATAATATCTCCTTCGCACTGGAGATAAGTGACCCGGAACAGGGACCAATCAACAACCATCTGGTCTGGTCTCCAGCCAGCGGCATCAACCTGGCCTCGTTTCAACTTTATGTCAATGACTATCTCACAAACCTTACCATAACTGATTTGAAACCGATCATTGAATTTTCACCTCTTCCTCTTGGTCTTCATACCATCACAGCGATTATTGCCGATCATGCAGGGAGGTCATCTACCCTGGCTTTCCAGGTCCGATCCAATTGTTGCGTGGAATTGGATGAGGATAATCATTATCCTGAAAAATTTTCACTCAGCCAGTCTTTCCCGAATCCCTTTAATCCGGCCACAACCCTTCGGTATACCCTGGCCAAAGAATCCCATGTTGTGCTGACTATATACAATAATGCCGGCCAAAAAATTGATGAACTGGTCAATGAACAACAATCTGCCGGTTACTACAGCCTGAACTGGAATGCATCCGCCTATCCCAGCGGTGTCTATCTTTACCATATTTCAGCCGGAGAATTCACAGATACAAAAAAATGTATTTTACTAAAATAATCTTAGGAATGATAAAAAAAAACCTCCGGTATTTCCGGAGGTTTTTTTTTATCATTTTTCGATTTGAAACAACAAAAACCGATAGGTCTTATTGGCTTTGAAAGCTTCAGCGTCCAGTAATTCCATCTGGCTGGATAATTTGGCAATTTTTTTTCGAAAGAGCCTTTTGGAAAGCCTGCTCAGGAAAGGATGGCGGGACCGAAATTTTTGTGTGAATATTTCCACAGTCAGCAAAACTTTTTCTACAAATTCTTTCCCAATACACAGCGTTTTTACCACACTGCCGGTAATATCCCTTTCTTCCAGTAGTTTAAAACCGGCTGCTTTGGCCATATTCAGAAAACTGTTGTATAAATGCCCGCTTTTTGTCAGTTCATTGTTTTTCTTTTCCCATACAAAATAGTCACAGACCATCAGGTACCCATTATTTTTCAGGGCTTTTGCGGCTGTGGGAAAAAGTTTTTCCTTGCGTATATACTGTGAGGATTCGCTCATTATGAGACAGTCAAAGTAATTTTCCAAATCAAGGTGCCCGAAACGCATGTGGTGAAAGGGCGCCTGAATGTTTTCAGTGAAATTTTTTTGCTGATGAAAATCCGGTGACAGGCCCTCGACAGCATAACCTTTTTCCAATAAATTTTTTGCCAGAATACCCGTACCGCAACCGACATCCAGAATTGATCTGACACCTTCGGGAATTTTTTCCATCAGAAAATTTTCATAACGGATTTGGGCCTCTTTCAGTTTATCAATTGTCAGTTGGTCCTTTTCCAGCCACAGGCCGTAATGCAGGCGTTCCAGACCGAGAACTTCGTGATAAAATCGCAACACACTATCATTTTCTTTGCTCATGGTAAATCCTTATCAATATTTTGCAGAAGATAACCGAAATTTGATTGTCTCACAAGAAAAATCATGTCATTCAATTGCCCACCAGCTAATTCGGTAAAATATAGATTGATATTGTCTCTTCCCGGTATTGTTTAATTTCAAATTTGAGGTTGCTGTTTTTTAAAACAGCCCTGGCTTTTTTGATTTCAATGGATTGGTTGAGCCAATTTGTAAATTCTCTCTGAAAACCAGCAGTTGTATCCCCCAACTCTTCAGCTAGGTCCATGATTTGATCGACACCTTTCTGAAAATCCTCCTGGACCGAAAGTTCACAACCTATCATCTGAATATTGGCAGAGTCGTTTTGGGCAATGATTAAAATTGCACCCAGGTCTTCCACAAAGTAACTATAGCCATTAATTTTGTTGTCTTTGGATTGAATGGACAACATTTGTTCCAAACCGGCAATAATCTTCAATTCATGGACTTTTACACCGAATTGATGGTTATTTCCGGAGCAACCTGAAAGAAATAAAATAAAAGCGATTAATCCATAGATTTTCAGTTTCACAATATCTCCTTTTTTTTCATAAATAATATATCGATTATTCTTTTTAGTGATTAAAAAAAGTTTTGCCTTTTCGGAAATTCTTCGAAAAATAAAGCAACCTGGTGAAGCCTCGGTAATACTATCGTTCCGGGTAGGTTTTGAAACAAATGAATCAATTTCAAGGGGATTTTTCAATTGCAAAAAATAAGTTTACATAAAATTTATTTTCATTATTTTGTCAATAATTATTATTTTGTCTGGTTAATGAAATTTTTTTCGGTTTAATCACTTGGAGGACCCATGAATTCCCAGGAAAATTTAAAAAAGCAAGTTGCAGACTTGATGGAAACAGGAAAGTTTAGTGAAGCGATACCCGTTTTTCAAAAAATATTGGAAGCTGATGCATCAGACAGTGAAGCATGGTATTATCTGGCAATGGCCCGAATTGAATTAAAAAATTACGAAGAAGCTGAAAAAGCCCTTGCCAAAGCGCTTGACCTAGACAAAAACAATACCGACTACCTGCTCCAATCGGGATACCTCAAACACCTGCAGGACAATATTGAAGAATCCAAAAAAATCTTTCATTCTATATTAAAAATAGACCCTAATAACATCGATGCATTGCACATGCTGGGGTTGATTGCCAAAGATGAAGAGCACTACAAGGAAGCCATCGAATTTTTAATCAAATCCTATGATACTGATCCTGACATCGATATTTTAATTAATATCGTTGAATGTTATCTGGATTGGGGTGATTTGAGTAATGCGGAAAAATACCTGGCTCAATTATCAGAAGCCAAATTGGATTCCGAACAAAGTCGGCAGGAACGTGAAATTGCTGTCAGGTTTTATCTGGATAAAGCCATGAGTTCCTGGACCGGTACCACCGAAGAGGAAAATGGTGAGACCTTATACTATCCCGAAACATTGGACCAGGTTAAAAGTGCTGAATATTATCTTCAGTGCGCTGAGAAGAGACAACCCGAAGAGGAATTTTACAAAAATCACCTACAGCAATTAAAAGAAGTCGTCGCAGCTCATAAACAAGACCTGTTAAATGACAGCAGCCACGAGAAAAGCGTATTTACAGAAGAAGATAATGAAGCCTGGAAGATTTTAGATGAAATTTACAGCCTTTGGACTTACACAGAAATTCAGAACGACATCGAATATCACTGGCCCAACAGCCTGGAAGAAGTCCGATTATCCAAAAAATTACTAAAAAAAGCGGGAAAGATAAACTTTCAAGCCGAAGATGTTCGCGAAAGAATCAAAGCCATGGCAGAAATTTTGGAAAGCACCCGATCATGGCTTCCAAATAATTCTTTTAAAGTTTTACGGGCCCTGGTCCTGAGCATCGTTACCATTGCCGCCGTTTTTTTTCTCATGAATTACACCACCTTCAAGAAGCCGGTATTTGAATACTCCGCTTCTGATTGGGTGGTTACTGAACAGACAGAACTGGCCCATGACTCCTTTGTTGAACCTCATGGAAAAAACCTGAAGCACCATATTCTTCTGAATGCCGGAACCCAACTCACACCCTTGGCAAGAATGGGAACCTACTGGGCCCAGGTTGAAACCCAAAGCGGACAGCGAGGCTTCATTTTTTTCAGAAATTTAAAAGGCGCCAAAAATCCTGTCGCCAACAGAAATGCAGCCCTCTACAGTGACCTGTCCAAACAAACCGTCATTGATTCTGTTCGTATGGACGAAAGGGTCAGTGTCCTTTCGTATCATAGAAATGAAAATGAGAATATTCCCTATATCGCAAAAGTCAGAAATTCAAAAGGAAAAACCGGATATATTTGGGATTACGAACTTGATTATCCTTTTTTTGAAAAGCTGCCGGAAATCAGTCAGACCACAACTTTTCCCACATCCGCGAAAAATATCGAAAAACTGACCGAAAAAAATATAACCGACCTTGAAAATAAATTCGGCCCGGCTACTTCTGTTCTCTCAGTTAATAACAAAAAAATTGCCTATTTTCGACAGATCAACATAGTCAAAGAACAAAAAAAATACAGAGGAATATTTTTCAATCTGAACGTTGATAACAAGGTCAAAGGATATGATGTCGGCACCGAAACAAAAACAAAATTTTTGGAAAAGTTACCCTTTGTCAGCAGGATGAGAGATTATGAATTATTCACCATTCTCGGCTTTTCCTTTTATCGCGAAAATAACAAAGAAGCCTCATGGTGGACGAATTTTAAAAAGATAAACTGGATCACCAAGGTCCTTGGTTTTCTTGTTTCAGTGATTATCGGTCTCACCGGTATTTTCTTGTTTTTTTCAATGCCCAGATTAATCATCAATCCTTTCATGGTGCTGATTTCCTACTCCAGGTTACTGGGTAATGGCCTGGTTTTACTGCTCAACTTTCTTCTTTATGGTACTGCCACCTATATTTTCTTCGCTGCCATGGCATTATTAATGAACCAGATTTTCACCCCTTTGCTTTGTGCAGCTCCCACCTTTTTTATCTGGTGGAAAATTCATTCGAACAACATTCAATACAATCGCTGCCCCAGCTGCAATACCATGAATGTCGGAATTGATAAAGGATCGACCTTTCACGGCAAAACCCAACATGTTACCCACGGGACATATGATGTCTATAAAGGGACCACGGAAACCAGTACCCAGATTATCAAAAATTATGAGCGCCGCAGCAAAAAAACCACAGAGTTCATTCGTCATTACACCGATCACCGGGAATGTATCAATTGTGGTTATCAATGGGGAGTTGCCAGAGAGGAATCCGAAGGATCGACAACCCAGTATTTGTAACGATCAAAAATCGAAAAGAAAGTTTTTTATACAATTATATTTTAACGTTTCAACTCCAATGAGAAATTTGTTTTAGTAACTAATTAATATCAGAGAGGATCACCAATGAGCAGTGGAAATTCAGGCGAACAATTATTGAAAATTATTGTAAAAGTATTATGGTTTATTATCAAATTAATTCCAGGTTTGATCAAAGCGATAATTAAGGGTATTAAAAGCATTATCAGGATGATACAATCTAAAAAAACAACACCATCGGAAGCAGAATAATTTTTTTGCTACCTGATGGGTCAAGTCCCAAAAATTAGTACCCAATCCTTTGAAATAAACAGGGGGTTAACATCTCCTGTTTATTTAAATCGGCTTGACATCAAACTGAACCCGACGAAATTTTATTGCTTATCAGGAGCATTTTGTCAAAAATGGAATTATTCAGGGTTGAGTATTTTTGCTGCCAACTGAATATTATCTGTCGCCAAAATATCCGCACCCTTGATGACTAAATCCCGGTAAACTTTTTCCCCCAGTTTTTCCGCCCTGCGATCCAGGTTGCCCATCGTACCGAGAATCGCCATCATACCATTGTCATGAAGCAATTGATAGACAGCCGGATCGGGTTCAGAAACCCCGGTAAAGGCGACCAGGCAACGGGTATCAATTCCACTGTTCAGCAATCGCTGAACACCATCGACACTTCGGGCGGTGGCGGAGATGACCAGTTGAGGATTTAATCGATGATATTCCTGCGCATCGGATATATTATAAGTAATCACCATGGTATACGAGGCGGCATTGTTTGATTCAATGATTGCAACAATCTCTTCAGGTGAAATTGATCTTTTGATATCCAATTCAACAATGGCGCGACCCCGGCCCCAATCCAGCACTTCTGATAAAGTAGGAATTTTAAAATCGGTGATGGCGCCCTGATTGTCTTTGAGATGGAGTTCTTTTAATTCCGCTAGTGTATAATCGCCGATATAGCCGTGGCCAGTTGTGGTCCTGTCCAGGGTATGATCATGCATCATCACTAACATAGAATCTTTGGTTTTGGCAACATCACATTCGATCAGACAGGGTGCATATTTCAGGGCATTTTCAAAAGTTTCAATGCAATTCTCAGGGAACCCGGACATTGGCCCGCCTCGATGGGCGCTGATAATAGGTTCTCTGTCCGGTGACCATCGAAGGTGTTTCTGCAAGGATTCAACATCTTTAAAAGCCAGGTAATGATCTGACTGACACGCTTCCTGGGTAATGATGGTCACAACAAAAAATAACAACCACATGATGATCTGAATTTTTCTTTTCATAAAATCCCCTGTCCTAAGCTCATATTTTCAATCAAAATAGTCTCTGTTTCATAAGGTCTTTGAAGACATTATGATTCTTAAATTAGCCCATAATAAAAATAATTCAAATGGACCTAGCCTCATTTCCTGCAAAAAAAAATGGAAAACATAAATTTTCCCGTCTATTAAAGTGGTGTGGCTTGTATCGGAATTGAACCATGGACACAGGGATTTTCAGTCTCCTCAGGATTAGAGTTGGAATGAAAATCCCTATCCATTGGGTATCCAAAATTTATTTGGAAAATAAATTTCGCATGAAATATTACCAGATTCTTTCCACACTATGAAATTCTAATCTTTTTAATTTTAATTCTATTTTTGTATAAAATTCCAAATCATCTCTATCAGGAATAAATCCAAATTCTTCAGAGAATGAAAATAAGCCGTCGTTGGCAAAAACTTCCAATTGTCCCCAGTCGGCTAAGATTCGAATTTTAAAAAAATTTGTTTCTTTTGAAACTATCTTTTGTGATAATAAAGTATGATCCGCTATGTTATATTCGATGATTTTATTGGCAATTCTGAACCCGAATTTTCCGGATTGTATTGTTGAAATGTCAAATTCTGCAGTTAAATCAAATTGCTTTGATTTTAAATGAGATAGAATATTTGACTCGGGTAAGATTATTTGTTTTTCCATAGACCATGAATCTTGATAAAGTGATGAAATCTCCTTGATAGGATTTCGTGTTATTCGTTTCTGCTTGTTCCGTGTGACCAATCCAAGGGAAACTGGAAATGTTGCATTCCGTTCCCAGATTTCCTCACCAACGCCTCCATTCCAGTTGTCCATCCATGCGATTTGGATAGTACGATTGTCATTGTTAGGCAGGTTGCCTCGTGGAAATGTCTGGGCAGCGTAAAAATCCGGACCTAAATCCATTTTGTGAGTTTCCTGACCCTTGTCAACCGTAAATGTTGTTCCATCAAATTCACCCACTAAATATGCGCCGCAAGCATCCTGTAACACCCATTTCATATTGTTTTCATCGCCATCCAGTGGTAATTGATAAATATCAGGACATTCATATCCAAAATTGATATTACTCAGGAATTCCCAACAAATAAGGTCTTTTGAACAATAGAATGTGGTACCATTTTCATAAATTGCCATGATCCATTTGGAAGATTTCTGATGCCAAAATAAACAGGGATCTCTTGGATAATCACTATTATTGGGATTGGCGACAGGATTATTATTATAATTATGCCAGGAATCACCATTGTTATTACTCCAAGCTAGACAGGTTCCAATTCCTTCACCTGTATAAATTGCAATAATTGCATCTTCTTCTGAACCAGTAATTTTTTTTGCTACTTTTCCGGGAACAATTACAGCGCTTCCGGAAAATACATGATTACCTGACACATTTCTAACTGCTTCGATAGGTAAAAAGGATTTTTGTGGAATCAATGCAACACCCATATCCTGCCAATGCAATAGATCTCGGCTGGTGGCATATCCGCCATGGCGAATTTCTTTTCCCCACTGATAGATCATGTGGTATTTACCGCAGTGATAAACCAGCCCATTGATATCATTCATCCAACCAGATTTTGGACTAAAATGAAATTGTCCTCTGAAATTTTCCAAATAATTGATGCTATTATTATGTGGACTGTAATTTTTATTCATTATTTGATCATCTCTATCGAAACGTTTCGATAGAGTGTTTTTGATATTTGCTTCAAAATGTAAAAATCTTCATTGCTATAATATGCTCAAAGAGAATTAATGAAGAAGGAAAAGAGTTAAGTGTTATAGTGCGCACTTTGGAATGTGAGTTATTCGGCAACAAATATCTAATTCCCCTGATGCAATTATAAAATTGTTTTTATCATTAATAATTCCAGTAGTGAAAACAACATCCCTGACATATATCTTATCTTCCATATCAACAGTTAATTCAGGATTTGCTTCCATCACAGGATGATCATAATCAATGGATTTGATATTCCAGGGTTTGTCAGATTCCAGGTAAACTTTGAAGGTGCGATAGATACCAACCTCACCTTTTTTTTCAACACCATGAAACAATGCCAACCAGCCATTCTCAGTTCTGATTGGAGGAGTGCCAGAGCCCAGTTTCATTGACATTTGTGATCCTTTTATTGCCCTGATAAAAGATTTATCAAAGGGCTTCCAGTGCAACAGATCCGGTGATTGAGCGAGGTTCACGGATGGTCCAGGACTATAAATTGAATCAATTGGTGTTGTAAAATATAAATCGCCAAGAGGTCTTGTAAATGCAAAATATTTTCCAATAATTTTTTCAGGAAAAAGCACCATGTCTTTATTCTGATGATCAAGAATGATCCCTTCTAATTTATAATCAAGTCCATTGTCAGATGAATATAATGTAGTCGAATGGCGCTCAGAACTGACACTGCAGGTTGTCATCCAATATTTATTTTCTATCTTTGTTATTCTGGCATCCTCAATACCATATTCCTGATATGTTTCAGTAGGTTCAATAATTTTATCATAATGTATTTTTTCAATTTTTAAACCATCGGTTGATAGTTCTACCGGTAAAATCCATGAAAACGAGGTTAAGCCATATACTTTCGCATGTTGATGATGGCGTAGTTTATATTTTCGTGGATCATTAGAATCAAGATCTTCAATTGGATACCTGTCAATAACATATTTTTTTTCTTGAGACCATCGAATAACCTTGAAAAATTTATTATCTGTCATTTGTTTTAATGCTTCTGCAACACGAACCATCATTATGCAATTACCATTGGGTAATCTTTCAAAACCTGGGTTGAACGCACCAAGTACGTAAGTATCTTCACCAGTAATTTTTTGAATCGGGCTATATGATAAGTCAATATCATCGGGTTTAAGAATGATTTTATCCTCTTTAAAATTCATTATTTGTATTCACCTTTCAGAAAAAATATTAAAAAAACCTTGATTTCGAATTTCTAATAAAATATATTAAAACGTTTCGATAAAACAAATAATAATTTTCAAAGGGTAAAAAGATGAGCACGATTAAAGATGTTGCCAAAAAAGCAGGCGTTTCAATATCAACCGTTAGCCTCGTTATTAATGGAAAAGGTTATGTCGCTCCGGAAACTCGTGAAAAAATCATGAGCACAATTCAGGAATTGAATTACAAGCCATTACATTCAGCCAGAAAACTAGCCACAAAGATGACAGGTAATATTGGTTATATTGTTTGGGATGTCCACTTTTCTGAAGTGGAAATTTTTTATAGTCAAATTTTTCTCGGAATGGAATATGCCGCAAGGGACAGTGAACACTATATTCTTTTAACAACAGTTAAGGAAGATTTTAATCCCAAGACAGACCTGCCGAGATTTTTAAAATACAGAGATGTGGATGGAGTTGTTCTGGCAGGAAGAGTTCCCCATAATCTTATCAAATATTTAGAAGATCAGAATATGCCTTTTGTAATAGTGGATTATGGTATTCCAGGGAAAGTGTATAATTCTATTGTTATTGATAATTTTAATGGCGCTTTTCAGGCTATTGACCAGTTAATAAAGTCTGGTAAAAAGAAAATTGGTTTTGTTGGTGGTTCATTTTATCATCCTTCCATCAAAGAAAGATATCGCGGCTATAAAGAAGCATTGGAAGCCCATGGTATTGGTAATATCGAATATTTTAATAATTATAGTTTTATTAAAGAAGAAGAAACATCTCCGGAAATAGGACAGAATGGGATAAACCAATTACTCAAAAATAATGAAAACTTGGATGCTGTATTCTGTTGTAATGATACAACTGCTATTGGAGTTATGAATGAACTGAAGGCTCAAAACAAATCAATCCCAAAGGATATTGCAGTTGTTGGTTTTGATGATATTACATCATCTTCCTTTTGCTCACCGGCACTTTCAACAGTCCGTGTGCCCAAACTGGATATTGGAAAACAAGCGTACAAATTAATAACAGAAATTATTTATCATCCAAAAGAAACACCTCAGACAAGAACGATTTCGGTTGAATATATCAAAAGAAAAAGTAGTTAAAGGGTAAAATGTTTACAGATTCAAAAGGTAAAAAATTATTTATTTTAGGGGTTAATTACTGGCCCTCCTCATCTGCTATCAGTATGTGGTCTCATTGGAATTTGGAGGAGTTGGAAGATGATGTAAAAAGAATGAAAGGTATTGGTATCAACCTGTGTCGTTTCTTTATATTTATGTCTGATTTTATGCCAATTGAAACGCAAGTTGATCCGGTCATGATTGATCGGTTAATTGCATTCCTTAATATCTGTGAAAAATATGAATTGTATACAATGCCCAGTTTTTTTGTAGGACATATGTCCGGAGAAGATTGGGATGTTGGGTGGCGAAATGGCCGCAACATTCTGACCGACTCCAATATGATAAAGGCAGAAAAATTATACATCAGTGAAGTTGTCAAGGCTACAAAACAATTTAAATTTATACTGGGATGGCTATTATCAAACGAATTGCCGAATTATGTCGGTCAGCAAGAGCCGGAAATCATTGAAAAATGGACAGAAGAAATCATTAATACAATTAAGTATTTGGATTCCAAGCCAGTAAGTATCGGCGACGGTGCCTGGTCACCGGAAGTTGTCTCTGAATATGACCGTTGGAAATTCCAATTGCGTAAATTGAATAAATATCAGGATTTTGTCGGCCTGCATTATTATCCAAGAGTAATGAAACCGGATCATCATGCTTATACCACTGCTTTTCGTTTGAGAATGGCGCAAAACTGGAAGAAACCAGTATTTGTGGAGGAATTTGGTACATCGACTGTTTTATGCTCAGAAGAAAATCAGGCGCATTATTATCGGGAAGTTTTTTTCAGTGCTTTGATCAATGGCGCATTTGGGACAATGGGTTGGTGTTTGAATGATTTTGATTTTAAAGATAAACGACCCTATTCTCATCATGCTTTTGAAGATAAGTTTGGTATTGTGCGTATGGACAAATCTCTGAAACCAACTGCCAATGAATACATTAAGTTCAGTAAAATTGTAAAAAAAATATACTCTGATAAATATCAGAAAATTGAAAACAATGCAGGGTTAATAATTCCATCAAATTATTACTATAAATATCCTTATCAATTTGAACCTGAATTTGATCGATGGTATGATTTCTACCTGGAAACCTTTGGATTGATGAAGAATGGATTCAATGATGTGGAATGTATTTTTGAGCCAGCAATAGAATTAAATCATGAAAATGATATTCAACCGGTTGATAAACTAGACCCGAAAAAGTTACCATTGGTTTTTGCGCCGCGCTTGAAGTTATTTACAAAAAAATACTGGTTGAGCATCGTTGAATATGTAAAAAATGGTGGCAATCTCTATTGTAGTTTTGCCAACGATAGTTGGGTAGTTGACTGGCACAAAGTTGTTGGTGTTGAAATGGATTGCAAGTTTGGTGTACCTGATTTTCGCGATTGTATGGAATTGGAGATTAAGGTTGAAAAAGAGTTTGGGGAATTCCAGGTCGGAGACAGATTTAAAATATCTTTGGATAATTCCCATCCTGAGAAAAGTTATTGCAAAATTATATCAGATGATGCTGAAATATTAATGCGAGATCAATTTGGTAGTCCCTTTTTGCATAGACATAAAGTAGGAAAAGGGAATGTTTATTTTACACCCTATCCATTGGAAATATTGGCCTTAGGCAGCAATGATAATCGTTTAAAACTGGCGATTATCAAAATCTACAAAGCCATTTATAATGATACTTACACTCAAAATATAGTTGAGATAATCGGAAATGATTTTGAGTTTGGTATTTGGAAAAATATTGAGTCAGGGAATTATAAAGTAATTATACTAAATCATTCCTGGGAGAATACTAAAGGACAAATAAATGTGAAAAAGAATTTCATATGCAAGGATTCTGAAGGAATACTGCGGGACGAAAGTGGGACATGTTCCTTTTCATTGAAGAGAAAAGGAGTTTTGCATATAGAAATTCAAAAAGTGTAGGAAAGATTAACAGGTTGTGTCCTTTACTTAAAGGGCAAAAGGAGGAACAATGAAAAAAGTGACAATGTTAATGATGGTGATTACTTTAATGTTTTGTGGCGTAACTGTCGCACAAAATATTATTGAGAATTCCAGTTTTGAAGACTTGACTCCTTCATTTTGGGAAGGTGTCAATGGTATTTTTGGTACCGAACTGAGTGTCGGTTCAAATGAAGATGGAA
>JAFGTP010000050.1 GCA_016934035.1 Fidelibacterota bacterium
GGCCACAGGTGGGACATGTGAAGGAGTGTTTTTCAGGGATGCCATCTTCGTGGATTTTGGCTTTGAGGAGGAGGGTGACTTTGCCCTTTTGCGATGAGAGGATGTTATGGTTGGAGATGGCCGTTCGGTAGATGTATTTGGCAAGGTATTTCAGGGTGCTTTTGCCATTGCCCACAGCCTGAATGTCGACGACCCAGTTCTTGTTCCATACAGATGATGGGGTTTGATGTTGTTCTCTTTAAGGCCTGCACAGAGTTTCCCGCGATATAGATTTGCAAGAGGTTTGGCATGCACCAGGAACTTGTTTTTTGAAAACTTAATAAGCAGTATTGTTAGTTAATTGACATAAATTTTTTCTTTGGTTTGATGAGTATATTATCGCTTGGGATATGGAAAAGTGACAATAGGAATTGTCACCTACGAAGTATTTCTAATGATAAATGCTAAAAAATAAAGGAACAATTATCTGATATCGAACTTACATTAAAATTTAAAGCACCTGATGCATCACTTTTGCAACTTATTGGCCACATTAAGCGTTAGCTGCAAATCGGTGTTGAATCCGGTCTGTCACCGGACTGGAATATGAACAGTTAATTGCTTTTTAAAATATTTTAATGAATAGTTACGTTTCTGTTGGATTTTGTAGTGATTTTCAAAATAAATGTCTGATCTCATGACTTTGTTGCAAAAGTCTTCAAATATCTGTCATTCATTGCTTGATTTTTAAAACAGTACATTCTGAACCTTGTGAAGAATCTCAGTGACATGGAAAGGAGATACTTCACTTCGATCAGCATAACAACTTCGGAGTTCTGAATGGATTTTTGAAACGGAGTCCTTTGGATATTACTTTTGCAAAACACAATAACAGAAATGTGTGATGTTTTTGGGGTTTATCAGGATGAATCCGGATGAATATCCTATCCTGGGGCATTCATTTTATGGCCTCTCCGGGCATCGAAATACCGCATCAAAATTCGCAGGGTAAAGCAGATTGACGAGATGGTCTGCTGGTACTTCCGAATATCAGATTGCCTGTGTAGAGGATGCGATGGTTACTCCTTCCTGTCCGCAACAGGTCCGGTCAGGAGATTCGGTTATTCTTTGATAATCATTGGGAGGAGAAGTCTTTTTTTGTCCACCAGAGCGCCCAGAAATAGTGAACTGATTATTACCAGTGGCAAGGATATGAGGAAACGGACCAAAGTAAATTTGACACCCAGGAAATTGGCCTCAAAAACTGTCATGGGAACACGACAAATGGTCGATGCAAAAAGAAATGTAAAAACAACGCTGCTTCTGGCCCCCTTTTTTAATAAGGCGGCGGCAATGGGAAAGGATACGTAGAGTCCGCCAATGATAGTCCCGGCCAGGACAATTGCCCAGAAAAATCCTCTAAAAATTGCCTTCTCACCCATGTGTTTTTCAACGGTTTCGCGCTTTACCCAAACCTCAAAGAGGCCGATCAGGACAAAGGCCGCCGGCACAATACCGATCATCGACAGCAGGAATTTGCGAAAATTCTGTTCCATCTCAATTCCCGGTAAAAAATTTTGCCAGTAGGAAAACCCGATAAACACAAAGAAAATAAAAATCCCGCCGTACCGTTTCAAAATAATTCCCCGAAAAAAAATCCCGTTGCCAGGGCGGTAATCATGGCAATGAGCAGACTGATCAGATTACGAACAATCCCCAATCTCACGCCCAGGTATTCTTTTTCAACCGGAAAGGTGACAATGCCAACCATCATCAGGGTTGTTGTAAAGCCGGAAATTACCATATAGGCAACACCTTTTTCGAGTAATATCCCGCATAGCGGAAATGCAATAAATCCCGGAATAATGGCGAGGGACCCGCAGCTGACAGCCAGGGCCAGGGAAAGGTATATATTGTCCCGGACCAGTGCCTTTTGGATTTGCTCCTCCGAAAAAACAGTCAGCACAAGAGACATAAAAATCAGCATCCATAAAAAAGCCGGCATGATCTGGACCATTTGCTTAATGGCACGTCTGAGTGCGTTTTGGGTTTTTTCTCTGTCAAAACACAAACTGATCAAGGTGATAACCAGGGTAATAGTCAAAAAAATATTCATTTTCCCTGTTTGAGCCAGATGGGATTGGTGAGGGCAATTTTGCCTGTCGCTGTAGTCATTTCTGCGCGGATGTAACAATCATTGATATTGAGTTTGATACCCAGTTCACGGTCGTAATTGATTTTGTCAATATCATGGAGTTCCAGGGCCTGCTCATTTTTTTCCTGGCAGTTGCCGACAATCAGGCGAATCGTATTGATCTTGCCGAAATAACCGGTTGAATTTGCCAGAATTCGAATTTTTTCCGGCAGGAAACTGACTTCATCCCCAATGTCGAAAAGGCGCTCTCCGGTATGGATCTGGAGACCCAAAAAAGGGCCATTGGATATGACGACCTTTCCACTTTTCATTCCGTGAATTAAACTATTGATATCATTGGAACTGCTGTGGATATAGCTGAAAAATTCTCCAAAGATATGTTCATCGGTTTTTTCTGTTGCAAGCAGGGGATATTTTATGGATAGATTATAGTTAAAATTGCCATGGGCATCGGTCCCGGCAAATACCTGGAGTTTTTTCCCGGACAGTAGTTTTTCTACCCAAACCTGTTTGCCTTTTTCAAACTCATCACCTTTTTTACCGTTTAAAATCTGGTAACCGGCCAATTTATCCGTGAAGTCCCGGGAATTCCATTCGCCTCTTTTCAGAATTTTTTTATGAAGAAATTTTTGGGTGACATTGGGGTGGGCAGCGTAAGCCAGGGCCCCGGGTTCCAGTTTGTCCAGTAGGACCCGGTAATAATGCTCAGACGGGTAGGATTTGTAATTTTCCATGGCGTCACCGGAGCCGGGGAAAATTTCATCATTGTTCAGCACCGACATATGAACATTTTCGCCCAGTCCGTTGTCAACACTCAGTTCAAATCCGGGAATGATGGTAAAATTCGGGTTTTTAGAGTTGAGATCCTTGACTTCTTTTTTAAAATTGATCCATTTGGTAAAATTACCATCTTTAAAATTGAATGTTCCGGGAACATCATCAAAATCATAGGAATGGTCCACCACTGCAACAAAATCCAGCCCGCGGGCTTTGCCAACGGCAATAATGCTGGATAATTCCGGACCGAATTCCACCTGGTCTTCAGTATAACTGGAATGGACATGCAGGTCGCCGGATAACCAGTTGTCAGGAATTTTAACCCTTTCAGAATTGGCTGTGACCCAAAAATCAGAAGGATATTTTCGGGTCAGATTATGATTGATCACCCGTTTTGGGCTGCCGTTGATTCGAATATTGACAATACACCGGACAACAAACTGGTGGTCCATGTTTTCTTTGATGTCCAGCATGAATATTTCAGAAAAGAAGAGTTGCGCCAGGGATTTATTAAACTTGATGGTATGTTTTTTAATCATGACATCACGATTCCAGAATTGGATTTCCACATCGTCAAGATGGACCGGATATTTACTGGAGTCCTTGACCATCAGCATAACAGGCAGACGGGAACCGGTTACCCTGTGCGGGACATCAAAGAGAATTTCCGGTTCCTTTTTGAACAGGAAGCCTCGAAACCATGGCAGTCTGTAGTGGATTTCACAATAGGATATCACCGGCAGCAGGCTGACTAGCAGCAGCAACAAACCGAACAAATCGAAGGAATTTTTAAAATCTATTACCATAAAAGGGTCTTATTTTTCAGAATTTAAGGGAAAATTAATTTCAACACTTTACTGCATTTTGGCCTATTCATATAAAAATGTGCCATAATTTTTAAAAATTATCAGTAAAATAGGACAATGATTACACTTTTTCAAAGGAATTTTTCAAAGAATCTTCTCTCCTAGGAATTTAGTTGACATAAAATAAAAGTAAATGTAAATTCGCCTAAGCTTAAATATTGATAAAAATAACATATTGAAAGGAAGATAGATGGCTAAAACATCGGATATCAGAAATGGTCTTGTAATTAGATACAAGGGCGAATTGGTCAAAATAGTCGAATTTCTGCACCAAAAGATGGGGCGCGGTGGTGCAAAAATCAAATGCAAAATGAAAAGCATTGAAACCGGAGCGATTCTGGAAAACACTTTCCGGTCCGGAGAATCCATTGAAACCGTCAGACTGGATGCCAAAAAATTGCAATACTCCTATTTCGACGGCTTAAATCACGTCTTCATGGATCAGGAAAACTTTGAGGAAATTTTAATTTCCGATGATATTTTCGGTGAAGTAAAACCCTATGTCAAAGAAACAGAAATCGTGAAAATCCTTTTTGACGGGGCAAAACCGGTAGATATTGAAATTCCATCCAACGTTGAACTGGAAGTTGCCGATACAGAGCCCGGTCTCAAGGGCGACCGGGTGACCGGTGCCACCAAAGCTGCGACGATGCAAACCGGCCTGGTCATTAACGTACCGCTTTTCATCAATACAGGGGATATAATCAAAATTGACACACGTACCGGAGAATATTTGGAACGTGTATCAAATTAATAAGGCGTAACCCATGAATACATCCAAGATTCTTGAACTTGTTAAAATAGTTGAAGAACATGATATCGAAGAAATTGAAATCACTCGACTGGGTCAAAAAATCAGAATTTCTAAATCCGGAGGCAATGCATCTCATTTTCCGGTACAGTTTGGTGCTTCTGTCGGACCCAAAGCCGTTGCTGCACCGGAAACAAAAATTCCTGAACCACCTGCTGTTGAGACTTTTTCCGGCACAGAAGTAAAAAGCCCGATGGTTGGAACTTTTTACCGTGCTCCGGCACCGGATGCTGAACCCTTTGTTAAAATCGGGGACCAGATTTCAATTGGCCAGACTCTTTGCATTGTTGAAGCCATGAAAGTAATGAATGAGATCGAAGCCGAAATAGCGGGGACTCTGGTCAAGATTCTGGTGGAAAATGGCGAGCCTGTTGAGTATGATCAACCATTATTTATAATCGAATAGCCTGGTATGATAAAAAAAGTTTTAATAGCCAATCGCGGCGAAATCGCACTCAGAGTGATCCGAGCTTGTAAAGAATTGGGGCTGGCGACTGTGGCCGTTTATTCAACCATGGACAAAGACTCCCTGGCCGTGACTTTTGCAGATGAAGCCGTCTGTATCGGTCCGGCGCCCAGCAACCAAAGTTATCTCAAAGCCTCGCAATTGATCAGTGCTGCTGAAGTCACCAATGCCGATGCAATTCATCCGGGATATGGTTTCTTTTCAGAAAATTCCGATTTTGCGAAAATGTGCCGGGACAACAACATTACCTTCATCGGCCCTTCTCCGGAAATCATTACGGCCATGGGAAATAAGGCCCAGGCTCGAAAAACCATGCAAAGTGTCGGTGTCCCTGTAATTCCGGGAAGCGATGGCGTCGTCAGGGATTATGACAAACTCAAAAGCCTGGCCCTGGAAATTGGGTACCCGGTATTGCTAAAAGCCAGTTCCGGTGGCGGCGGCCGTGGTATGCGTATCGTCAACAATGAAGGGGAATTGAAAAAGGCCTATGATTCAGCCAGCGCAGAAGCCGAGGCAGCCTTTGGTGATCCCGATCTGTATATGGAAAAGTTGGTTTTGGATGCGAAACACATTGAAGTCCAGATTCTCGCTGACCAATACGGCAACGTAGCCTCCTTTGGTGAAAGGGATTGCTCGGTTCAGCGACGGCATCAAAAACTGATCGAAGAATCCCCTTCTCCAATTGTCGATGAAAAATTAAGAACGAAATTTAGTGAAGCGGCTAAAAAAGCTGCCGGAGCAGTTCATTACAACAGCGCCGGGACTGTGGAATTTCTACTGGATCGTGATCATAATTTTTATTTTATTGAAATGAATACACGCATCCAGGTAGAGCATTGTGTCACGGAAATGATATCCGGTTATGATCTGGTCAAAGGCCAGATTCGAGTTCACCGGGGTGAAAAATTGCCAGCCTGGCTGGACAATTTTCAGATTCGCGGCCATGCCATTGAATGCCGGATTAATGCGGAGGACCCGGAACATAATTTTCGGCCTTCTCCCGGTGAAATCACCTCACTTCATGTTCCCGGAGGGCCAGGTGTGAGATTCGATTCCCATATCTATGCCGGTTACATCATTCCTCCCACTTATGATTCATTGATCGGCAAATTGATTACCCACGGTGAAAACAGGGAAGAAGCGATTCAGAGAATGCAGCGGGCCCTGGAGGAACTGACCATTGGCGGTATTGCCACCACCATTCCCTTTCACCAGGAAATTCTCAAAGATGAAATATTCAAAAAAGGTGATTTTCATACAGGATTTTTAAACACCTTTAAGTACAAGAAACATTAATAAAATTTTGGAGGGAGAACCATGAACGTACCAACAGATTTGAAGTACACCAAAAATCACGAATGGGTCAGAGCCGAAGGCGGTATCGCCACCATCGGAATCACAGACCATGCACAATCAGAACTGGGTGACATCGTATTTATTGAATTGCCTGAAGTCGGAGATGAATTTGAAAAAGACACAGCCATCGGAACCATCGAGGCCGTGAAAACTGTTGCGGATATGAATACACCGGTTTCGGGAGAAATTATCGAAGTCAACGGGGCCCTTGAAGATTCATCGGAATTGATGAACAAAGATCCCTATAGCGACGGCTGGATTGCCAAACTGAGAATGAGTGATGAATCAGAACTCGATGAATTATTATCAGCTGAGGAATATAAAGAACTAATAGGTTAATTCATGAGATACATTCCCAATACAGTCGAAACTGAAAAGAAAATACTTCAGGCAATCGGTGCCGGCAGTTTCGATGAACTGATCAGCAATATTCCCGAAAAATTTCTCAAAAATTTCGAGATTCAATTGCCCGAAAAACTTTCAGAATTTGAAGTCACAAAATTACTCACTGAACTGGCTGCAAAAAATAAAAATACTCAGGATAACCTCTCCTTTCTTGGTGGCGGCTCCTATGATCATTTTATTCCATCGGTCGTCGGTACCTTACTGTCACGATCAGAAATTTACACCGCCTATACGCCCTACCAGCCCGAAGTGAGCCAGGGCACTTTGCAGACCATCTATGAATTTCAGTCCATGATTTGTGAATTGTTCAGCATGGATGTATCCAATGCATCACTCTATGACGGTGCAACAGCAATCGCAGAAGCCGCTATTTTGGCCCTGGGTCATGTTAATAAAAAGAACAAAATTTTGGTTTCTCCTTTTCTAAAACCTGAATATATCAAGGTCCTGGCAGCCTACATGGATAAGCATGATGCCGAAATTGAAATACTTCCCGAAGAAAACGGCCTGACAAACTTTGACGCTCTGGAAACAAAACTGGAAAATGCTGTCGGTTTAATTGTCCAATCGCCCAATTATCTGGGAAATATTGAAATGCTTGATGAGATAAAAGCCAAATTTGCCAACAGCAAAGCGCTCTTCATCATGGTCTCGGACCCCATCGGCAATGCCCTTTTGAAAACGCCCGGTGAATTGCAGGCGGACATTGCTGTGGCTGAAGGCCAGGCTCTGGGTATTCCCCAGGCTTATGGTGGCCCTTATCTCGGCCTTTTTACCGCCAATGAAAAACTGATTCGCAAAATGCCCGGCCGCATTATCGGTAAAACCGTTGATATCGATGGCAAAGATGCCTTCGCTCTGATCCTTCAAACCAGGGAACAGCACATTCGCCGTGAAAAAGCCACCTCAAATATCTGTACCAACCAGGGACTCATGGCCACAGCGGCAACAATTTACCTGAGCCTGATGGGAAAAGAAGGCATCAAACAGGTTGCAAACATTTGTTTGCACCAGGCCCATGCACTGGCTGAAATGATAGAGCAGGTGAAGGGTTTTAAACTGGCTTACAAAGGGCGGCCTTTTTTCAAAGAATTTGTCGTCCAGACTCCTGTCCCCGCCAGAGATATCGTCGAAGCAGGCAAAAAACAAAATATTTTTCCGGGTATTGATCTGGGCAAATATAAGGAGGCATGGAAATACCATTTGCTTGTTGCCGTCACAGAAAAACGTTCCAGAGAAGATTTGGAAACATTGGTTAACTTTTTATCCGGGTTCTCAAAATAATGTCAATTTTCAAGCAATTAACAGAAATATCCAGAAAACGCGGTACTGGCTACATTGTCCTGATCGATCCTGATACCAGGGATGAAAAAGGATTGATCAGTTTCGTGGAAAAACTTAATGAGGCTGATGTCGATGCGATTTTCATCGGAGGCAGTTTACTGGTCGACGGGGAATTTCACAAATGTATCGATATCGTCAAAGAACACAGCACGATTCCGGTGATTATTTTTCCCGGTTCAGTCCAGCAGATATCACCCAAGGCCGATGCAATCCTTTTTCTGTCCATCATCAGCGGCAGAAACCCGCAGTACCTTTTTGGTGACCATGTCATAGCTGCACCGGCGATCTACAAGGCGGGTATTGAGCCCATTTCTACCGGATACATGCTCTTTGACAGCGGCCGCACGACTACAGCTGAATTTATCACCAACACAAAACCTCTGCCGCCTCACAAACCGGAAATTGCCATGGCCCACGCTTTGGCAGCTCAATTTATGGGAATGTCTACCGTCTACCTTGAAGCGGGAAGCGGGGCTGACAATCCAGTGCCCGATGCAGTGATAAAAGCGGTCAGTTCTTTTGTGGATATACCGGTCATTGTCGGCGGTGGTATCAAAACTCCGGAAGCTGCAGCCGCCAAGGCCCGGGCCGGGGCTTCTTTTATTGTGACCGGCAATGTGCTGGATAAATTTGATGATCCTAACATTATCAAAAAATTCAGCCAGGCCATCCATTGGAAGGAATAGTGCTTTGAATTTTAAAGAAACCATCAGGAACCAATTGCTTGAAAATATTGAAGTAAAAACCAGATTTCTGGAAACCAATATGGAGGCTATCAATTCTGCAGCAGTCACGCTTGTGAAAGCAGCACTCAGAGGAAATAAAATCCTGATCTGCGGAAACGGAGGCAGTGCTGCCGATGCACAGCATTTGGCTGCGGAGTTGATAGCCAAACTCAAATACCGACGCAGGGCCTTGCCTGCACTGGCTTTGACAACCGACACCAGTGTGATCACTGCCCTGGCCAATGACGATGGTTTTGACCAGGTCTTCGTGCGACAGGTTGAAGCTTTTGGGCAGGAAAAGGATATTCTGATCGGCATCAGCACCAGCGGTAATTCAATCAATATCCTGAAAGCTGTAGAACAGGCTAAAAAACAAGGCCTTTATACCATTATTCTGACGGGTAAAAACGGTGGTGCAATGAAAGAGGCCGGAGACCTGGTGATTCTTGTTCCCTCAGACAATACCCAAAGAATTCAGGAATGCCACATCACCGTCGGCCATATTTTATGTGATATCGTAGAGCAGGCTGTTTACCATTCAGAATAATTATGCAGCAACTTTTCCAGGAATTTTTAAATCACATTAAAATCGAACGTAACCTCACCCCCAATACCATTGCCGCCTACAAGAATGACCTGACCCGCTTTTACTATTTTCTCAAAGAACAACATATTATGATGCCCAAAACAATCACGGTTCAAATTATTCGTGAATATATAAACACACTGGCTGAATTGGGCCTGTCTGAAACCTCATTGGCCAGAAATATATCCACATTGAGAAGTTTCCACGGCTACCTGTTGGATGAAAATTATATTGATGACAATCCGACAGAATTTATCCAGGCCCCGAAGCTGACCATGAAATTGCCTCAAATATTGGATGTTGAAGAAATTGAACTGCTGCTCCAGCAGATTGACCTGGCAGACCCCAAAGGAATTCGGGATTATGCTTTGATGGAAACATTGTATTCTACCGGTGTCAGAGTGAGCGAACTTATCTCAATTAAGCAAAATGACCTTTTTTTGGAGGAGCATCTGATTCGGGTTTTTGGCAAAGGCAACAAGGAGCGTATTGTTCCCTTTGGGAAAAAAGCCCACCATGCGATTTCCAGATATATCGCGGAGGTGCGAACAAGTCTGGCCCAAAAGCGTAAAAGTAAAGACAGGCTTTTTCTCAATCTGCGCGGAATGCCTATTTCACGAATGGGCGTCTGGAAAATAATTCGGCAATATGTTCAGATGGCAGGTATCAAAAAAACCGTCAGTCCCCATGTTTTTCGTCACTCTTTTGCGACCCATCTGCTGGAAGGCGGCGCAAATCTCAGGGCTGTGCAGGAGATGTTGGGACATTCTGATATTTCGACGACCCAGATTTATACGCATTTGGACAAAGATTTTATCATTCAACAACATAAAGAATTTCATCCGAGGTGGAAATGAATTTTGATTTACAGACATTGATCCTGATTTTACCGCCGGTTTTACTGGCACTGACCTTTCATGAATTTATGCATGGCTATGCAGCCTATAAATTTGGTGACAATACAGCGAAAAACATGGGCAGACTGACATTTAACCCCCTGGCCCATCTCGACCCGATTGGCACCCTGATGATTATTCTGGTCCGATTCGGTTGGGCCAAGCCGGTTCCTGTCAATCCCTACAATCTGCGCAATCCCAGACAGGATATGGTGATTATTTCCGCCGCCGGTCCGGCAGCGAACCTGGCATTGGGGCTGATCAGCGGCTTATTGCTGCGGTTCATCAGGACAGGCGCTCTGGCCGCCCTTCCACAGTCCATAGTCAATCCGGTTTATCTGATGGTATATTTCAGCCTGCAAATCAATATTGCCCTGGCATTTTTTAATCTGATTCCCATTCCGCCACTGGATGGTTCAAAAATACTGCGGGGTGTAATTCCCAGAGAGCAAGAACATATTGTGGACTGGCTGGAGCATTACGGAGGTTTCATTTTAATGGGATTAATCCTTTCCAGCTACATTACAGGATTTTCCGTAATCGGAATGTTCCTGCGTCCTTTTATTCTTTTTTTTAGTAGATTATTCGGAGGTGTTTAATGGTCCCGAGAATCCATAAATTTTTAAATTTTGGCCAGGAAAAACCAGCCGGCGAGCAACCTCATGAAATCCATTTTCGCCGCTTGAGAAGACCCCGGCCCACTAAAAAACTTTGGTTGCTGCTGGTGATGGCGGCAGCTTTGGCCTATCTGGTATTTATTTTGAAAACAAGGGTTTAATCCCCAGGATACGATTGATATTTTAGGACCCGGCAATTCGATATATCAGCCTTTGGCAAAAGAATGATTTGTAGACGACAATTTAGATCGTCAATTACAAGGTGATTCATGGGTAAACAACCCCTGTTTGGAAAAATGTTCAGACATTTTTGGGGTCAATTAATCGGGTTTAAGATGAGATTTTTTCCTCACCACATACTCAATTTTTGAGTTGAGCAGTTGTTTCAATACAAATTCTTCTTCCCGGAATTCTTTCCATCTAAAAAAAATAGTGCTGAACAGTTCCCAAAACAGGACCCAGCCACCAACATAAAAGCCTTCTGAAATAAACCGCAAAATGAGGTAATGCTCTAATTTTTGTTCTGTAAAAAAAGCACTTGTGATGAGAAATAGTCCGAGCAGGCCGTAAAAAAATATCTGACGAGTGGCTGATTTCTTCTTTTTTGTTAATATTCTGAGCTGATACTTGAAATAGTTTTGATATCCCTGAATGGATTTTTCCTGTTTTTGTTCATCGATTATTGATTCAGGGATATGAAAGACAATGACCAATTTATATTTTTTGGGAATTTCCAGGGCACAGGATTCCAGGTATTTAAATAAATCCTCATCCAGATCGCGGTTTGCCAAAGGGGAAAAGTCCCAAACATTATAAATTTCCCGATAAAAATCAATGGCAATATCAATATAGACCAGTTTTTCTGCTTCACAGACGCGGTAAAAGCTGTTAATATCCAGTTCATTTTTCATGAGAATAAGTTAGTAAAACTATCAGGCTGCTGCAAAAAGAAAGAGATCTTTATTTTTCAAAAGAAAAATGCTGCTGGCGAATCACCCATCTGCATTTCATTTTTTCCAATACGCCGGTCCAGCGGACATTTTCCCAACTGGCCGGTTCTCCTCTCCAGGTATTGATATCGTTGAGCCTGCAAAAAAACCAGGCCACCTCACCTGATTTTGAAAAGGTAATTTTTAAATCCCTGATTTCATGTTTGATGTATTGAAAATTGTCATCCATCCAAAAAGGGACTGATTCTTTGAATTGGTCGAACCCGTAAACTATTCTGTTGCCCGGATTCACACAAAGATAGGTACTATCCTGGGAAATTACCTTGTACAACAGATCCAAATCCTTGTTTTTGACCCAGCCAATGCCTGCATCAATGGTATTGGCAACCTTTTCTCTTTCAATTTCTTCATTGCGATCTCTGAAACACGGGTGTCTGCAAGTCTGCAACCAAATCAATATTGTCAGCATCATTATGACTATTTTCATCGGGGCTCCTGTTTTTTTTAAAAGTTATTCATTGTGTTGCTGGAACAGAAACAAATTGGAATGAAAGTCCAAAACAGGACAACGAAATCAAATATTTGTTCTTTTTCTACTTGATATGAAGGCTAATCTTTATTAAGATGGAAAAATTTCAAACCGGGAGGGAATAATGAAAATTTTTTTTAAGATGCTGTTTACTTTTTTTGTTTTTACCCCTTTGATGCTGGCTTATACCGGTGAAGTGGTTAAAGCCTTTGATGCACCGGGCGAATTTCCAACCGGTCTTTGCTTCGACGGCAAAAATCTCTGGCTGGCAGACCGTGGCAGTGATAAACTCTATTGCCTTAATTCTGAAACAGGGCAAATCCTTCGGGAAATCGAGTCTCCGGCCTATTGGCCTATGGGACTGGCCTGGGACGGAGAATATCTCTGGAATTCAGATTTTCGTGGAAGAACGGATAAATCTGAAGACCTGGACGGTATGGTTTTCAAGATTGATCCTAAAGACGGGACCATTCTAAAAACCTTGCAATCGCCGGCTAAAAGTTCAATCGGCCTGACTTGGGATGGAGAATATCTCTGGTGTGTTGACGACAAAAAGGACATGGTCATCCAGTTTCACCCCAATGATGGCTCCACAATTCGTTCCTTTCCGTCACCTTCCGGTGAACCCAAAGGAATTGCCTATGACGGAAAATATCTCTGGATATCCGATCGTGAAACCGATGAACTTTATATGGTTGACCCCAAGACCGGTTATGTCATTATCATAACCGATGCACCGGGCAAATATCCTCACGGGCTGGCTGTGGGCGATAATAAACTTTGGGTGGCTGACCAGGATTCAAAACAAATATTTCAACTGAAAATTCGGGACCATGAAAAATTTGTTCAAAAGGACAAGGAAACCCATAAAGTGACTTTTAATCACAACACGACCTGCTTCGGACCGGGAAAAATCAAGATTCTGGAAGTTAATGTCGCCCTGCCGGATAATCGTGACAGCCAGAAAATCCTGCAGGAATTCCGGTACAATGTTCAGCCGAAAGAAATAAAAAGTGACCGATGGGGGCAGAAAACCGCCTGTTTTGAATTTCATGATATTCAGCCTGGTGAAAAAAAAGAAATAAAGGTCACTTCGCTTATTGAAACCTGTAACCTTCGATATTTTATCTACCCGGAAAATGTCGGCGCGTTGCAAGAAATTCCCAAAGATATTGCTAAGAATTATCTCATTGATGATGTAAAATACCAGATCAATAGTGATATCATTCAAAAAGTTGTTAAAAAAGTAGTGGGCGATGAAAAAAATCCCTATTGGATCATGCGCCGACTCCACCAGTACCTGATCGGCCACCTGCAGTACATAATGGACGGTTATTGGGACACGGCGCCAACAGTTATTGCAAATGGGCATGGCTCCTGCTCGGAATATACCTTTGTCTATATTTCTTTATGCCGGGCAGCCGGGTTGCCGGCTCGCTATGTCGGGTCGGTTTGGAACCGCAGGGATGAAGTATATATGGATGATGTTTACCATCGCTGGGTGGAAGTATATCTGCCGAATTATGGCTGGGTCCCGACGGACCCGACCCATGGTGATCGGGAGAGTCCCCGGGATCAGGCTTTTCCGATAGGTCTTGTGCGAAACAAAGCCTTGATCACCACGCAATCCGGAGGCGGCTCTGAGACGTTGGAATGGACTTATAATTCCAATGAGAATTATGTCACCGAGCCGAAGACAAACCTGAATACGACACACTATGCGGATTGGGGCAAAACAGATCAAAAATAATGAATTGTGTTGACAGTTGATTGATATAGTGGAAGAGCGCTTCTGTCACCAAAAGGCTGGCAAGATAATTGTATTTTAAAAAGTGTTTATCATTGACACAGGAGTGACTTTGAAAATATTTTATTCAGATAAACAGAACCCAAAGCTGTTTGCTGGTATTCAAGGAAACCAAAAGGGCATTGATTTGGTGTCAGGGATTCGAAGGTTTTACAGGATGATCTTATGAAAAATACTATTTACTGCACGACAATTTTTCTGATTCTATTTTGTTTTTTGGTTGCCCAGGAAAAAACTTACACTATGGAAGAATTATCCCGAATGACAATCAGGGAACTGATGAATATAAAAGTTGGCGTGAACTCAAAAAAAGAGTTGCCTATTCATCAGGCCCCGGCAATTATTACCGTCATTTGGGACAAAGATATACAAAACTCGGGTCTGCGTGATCTGAGAGAAGTCCTAGAGCATTTTGTGCCGGGGTTTCAGTTCGCTTCCGGACAGGAAGGCTCCATTGGGATGTCTGTGCGGGGAATGTGGGCCAATGATGGTAAAATGTTATTGCTAATCGATGGGCTGGAGTGCAATGATGAAATGTTTGCCACCTTGTTTTTTGGAAACCATTATACAGTGGACAATATCAAAAAAATCGAAGTTTCGCGAGGCCCAGGATCAGCTATCTACGGCGGCTATGCAGGGTTAAGTGTCATTAATGTCATTACCAAAAATTTTGAGGATAAATATGTCAGTGCTTCTTATTCAGCCATGAGTGAGCGTTATGCACAACGAGGTTTAAATCTGAATTACGGACAACAATTTAAAGATTTTTCTTATCATTTCAGCAGTTCCCTCGCCCAGGGAGTTCGAAGCCAGCGGAACAATGTAGATTATCATCAAAATTCCATGGCCATGAAAGGCAATTCCGATATACATACGGTTTTTATAAACACCAATATCCGGTATAAGGAGTTGGAAATTCGCGGTATTGCAGATATTTTCCATTATGAACAAATTGATTTGTGGGGGATTAACTATTCAAAAGCCCTTCATCAGAAAAATGATACCTACATGGGATCCGTATCCTATAAATTTGATTTGAACCCCAAGCACAAAATTACACCCAAAATCATTTTTAAATATCAGAAGCCCTGGCATCTGCACGTTCCCGATAAAAATTACATTAACAGTAAATTCATCACAAAATATACTACCGGATTGGTCCACAATTGGGATGTTAATTCTGATTTTAGTATCATTACCGGGTTTGAATATTTCAATACAATTTTGAATTTGCCAGAGAATCATAAAGAGTATGAAGAAATTTTTAAAAATAACACAAATCAATTGAGCGTGGAAAATTATTCAATTTTCAGCCAGGCTATTGCCTTGAATAAAAACATCAATATAACACTGGGGGGAAGATGGGACTATTCATCCGAGTACGGACAATCTTTTGTTCCCAGAATTGCCCTGACAAAAACCCTTCGCCGGGTCCATTTTAAAACGATGATCAGCCAGTCCTTTCGAATCCCGGGGGGAATAATACCGAATCGAATTCCCCGGGAAGTGGAAGGGATTGAACCGGAAAAGGCCACCAATTATGAATTTGAAACAGGCTACAGCAGCGATAATTTTTATATGGGAATAAATGCATTTTCCATCACTTTTGATAAGTATATCGTTTATGGTTCTGACCCGGCCACGGGAATCGGGACATACATGAATTCCGGAAAATTAGGGACTCAGGGGATAGAGAGTGAACTAAAATATAATCTGAAAAATATAAATTTTATGGTTAATTATGCTTTTTATACTACAACGGACTTGGAAGTCAGGGACAATCTTGTTCCGGTAGATGAAGATTTTCTCCTGGCCTTTGCCCGTCATCGAATTAATTCGATGGTCCATGTAAAAGTCACTGACAATATCTCGCTGGGCATTCTGACAGATTATTTTGGAAAAAGATACAGTTATACGCATTTTGATGGCATTGATGATGTTTTGACAGAATTTAAACCGGAATGGCTCCTCCATACCAATCTCAAAATAACCCATCTTTTAAATACAAACCTGGATGCTCATCTGGGAGTGAATAATGTACTGAATGCTGAGCTTCCTTTTTTGCAGCCCTATGTGAGTCATCATGCGCCGATACCCTCTTTATCAAGGTCTTTCAGCATAAAACTGATGTATCATTTTTAAGGAATCCATTCAAAAGGAATCCCTCACTTTAAAAAAAACATGATGTTTCAGCATCTCTGTGGGTGTTTTTCATTCTCGCCGATGGTTTTCTTTGGGGGGGGCGGTGTTGATATTGTGTTAATTTTTTTTAAGAGGCTCATATTTTTTTTTGTAATTTATTTAACTTTCAATAAATTTCGGCCTATGTTAAATACTATACAGAAAAATACCACCGTCAAATAGACAGGTCGATGATCCTGAGTGATTCAGGACATTCCGTATCTGTCGCCCTTCCTTACTTAAATATCAAAAAATCAGATTGATACTTTTTGGTATTTATTCATCATATCCAAATTTTTGTTAAAAGCAGAGATTGTTAAGGATTCAGAATCATCCTTGTTCTCTGTGAATTATTAATTTGTAATGAAGGTTTTAAAAATGACCAGAAATAAAATTATACGAAATAATCCCCAGGAATCTTTTATCTGCTTATCCTGCGGTCGACTTGTCAAACCCCTGGAATATGGCGGGCAGCACAGGAACCATTGCCCTCACTGTCTTTGCAGCTGTCATGTGGATATTATCCCTGGCGACAGACGATCAAGTTGTCACGGAATCATGAAACCGATCGGTATTCATGTACAAAAAAATAAGGAATGGTCAATCGTTCATCGCTGTACTCAATGCAATACTATCAGAATAAACAGGATTGCCTGGGACGATAATGAACTATTATTGCTGACCATTGCAGCCGAACCGTTGATGACTTTACCATTTCCGTCTCAAAACATTTTGTCAACCTTGCAAAAATTAAGTCTTGAAAGAGGAAAAGAAGATGAATCAGGCAAATAAAACCCCATTTCGGGTCATCGGTAAACAACAGAATTTATATCTCATTAAAACACCTGCCGGTATAAAAAGGGCCAGGCTTAAAGGAAGTTTTTTTTATCATACAAGTGTCAGCAGTGATTTTCCACAGGTTGGAGATTGGGTAAATGTGGAGATGACCCAAGATTCAATTCTGATTCAGGAGGTTGTTGACCGAAAAACCAAGATCTGTCGCAAGGCAGCAGGATCTTCTATATCTGAACAAGTCATTGCAGCCAATATCGATTATGTAGCTGTTGTCCTGGGCCTGGACGGCGGCAGAAACTATAATGACCGGTTGCTGGAAAGATACCTGACCGTAGCCTGGGACAGTGGTGCTTTGCCGTTGGTAATTTTGAATAAGGCTGACCTCAATGAAAAGGCAGAACTGTTCAAACTTCAGGCTGAAACGACTGCCCCGGGAGTGGACATCCTCATCACCAGTGTTGTCGATGGCAGGGGGATAAAAATTATTGCGGATTATCTGGCTGGTGGAAAGGTCGCTGTTTTGATCGGGCCTTCCGGGGTTGGCAAATCCGCATTGACTAATACGCTGATAAACAAGGATATTCAGAAAACTGGTTTTCAGAGAAAGTACAATAAAAGGGGGAAACACACAACTTCATCAACGTCAATGTTTGAACTTTCAAATGGCGGATTTATTATTGATTCTCCCGGGCTGCGGGAGATTCAACCCTGGGCTGATGAAGCAGATCTTGACAATGTCTTTGATGAAATCGCTACACTGGCCGGAAACTGTAAATTTTCTGATTGCCAACATCAGGGTGAACCCGGATGTGCAGTGCAAAGGGCCCTTGAAAACGGCAGTATTTCTCCTGCCCGATATAATAGTTATCTGAACCTCAAGAGAGAAATCCTTTACCTGGCCATAAAACAGAACGAGAAGAAGACACATCTGGAAAGATTGCAAAGTAAAAAACTGACAAAACAAATTAAAAAAATTCAAAAGGAGAAAGAACAGTTGAGAAAATAGCTACGGATTATTCTGTCTTCGGCAAAAGAATGCTTGAAATTGGTCAATATCAATAAACACATTTACTCAGAATGAAATTTTATTACCCAGAGACAAAAGAGAGATGAATTCTCTCTTTTGTCGAACCAATGGAATTAAAGCAACTTTAGATTGGAATTTCAGCCATCATTTTTTAATTTCCTCCTGAAATTATTTAGACCTGATGATCAATCGATCAGGTTTTTTATTATTTTATAACTTGATTTCTGCTATGATAAGAATGCGCTGAAGGATAGAGGTTCCGGATGAATAGACTACTCTGTTTTAAAAAATATTTTCCGCTGGTTTCGGGGGTTCTGATCATCTTCAGTTTTCCGCCCTTCAATGTTGGATTTTTGGCATGGGTTGCCATGGTTCCGTTGCTTGCCTCGCTTTATCTGGATGATTTTTACTTGGGTTTTGCCAAAGGTTTTGTCTATGGATTTTTTCTGAACCTGGGCATTCTTTACTGGTTGGGCGTAAACCAGGGGACTTATTGGTATTTTTCAATGCTCTCGATGATCTCGGGTGTCCTGTTTCTGGCGATATTTTACGGACTGGCTGTTTCAGTCGTGGGATATATTGGCAGGAGAGCCGGAAAGTCGATGGCCCTGTTTGCTTTTCCCTTTGTCTTTGTTGCCATGGAATGGCTGCGAAGCCTGGGCACCATGGGATTTACCTGGAACAGTCTCTGCTACACCCAGTCGCCTTATCTGGCCCTCATGCAGATTGTATCAGTCGTCGGCCCCTTTGGTCTGAGTTTGTGGGTCTATGGTTTGAACACCCTTATATTTGTTATTCTGGCCTTTCCGAAAGAAGTCCGCTGGCGGTTTGTCAGTATCTTTGCCATTCTCTTTCTTTTTCCGATTTTTTTTGGCGGCCTGGTATTGCTGGGATCCGGCAGAGGACTGGAAAATGACTGGAAGATTACTGCAACAGTAGTACAACCCAATGTCGATCCCAATGAAAAGTGGAGCCGGGAAAACTATCAGTCCAATATGGACTTGCTTTATGATCTCAGCCGCAGGGAAATCATCAATCATGACACAGATCTGCTGGTTTGGCCGGAAACTGCTGTACCGACATATCTGCGAATAAATCGTCGAAATTCCCTGATGGATATTTATAACTTTCTGAAAGAGAATAATACAGTGCTGATTACCGGCGCGCCGGATTACAGTATCAAAGACAAGCAATATGAATATTATAATTCCGTATTCTACCTTAACAATAAGAATTCGACACCGGAAACCTACCGTAAAATCCGCCTGGTACCCTTTGGGGAATATATTCCTTTTTCGGAAACCTTTGAAGATCTGAAAAAATTAAACCTCGGTCAGGGTAATTTTATTGCCGGTGATGAAATAACAGTTTTTAAATACCACAGGAATGATTATGATATTCACATGACAGCTGCCGTTTGCTTTGAATCTTCCTTTTCTTCACTCATTCGGCAAGGTGTGAAACAAGGTTCACAATTGCTGGCTGTAGTAACAAATGATTCTTGGTTTGGCAATACATCAGCTCCTTATCTGCATGGCCAGATTGCCAGGTTTCGAGCGGTGGAAAATCGCATTCCTGTTGTCCGTGCAGCCAATACCGGTATTTCCATGATTATTGACAAATATGGCCGTGTCTTGAAAAAATCCAGGTTTAATGAAAAAACCGCATTGACCGAAAAGGTCGCGATTGGCCGGGAAAAGACTTTTTATTCAAAAACAGGAAACTGGATAGGGGTTTTGTGCGTAATAACCATGTTCCTTTTGGTGATTGTAACTTTTTTTGGGAGAAAGAATGAAAAATAAAAAAACTTGCATGCTTTTAATCCTGGCTTTCAGTACTCTATTATTTTCACAAGAAGTCGGGGAAAAAACCTACAGTGTGGGGGAGACCCGTCTGACGGTCCTTAAATCAATAGTCCTTCCTGGTTGGGGTGAACATTCATTGGGTCATCACAAACGAGGCTATTTTTTTAATTCAACGGAATTGACCGGCTGGCTGGCCTATGCCGCTTTTACTGTCTACGGTAAACAGACCCGGAATGACATGAGAACTTTTGCGGCAGACCACGCGGGTGTTTCTGTTGCAGGAAAGGGCAATCAGTATTGGACGGATATTGGTAATTATATGAATATTCACGAATATAACGACCAGAAAGCCCGCTATCGTCAGATGGATTTAATTTACACGCAAGGCGACCAGTTCTGGGCCTGGGATCTGAAGAAAAATCAAAAAAAATTTGACGATATGCGCCTCAATTCTCGTATTGCCAAACGCAATGCCTCTATGGTGGTGAGTGCGCTGGTTTTAAATCGCCTGTTGAGTGTGATTGATATTGCCACACTGACAAAAAATAAAGTCGAAAACCCCTATACCGATGATTTGGAAACATATATTTTTCCGGAAGGTGACCGGCTAACCCTGTCACTCAATTACCGGTTTTAAAAACCATGTTTGATCCCAGGTCGAAATTGCTCTGGTTTTTTCTCTATTCGATTTTGATATTTATCACTAAAACCCTGCCGATGCATTTGTCGCTGCTGGCCATTACTCTGTTGGGGATATCTCTTACCCAAATGAATTTTTACAAAATTTTCCGAAAAATCCGCTATCTCATTTATTTTTTACCTTTTACTTTTTTTGTTCATCTTTTTTTTGGAACTCCGTTTTTGAGAAATTTATCGGGTGATGGTTCTCTTTTGGCGCAATGGACAATGGTTTCAAGGCCTTTGCTGTATACCTTCAGGATATTCAATTTTATTTTGTTGATGTCCTGGTTCACCGATTGGGTCAGCAGTGAAAAAGTTATTGATGGGATTTATCTGCTGCTGAAGCCACTGGAAAAGATCCGGATACCCGTTGAAGACCTGTTTCAGGTGATTTTTATTGCGATTCGGTTTTTTCCGATTTTGCAGGAAGAGTACGGAAAAATTGAGGAAAACTGGCGGAATTATCGCAAAGACAAAGGGGATGAAAATAAAATTTTAATACTGCTCAACAATCTGGTGTCTCTGCTGGTACTGAGTTTGCGCAGGGCTGAAAAAATCGCCCTGGCCATGCAATTGCGAGGCTATGGAACCGGCAAAAGGAGTTATTTTACAAAACTCAGGTTTTCTTTCAGGGACTGGTCTTTTTGTATCTTTTCAATATTATTTTTTTGGATGGTGAATAAACTGGGTGGATTCTTTGAGACGTTTCAGGTTTAAAGTAGAATATGATGGTTCAGCTTATGCCGGATGGCAGGTCCAGGACAATGCCCCAACAGTCCAGGGAGAGATTGAAAAAGCCCTGCAGGATTTTAATGGAGGCCAATTAATTCGTATTCAGGGGTCAGGTCGGACTGATACCGGTGTTCATGCCTTTGGTCAGGTAGCGCAATTTGATTTTGATACGCCACTGCCGCCTGTTGCTTTTGAAAAAGCGCTCAATGCCAAAACTCCGGCTGATATTTATGTTTATGATTTTGAAGAGGTCGACCCTTCTTTTCACTGTCGCTTTGATGCTATCCGTCGCACTTATATTTATAAAATAACCACCCGGTTCTCTCCGATGCTGCGAAATTATTACTGGTATGTTCGCTGGAATTTCGATTTTGACCTTCTGCAGCAATGTGCCCAACTGATTGAAGGTGAACACAATTTTGAGTCCTTTTGCCGAACAGCCGATCAAGCCAGTTCAAAAGTCTGTTTTATTTATAATTCTGCATGGAAAAAAGATGGAAATTTATTAACTTACCGCATTGCCGGAACAAGGTTTTTGCACAGCATGGTGAGAATGCTGGTGGGTACCATGATGGAAGTAGCCAGAGGAAAGCGCCCGATAGAAAAGTTTCATGAGTTGCTTGAGACAACCCTGATCGATGAGACCCGTTACACTGCCCCGGCCCATGGACTTTATCTGGCAAAAGTAGAATATAAAAATGACAGAAAACAATGAATACGGGAGCTTTGAATAAAGATGAAGAAAATCCCAGTGAATTTTATTTTTTTTGTAATCCTGACCTGCTTCACCTTCACCAGAGGCGATGACCTGCAGGATTCAATCACCATTTCCAGACGAAATGCCCTGACCAATGCCATTGAAACTGTCTCCCCTGCTGTTGCCAGTATCAATGTGATTGCCTATAAAAATGTGACCTCCGGCTATAATATGGAAAACTCAATATTCGGCCTGCTCTTTCCCGAAGCCCATTACCGCCAGAAAGTAAAAAATATCGGCTCCGGCGTCATAATCAGCGCCGATGGATATATCGTGACCAATGCCCATGTGGTGGCCAATGCAACCGAAATCACCGTCACATTGCAGGACGGGAATAATTACAGTGCGCGACTGGCGGGAGTTGACGATGTTGCAGACGTGGCCCTGATCAAAATTGATGATATTCAGGATTTTTCTTTCGCCAAACTGGGTGATTCTGATGATATCATCATTGGCGAATGGTGTATCGCTCTCGGCAACCCCTTTGGTCTCTTTGACGTGAACAAAAAACCCACTGCCACAGTAGGCATCATTTCCGGCACAAATCTGGACTTTGGCGCCCGGCAGGACGGCACGGTTTACCAGGATATGATTCAGACTGACGCCGCCATCAATCATGGAAATAGTGGTGGCCCGCTGATCAATGCCGAAGGAAAAGTAATCGGCATTAATACTTTTATCTTCACGGGCAGTAATATCGATCAGGGCTCTATCGGGCTTGGTTTTGCCATTCCGATCAACCGCGTTAAAGAAATTGTACTGGAACTGAAACAATATGGAAAAGTTGACCGGTATTGGGAAACCGGGCTCTCGGTCCAAACCCTGGACCCTTACATTGCCAAAGTCCTGAAACTGGAAGTGAACAACGGTGTGATTGTTACAGAAGTTAAACCCGGCAGCGCTGGGGAGAAGGCCGGAATTTTGGTTGGCGATGTCTTATTACAGGTTAATGGTGAAATAATTTCCTCAGCCTGGTCCATCAAAAAAGTAATCACGGAAAATTTTTATAAAGCCGGCGATATTCTTGATTTTAAAATAGTCCGGGAAAATAGAATCATAAATAAAAAACTGAGGTTGGAAAAATAAAATGATCGAACGTTATACCTTACCTGAAATGGGGAAAATCTGGTCCGACCGGAGCAAATATGAAGCCTGGTGGAAGGTTGAACTGGAAGTCTGCCGTGTGCAGTTTGAAATTGGTGTCATTCCGGCAGAGGATTTTGATAATATTGAACAAAAAGCAGCCTTTGATGTGAAACGAATTCTTGAAATAGAAGAGGAAGTCAAGCATGATGTCATCGCCTTTTTGACCAATGTGGCGGAAAATGTAGGTGAATCCTCAAGATACATCCACAAAGGTATGACCTCTTCCGATCTGCTGGATACTGCTTTGGCTTTGCAATTGGCACAAGCCGGCGATTTGTTACGGGAAAAAATTGTTGGATTAATTCAAGTTCTGACTGATAAATCATTGGAATTTAAAGATACCCTCTGTATCGGCCGCTCACATGGTATTCATGCCGAACCTGTGACTTTCGGATTAAAATTCCTCATCTGGAAGAAGGAAATGGAACGCAATCTGCGCCGGTTTGATCTGGCCCTGGAGGATGTAAAAGTCGGACAGATTTCCGGTGCAGTCGGAACTTACCAGCACCTTGATCCGGAAGTGGAAATTCGCACCATGGAAAAATTGGGACTGGCTGCAGCACCGGTTTCAAACCAGGTGATTCAGCGGGACAGACACGCCCATTTTGTGGCAACCCTGGCAACGATTGGATCGACTCTGGATAAAATTGCTGTGGAAATCCGCCACCTGCAAAGAACAGAAGTGCTTGAGGCGGAGGAGTATTTTTCCAAAGGACAGAAAGGCTCTTCGGCCATGCCCCACAAGCGCAACCCTATTCTCAGCGAACGAATCTCGGGAATGGCGAGATTGCTGCGTGGCTACACCGTCACAGCCATGGAAAATGTAGCTCTATGGCATGAACGGGACATATCCCACTCGTCTGCCGAAAGAGTTATCTTGCCCGATGCCTGCATCACCCTTGATTTTATTCTGGCTGAAACCACCCGGGTGCTAAAAAATCTCCTGGTTTATCCAGAAAAAATGATGGAAAATCTCAACCTCACCCGAGGCCTGATTTTTTCACAGGAAGTTCTGCTGAAACTAGTGGAAAAAGGTATTTTGCGCGAAAAAGCCTACCGTATGGTTCAGGAAAATGCCATGCAGGTTTGGCGGGAAGGCCGGGATTTTAAAACTTTGCTCCTGCAGGACAAAGCTATCATGGAACATTTGACCCGGGAAGAGGTGGAAGAACTCTTTGGTTTTGAAAAATTATTGGCAAGAGTCAATCAGATCTTTAATAAAGTAAAATAAATTGTAGAGGGAATTATGGAAAAAAGAGAAAAATTATACGAAGGAAAAGCCAAGATTATCTATGCAACCGATGTCAATGATCTGGTTATCCAGCATTTCAAGGATGATGCAACTGCTTTTGATGGCGTTAAAAAAGATACAGTTTTGGGAAAAGGTGTCGCCAATAACAATATCAGTTCCAAACTCTTTACGCTTCTGGAAAAAGAAGGTATAAAAACCCATTTTGAAAAAAAACTCAATGAAAATGAAATGCTCGTCAAAAGTGTTGAAATAATTCAGGTGGAAACCATTGTTCGAAATATTTCCGCCGGTAGTTTTTGTCGCAAATACGGTGTTGAAGAAGGTATTGTTTTTGACAAGCCGACTGTGGAATTTTCCTACAAGAGCGATGAATTTCATGACCCGCTGATGAATGATGATCATATTCGTGTCATGAAGCTGGCTACAGAAGCGGAAATCGATGAAATCCGAACAAAAGCTTTGCAAATCAATGAGATATTAAAGAAATTCTTTGATTCCATCGGGATTATTGTGGTAGATTTTAAGTTGGAATTTGGAAGGTACAAAGGCGAAGTGATTCTGGCTGATGAAATTTCTCCTGACACCTGCCGCTTCTGGGACAAAGAAACCAAGAAAAAACTAGACAAAGACAGGTTCCGCTTTGATCTCGGCGATGTTGAGGAAACCTATGCAGAAATGATGAAACGTATTGGAGGATAAAGAGATTGATTGCAAAACAAGGACACAAAATTTTAATCCCCCTTTTGGCCTTGGCTATTTTAAGTGTTATCCTGATGTTGTTATTTCCTTTTGTATTTTTAAAATATCTGGCGGTCGCAACCAGTTCGTTGTTGCTGTTCACTATTTGGTTTTTTCGTGATCCTGAAAGAGACTCGGATCAGGACAGGGCCATTGTGGTCTCTCCGGCCGACGGACGGGTGGTGGCTTATGATGAAGTAGTCGATTCCTTTGTTGGCAATGCCAAGAAAATATCTATTTTTATGTCGATTTTTAACGTGCATGTCAACAGGGCTCCTGACGGAGGTGAAATTGTCAGCGATGAACATACTGCGGGAAAATTTATGTCAGCGTACAATCCTGCTGCTTCTTTTGAAAATGAACGTCGCCGGATTAACATCCAGGGTGAAGGTGATCGTCGGTACGGGGTCATCCAGATAGCCGGACTCATTGCCCGCAGGATTATTCCCTATCATACCATCGGCGCCAAATTGAAAAAAGGCGAAAGAATAGGTATGATTTCTTTTGGATCCAAAGTCGATATTGTGCTTCCCGCCGACATCGTTGTCCAGATAAAAATCAACCAAAAACTCAAAGCCGGAAAAACCGTGATTGGAATTTATAAATGAGAAAACCCAGAAGAAAATTCATCCCCAGCATTTTTACAGTTTTCAATCTATTTTTTGGATTTCTCGCAATCATCAACATTTATCAGGAAAAATATGTTTCGGTTTTCCTGCTGGTCATTTTGGCCGGCGTTTTTGATTTTCTGGATGGCAAAGTTGCCCGCTGGCTCAACCAGGAAACAGAATTTGGAGTGGAACTGGATTCTCTTTCCGATATCATATCCTTTTGTGCAGTGCCGGCTTTGCTGATCAATCATTTGTTTATGGATGAATTGGGATTTATCGGTAACGCCATTAGTTTTTTTCCCTTGCTGTTCGGCGCTTTTCGTCTAGCACGGTACAATGTCTTGGCTAATGGAAAACCGATCAAATTTTTTACCGGTATGCCGGTTCCCTCATCAGCAATGTCCATCAATGCCATTATCTGGTTCAATCTTAATCTGAACGGAACCCCCGGTAATCCCAAGATTATTTTACCATACATCATTATGATTTCATTTTTAATGGTCAGTAATATTCGCTTTCCAAAACCTCCAGGCATTTGTTTTGGCAGGGACAAAAAGAAAAACTTGGCTTCAATATTTACCCTGGCAAGTCTGGCCGGTACTTTTATCTTTGGCGGCATTGTATTGTTTCCGGTTATGGGCTTTTATATTATTACAGCCCTGCTGAGTTGGATAGCCGGGTATGAAGAAGATTCAGAACTAATAGCAGATTAATAGAAAGGTCTTATTTTATGTGGAGCGCAAAAATTATTGTGGAATACAAAGAAGGTATTCTAGACCCGGAAGCCAAAGCGATTAAAAGTGCCTTTAATACCATGGGACATCATGAAATCAGGGATATTACCACCGGAAGATTTTTTCATCTGGAATTTAAGCAGGAAATCAGCCGGGAGGAAGCAGAAATAAAACTAAAAGAAGTCTGTGAAAAGTTACTTTCAAATCCGGTAATTGAAAAATATAAATTCGAACTGGAAGAGGTTGCCTGATGAAAAAAGTAGGTGTAGTTGTTTTTCCCGGTTCAAATTGTGACTACGATGTCTATCACGTCGTCAAAAAAATATTGAATCTCAATGCGGAATACATTTGGCACAAGGACACCTCACTCAGGGATTATGATGCGATTGTGCTTCCCGGCGGCTTCTCCTATGGAGATAATCTCAGGGCTGGCGCCATTGCGCGTTTTTCACCGGTGATGCAGGAAATTGTCAAATATGCAAAAGCCGGCAAACCGTTGATCGGTATCTGCAACGGTTTTCAGGTTCTGGTGGAAGCGGGACTTTTGCCCGGCGCCCTGATCACAAATACCGGTCTTCGCTTCCGATGTGAAGATGTTTATCTGAAAGTAGCCAACCAAAACACTATGTTCACCCGGGACTACACACCCGGGCAGGTGATCAAAATGCCCATTGCCCATTACACGGGCAACTATTTCGCGACAGATGATGTTTTGAAAACTTTGCAGGACAATGATTCTATCATTTTTCAATATTGTGATGCAAATGGCGAACTGACTGATGATGCCAATCCTAATGGTTCCCTGCTCAATATAGCCGGAATCATGAATCGGGAAAAAAATGTTTTGGGAATGATGCCGCATCCTGAACGGGCTTGTGAAATGATTCTGGGCTCCACTGATGGTTTGGGTGTGTTCACATCAATTCTTGGAGGAAAATAAAAATGGTTAAAAACGGAAAAAAAATCTCCCTGGTGCTGGTGATTGGAGTTCTCCTTATTGGTGCCATGCTGGGCGGGTTTTTGGGTGAATTGATCAAATTGGGTTTACCAGACGGTGTTGTCAAAGATGTATTTTTGAGAGCTATCTCGATTTCTTTCGGACCGATGCCGATTGATCTGCTGGTTTTTAACTTTGTTATTGGTTTAACATTAAAATTTAATATCACTGCAGGAATCGGTTTTATCGTAGCTTATTACCTGTTGCGATATTGGAGATAGGAGAATACTATGGGTAGCATTGGTGGAATGGAAGTATTATTAATTTTTTTAATCGTCTTACTGTTGTTTGGAGCCAAAAAATTGCCAGAACTGGCCAGGGGCCTGGGAAAAGGCATTCGTGAATTCAAAAAAGCGACCAATGACATTCGAGATGAAATTGAAAGCGCTACGGATTTTGACGAGCATATCAACACCAAAAGTCAAAACAGCAGCAAAGAACCTGATAAAAAAAACGAAGAATAAATTTCCATGAGATGATATGTAAAAAGCCCGTCAATTCGGGCTTTTATTATTTATTGTTTGACTGAAATTTCTTTTTGAAGAATTTACAGGTTGATTTTATTAAAAAATTGTTTTTTTTAACCGGAGAAAAAATTGGGTGTTCACAGGCAAAATTCTGGAGGATTTCTGGTCACCGTCATTTTTGGGTTCAATACATTGATTTGTGGTCTGATTCAAAAAGATTACAACCATGCCCGGCGAATGTTGAGCGAACTGGGAACTTTGGGAACGAAAACACAATATCTCTTTTCCGCAGGCATGGTAATAACAGCCATTTTCAGGATTCAATTTATGCCTAAAATTTTAAGGCGATGTTAATCCAATGGGTATGAGTAAAATACTCGTTTATTTCCTGCTTACCTTCCCTTTTTCGATGATCGGTGCCGGACTCATTCCATATCCCCTACCTTTGCATGGAATCCTGTGGGCACTTTCGATTTTATTGATTTTTTCACTACTATCGGCCTGGTACCTCTGGGAAACAGAAATTATCATAAAAACAAGAATTTACATTATATTGTCGCTGGCATTTTTTGTTTGCAGCTATTGCGTGTTTATTCCCGGTTTTCTCAGCAATTATATCAGCCTCAAACAACGTTTTTTAAATATCACATGGACCCTTTGGTTTGTTTATATTGACATGGTTTTTTCAAAATCAACAAGGCCGGTAACGTGTGACCCGGCGATAAAGTAAGCCATGACCATTCAACGCCGACATTATCGGTATATGATGGAAAAGGGACGTTTTCATTCCTTTGTGGTAACTTATAAACAGAGCGATCTCTGGATTGGTGTCAATCCCCTGGAATGTACAGATAATTTGAAAACCTTTGCTTTAGAGGAACTTATAAAACTTCGCAGCAAAATTGAAAATTTCATCTGCCTCCACCCTGTATTTCAAAAATCCCTTTCGCCCATAGAAATTCCAGACCGGTCTCCGGACGAAATCAAAAAAATGATTGAAAGCGGGAATCGTGCCGGTATCGGTCCGATGAGTTCGGTAGCAGGATTTTTTGCTGAATATCTTGGGCACTTGATCGAGGAAAAATTTCATCCTGATGAAATAATCATTGAAAACGGAGGCGATATTTACCTCAATGTCAGTAATAACATCACAGTATCGGTATATGCAGGTAATTCCCCTCTATCAGAAAAGGTGGGCATAAAAATTCCGGCCCATGCAACTCCTTTGGGTATCTGTACATCTTCCGGAAAAATCGGTCCGTCGCTCAGTTCCGGTAACGCCGATGCAGTTGTGATAATCTCCGGAGATACGGCCCTGGCAGATGCCTTGGCTACGGCTTTTGGCAATAAGGTTAAAATTCCGGAAGACATAGAACCGGCCCTTCAGGAAACGGAAAAATTCACAGAAATTTTATCAGCAATTATGATTTGTGAAGACAAGATTGGCATTCGGGGAAAATTTGAGATTGTAGCTTTGCAGGATATTAATTCAGCCGGTCAGTTTGATATGCTCGCCGGTTAAGTCTGAATAAACCTTTTTTCATTAATTCTGCAGCCAGTCCACTCGATATTCAAATATTTCGGGAACACTATCCTTTCTTTTCAGTTATAAAATGTTCTTTATTAAGTTCTTGCGAAAGGAAGGTGGCCAATAAAATTCCTGTGCCATCAGAGCCATTTATAATAGTTGAAATAAATTCAAACAACACCTATATTTAGGGTTGTTAAAAAACGACAATCGTTAATTTAAAAATAAAGAGGTATTTATGGGAAAATCAGTTTATACTTTCGGCGCTGGCAAGGCAGAAGGCAAAGCCAGTCAGAAAGCCCTTCTCGGTGGTAAAGGTGCCAACCTTGCGGAAATGAACCTTATCGGGGTTCCGGTTCCGGCGGGTTTTACTATTACGACGGAAGAATGTTTGAATTACGGAAAAAATGGTGAGGCAGCAACTTTTGCAGCAATTAAAGACGAGGTTGTGGCTGGTGTAAAACATGTCGAAAAAATAATGGGCGCTGAATTCGGTTCCACTGAAAACCCGCTCCTTTTTTCGGTCCGTTCCGGTGCCGCCGTATCATTACCTGGTATGATGGACACAGTTTTAAATCTGGGTCTCAATGATGAGACGGTAGAAGCGCTTGCAAAAAAATCCGGTAATGAAAGATTTGCATGGGATTCCTACAGGCGTTTTATGCAAATGTTCGGTGATGTCGTTTTGGGAGTGGAAGCCAGAGAAGGCGAACATCATGATCCCTATGAAGTTGTTCTGGACGCAGCCAAGGAAGCCAAAGGCGTCAAAGATGATACGGAACTGACGGTTGATGATTTAAAAGAAATTGTCGCAAAATTTAAAGAAGTGACCAAAGAGTATTCCGGCAAAGAATTTCCCAAAGACCCCTGGGACCAGCTTTGGGCGGCCATTGCAGCGGTATTCAGAAGTTGGGACAATCCTCGTGCTAATAAATATCGACAGATGAACAGCATTCCCCATGATATTGGCACTGCTGTAAACGTCCAGTCAATGGTCTATGGTAATATGGGCAATAATTCTGCAACCGGTGTTGCTTTTACTCGTGACGCTGGTACCGGTGAAGATATTTTCAATGGAGAATACCTGATCAATGCTCAGGGAGAAGACGTCGTAGCCGGTGTCAGAACTCCCCAGGAAATTACCCTGGAAGGTTCCAAAAGATGGGCCGCCCGAGCAGGCATTTCAGAAGAAGAACGTAAAGCCAAATACCCTTCACTGGAAGAAGCAATGCCGGCTGTCTATAAAGAACTGGATGCTGTGCAACAGAAACTGGAAAATTATTTTAAGGATATGCAGGACCTGGAATTTACAATTCAGGATGGCAGACTTTGGTTACTCCAGACCCGTAATGGCAAAAGGACCGGTGCTGCAATGGTAAAAATGGCCATGGACATGCTGGAACAGGGTATGATTGATGAAAAAAATGCCATAAAACGAGTAGAACCCAATAAACTGGATGAATTGCTCCATCCTGTCTTTGATACCACCGCATTGGCTGAAGCCAAAGTATTGACAACCGGTCTTCCAGCTTCTCCAGGGGCTGCTGCCGGTAAAGTTGTATTTTTTGCTGAAGACGCCGCTGAATGGAAAGCAAAAGGTGAAAAAGTTGTATTAGTCCGTATCGAAACATCACCGGAAGATATTGTCGGTATGGATGCTTCTGAAGGTATTCTCACAGCCCGCGGCGGTATGACTTCCCACGCAGCTGTTGTTGCCCGTGGTATGGGTAAATGTTGCGTATCCGGCGCTGGCGATGTAAAAATTGATTATCATGCCAAAACCATGAAAATCAACGGTGTCAACCTGAAAGAAGGCGACTGGATATCATTAAACGGTTCCACCGGTGCTGTTCTCGAAGGGAAAATCAAAACCCAGGACCCGGAATTAGGCGGTGATTTTGGAAAATTAATGGACCTATGCGATAAATACACAAAAATGTATGTCAGAACAAATGCCGACACACCCCATGATGCCCAGGTGGCCCGTGATTTTGGTGCCAAAGGTATTGGACTGACCCGTACAGAACATATGTTTTTTGAAGGGGATCGAATTAAAGCTGTTCGCGAAATGATTCTGGCTGACGATGAAGCCGGCAGACGAAAAGCACTGGCAAAGCTGCTTCCGATGCAGAGAGAAGATTTCGAAGGCATTTTTACTGCGATGAATGGCTATGGTGTTACTATCAGGCTACTGGATCCGCCTCTGCATGAATTTGTACCTCACGAAGAAGAAAATCAGAAAGAAATGGCAGAAGAAATGGGCATTTCAGCTGCAGAAGTTAAAGCAAAAGTTGATTCATTACATGAATTTAACCCCATGCTGGGACACCGTGGCTGTCGTCTTGGCAATACCTATCCGGAAATCACGGAAATGCAGGCCCGGGCAATCATTGAAGCTGCTCTGAACTGCAAAGCAAAAGGTATTGATGCCAAACCAGAAATCATGGTCCCGTTGATTGGAACGAAAAAAGAACTTGAACTGCAGACTTCAATCATTCGTGAAACAGTTGCTAAAGTATTCGAAGAAAAAGGTGACACCATTGATTACCAAGTGGGAACCATGATTGAAATTCCACGGGCTGCTTTGACCGCTGACGAAGTGGCTGAAGTTGCAGAATTTTTCTCCTTTGGTACCAATGATTTGACTCAGATGACTTTTGGATATTCCCGCGATGATGCGGGTAAATTCCTGCCCATTTATATCGATAAAAAACTCCTGGATGTAGATCCTTTCCAGGTACTGGACCAGACAGGTGTGGGCCAATTGGTTGAAATGGGAACCCAAAAAGGCCGCAAAACCAGACCTGAACTGAAAGTTGGCATCTGTGGCGAACATGGTGGTGAACCCAGTTCCGTAAAATTCTGTCACAGAGTTGGCATGAATTATGTCTCCTGTTCACCTTACCGTGTACCCATCGCACGTCTGGCTGCTGCCCAGGCTGCTGTTGAAGAAATATAGCCTTATCCTATAAGATAAATCAAAAGTCCCGAAATCTTTCGGGACTTTTTTTTGTAGACAGAATAATTACAGAAGAGACTTTAGATCAAAGGGTTATCACACGATACCCCTGCTGCAGGTACCGGCTCATGGAAGGGTGACCGGAAATGTCGCCAGTCAAAGGAAGCCCCACTTTCTCAACAGCCTCAGCAACGCCCAGTTTTTTACTGCAGGCCAGGCATACTTCCCGAATCAGCCCCAGACGGTTGGCCTTTTGATAAAGAGCAAAGAGAAAATGTCCGGGATGACTCATTTCCGGGACCAGTTTAACGGCTTCACCTTCAATAACAATCAAACCCTCAAGTCCTTTATCATATAAATCAAGAGCATTAAGCAAAACATGGATAAAGCACATGGGGTTCCCCTGGTAGGCAAAAATGACAGTTTTTTCGTTCAAGTTTCTTCTCCTTTTTTTTGATGAACTATAAAATAGAAAAGGCTGTTCAAAAAAACAGCCTTTAAATTGTCAATTGTCAATAATCCGGTTATTCAATCGCACCCTGATTGATCAGATAATCATTTTCCTGATCGGCTTTGAGTTCTGCGATTTTATTTATTTCAAACTCCTGCCTGCGCCGGTTTTGCAAAAATTTATCGGCTACCGATGGGAACAATTCCAGTAACAATTCTTCCTTCTCATTAATAGCCAGCCTGACATTGTTGTATTCTTTTAATTTAGGATTTTTTTGTTTTTCATAGTTGGAGGTGTCGTAGGGCATTTCCTTTGGATCACCTGTGATTTTTGCCCTGAAATCGGAATCAATCGGGGTGGGTGTTTTTCCATATTGACCTTTCACCAGATTGATAAATTGTTTGGACAGTGTGGTATAAAAAGGATTCAAACCCTTGGATTCATCCACGACGCAGTTGACAGCCTGGCCACCGACAATCTGACTGGAAGGTGTAACCAGAGGTGGACAACCGGAATCAACTCTGACTTTGGGAACATACTTTAAGACTTTGTCTATTTTGTCCCCGAGTTTCAGCGATTCTAACTGGGCTACCAGGTTGGAGTACATGCCACCGGGAATTTCAGCTTCTCTGACAGCATCATTGGGAGGAGGAAAATTAAAATAATTTTCAATTTTATGGGTGGCTTTAAGTAGTTTGTTCCATTCCTTTTTTTTGGCAAAATCAATTGCCTGATCAAAAAGAACATTGACATTATCAGGAATGCTGTCATGGGCTATATCAAAATCAATGGGTATTTGACTTCTGCCGTCAAATTCGGCCAGTTCCGGCTGGATTGCGATCAGTTCTTTGTTGATTTTTGCAACGGCTTCAAGATTGACGCCGGTGTCAATATCCAGTTTATCGGCAAATAATTGGACGAGTTCAAAAGCCGGTGCTGCTGTTCCGCCGGCAAAAGATAAAATAACAGTATCAATAATATCCAAACCATGTAACATTGAGACCAGGTAAGTGGCCAAACCATATCCGGGAGTTGAGTGGGTATGCATATCGATGGGGACACTGATTTCTTTCATCAGTCTCGAGAAGAGAGCGTCAGCAAAAGCAGGATGCATCAATCCGGCCATATCTTTGAGAGTGATAATTTTGGCTCCCATTTTTTCCAGGTCTTTTGCTTTTTCAATAAAATAGTCAACGTTAAAAATATTTTTTGGCAATTTTTTATGGTTAAAAAAGGATTTTAATCTGTCGCTGAGGGTGAATTTGGGATCAACGGTATAGCATATTCCGCAATCCACGATGCCATTATATTTATTGACAATATCCACCGTGGATTGAATATTGTCAAAATCATTGAGGGCATCAAAAATTCTCATAATATGCAATCCGGATTCCAGGGCATTTTTGCAAAACCCTTCGATGACAGAGTCGGGGTAGGGATTATATCCGAATAAATTACGTCCCCGGGAGAGGGCGGTTAGTTTTGTTTTATCTCCGATTTTTGATACAATCGATTCCAGACGATACCAGGGGTCCTCATCGAGGTATCTCATGACGGAATCGGGCACAGCGCCGCCCCATACTTCCATGGCATAAAAATTTGCTTCCTGGTAATAGGGCAATACACGATCGATATGTTCCTGCTTCATTCGGGTAGCGAATTGGGATTGTTGTCCGTCGCGCAGGGTCAGGTCGCGTATTTTGAGTTGTTTTTTCATCGGTTTTCTCCTTTGTCATCTAAAGTGTCCGAGTAATATTTTTTTTGGCATTCAGGACAAATTCCATGACTGAAATCAATATTTGAATGAATTGTCATATATGATTCTACATCGTCCCAAAAACCTTGATCATCACGTACTTTTTTGCAATGAAAGCAAATAGGAATCAAACGCCGGAGCTGTTTGTTTTCCTCAATTTGTGCTTTCAGGTTTTCAATCAGTTTTTTTTGATTGTCCAGGGCCTGTTTGAGTTCCAGATGAATTTCAATTCTTGCGATTAATTCCCTGGGTTTAAACGGTTTTTTTACATAGTCAACGGCCCCGGAATTCAAACCTTCTACGATAACCTCATTTTCAGCGACAGAGGTGATAAAAATGATCGGAATATCCTGTGTAGTCTGGTCTTTTTGTAGTTCCTTGCAGACTTCCAGCCCATCCATTTTGGGCATTCGAATATCTAACAGTATCAAATCCGGATGTATTTCTTTGGCTATTCTTAAACCAATGTCTCCGTCTTCTGCGGTATGGACATAATAATTGTTATCAATGAGGATGTATTCCAGTAATTGCCTGTTGGTCATCTCATCATCGACAACAAGGATTGTGGGTTTATTTCTTTTCAATATATTTTTTATTTCTTCCATGGTCAATCAAAAAAATGTTCAACCTATAAGTTACAACATTTTTAATAAATAGTTAAAGTAAAAAAGATTAAAAGCAATTTCTATTATGGTTTTATTAAAGTAAATTACTGTTTGTTAATACCAAAGAAAATTTATTGACAAAAGGATTATTATGAGCTCTGTTTTAATTATGCTGGGCATGGTTGTACTCTATGTCATTGCTTACCACACTTATGGAAAATTTCTTGCTAAAAAGATTTTCAGATTGTCGCCGAAAAATGTCTGTCCGAGCGAGGCGCAAAGGGATGATGTAGACTATGTCCCCACAAAAAAATTCATACTGTTTGGCCATCATTTTACTTCAATAGCTGGAACCGGACCGATTGTCGGACCTGCGATTGGCATAATCTGGGGGTGGGTACCAGCATTGCTGTGGGTTTTACTTGGCTCTATTTTCATGGGGGGTGTCCATGACTTGGGTGCGCTTGTGGTTTCACTGAGAAATCAGGGCCATAGTATTGGCGATGTTGCGGATAAGTACATCGGCCGGCGGGTGCAATTAATGTTTATGGTTATTATTATGCTTGGATTATGGATTGTCATTGCGGTTTTCGGACTCATCATTGCCATTGTATTTGATATTTTTCCACAATCAGTGCTGCCGGTGTTTTTACAAATTCCCATTGCTGTTTGGCTTGGGTATCAGTTTTACAAAAAAAAGTCCGGTTATATAATCAGCACTATCCTGGCGCTTATCTTACTTTATTCTTTCGTGGTTTTGGGGGCCTTTGTGCCTTTCAGACTACCTGAAATCTTTGGAGTTGACCCGGTAGGTTCTTGGACCATTATTCTTTTAATTTATGCCTATATCGCATCAACACTGCCGGTACAGGTATTGCTACAGCCAAGGGATTTTATCAATGCCTATCAATTGTTACTGACCATGGCTCTGCTGGCCATGGGCGTGTTGTTTACAAATCCACCAATGGTTGCTCCGTCGGTCAATCTGGCTCCGGCAGGTGCTCCGTCGGTTTGGCCCATGCTGTTTGTTATCATAGCTTGCGGGGCTATTTCCGGATTCCATGCCTTGGTTTCCTCCGGAACATCATCCAAACAATGTGACAAGGAACCCAGCGCCCTGTTTGTTGGATACGGAAGCATGCTGACCGAAGGCATGCTGGCAGTTTTTGTCATCCTTGCCTGTGGTGCCGGTATCGGTTTGGGGCTGGAACATGAAGGCGAATTATTAAGAGGTACGGAAGCCTTTCGCCAGCATTATCAAAACTGGCAGGCCGTTCAGGGAATGGGATCGAAAATTCATGCTTTTGTTTCCGGAAGTACCAATATGGTTTCAAAACTTGGAATTCCCCCTCAGATCATTGTTACATTAATGGGTGTCTTTATTGCTTCTTTTGCTGCCACTACTCTTGATACTGCCACTCGCTTGCAACGGTATGTTGTTGCTGAATGTGCCCGAAGTATTAACTTGAAATTTTTTACCCAAAAACATGCTGCAACGGCCTTTGCCGTGATTACAGCGCTGATTTTGGCATTTTATAATGGTACAGGAAAAGGAGCATTGGTGCTGTGGCCTCTTTTCGGAACCTGCAATCAACTTTTGGCAGGTTTGTCATTATTGGTAATCACGGTTTATCTCATCAGAAAAAAAGTGACTTATGGGTTCACCATGATACCGATGATATTTATGTTTGTCATGACCAGTTGGGCCATGAAAATCAACCTGGTTAATTTTTATAATCAAAAAAACTGGTTACTTGTTTTTGTTGGTACGATCATCTTAATTCTGGAAATATGGATAATTATTGAAACAGTCATCCTGTTGTTGAAAAATAAAGGTATTTCACAAATTCACACAAATTAGTATATTTGGCACTGTTCATTGGCGAAAAATATGACACAAAGTCGGAAAAATTTCTGACATTACAATCCTAGGATGTGTGATATAAATGGTATTTTTGTTGCATAAGAAGCGCCCCGTGATAAAGTTTCAGTAAATAAAGGAGCAATCAGTGGTACAAAAAAGTAAGAAAAAAAATGAAAAAAATAAAAATGAAGATGTAATTGTGGAGATTTCTTCAAGGATGGTCAATGAAACAGATGATAGCAAGGTTGAAAAATTTCAGGATCAGGATATCAGAGATAAAAAAGAAAAATTTATGAAGAAAAATGAAAAATTCGTTTCTCAGAAAAAGGTTGAAGAACTGGAATCAGAATTGGAAAAACAAAAAATTGCTTTTGATGAAATGAAAGACAAATACTATCGGCTTGCTGCAGAATTTGACAATTTTAAAAAGAGAATGGCCAAGGAATTTGAAACTATAAATAAATATGCCGGAGAAAAAGTATTAAAAGAGATTCTTACGGTTTTTGATGACATTGTCAGGGCTGTTGAGAATGAACCTGAACTGGAAAATAATGAGTCCACAGGCCTGGGAATGATTTATAAAAAATTTCAAAAAATTTTATATGATATGGAAGTCAAGCCTATTGAAGCCCTGGGTAAGGAATTTAATCCGGACTTTCATCATGCCCTGATGGTGCGTGAAGAAGAGGGTGTTGAGCCAGATCTTATTGTCGAAGAATTTGAAAAAGGATACACATTTAAAGAGAAAGTCATCAAACATTCGAAAGTCGTGGTGAGCAGATAAAGATGGGAAAAGATTATTATTCATTATTAGGTATCAGCCGGGGCGCCTCGCAGGAGGATATTAAAAAAGCCTATCGTAAAATGGCTGTCAAATACCATCCTGACAAAAATCCTGGCAATAAAGAAGCAGAAGAAAAATTCAAGGAAGTTTCCGAGGCTTATTCTGTTCTTTCCGATGAAAAGAAAAAATCGCTCTACGACCAGTTTGGTGAAGCCGGCTTAAAAGGAGGCGCTGCTGGTAGTGGCGGGTTTAGTGATTTTGGATTTGATTTATCCGATGCTCTGCGTACTTTTATGAATGGCTTTGGCGGATTTGGCGGATTTGATGATTTTTTTGGCGGGAGTTCAGCCGGTGGCAGCCGCCGCGGTCCGCAACGAGGGGGAAATTTAAAAATAAAAGTAAAATTAACCCTGGAAGAAATTAGTACCGGTGTCGAAAAAAAAATCCGTATTAAGCGAATGGATAAATGTGATAAATGCAATGGAACAGGAACCGAACCCGGAACCCAATTAAAAACCTGTCCTGCCTGCCATGGGAACGGAGAAATCCGCCATATTTCACGCTCATTTTTCGGCCAGGTAGTCAATGTTCAGCAATGCTCTACCTGCCATGGAGAAGGTAAAATTCCAGAAAAAGCCTGTTTAAAATGTGGCGGCACTGGCCGTATCAACGAAAGTAAATTAGTCAGTATCAAAGTTCCTGCCGGTGTAGCTACCGGTAATTATATAACTCTTAGAGGTGAAGGCAATATCGGGTTACGTGGTGCTCCCTATGGTGATCTGATTGTTCTGTTTGAGGAAAAAGAACATCCCTTTTTTACACGAAATGACAATGATATTTATATTGATATGCATATCAGTCCTGCAGAAGCAGCCCTGGGCACTGAGGTAAAAGTTGACACCCTGACCGGTGCTGTAAAAATGGTCATTCCGCCTGGTACTCAGCCGGGTAAATTGCTGAGAATGAAAAATAAAGGCCTTTCAGATCCGCACAATGGTCATAAAGGAGATCAGATTGTCCGAATACGGGTGGATATTCCAACAAAATTAAAAGGTAAACTTAATAAACTCTACACTGAACTATTAAAGGAAGAAAAAGCTGCTAATATTTTGGGCGAAAGGTTTACTAAGATCGAATAATTTTTTTTAGATAACATTTTTATTTAATAGGAAAAATGCTAAATTTAACACGACGTGAAAAAAATGTCTTATTGTATTTGGTTTTTTTATATATTGCAGGATCTGCAATCTTTTTTGGTAAAAAAGTTTTTTTTAAAGTTGATGACAATTTAACTGATAACCGGGTAATTGAAACTAATTTTAAAAAATTGGCCGATCAGGTTGATTCAAACTTCTTTAGTTCGGAGTTTTCTGATGTTAAAGATAGTACTGAAACACCTGTAAGCCTTTGCATCAACATCAATAAGGCAACCAAAGAAGATTTAATGAAAATTAAGGGTATTGGCTCTGCAACTGCTGAGAAAATAATAGAATATCGTTTGTCAAATGGTAATTTCAATTCAATAAATGAATTGACAAAAATTCATGGTATTGGGGAAAAAACTTTAGAAAGAATTAAAGGCGAGGTTACAATTGAATGAAAAATTTTTAGTTAATGGTGCTATTCCTGAATATAAACCAGGTTTAGGAAGGTTTTTAAACATAGTCGCATTTGTACTCATGGCAGTTTTAATATTAGTTATCATTTTACCGACATTGGTCTGGGAAGAAGAAGAGGCCATACAGAATCTCAGTAGAAAAAGAATGTCTATTATTTACAAAGTCGAAGATTTTTATCACAAAATGAGTGATAATTACAACGAAGATCCTGAAATGGCGATCAAAATTGTCAGTGCCTTAAGAGACAGTACCGTTGCAGACAGCAATTTCCATGGCAAACAGCTTTTAAATCTTGATGGTAAGACCTATGAGTTTGATGTGATGAAAGACCTTTTTAAATCCTTCGATACAACCTTTGCTATTTCCTATAGTTTAAAAGACACTGTTATTGATACATTGTATAGGGTTACCCGCTGGAATGAATCTTTAAGGGGATTTGACACCTTGAGCGTTAGTTCAACAGCATTGAGCTCTGTCGATGCCGATACTGTTCTGGGAATGGAAACTGTAGCTCGTCCTGCAACTCTGACGTATTATAATCAATATTACCTGACCAGTGAATTTGCATACAGACCCCTGATTGATAAAAAATACATTGTTGAATTCAGTGATGAAGAACCGATCACAATTAAAGATCCAATTGATTTTACATATGAAGAACCCCGATATGTTTTCTTCTCATTCCAGGATTCTTCCCATGGTTTTATCAGAAATGGAGAACCAAGCTGGAAATAAGTAATGCAATGGATATCCCTCTCTGACTATTCCATTATCTATGGGATATGCGAAAATAAATCTTACAGTGACACTATCAGCAGATTATTTAAGAAAAATCTTGCGTCATCGGCTGATAGTGTTTCTTATTTATATGAAATAAAAAAACATCTACAATCCATCTTTAGCTTTTTTGAACAGGATAAACCAACCGACCGAAAAGTGGCCTTTACAATTCCAAGCGATAAAGCAGAGATATTGTTCAATCATGTTGAGACAGGCCTGGAGGAAAACCAGGTTAATGAAGTCTTGGATTGGCGCGTAAAAAATTCTCTGCCGGATTCAGATAAATTATTTATTCAACACTATTTCTTGAATAAAAAAGAAGAAACACAGGAAGAACGTTATCTGACTGTTGCTGTTCAATCGGAACTTAGAAACATCATCGCAAAAACCGCCCTTTCTTATGGATTTGAGCCAGTGCTTTTGGATTTGGGAATCCTCTCCGCTTATAAACTTTTATCAAAATCCTTTCCCCTGCAAGCCTATGAAAATTGGGGATTGTGGAAAATCGGCAAGGAAAATGATGTTCAAAATCTATTGGTTTTTAATGACGGGGAAATGTACCATATCAGTTTTATCAGCGATAATAGCCTTGATATCACGGTTCTGCAAAATACAAATCCGCAAAAGTATGATACCATCTTTCTAGAAAATCTGATGAACAATAATTTTGACAATTTAAATTTTGAAAAATTCTTTATTTACTCAACGTCACCCAATAACATTTTTGTACAGAAGAGAATGGATGCCAATGCCCAACAGATCATTAATCCTTTGCCTGTATTGTCAAAATATAAAGTACGAATTGAACAGAAATATTTAACCAATAAGTTGGGAGTCTCACAATTCAGCGAGATTGCCGGCTTGATCTCAAGGTTTTAGGAATGACAATGTCTATCAGCATCAATCTGTTCAATAATAAAGGCTTACAAACCGAAGATAGTTTCCTAGATATACCCCAATCAGACGTCCTAATTCCACAATCTCCGGTAATAAAAGGTGATGTCACCGATGAAAATAAGAAAAAATTTGACGAAATTAAGAAGGACCTTGACAGTAAAATTCTGGCCGATGAAAAAAATAAAAGAAAAAATAAGGATAAAAAAAGGCTGAACGCCGGAGTATTTTTCTCTTTTTTCTTGATCCTGCTGATTGGCGCCGGAATCCTGTATCTGTTTAACTATACCAATATTCCCAACAAAGTGTTCGACAAATTATCGCAATGGAAAACCAATGGAAAATTCAACGAGACACCCAAAACCGACCGGGATTCCGGGTTTGGTTTACCAGAAAATTATGTGACCTCTGAAATTGTCAATCAAATTATTGAAAAAAGCAAAGATCTGAGTCTGATAAGCGGTATTCTGGAATTACTTCCTGAAAATGTTCAAATTATGGATTTTTATATAAAAAATGATAATCTCAGTCTGATTTGCCTGGTAAAAGATATTATCAGTGGTGAGAATATTAAGTTTTACATCTACAATCATAAAGATTCCTTTAAACCGGAATTGTTTTATATTGAAAAAACTGAGGATGAAAAAAATTATCAAATCACCTCTTTATCTAATATTCTGGTAAATCCCGTCACCGACCACAAATATATTTATCTTGAGGACAGACAGCTGACCGGTTATTTGACGGCAACGGCAAATCAATCCGGTGTTGAAATGGAACCTCTGACTATATCCAAAAGAGACCCTGCACTTATTCGCAGCGGTTTTATTTACCTGACAGGATCAAAAAGCAGTATTGTCCATTTTTTTCGATCCTTATCTTCCAAAAGAATAAACATTTCCTATGATGAAATGGAAATAAAATCGCCCGATACCTCATCAGCAAAGACAGTCTATGACATCAAAATCGGGATAACCATCTTTCCTCAGAAATAATCCCTATGATCAGGATCATTGCAGGCAGGTTTAAAGGACACAAACTTAAAAGTGGTCTGGATAGACATGGATTTCGACCCACGAAAGACCGGGTGAAAGAAAGTTTATTTTCCATTTTGGGTAATCTGGAAGGGAAAAAAGTATTGGATATTTTTGCGGGTTCAGGCAATCTGGGTTTTGAAGCCTTGTCCAGGGGGGCCGTTCAGGTGACCTTTGTAGAAAATAATTTCCAGCAATGCCAGATCATTCGGGACAATGCTGAAAAAATCCATGTGGCTCATATGGTCCGAATCATGAAACAAAACGGATTCAGGTATTTGGAAAAATTAACCGAGTCCTTTGACCTTGTCCTGGCCGACCCGCCGTACCAATTTAACGAGATGGGAAAATTGGTTAATTTGATGGTTAAAAAATTGCCGGACACGCAAATTGTATTGGAAACTGCACCCGAAATAGATATCACTAAAACTATACAGAGATTTAATCCTGTTGAAAAAAAATATGGAAATACAAAATTAATAATATATAAGGTAGAGAATGAAAAATGCACTGTATCCGGGGACATTTGATCCAATCACAAATGGCCATATCGATATTCTAAACCGAGCGGCATCGATCTTTGATCATGTTCATATCGCTGTAGCACGAAACCTAAATAAACAGCCCTTTTTCTCAGCGGAAGAACGGGTGCAGCTGATCAAGGATTGTACCCTTGATTTTAAAAATATATCTGTCGATTTTTTTGATGGTTTGGTTGTAAATTATGCGGAAAAAATCGGGGCCACAGTTATTATTCGGGGACTGAGAGCGATTTCAGATTTTGAGTTTGAATTTCAGATGGCATTGATGAATCGAAAATTAAAAAAAGATATTGATTCCGTCTTTTTTATGCCAAGCGTTAAAAATTCCTATTTAAGTTCCAGTGTGGTCAGGGAAATAGCGCTCTTTGATGGTAATATTAGAGAATTTGTTCCGGTGAATGTCGAAAAAGCATTAAAAGATAAATTAAGGAGTATAAAATGAAACTGATTAATTCCATTAGAGAAGAAGCCAAAAAAAAGAGTAAAAATATCGTCCTTCCGGAGTCTCATGATGAGCGTGTATTAAAAGGTGCAGCCATCCTGTTGTCAGATAAAATAACCCGGGTCACCCTGATTGGTAATGAAGCAAAAATAAAAAAGCATGCAGCTGAAATCGGAGTCCACCTGGACGGTGCAACCTTTTATGATCCTGAGACCTGGGAGCAGTTTGATGTATTTGCTCAAGCTTATTATGCAAAAAGAAAACATAAAGGAATGACTATCGAAGAAGCCAGGCAGATAATGAAAGACGTAACATTTTTCGGGGCCATGCTGGTAGACCAGGGAATGGCTGACGGATGTCTTTCCGGCGCTGATACATCCACCGGTAATGTTATGCGGGCGGCGCTCCACATTATTGGTACGGCACCGGGAGTTAAAACTGTTTCCAGTGACTTCATTATGATCACTCCTGATGAATCAAAAATCTGGAGTTTTGCTGACTGTGCTGTTATGCCGGACCCGACTGCTGAACAATTGGCTGATATCGCTATTTCTTCGGCCGATACACACAAAAAAGTGGTGGGAGAAGAACCGCGTGTTGCGATGTTGTCCTTTTCAACAAAAGGAAGCGCAAAACATTCGGTTGTGGACAAAGTCATTGCCGCCACCCGGATCGTCAAAGAAAAAAGACCGGATATCATGATTGACGGTGAATTACAAGCAGATGCTGCCATCGTTGCCGCTGTTGGCTCCAAAAAAGCTCCCGGAAGCAATGTCGCCGGTAAAGCCAATGTCCTGGTATTTCCTGACCTAAGCGCTGGAAATATTGGTTATAAACTGGTACAACGAATTGCCGGTTGTGAGGCTGTTGGCCCGATTATCCAGGGCCTTGCCAAACCATTAAACGATCTGTCAAGAGGATGTAGCGTTGATGATATCGTAAATGTTTCAGCGATTCTGGCCAATATGTGCGATTAGGAGGGAAGATGATATGCCAACCTATGAGTATTTATGTCATAACTGTGGATATACCTTTGAAAAATTTCAAAATATTTCTGAAGAACCGGTAAAAACCTGCCCGAAATGCGGCCAAAATGAAGTTCACAGATTAATCTCCGGTGGCTCTGGTGTGATTTTCAAAGGAACAGGCTTTTATAAAACCGATTATGCCAATAAGCCTAAAACGGATGAAACCCTAAAAACCGGGACAAAATCCAAAACTTCATCCGAAAAAACCTGATGAGAATGTTACGAAATTTTTTTAGTCCGGTTAACGCAAAAGGATTTTTCCAGAAATAGTAGGAATAAACATCAATTTTTGTGATAATTAGAAGGCCATGATTTCATGGCCTTTTTCTATTTTGAGATGCAAAAAATTTATGCTTTGATCAAGCCTGAACCTGATGGAACAATAATTCTGAGTCAGGATTGATCTTGCGGACCGGCAATTTTTTTAAAAAGGGATTTTTAAAAGGAAGCAGTTTAAAAATAAAAAAGCTGCAAGAGTAAAATCCCTTACAGCTTAAAAATTTTTCAGCAAAAAAATTATTTTCTTTTTTTGTAAAGAATGGACACAGGAATAACGATCAGATATCCCAGAAGTAAAATGATCGGAGCAACCGACAGGCTCTGGGCACTGTAGACTTCACCTGTACCCATGATAAAATATCCCAGGATGATCAACAATACGCCGATTCCAAATAAAAGGTAATTCAATTTGCCTAAAGTTAAATTTTCAATAAAATGCTTTTGGTCTTCTGTTTTTTCTTTCATAGGTCAAATATAATTAATGTTTCTATCTTCACAAAACTAAAATTTAGATTTTCAAACAGGTAAACTTACCCAAAACATAAAGGTTTCAATCAAAAGTGATATTTCAGACCCAATTTTAGCCATCTGCCGGGCATAGGGATACGTTCGAAAAAGGCATATTTGGCATTTAGTAGATTGGTAACATTTAAATATATATATAAGTTTTTCCAGGGAATATTCGCATTGAAATTGACTGTGAGGACATTCTGATTGTCAAATCGAATTTCCTGGTATACAAAATTCCAGGTGGCAAGGATGTCATATGGCAGGGTGTGGGATAAATTTAATGATCCATTTTGGCGAAGACTATTGGTGAGGTATTTTCCTTCAAACCGGCAATTGCTGACAACATTGCTGGTATAGGCATAATGAATTTGGAGGCTTTGTAATAACCGGGTTTTGGGTTGATAATGGAAGGAAGCTTCAACACCTTTGGTTTTCATTTCGGATATGTTGGTTGCCTGCCAGGGATCGTCGGCGTTTTTTCGTGTGAATTCGATCAGGTCTTTTGTATTTCGACAAAAAAGAGTAAGCGAAGACTCTAGGGACCGCAGATGATATTTCATGCCCAGTTCAGCACTGACGGCTTTTTCAGGTTGGAGGTTTTCATTACCCAGGTTTGCCGGGCTTTTGTAATATAAGTCTGTAAAAGAGGGAATTCGAAAGGAACGTCCAATGGAGCCAAAAAGTCTCATGCTGCTATTCCATTGATAGCCCAGGTCGATTCCCGGAAAAACCTGAAACCCCCAGTTTTTGTAATAATAACCGGAAATACCGGGTGAAATATTCCATTTGTCAAAAGGGTAAAGGGCTTCGGAAAAAAAGCCCAGACGTGCTCTTTTATGGGTCCCCAGGGAATTACTGATGATTTCATCAAAGCCGATATCAGAACCGAAATTATATTGGAACTTTTCGTGCTGATAAAGTCCATTCAATTCAGCTGAACAGGAGTTGGTCCTGTGCTTGTTTTTATAAAAGGAGGGGTTGCTTTTATCGAGTAAAAAATGGTCGTTGTGCCGTCTTCCGGATATTTTAAATGAGAGGTGCCCCCAATTTTGCGGAATGAAAGTGCTGAAGTTGGCGAGATAGGTTTCCGTGTTCTCGTATTGCAGCGGGAACCGGGATGAGTAAAAACTATTGGCTCCAAAATCTTTGTGTTGGTAACCGAAACTGAGATCAAATTTGGCTATGGCAGTCTGCAATCCCGATTTATAAAAAATGTGAGTGATGTCAAAATCAGTATTTTCTCTGTATCCATCGCAGGATTTCTGGCTGACTGACAGACGTTGACTCAGGTTTTTGATTGACACTGTGCCGGAAAAATTGCCTTCGAAGTAATCGAATTTTCCGCCGGATAGTGTAACATTGCCATTTGATCGTTCTGACTTTTTGGTGATAATATTGATGACGCCGCCCAAAGCATTGGGGCCGTAGATTTTGGACGCATTTCCTCTCAGAATTTCGATTTGGGCAATGTCATTCATGGTGACGGGGATATTCATGCTATGATGGGCTGTCTGAGAATCTGATATTTTCATACCGTCGATCAGCACCAGGGTTTGTTCACCGGAAGCGCCGCGAATACTAAAGTCGCTCTGGACACCCAGCGGGCCTCTTGTCTCTATTTGGATATCAGTCAGTTTTTGCAGCAGGTCTTCAATACTTTCTGCGTTTTGTTGCTCAATGGTTGCGCCATCAAGGACCGTAATATTTCTCGGGGAATTGGCAAATTCAGTGGGAATGTGGCTGCCTGTAATGACAATGGGATTAAAATTATAAATTGAATAAATATTGTTGTTTTGTGCCCAAAGATTTGTTAAAACAAGGAAAAATGCGGAGATGCTTTTATTAATTTTAAATTTTTCAATCAAGTTCGAGTCCAAATTGAATTTATACAGAGTAAATCAGGATTTAACTGCTACCCAATTTTTGAAGGGCAAACTTAAATTATTTAATTGAATTTTTCAATGACTTTGCGATTTTTTTTGCAATGGAACCGGCATCGTCGTTGTCCTGAAGTTCGATCCATTCTGCCTCTAGTTTGTGACGAAACCAGGTCAACTGGCGCTTGGCGTATCGTCGGGTATTCATCTTGAGGTTTTCCACCATTGTTGAATAATCAACTTCATGATCCAGATATTGAATCACTTCCTGGTAACCCAGGGTTTTTAAGGCGTCCATGGCTGACCGGTAGTTTTGGGCCAGCAGCTTTTCAGTCTCTGTGACCAGACCGTCGGCCAGCATTTGGTCCACACGCTGGTTGATTCTGTGATACAACTGGGCCCGTTCCCGGGTGAGGACAAAGATTTTTGCCGGGAAAGCAGGGTTTTGGTGCTGATTTTGAAAATGCTGTGTGGGTGTTTCTCCGGTCAGTTCATAAATTTCCAAAGCCCGGATAATGCGTTTGGCATCGTTGATGTGGATTTTTTTGGCAGCTTCCGAATCGATATCCATCAAGCGGTTATAAAGGAAAACGTTCCCTTTTTCGGCTATTTCATTCATTAGCTTTTCACGTACAAGTGAATCTGAAATACTTTCCTGAAAAATGCCGTGGACAACAGCGTGGATATACATGCCGCTTCCACCGACAAAAATTGGCCATTTTCCTCGCGAGACTATTTTTTCAACCACATCGATGGCCAGTTTTCGGTATTCCCCGGCGCTGACCTGGATGGTCGGATCATAGAGATCGATCAGGTGGTGAGGAATTGATTTTTGTTCACGAAGAGTAGGTTTGGCGGTACCGATATCCAGAAATTTATAAAGTTGGCGGGAATCAATGGAAATGATCTCACCATCCAGTATTTTTGCCAGTTCAATTGAAGTTGAGGTTTTTCCAACGGCTGTGGGACCTGTCAGCAAGGGTATGACAGGAGAAATTTTTTCAATTTGAGGATTGAGCCGGTCTTTCATTTAACTTCTTTCAAAACGATTATCGATTTCATTCAGGGTCATATTGACGATGATGGGGCGGCCGTGAGGACAAAAGTAAGGGTCCCGGGTGGCAAACAAACGGTCTACCAGGTTTTGCATTTCTTCTTCGGTCAATTTATCACCGGCTTTGATGGCTGCTTTGCAGGCGTAGGAAGCAGCGACTTTGTGTTGTATGTCTGTATCCTTCTCTCCGTATTCACGGTAATAGTCAATGATATTTTTGATCACTTTCCCTTCATCGCCCCATTTCATTCCGGCGGGAACGGCTTCTACAGCGACAGTGTTTTTGCCAAATTCCTTGAGACGAAAACCGAGTTTTTCCAGATAGGGCAATATTTCCAGAATTATTGAGAAATCATCCAGTGATAATTCGACAACTTGAGGAAAGAGTAATTGCTGGGCACGCCAATGGTTTTTCTGCATGGAATCCAGAGCTTCTTCGTAGAGTATCCTTTCGTGGGCGACATGCTGGTCGATGATTACCATGCCGGATTTTACCTGGCTGATCAGATATTTGTTATGAATCTGGTAGACTTTAACCTGGGGTGAAAAATATTTAATATCTTCTTCCCTTTGAAGGGTGTTTCGGGATGAAAACCGGTCTGCACGTTCTTTCCAGAGGTCCTGGTCCGCTTTCCGGCTGAAATGGAGATTGAGCCCTTCCTGCTCAACCACCGGAGTGACAATTCTGTGGGCGCTGGTTTTTTGAAAATTGGCGTCCGGAAAAGTGCTGTTTTCGATATTGACGGGCGCTTGCTCAAAATCCGGCCCTGGCTTTTGGGGCTTTTCCCGAAAGGTTATCGGTTGGGGAGAATAGTAGTGTTCTGGATTGAAACTAGGCAGATCGGGTATGGAATTTTTTATTGACTTGAGAGCATCGGCAGTGGATTCTTTAAGAAATCGGTAGACAAGATCCTGGTCAACAAATTTAACCTCCATTTTCCTGGGATGGACATTGACATCCACCCTTTCCGGCGGTATGGAGAGGTGAATGCAGTAAAAGGGATATTCTCCTCTGGATATGAGCGATGAAAAACCGGCGGTAATGGCATGGTTCATCAGTCTGTCAGTAATGAAGCGGTTATTGACATAAAAATATTGTTCGCCGTAAGTTGCCCGCACCAGATTGAGGTTGCCGATAAATCCAGTGGCGCTAATGCCTCCTCTTTCATAATTAAAAGGCACCAGGTTTTGAATATATTCTTTTGAAAAGAGATTACCAATTCTGGATTTGAGGTTTTCAGTACGCAGGCTGAGAACTTCACGGTCCTCGTGAATCAGCATAAACCTGATATGTGGGTAAATCATGGAAAATTTTTTGATGACCGTGACAATGTGGCGAAATTCAACTTCTTTGCTTTTGAGAAATTTGCGACGGCCGGGCATGTTGAAAAAGAGATTTTTCACGGAAATCGTGGTGCCCTCCTTGGGTGCAAAGGGTTCAATACTGCGAAAATTCCCGCCCTCAATATTCAGTCGATATCCGACATTTTCTCCTCGCAGGGTACTGATAGCGCTGACCCGTGCCACTGATGCGATACTGGCCAGTGCTTCACCTCGAAAGCCCAGGGATTTGATGCAGCTGAGATCTTCAGCACTGTGGATTTTGCTGGTTGCATAGCGTTCAAAGGCCAGGAGCAAATCATCCTTTGACATTCCTTCACCATTATCCACCACTTCGCAGAGGGTCTTTCCGCCATTTCTCAAAATGATGATGATCTCGGTGGCGCCGGCATCGATGGAATTTTCCACCAGTTCCTTGACCATGGAAGCAGGGCGCTCAACCACTTCACCGGCTGCGATTTTGTTGGTTAACTGGTCTGATAATATTCTTATTTTTGACATAGTTTTTCGAATAAAAATTAATTAGAACAATTACGAAATATATAAAAAAATCATAAAAACAATTAGGTATTTTTTGGTTTGCTAAAAAAGAAAATGAATCATTATTTTTGGTAAATTAATTGAAGAATATTAGTGTTTGGCTTTTATTGATAAGGCTATAATCAATTTATTATTTATTTCATTAATTTAACATTGATTTTTTTTGACTATTTTTTTATTGTCATATTTATATAGATGAAAATTGTGTGATTTCAACTTTCAATTTGCCACAGCCGGCAAAATGTTTCTTTTTTATTTATTCCCTCCGTTCTGAAAGTTGAACTTTTCAAACTGTTTTTTTTTAATTAAAAATTGACAATTCAGTGAGGTGAATAATGTACCCGTCCAGGAATTTTTTCAAGCCTTTGATGATGCTCTTTTTGGTGAATTGTATTTTCTTATGGGCCCAGGAAAATCCGGTTCATTCCACGGTTGATTTCAGGATTGAAGCAGGCCGATCCGGCAGACAGGCAATCCAAAATTCAATGACAAGTTTGTCTGATTATTGTACCTGCGAAGATGTGGATGCCTCTTATAATCCGGTCAATATCAAAGATACCTTTTATAGCAACGATACCTATGTCTGTTCCTGGGTCAAGTTTGTGGATGAACCGGCAGAGTTTTCTGTAAAATGGGAATTTTACAAACCCAACGGGACAAAATATTCTGAAAAGACCCTTAGTTTTACGGGACCGCCTGCACCCCCATGGTCAGAAGCCCGTGGCGCCTATAAAGTGGGAATCAGCGGCAACTCCGCCGCCAATTATGAGGGGACCTGGACAATAAAAATCTATAAAGATGGTGAGCAGATTATCACGGATAATTTTGAACTGTTGATTTATTGCGAACCACCTGTGGCTGCTTTTTCCGCCACTCCCCGGTCCGGCTGTGCGCCATTGTCCGTCACTTTTACAGATCTGTCGACCCAAAGTGGCAACAGCTGTACCATCATCGACTGGCAATGGGATTTCGGCGATGGCGGGACCCATTCCAGTCAACATCCAAATCACTCCTATACCAATCCCGGAACCTATACAGTGATTTTACAGGTGACTAATAATAAAGATGGAACGGATACAGAGGTAAAAGAAGCCTATATCACCGTCGAAGATTGCCGGCCCGGGTATATTAACGGATTGAAATTTTTGGATGAAGATCAGGATGGTGTCAGAGATGGTAGCGAACCAGGAATTCAAAACTGGAAAATTATGCTGAATACAGGGGCCAATACTTATACCGAAGCAGATGGCAGTTATTCTTTTGAAGTAGACCCGGGCACCTATTCAGTTTCTGAAGAGAACAAAACAGGTTATACACAGACCTATCCTTTGTTGGCCTGGAACAATCTGGTGGTAGCTGCCGGGCAGACCATTGAAAATGTGAATTTTGGCAATTATGCTGAACCTGGTGGGGTTTCAGGTATAAAATTTAACGACAAGGATAAAGATGGAAAATTGGATAACGATGAAGAAGGAATTGAAGGGTGGACAATTCATTTAAGCAATGGTCTGACCTGCCAGACCGAATCCAATGGCGCCTACCATTTTCAGGTTCCTGAAGGTGAATATGTTGTCAGTGAAGAATTGCCAGATGATTGGGTCCAAAGTTATCCGCCTGCTGGTACATGGAACGTCTCAATTTCACCCGGCTTATGGATTGAGGGTCGTAATTTTGGCAATTATCTGAAAGAGGGGATTATTTTGGGGGAGAAATTCCGTGATGATAATTATAATGGAATCAAAGACAATAATGAAACTGGCCTGGAAGGATGGAAAATTTATTTAGAGGGCGCCGACGAAAGCATAGATTCAACATTAACGGATAAGGACGGAAAATTTTCTTTTACTGCTGATCCAGAAAGTTATTTTGTTTATGAAGAAAACAGAAACAACTGGGTACAGACCTGTCCTCCTTTCAATATCATTGATCCGAACCAAACATACTTAATTGAATTGAGTCCCGGAGAGATCATTGAAGGAGTTGATTTTGGTAACTGGCCCGAATATGGTATGATCATGGGTAAAAAGTTTGAGGACCGAAACAGAAATGGTGAATTGGATGATAATGAACCCGGTTTACCCGGCTGGATAATCCAGTTGGATAATGGACAAAGAGACACAACTGACAACCAGGGAAATTATAGCATTGAAGTCAGGCCCGGACCCTATATTGTCACAGAAATAGTAATTGACAACTGGATCCAATCCTATCCACCGGAACAATGGAATATCACTGTTGCACCCGGCCAGGTTTATGAAGCTGTTAATTTCGGTAATTATCCGGAAGATGCAACCATAATGGGAGAGAAATTTCGTGACGAAAACTTTGATGGAATAAAAGACAGTAATGAAGTTGGGCTGGAAGGATGGAAAATTTATTTAGAAGGCAATGTAAAGGATTCGACATTAACGGATAGAGATGGGAAATATTCCTTCACTACTTATCCTAATTTCTATTTTGTTTATGAAGAAAACAGGAATAACTGGGAACAAACCTGTCCTGATCCCAACATCCTCATAGGACAAACATACGCATTAGAGTTAAGTCCTGGAGAAGTAGTAGAAGAGGTTGATTTTGGTAACTGGCCTGAATACGGTATTATCATGGGGAAAAAGTTTGAGGACCGGAATAAGAATGGTGAGATGGATGACAATGAATCTGGTTTGCCTGGCTGGACAATCCAACTGGATAATGGACCAACAGCCGTAACAGACAGCCTGGGAAATTACAGCATTGAAGTCCGGCCTGGTACATATATCGTCACAGAAATATTAATTGACAACTGGGTCCAATCCTATCCACTGGAACAATGGAATATCACTGTTGGTCCCGGCCAGATCTATGAAGGTGTTAATTTTGGTAATTATCCTGAAGATGGAATTGTTTTTGGTAAAAAATTCTTAGATCAAAACAAAAACAGTAAATATGATACTGGTGAACCGGGACTGGAAGGCTGGACGATAAAATTTAATGAATATGAAACCCTAACAGATAGTGAAGGAAATTATCAAATATCCTTAAGGCCGGGCCATTATTCTGTGCAGGAAGACCTTAAAATTTATTGGACTATGACATATCCACAATTTAGAGAATGGTGGCATGTTGATTCTTTCCCAATTTATGACTATGAATTGGATGTTGGAGCCGGTCAGCTAATCGAAGGTATTGATTTTGGGAATTTTCCGGATGACGGCACCATTACCGGTATGAAATTTCACGATGAAAACAAAAATGGTGTAAAGGACAGCAATGAAACCGGTCTGGAAGGCTGGATCATTAAACTGGATGATACGGATTCCACAGTTACGGATGCGAATGGTTTTTATTCCTTGAAAGCACAAGCCGGCACTCATCATGTAACTGAAGTTGATAAAGAACATTGGATACAGTCATATCCACTTGAGGAGTGGAATATTGAAATTGACCCGGGAGAAATCAGGGAAGGAATCGATTTCGGGAATTATCCTGAAGATGCACAGATCAGGGGAAAGAAATTTCTTGATCGGAATAAAAATGGAAAATTTGATGAAGATGAGCCTGGACTTCAGGGCTGGGTCATCAAAATTGATATTGACGATTCTACCTTCACCGATGAAAATGGAAATTATTCCTTTACAGTCATCCCGGGAATTTATCTCGTAGAAGAAGTCCTTAAAGATGATTGGGGCCAATCCTGCCCGGTTGAACCCTGGATTATCATATTAAGTCCGGGTGAAATTCAGGACAGTGTATTCTTTGGCAATTATCCGAAGAAAGGCAGTATATCAGGCAAAAAATTTCTCGATCTTAACAAAAACGGTGAATATGATAACGTTGAGCCCGGATTACAAGGCTGGGTGATCAAATTGAACAATGGTGATTCAACAGTGACAAATGAAAATGGCAGTTATTTCTTTGAATTGTCACCCGGTGAGTATGTTGTGACGGAAAAAATGAAGTCCGGCTGGATTCAATCCTATCCTGTTGAAGGTTCACACACTGTGACAGTAAACTCTGGGGTCTTTGTCGAAGGAAAGAATTTTGGAAATTATCCAAAAGACGGCGGTATTACCGGCCAGAAATTTCAGGACAATAATGGTAATGGAAAATGGGATAGTGGTGAACCTGCTCTGCCCGGATGGACGATACAACTGAGCACAGGAGCCACGGCTGTCACCGATGCCCATGGCAGTTACTTTTTCCCGGTTTCTGCCGGTACCTATACTGTCAGTGAAGTGTTACAGCCCGGCTGGACGCAGTCATTTCCATCCGCCCCCGGGACCCATGTTGTTTCTGTCAATCCGGGGAATGTTGCTGAAGGCCGGGACTTTGGAAATATACCGCCGGGAGGCATGATCGGTGGCTGGAAATTTTTTGATGGAAATGAAAATGGGCAGTATGATGAGGGTGAATTCAGGCTGAATGGATTTGTCATCGAATTATATGACCCTGATAGAAATCTGGTTGCCACTGATACAACAGGTGTCAAAACCACCGGGGCAATCGAAATTTCTGACGTCATGAATATTCAGGGAATCTTCAAATTTTACGGTTTATTGCCCGGAATATATTTTGTCAAGGAACAGATTCCGGAAGGTTGGCCGCAGACGGTACCGGAAAACAATGAATATGAAGTGGAACTGGGTTTGGAAGAAAGTGTCGACGGATTGATCTTTGGTAATATTTCCTTTCAACTGGATTGGGGTGATCTGCCGGATACAGCCCATAATTCACAACCCCATCCGCCCGGATTTCCATGGCAGTGGTATCCGACATTGAAACCAAAGGGCGCCGGGCATGCAGCTTTTGGTGCCTATCTGGGTATGGAAAGAGATGTTGAAAATGACGGGCAGCCGACGGATTTTGCTGATGGTGATGACAAAACGGACAAAAAGGATGAAGATGGGGTGCAATATTTAAGTTGGGTACCTTCTGTCAGTGGTGAAGTCCAGGTAACAGTCGGTGGGAATCCTGCTGATTTTCCGGTTTGGCTTTCTGCCTGGATTGATTTCGATGATGATGGGTATTTGGAGTTCCCAATGGTCCTTCCATTGATTATTATACCCGATGAATTCATCCTATTGGACAAAATTCCCAAAGCCGGGACCTACCGATATATGTTCCCGATTCCGGCCGATAATTACGGTCCCGGATATGCCCGGTTCAGGCTTTGCTCAAATTTCTGGAGCGCCTTGTTCCCCTTTGGCATTGCCCTGGATGGTGAGGTGGAGGATTACGTCGGTATCGGGTTTGATTTCGGCGACGCCAACAATGATATCGATCCGGATAATAATATCTATCCCTATGGTTATCCTGTCAAATTGGTGGATGACGGTGCAAGACATCTTCCAACACCGCTTATTAAACTGGGGCCAGCACTGACTGATGCTGATCGTGACGGGCAACCGGGCAGACATGCCACCGGTGATGATTATGACAACCGGGATGATGAAGATGGTATTCAATGGGAATCCGGATATTCAGTTGCCTTTGACGGGCTGGACCCATTACTGGAAAGTAAGGATATCACTGTGATCGGTTTTACCCGTGGCACGGATGTTTCTTTCAAACCATTGGCATCACGGACCGGCTATCTCTATGCCTGGATTGACTACAATCGTGATGGCGACTGGGATGATACCGGTGAAAATATTTTTAATAACGAGTGGATCTTACCAGGACCTGATTATACTTTACTGACATTTAAAGTACCCAATGAAATTTCGCTGGGTTTAACCTATTTGCGGTTCAGGTTCGTGACTGACCACAATGCCAATGTTAAAATTACCGGCGTTGAAAGAGATGGTGAAGTAGAGGATTACCTGGTGATCTTATTGCCTGAAATCGATTATGCTGATTCACCACCACCCTATCCCACTTTGGTCACTGAATACGGTCCGAAACATTATTTAAGTTATTACTATTTGGGTGAACTCATCGACTCTGAACCTGATGGTATTCATGAATATCAGGCCCTTGGGGATGATAATAGTTATCTGGATGACGAGGATGGGATCCGTTTTATGAATTCCTTCTCAGCGGGTAAAGAACTGAAATTCACAGTTTATTCAAATGTACCTGCAGGAGGATCAGGATTTTTAAATACATGGCTTGATATAGACCAGGATGGTGCCTGGGATACCAATACAGAACGAATGATATCAGACAAAGAATTATTTGGTGGCTTAGATACCTTAAGTTTTTTTGTTCCTGATAATTCAGTTGCCGGTTACACCTTTATGCGTTTCCGCTTCAGTAGTCAGAAAGGATTAGATCCTTATGACTCCACTCCTTTTAACAGTACTTTCCTCTGTGATGGTGAAGTGGAAGACTACAGGGTTTCTGTTGATACGACCAGTTCAGCAATTGAAGAATATGAAAATATTATTCCGGACAAGTTCAGGCTCTACCAGAACCATCCGAATCCTTTTAACAATTCCACTGTTATCACCTTCGATATAGCTCAAAGAACACCGGTGATACTGGAAATCTACAACATGCTCGGTCAACTTGTCGCCAGAGCAGTGGATGATGTCATGGATCCGGGACAATATCAAATCCATGTTGAAATGAATGAAAATCCTGCAGGTCTCTATTTTTATTCAATAAAAATGGGTGATTATAGCAGTACAAAGAAAATGCTTTACCTAAAGTAACTCCTAAAATTATACGCAGCCGGCAGTCCAGCCGGCTGCTGTTATGCAGGCAAAAAAATGGAAGGACAAAAAATTATTCTGATTGTATTACTGGTGCTCTTTTTTACTAATGATGCCTTTGGCCAGTTGGAGAAGGAAATTCGCGAATTTATTGATCAGATGATCAGTGACGTGACCTCTGAAGGCTGGCCTGAAAAAATGAAAGAAAATTTTGGCTGGGATGATCAGACCATCAGTGACCATCAGGAATTTCGGGATGCCTTTCAGAATTATTCCGTTGAAATTGAACATTTTGTATGCAATGGTAAAGAAGTTGTTGTCTGGAATAAAATCACAGCAAAATTTGTTCATGAGTACCCCTATACTGAATTAAAGGGGGCTGTACCCACCAATGAAGAGATTAGCTGGATAGAGGTCTGGTATTATGAATTTGCTGACAATGCCAGGCAGATTGTACAGTTCAAAATGCTGATTGATGGCGTACCCAGAATGAAAAAACTGGGAATTCGTTGTCTTTCCAGGGACTTTATGAAAAATTGATTTGTTGATAAATAAGTGGTTTGAGAACTTATAATGGTCTCTTTGTTCTGAATTATTTTATGGTATCATGGGATTTAATTAAACTATTTAAGGTATCAAAGGAGGTATTGTGCCGAAATATTTCAATAAAACAATTTTGATATTTCTCTCATTTATCTTTTCTATTGGATTAATCTTCGCCAGTTTGGAGTTACCCTATCTCTTTGATCGTGGATTGCAGAAATCCATGAGTATTCCAGGTTTTGATCAGCAGTCCGATCATCTCAACATAACTAAAACAGAAATGTGGATGGAGTATTACCATGTGAAAACCATAGGATATATTGGATTAGGATTAATTATTTTGCTTATTATCATTGGATTTAAACTGGAAAACAAAAGTATGACATTGCTGGGGACTTTTGGTTTTTTTCTGCCGATTTTTGGCCATTTTGCCATTACCATGTTTTTTTTGGCCGGGCTGGGATTTTTGCGAATTTTATGGATTCCGTTGAATGACATTTCTCCTCTTTTTATGAGATTGGGAGACATTCTTTTCCTTCCTTATGAATTCCTGAAATGGTTGGGTCAGTTTTTTGTACCACATCCCCAGAAAATACTGGCAGTAGTTTTTGTTTTTGGAGGTATATTTTTTTTGTTGTTGGTGTTTATACCTGGTTTCAAACCAAATTCAATAAAGAAAATGTTGTGAATTCTTTCATTTATAAAATATCCCGTCACCCTCAATATTTAGGGTGGATTTTGTGGAGTTATGGCCTCTTCCTGATGCCTGTGGATCATTTGAAAAAATCTTGGGGGTACGCTGATAGTTTGCCACTACTCCTGACCTTCATGATCATTATTGCCATATCCCTGCTGGAAGAATTGAAAGTTACCCAGGATTTTAGAAGGGATTATTTGCAATTCAAGAGTAAGACTGCTTTTTTGTTTCCATTACCAAAAAAACTATTAAGATTTTTTTTGCATCCTTTGCGGTTCATTTTAAAAAAAGGAAAAATTGATAAGAAAAGTGATGTTTATATTATAATACTATATTATACTGGGGTTTTGATGATATTGTCATTTTTCTATGTTTCCTTTCAAGATCCCGGTGTTAAAAATCCAATCTTTTCAAGTATCCGAGATAGACAAATAAAGAAGTATTCAAATATCTTGCTTCATGATGAATATTACCGGGCAAAATATCATGCAACCTATGAATTGATCAAATTTGGTAATGCTGCAATAGAACCCTTAATGAAGGCTTTAAAATCCAAGAATGAGTTGATTCGAAACAATGCGATTTTCGCCTTGGGACGAATCGGTAATCCAGTTGCCTGTGAAGCCCTTTATCAGGCCTACAAAGATACTTCTGTCAATTGTCGTGAAACCGCTTTGGGAGCTTTGGTGGATATGGAATGTGACAAGATCAAGGATGAGATTCCGGGTTTGCTGGCCAATGATGAGGGAAGATTGAGGACAATGGCAGCCGGAGCAGTTGGAAAATTCAAAATGGCGGATATGAAAAATCTAGTGATACAGAATCTGGAAAAAGTAAACCAATATGAGTTGGTTACTTTTGTTGAAACTTTGGGAGTACTAGGCGGACAATTCACCATTGAAAATATTGTCCCGTACCTTTATCATGAATATCACCGGGTCCAGGAAGCAGCTATCTTTGCATTGATGAAAATAGGCTCAGAAAAATCTGTAGAAGCATTGGAACCATTGACTGAAGCAGATAACTGGGAGATCAGGATATATGCAAAAGGGGCAATTAAAAGGATAAAAGAGAACTAGCCAGATTTATCACTGAAATACTATTTTAACCTCCAAGGTTTCCAAAACCCCGGAGGTTTGTGTTGTAATATTTCCAATGGCTACCCTATTCCTGTCTGGTCACTCAGGCATCGTATTGAAGAGATATATGTTTCCTGATAAGGATTCAGGAAAGCGTGTTCGTTGTGTGATATTACAAAATATAGACTAAAATATGTTTTGTAATTAGAAGAGGTATGTTTTATATTAACAAAGTTATAATTATTTTTTTAGATAGTATAATCAAGTGAGGAGATTTCATGAAAAAAATTCTTTTGATCTTGCTGGTTTTATCAGTTTATCTGTTTTGTCAGGAATATATCAATGTTGAAATGTTAACAGGCAATAAACAAGACCTGATCAGCAATATTGACAAAATCACCTTTGACGGGGATAACATTGTATTTACACTGAAGAATGGTGGCGGAACAACTGAACAATTAGATAATATTGCCCAAATTACCTTTGGCAGTACTGTAACGGGAGACCAGTCACTGCCGGTTGAACTGACAGGATTCACTGCCCTGCAGAAGGAAAAGGATATCAATCTCTACTGGGAAACAGCTGCGGAAGTGAACAACCAGGGCTTTGATATTGAGCGAAACCATTTTGCTTCCAAGGGTTGGGAAAAGATCGCTTTTGTAGCCGGTGAAGGCAACAGCAGTTCCCCGGTTTCCTATACTTATTGTGATAAAAATGTGGAGAAGTTCGGCAACCTGAAATACCGGTTGAAACAATTGGATTATGACGGTACCTGCGAATACAGCCCGGAAATATCCATCATCATGAAAGAGGTTATTGTACCCATCCGGTTCACATTGCAAAACAATTACCCCAATCCCTTCAATCCGACAACCAAAATTGCCTATGAAATCGCCACGGAGGGTTTCGTTTCGATGAAAATCTACAATATTGAGGGAAGGAAAATTGAAACAATGGTCGAAGAAAACCAGCAACCGGGCAGATATGAATTGAACTTTGATGGAGGAAGTCTGTCCAGTGGCGTCTATTTCTGCAGGCTGACATCCGGCAACAACATAAAAATTATTAAAATGCTACTCGTAAAATAGAAGGGGAGTTTAAATGTTTAAAAGAATATTAACAATACAGGCATTCATTTTAATTATTATATCACAAATGGTTTTTGCACAAGATAGAGTAATGGCGATTCATAAAAATGATGGAACCTATGAGTTATTGAATGTTAGTGACATCGATTCACTAACTTTTATCGAATTACCTACCGATGGTGATGGGAACCTATATAGTACAATAAAAATCGGAAACCAATGGTGGATGGCGGAGAACCTAAAAGCGACTAAATACCGCAATGGAGAAACTATTCAGAAGGTGACAGATGGACCCGAGTGGGCAAGCCTGAATGTCGGTGAAACACCGGCCTATTGTGCCTACGACAATAATGAAACGAATGCTGATACCTATGGCTATATGTATAACTGGTATGCAGTAAATGACAGTCGCAATATCGCACCAGTAGGATGGCATGTGCCAACTGACTCTGATTGGCAGGAACTGTCAGATTTCCTCGGAGAATATCCAGGAGGTATATTAAAAGAAACCGGAACTATCCACTGGTCTTCTCCAAATTTTGGCGCTTCAGATGCCTGTGGATTCACCGCGTTACCTGGGGGTTCTCGTGCCGCCAGTGGTTATTTCAGTGGTAAAAGCAATCAAGCCTACTTCTGGGCTACCAATGCAGTGGCTAGGGGGCTGAGTTCCTCAAGTAACCTTCTCTTCTTGAACACTTTCAGCGGGAGGTGGGGAATATCAGTTCGTTGCGTGAGGGATTAAGATATTTGACTATTTTTTTGGACAGAGGTGAAGTGTCAGCGGCTTTTTTTTTAATATTGCTGTGCTGTCGGGTAGGGCTTTCATCAATTCCAATCGATTTTGTTCTTGTATATTTGTATCGGTCAATTTAGGTTTGATTCAAACAGCAACAGGAGTTGGTCAATTGTCAAAATACACTGAATATAAAATGGGGTTTACGGGTCAATCAGAAATCATTCCGGTAAAAAAAAGGGCCTTTCGAAGAACCCGGAAAATGAAAAAAAGATTACTGTGTATTATCTTAGCCATCATTTTGTCCATTCTTTCCTGTGATAAAAATCCGTCCAAAGCAAAAGAGGAAGCGGATAAATTTGGGTTGAAAATCATTTCACCCGGCAACGAATCTAGCTTTAGCGTCGGTGAAGAAATCAAATTCATCTATCGTTTTGAAAACATACCAGACACCTGCCGGGATGTTCACTTTTGGTGGCGATCAGATCGGGATGATTATTTTAGTGGTGATTCTCTTTGCCTGGAAAATAAACTGTCAAAAGGCAACCATATTATTACAATTGTGGCCATGGAAAATTTTGAAATAATCAGTACCGATACCATTTCTATTTCTATAGCAGGTTTTTCGGATTTAAGCCTAACCGAATTATTTGACGCAATTCCGGCGGTCAATTATCACCATCAGACAATTCCAATCCAAACAGATGAAAAGGATATCAGGTGTCAGGTGGACAATGAAGACTTTTATTATACAGTCAATAATTATATTTCTGATGGTGCGAAATATTGGAAAAACGGTGAGGAGGTCATTCTGTCAGAAAATCCACAGGCCCAAGCGCTTTCAATATTTGTAAAAGATAATAATGTCTATAATTGCGGAAAGGATATGGATTCATTAAAATCCTTTACTCAAGCATGTTACTGGATCAATGATACGAGATACTTTCTATCCGATACATTTTCAGCGGCTTATGATATTTGTGTGAATAACGATGATATTTATGTTTGCGGAGAAGAAGATTCAAAGGCATGCTATTGGGTCAACGACGAAAAATATAGAATCGGAGAACAATTTTCAAAAGCAAAATTTATTGAAGTCAATGAATACGGAGTTTTTATAGGCGGTGAAGACTGGCTGACAAAATATGATTATGGTGTTACAGTGGGCTGGTATTGGAAGAATGGAATAAAAACTGGACTTTTTTACAATGAATATTCGTCAGATATAGAGTACAGTGGCACCTTGAATGACATGATCGTCCGTCAGGATACGGTTTATATGACCGGTAGAGATAACTGGAGTTTTGCACCGCTATACTGGGTGAATGATCATCAGGTGGCACTTAAACCCTGTTATAGTCAAAGCTATCGGGCCTGCTCATATTCAATTGATAGGGTGGACCAGGAAATCATAACAGGCGGAACCTATCAGCAAAAACAATGTGTCTGGATTGACGGAATCAGAGTTGATTTCTAGCCGCACATCCCGGTATGTCCCACCACCCGGGATGGCCTCTTCTCAATATTCGATATGAAAATGGTCCTGAATAGGCCCCGGGGCCGGAAGATTTTACGGTTCCGTTGGAACACCATGAGTTTTTTGGGACAATAGGCTGCCGGATTATTCGGGAAATTTCGAATAAGGCTCAAAATAATTAGGGTCTCCTGAAAAATACACAATATATTGTAAAAA
>JAFGTP010000051.1 GCA_016934035.1 Fidelibacterota bacterium
GGCTTGTGATACATTTCTGAGTTTTTCTGCTAATTGTAGCAATGTTAGGCGATTATTGACTATCTTTTGTTCAGTGGCAGTCATTTTTGGCTCCTTTGGTTGTTTTTAATTTTGGTTTAATATTTTAACCATTGTGTTGATTGACTGTCACTGTTTTTTTTATATTTTGTTTGGAGAGAGATTAGCTTTTACATGCGGAAAAGGTTTTACCCAATCCAACACTGTCAGCAAGGATACAACCATTATGACGTTTTAGTTTGTTGATGATACCGAGTACGGCATCTTTTTGAAAATCATAAAGCATATTCCAGATAATTGAATTTTTAAATCCAGTTCGTTCATTGGCTAATTCTTATTCTGAAATATCTTCAAGAAACTCATCAAAGATATTATAAAAAGTCAGGTAGTAGAAAAATTCAGGAGAATTCTCTTTGTATAGATTTGAAATATAACTGGCAACCTCATTAGTTACATCTTTTAAAATGGTTTCATCTTGCCAGACTTCTTCAAAGTTTTGCATAAACTTTTTTGTTGTATCAAAATCATCTGTTTTGACTATGTTTTTAAATATTGAATTATCTTTTTCAAAGCCAAATCCAACACTACTAAACTCATCGATACCTATATAAACATCATTTTTATCTTCGTTGTATAATCTTAAATGTGGCTGGATAGGTTTATTGCTTGTATTAGATTTGAATTTTACCTTTTTCTCAATCCACTTTCTACATTCTTTGGCAATTGCTTTTCCTTTCATTTCATTGATTAGGTTAATTTCAAAGGAAGAACCACCGATTGCTTTTTTAATACTGTTGGAATTAATCTTGAACTGTTTCTTTTGTTTGTTCTTTTTTTCATTTTCAATAAAAGCCGGATTAGTAAATATAAATCTTAAATGCTCAATTTTATTTAGTTCTCGTTTTAGACTCTCATAACCATAGATTGTAAACAAACCAGCAGCAATATCTATTTTACTTCCGGATTTGATTTGCTCTTTTAAATCATCACCAACTTTTTGAGTTCTATTGTCGAAACATTGAATTGCCATAAAAATTCCACATTTTATTAAATTTCCTCCACCGAAATAACGTAATTAAAAATAAGTAAGCTGCAATAATATATGACATTATTTTTTATTATCTTTTAAACAGATCCACCGATCAAATTTTGATAATTCATATACACATTTTTATCAACATATTCTAAAAACTTTGAATTGTATTTCTCTCGCATGCTTGGACCATTTTTTTCATAAAAAATAGTAACCTCCAGACGAAATTTTGGAATTAATAAAACTAACATTTTATCTTCATATGCCCAATCCTCAGGTAATAATTTTGTGTAAGGAAAATATATATCAATTTTTTTATTTAATATTTTAAAAGTTTCAGGAATACTTACATTAGAAAATTTTTGTATTTGCTCGTGTTTTACATTTTGTTGCTGTACAATATTTTGGTTCAAACCGAGATTTAGTTTAAAATCATTGTTCATTTCGAAATCTTTTTAATTTCATTTTCAATAAATAAGTAATGGTTCTTGGATATTTCTATTAATGGCTTGCCTAAATCAATATTAAAAAAAATATTCAAATCTATTATCAGATTATCTGCTCCTTTGAAATATTTTGATTTAATAAAATCTTTTGAAATTTTTCCGATTGATCTATTTATTTGAACCTCTTCATTTTTCCAAAAAGGAATCATTTCAAACTCTAAAAATGGATTAGAAAACTTAGAACATTGTATTTCACCATTTTTATTAACTTCAAGATTTGAGAAAGATTTATTCGGATAGAATATGAAACCAGATTCAATACAATCAAACCTACAGTAGCCACCTGCAACTTCCTTTAATTCTTGCCAGGCATCTTTTCTGAGTTTTGTAGTAGTTTCATAGGCATAAAATTCGTCAAATCTTTTATAGGTAAATTCATATTTTAATTCAATATCCTTCGTTGTATCCCAAAAGTTTTCCATTGTGCAATAATAAATATTATTTTCATCACAAGATAAAAATACAAATCCAGTATATCCTTGTTTATAACCCTTACCTTTTTCTTCAGAAGTTTTTAGAATATTTAAAATTTTAGTGTGGTCTTTAAGTTCAATCAGGTTTTTATCTGATTTCTTATAGATATTTTTGAGAAGTGTGTAATCGTGGATCATACGAAGCCGATCTCTTTCTAGTTTACAAAAATGTGCCAATTGTAATCTATCTTATATTGTAAATATTATCAAGTAAAATGAAATAATGAAGTCTAATAAAAAAAGCCTCAATTGACCTAGTGCCATTAAAAGAAAAAACGGCATGAATCCCTGACACCGTGTGGATGGCCAACTCGAGACTTAGACACATACCGCTTAATTAATCCGAGTTCACTTCCTAGTGATTCGAACCATTAAAACTGGGGTGAATTTCGGGGGAAATCAGGGGGGAACATTGGGGGGAAGTAATGTGTTCTCGACGAGGCCATTTACGGAAAATGATGGATATTTAGGGGTAGGCAGGTGCCCAACAGGCGTAAAAAAAGGCCTTTATAAAAGACCTAACTCATTAATTTTTCTTTTGTACCCTGGCCAGGACTTGAACCTGGAACCCCCTGCTTAGAAGGCAGGTGCTCTGTCCAGTTGAGCTACCAGGGCACGACTAAGTGTCGGGGCGGCAGGATTCGAACCTGCGACTTCCTGCTCCCAAAGCAGGCGCGCTAACCGGACTGCGCTACGCCCCGTGATTTTAATCACCATTTAAATAGCCGCCAATATTAATTCTTTTTCTGGGTTAAAGTCAAGCACTAAAATTTATTTTTTCTCCATCAATATTCGTTGTATATTAAGCCCCGAAAACATTTTATGACTGAATGGGAGCGTATAATGAAAAAATATTTTCTGCTGTTTATCATGATTTTTGCTTTGTTTGTCACTCACTGTGACGATTCGGGTACCAATTCTAAAAAGGAAAAATATTCCGGGATTATTGAAGGTGTGGATTTTGATCGGTTGTTTGCCGAACCGACTGCCCTTGAAATTGAAACGGTTTATCATGAGTGGAATAGCAGGACCGATGAATTGCGGCAGGTGACACTTGAAGACACCCTTTTTGCCCTCATTGGAAACCAGTTGCATACCGTTCATATCATTTCTCATGTCAATGGAGAGAACCTGAGACATTACGGCGCAGTAATATTGCCGACGGACACAACAATAGATGAGTTTCCGGTACTCTTTTACAACCATGGCGGAGATAATGGCGTTGACGTCAACTCCTTTTTGACCCTCGCCACCTTCAGCCCTGACATGAGTGATATCAGTAAAAAATTTTTCATTGCTATTCCCTCCTTTCGGTCAGAGGTCCTGATTGGTAGTGAAACCTATCTGTCTCAAGGCGACCCGAGCCCATGGGACAAGGATGTTGATGACTGTATCGGTATGCTGACAGCCATTCAAACAACTTACTCCCAATCTGATATGGCCAATGTCTATGTAGTTGGTGCCAGCCGGGGAGCTGGAGTCGGGATGCTGTGGGCGGCCCGTGACCAGCGTATTAAAAAAGTAATTGATTTTTTTGGCCCTACTGATCTGCTCTCCCAGTGGACAAAGGAAATATGTTACGATGCACTTCATGGCAATTTAGTGGAATTGCCGGGGCTTGATTATCTTAATGAAAACATCATTCAGCCTTTAAAAAATAAGACGCTTTCAATAGACGAGGCCCGTCACGAACTGATTAAACGGTCCGCTGTTTATTTTCTTTCAGACATTACACCGCTGCAGGTCCATCATGGAACAGCTGATGAAATTGTACCGGTGACTCAGGCCGAACGCCTCATTGAAGTGGCGACGGAACTCAAACTAAGTGAAGACGAGTTTCAGTATTATCTGCATGAATACAGCGGGCATGACGAAAATACTTTCATGAAAGGAATTGATGAAATGAGGGAGTTTATCCTCAATGAATAAACGTTCCTTCACATTATTTTTATAATTTTTTCTTTTGATTTTTTCTAATTTCCTTAATATTTTCTTTTCAATTGTTTAATTATGCCTTTTAGAGGGGTCAAGTGTGAAAATCTGTTATCGCTTATCAATGTTTTTATTGCTCATCCTTTTTAGTCAGTCCTTTGCCGATGTGAAAAATTTTTTAGGTGAAGTCTATACAGAATCCGGTTTGAGCTTTCAATACAAGGGCTGCATTGAAGCCGGAGATAAACTGGCTGTGAAAAAAAATATCTGTTATGATGAAAAGGGCAATGCCATAATTGATGAACGGACCGAATACAATGAAAGTACCTGCGAAATTGTCAATTTAATGATTCAGGACTTTAATACCGGTAAAATTGAGATGATTGTCGACAAAGGCGATTCCTACCTGGTAAAATATAAAAAAAACCATTCTTCGAATTTTAAAGAGACCGAAATTGAAAAGAATGGTCTGATCATCCATCCGACGGTACTGGCAATGTATATGCAACAGAATATGGATGCCATTTTGCATGGAGAGGGTGTGGGTGTGACTTTATTATTGCCCAGTCGCCTGACCACCATCGATTTTATCATTACCCACAAAGGGTACAAGCAAATCGAAGGGCTATCCTGTCATGAGGTTGTTCTTGAGCCCAGGTCGGTTTTAATCAGGCAGTTTGTGAACCCGATATATTTTTATGTCAAAAAGGACAATCCAAGTGTTTTGGTAAAATATGAAGGCGTTTTAGCCCCTACAGACTTACAGGGCAATTCACAAAAAGGGCAAATCCTGTTTTCTTTCAATTAAAACCTCAGTTGCAGATGTTGCTTATCGACCTCGAGCGTTAAATATTCATGCCATTCCATTTGTTGATGATCTTACGAAGGCTCTTTTCATAGTTGGGATGGATTTTGGATGTGTCCCGAATCAGTTTTCGAATATCATCCCGAATATTGTGCGTTTCAAAATTACATTTATGTTTACCGTCCTGAATATCATTTTCCCGGGCGTATTTGCGTAGCTGTTTTTTGGAAAACCGGAGCAATGGCCTGATGACATCAATTTTTCCTTCAAACAGGGTGTCTTTGGGAACCAGTGACTGGAAATGACCTGAGGTAATCATATTCATCAGTCCGGTTTCAAGATAATCATCCAGAATGTGACCGAAGGCAATGGAATCAAATCCTTTTTCAATGGCGTAGATACATAATTGCTTGCGCCTTTCCCTGGCGCAGGTATAACATTGAAAATCAACATTTACCGGAACTTTTCCGGGAAGAATTGTAAAGTCAATGTTTAGCCTTTTGAAGTAATTTTCCAGATAATCCATGTGCTCGTCGCCTAACATAACTTCATCGATTTTGACGTAGGCTGCCTCCAACTTGATGTTTTCCTTGCGTCGGTCAGCATAATCTTTCAGGTAATGGGACATGACCAGACTGTCAATACCGCCGGAAACCGCTAGCAGGATTTTGTTATTCGGCTGGATCAGTTGGTGGTGATAGATGAAATTATGCAGGACTTTGAGGGTTTTCATTTTATCCGTTGGCCAATTTGTAGGTAATGACGTCTCCGTCCTGTAGGATATATTTTCTTCCCTCTGTAAACAAATGCCCGTTTTCCCGCAGCGCAGAATCAGACTTTTCTCTTTCCACATCTTTCCAATGCCGGACATCTGCTTTGATAAATCGTTCCGGAAAGGATGTATGAATGACTTCTGAGGCCTGGTCTACGTGTGAATTTTTTTTGACTGTCCAGGCCTGGCAGATATTGGACTCAACGGTGTAAAAAGTGATCAGATCCAGGAGCGTGTAGCCAATGGAGATCAGTTTTTTTAATCCGATTTCATGGATATGAAATTCTTTCATATAGAGTTTTCGTTCCTGGACTTCCAGTTGTGCCAGTTCCAATTCGAGATTAGCCGACAAGGACATGAAATAATTCCCCGTTGTCACTGCAAAAGTTTCAAATTTTTGGGTGATTCCGGTTTTTTCTCCGGAAACGAATTCATCTTCGGAAATATTGGCGACGATTAATACCGGTTTATTGGTGAGCAATCCCAGTTCCCGGATTAGTGGTTCTTCCTCGGGATGGGAATGGTAAACCTTGGCGGGTTTGCCGGCATTTAAAAGCCTTTCGATTTCTTCTAAAACCGTCAATTGCTTTTTGTACCGGGTTTCACCGGTTTTTGCCTGGCGGGCTACCTTTTGCATTTTTGATCGGATCACCTCCAGGTCCCGGGCCAGTAATTCCTGTTCCACTATTTTGTAATCCCTTTCAGGATTAATATCTGTGTATTTGTGACTGATATTTTTATCCTCAAAGCAGCGAACCAGGTGAATGATTGCATCGACTGCCTGAATATTGCTGAGAAATTGGTTTCCCAAACCCTCGCCTTTTGAAGCGCCTTCCACCAACCCTGCGATATCGACAAATTGCAGGGTTGTGTGAATTGTTTTTTGAGATTGGTATATTTTTGCAAGCATTTCCAGACGCTGGTCCGGAACTTCAACAATCCCAATATGAGGTTCAATGGTACAAAAGGGATAGTTGTCCATTGGTACATTCAAATTTGTCAAAGCATTGAATAACGTAGATTTTCCGATATTTGGCAATCCGACGATGCCGCATCTAAAGCCCATGGTTGTTCCCCTAAATTATTGATTATCAATCTTCGTTAAATTAAGATAATTGGGTATAAAAAAAAACTTGAGAATTTTTTATTTTTTTTCTTGCTCAGAAAAGGAAATATCAATAATTTTACCCGCTTCTTGATTGAGGCAGTTATTTAAAAAGAGGAGGCGTAGTTCAATCGGTTAGAGCACCGGCCTGTCACGCCGGAAGTTGCGAGTTCGAGTCTCGTCGCCCCCGCTTCAAAAAAGTCCCACATTGTTGGGACTTTTTTGTTTATTCTTGATTGAGAAAATGATCTAAGGAGTTGTAGTTCAATTGGTTAGAGCACTGGCCTGTCACGCCAGAAGTTGCGAGTTCGAGTCTCGTCACCCCCGCTAAAGTCCCACAAAGTTGGGACTTTTTTCATTTTATAGCGGTAATATTTAATAAAAAAATATGCAATTTGATGCAAATGGTCTCGTCGAGAAAAAAAGTGTACCGACATTTGTACCGACTTTTTGTACCAGCTACTTTTTAGGGGTTTTCTGGTTTTTTAACTGTTGGATTAAAATTTGTAACTGGAGCGTCTAAATCAAAATCCTGCTCCAGTTTCTTGAGGTTGTAATCAGCGTATTTTTCAGTTACTTTCACTGATGAATGTCCCAGTAGTTTCATGACGCTGAATATATCCCTTGATTCAAAGTATTTTCGAACTGCAAAAGTATTTCTCAAACAGTGAAAGTTTCGCCTATCTCCGGATTCTGTAAATCGTAATTCTAGATCATCTAACACTTCCCGAAATTTTGCACTGATTGTCGTAGGATGATAGGTTCCTGCTTTTGCTAGTTCATAATTAAGGGCAGTTTCCTTATCTACCGGTATTGTCCGTTCTTCTCCGTTTTTACAAGGATCAATGATTTCAATAAACCCAGGTATTAAGTAACTGTGTTGAATCTCTCTTAACCTCATTCCCGTTTTCCAATGTAGAAATACTCTGGTATATAGTTCGACATCATTTAAGCAACCTTTTAGAATTTCTGTCATCTCCTTATCAGTGAAATATCGAGGGCGTTTTTTCTTAGTTGATAATGTTTCTATAGTGAATGGGACAGTATCTATCTTTCCGGTTTTAAAACACCAGTTAAGGAATGCTCTTACACTCCTTAACCGGATATTACATGTGGTGTTGCTAGAATACTCTTTTTTCATGCCCTTTACTAATTTATAACTGTCTTCCCTGGTTAAATATTTTAATTCCTGCCCATCAAATATGTTCTGGAAATGGTTAAGTGCTAATTTGTATAGTTCAATTGTTTTTTTGCTCCTTTCTGATATTTTAAGATACTCGTAAAATTCCTGAATTATTTCAGATAGGGAAGTTGGTTTTTGGGTTGTAATTTCATCTATTGAGATAACACCAATCTTGAAAAGTTTCTCCTTGCGATTAACTTCAATCATCAAATCTTCAGCAATTTCCTTTCGAGATGTTTGAAGATCAACAAGTTTTTCTCTTTTGTTTGACTGTTCATCTTTATAGTTAATTCGTGCATAATATTTATTTCTAAGTCTTCGTAAACTTGCCATAGTGGTATTCCTTTAAGTTAAAAGAACAAGGTGCTGCCTGCTCTAGTTGATTATCGATTTTAACCGGTTTATTTCTTTACTAGTAAATGTTGTTTTGCTGCCGTTATTCAGCATCCATAGGTCAATTAGGGTCTTGTTGAACCGTGTGGATCCCTGAATGGTTTGATAGGGGATTTGGTTGTTTTTCTTTAGTTCTGCAATTTTACGCTTTGAAAGGCCGGTGTAATATGACAATTCCTCGTATGTAAAGTATTGCTTGGAAGATTTAGATTGGATTGACTTACACAAGGTAGGGAAGATGTTTTCAAATTTGTCATTGAGAATTTCATCAATTGATTCAAAGATAGTATCACGGATGATCTCATTTAAGAGGTCTCTTGTAATTTCAATTTTGTCATTCTTCTGCATTGGAACTCCTATTTTGCAGGTTATCATGTTTCAGTACCGATTTTTCCCGGTACTATAGAGTTATGTCAAGGGTTTATGCTAGGAATTGCCATGAACTGCATTTTTTCTGTAAAAAGATGAAAGAAACTGATATTTGAGTGCTGCTAGGTATAAAAAAAAACCACCTGCAATGTTACTCACAGGTGGCTCGGTAGATTATATGTGAACGGTTATTTAAAAATGGAAGTCGGTAAGCCCAATGATAGAACCATCAGGGTTCTTTTCCGGTTGCCAGGTACGGACGTAAATCTGCGGTTGGGTGGTGTCGCTGAGGTCAAACATCAGGAACAGATAGCCTTCATCACCGTAGGTGGTGGAGTAATAGTTTTGCTTGATCTGGATGCCGTAGATCTTCTCATCGCCGGATACCTTCCTTACCTCATTGTTCTCGAACTGTATATTGACGAACTCATTGGCCCGGAAGATATTGGAGAGGCGTTCAATATATTCATGCTTCTTCATTTCCAGGTATCGGACACGGTCACCACCAAGGACATTGTACATTTCACCGATATTGTCGCCTTGCTTGACCACAGAACCCACAATGATCAGGGCGTTGTCAGCAAAGATGGATTCGATGAAATCCAACCGTTCCAGGCAGTAAGCGGTCTTGTAGTTTTCCATAAAATTGATGAGGTGGTACCTTTCTGCCAAACTACCAAACTTCTCCGGTTTGTTTGCAATGTCCTGAATTGCCTTTCTACCAAGCCCGAAGTTGAGGGCTTCTACCTTGTTGTCTTTATTAAATACGAAATTAACGTCCTCAATGAATGTGCGGTCATTGCGGGGGAAATCAAACTTCATTTTCAGGGAACGCACCACACGCCTGTCATCCAGTACAATCAGTTCAAAATCCAGTCCCTGGTCCAGTAATTTGGCTGTACCGTAGGATATGATGCGAGTGAACATTTCATAGCCTTCATCAGTGAAATAAGACCGGACAGTAAGGTAATCTTCATTTTCAATGGCTTTGACAATCTTCCTGATGACATCGATGGCAGGATCTGCGGTAATGGTCTCAGTGGCCTTGTCTGTTATGGTAATTTCTTCCACCGCAACCGGCTTATACTCTTTGATAATTTCCTTTTTCAGGGATATGTTTTTTTCGGAATTGCTGAAATTGGGAATATCATCCATGGTCGTCATCACCAATTCCAATTCTTTGTCAACCCGGCTTATGTTATCAAAATTGTATTCTATGCGCAACCGGATATTGGATAAATTATAGTCACGGGTAAACTCAGCCACCCCAAGTCCCCTCTGTGCCTAAATTTGATTGGACAACTTGATACACTAAATTACGTGTAAGAAAGGAAAAACAAGATGTCCCAATCAAACGAA
>JAFGTP010000052.1 GCA_016934035.1 Fidelibacterota bacterium
GCAAAGTAGGTCATTACCAGCATATCTTTAAAACTTAAGCCCCTATATCCGGGGCTTTTGTGTTTTCTAAAATGACTATAAATTTGTAAGATTTCTAGGATCTAAATTTTTTATACAATGAGATAAAAAATTTATCGTATAAAAAATAAAATTTCGACCTTCTCCAACTTTTTCTAAAATTATCCATATCGGAAAGGATTGCTTTCCGTTGTTGTTCACTAACATCATAAAATATAATAAAATCCAGTTGATTTTGATGAGTATCGTACTCATTGTCAAATTCCATGGCAATATCATTGGCAGTCAGCAATTTTCTGTTTCTTATATCTTTTACAGTGAATGAGAGTCCTTTGCTGTATTCATTGGATTCAAAAGATTTATATATTAATTCCGTACATACCAGTGAAGAATCAGTTAAAAAATTGAAATCATAATCATAGGGTTGTCCCGCATAACTGAAGGCATTGTAAATTGCCTGGGCTTTTTCAATCTTTTCTAACTTTGGTCGTAGAATAACAATACCGTCGCAGGTTGCTGAATTTCGTAAGGTATTGAATATAACACCCTCTTCAACGGATTCTATTACCGAAGTGTATTGTCCATTTTGCTGCTTATTAATCAATTTATAAGAAGAGGGATATGTAATATTGAGTAAAGTATCAAAATTATCAGTGTTATTAAATTTTAACCAATTTTCAAAAAGAGTGTCTCCGTTAAAAAAAATTGTCCGCTTTTCTGGTGTGCCTATATATAAAGCAGAATGTGTCCAGTATCCTGGTATAAATAGATTAGTCAGCACCCATTCACGTCTTTGCAGTATAATATCACAAGGTTCCAGTAAATTTTCTAATTCTTCAATTTGAGCATCGGTAATAAATACTTCATCTTTTCGCCAGATTTTTACATTTCCCAGTAATTTTGCAAAATTTTTTTGTGTGGGATAGATAGTGTGTGACCAATTATTATCAATATTATTGATTGTGTTTCTGATTGTTAAATTTATATTATTCTTATAGTTAGATGAAAAAATGTATTTGTAATCTGATTGAATACACCCGTCCATTTTTACATCTTTATTAAGTATTTCTAAATAGGTCTTATAATTCATTGACAAAAGGATTGGTGATCTAAAGTTTAATATTTTATTTTTAAGGATTGTATAGGAGTTTTCTGGATAGGGAATTTTTATATATTTTTCATTTAAAATGACATCAAACTCCTTATATTTTTCAAGTACATTTATCAATTTTAAACTATAACTATGATAGGTTAATTGAGCAAAATAATAGTTAATAAAAAGTTGCTGATCAATTTCATCGGTTTTTAGAGTATAAAAATTTTGATAATTGTTTTTTATTTCATCAATCCTATTTAAATAATGCCAAAATGTCCCCCAAATAATCCTATAGCGGTCTTTTTGTTTCAATGAAATCATTTGCTTGGAAACCAAACGATTGGTTAAAAATGTATCTTGTTCAAGAAAATCCAGTAATCGGTTCATGTTCTGTCTATACAAATAAATTTGCATGATTTCTTTTTCCGAAATAGAAATATCGCGAACTGTGTTGCTGGAATTTTGTAAAAACACCAAGAGAATAAGTGGAATTATGATAGTTGCTTTGTTCATTGAAATTTCTTCAAATATTTAATTTAGCTTTATATTAGAAATTTTTTAAACAAAATTAAATGATTATCATCACATTTTCCTGTATGCAATTTTATAAGAAGGTTTAGTTTTTTATAAAATATAAATGTATATAAAGAAAATTATACCTGAGTTTGGGTTCATTCTTCATAGAACTAAAGGTTTTTATTCATTTATAATGATGTGTTTATTTGCTATATTTGACCATAATTTATCTTAATTAATAAAAGGATCAATATGAAAGGCAGAATACTTTGGGTCGATGACCAGATAGAACTTTTGAAAAGTCATGTTTTATTTCTAAAATCAAAAGGTTATGATGTTACAACGGCTACCAATGGAAATGATGCTCTTGATCTGGTCAGAGAAAAAGATTTTCATGTCGTTCTTTTAGATGAAATGATGCCAGGTATGGATGGTTTAGAGACTTTGGATAAAATCAAAGAAATCAAAAATAATTTGCCTGCAATAATGATCACAAAAAATGAAGAGGAAAGTTTGATGGAAAAAGCGATGGGAAACAAAATCGCAGATTATCTTACCAAACCTGTAAATCCCTCGCAGATTTTGATGGCCATTAAAAAAATTATTGATATGAGCCGAATTTCAAGTGAACATGCATCAAAAAACTATATGGAAGAGTTTCATCAGATATCACACCGACTCTATGAAGATTTGGAAATAAAAGACTGGTATGATATTTATACAAAATTGGCCAAATGGGACCTTGAATTTGATGAGCATCCTGATCTGGGGCTAAAAGAAACTTTAGAGGACCAAGTTCGGGATTGTAATATAGAATTTGCAAAATATATTGAAATGAATTATAAAAAATGGTTAAAAGAAGATTCCCATTTGCGTCCAATTTTATCACCTGATCTGATGAAGCATTTTGTGACGCCGCGACTCAGAAAAAATGAAAAAATACTTTTTATTGTGATCGATTGTCTACGCCTGGATCAGTGGTTTACTATTGAACCCCTGTTGGCTGAATATTTTAATATTGAATTAAATTACTATTTATCAATTCTTCCATCTGCAACTCCTTATTCGCGCAATGCGATATTTTCCAGCCAATATCCGTTGGAATTACAAGAAACATTCTCTGATATTTGGAATCATGCCGAAGATGAAACTTCAATGAATCGCTATGAAGAGCAAATGCTGAAGGATTATTTTGAAAGGGAAGATATAATCATGGGAAATGGCTGGGAATATATCAAAGTACTCGATTCAAAGCAGGGACAAAAAGTCGAAAAAAAAATTAAAACGTTGGTGGAAAAAAATTTTTTAGCTTTAGTGGTTAATTTTGTTGACATATTGGCCCATCGTCGGTCAGAATCTGATGTCATCAAAGAAATTGTTCCTGATGAATCCAGTTATCGTGCCATTGTCCGAAATTGGTTCAGAAATTCCTGGATATTTTCGGCTATCAAATATTTCAGGGAAGCCGGGTTTAAAGTCGTCATCACCAGTGATCATGGCAGTATTCGTGTAAAAAAACCGGTAAAGGTCAAAGGTGATAAAGAAACCTCCTCAAATATACGATTTAAATATGGCCGCAATTTGAATATATCGCCCAAGCATGCCCTGGTGATTAAGGACCATGAGGAATATAAACTTCCCAACCATGGCGTAAACACCAATTATTTAATTGCCAAGGAAAACTTTTATTTCGTATATCCAACTAATTATCATAAATTTGAGGGCCATTTTAGAGATACTTTTCAGCATGGAGGTTTATCCATGGAGGAAATGATTTTACCTTTAATTACATTATTGCCAAAATGAGGAACCGTTGGTAAACTTTATTTCAAAAAGTGAAAAGCAGACGATTGAAACAGGTTTAAAAATATCAACATTAGTTAAAGCCGGGACAGTAATTGCTTTTATTGGAGATCTGGCGGCCGGAAAAACCACGATAATTAAAGGAATAGCCAAAGGACTAGGTGTTAACAGAGACGTCGAAAGCCCGACGTTCACACTGGTCAATGAGTACTATGGTAATCTAAAAATTTACCACATGGATTGCTATCGTGAAAACAATATCGAAGGGTGGCTTGAAATTGGTATAGAGGATTATTTTTACGGTGATGGTGTTTCGTTGGTAGAGTGGGCTGACAGAATAGAAGAATTACTACCTGAAGATGTAATAAAGATTTCAATACAACATGATATGGAGCATATTAATTATCGAAAATTTTCTATTTCATCTACACCGGAAAGAGAACAAAACATTAAAAAATTATTAAAACTAAAATAAAATGAACATGAAAAACCTTTTAGGAATAGATACTTCCACCGATAATTGCAGTGTTGCCCTGATCACGGCTTCCGGCTTGTTTGAAAGAAATGAAGTTGCCAAATCAGCACATTCCGAAAAATTAATTCTTTTTATTGCAGATTTATTAAATAAGGCAAAAATTAATGTCAAAGATTTGGATGGAATTGGTGTGAATATTGGCCCTGGTTCTTTTACGGGGCTAAGAATCGGTTTAAGTGTGGCCAAAGGCTTGGCTTTTCCTTACAAAATTCCCCTGATACCCGTAAAATCGTTACCGGTTCTGGTACGTGCCAATAATTTTGAAAATGGACTAATTTATTTTATAAAATCCCATAAGGATATGGTGTTTTATCATAAGTTTACCAACGAATCACCGGGACTGATTGATTTGAATATTGATTATGGAAATATTATTGAAATTGTGAAAAAACATAATACTCCGATTGTGGGTAATTTTGATTTTTTTGATTATTTTAATTCAAGTAATCAAGTAATATTTCCATCAGGTAAGGCTTTAGCTGAACTGGTGGTGGAGCACTTTGAACAACTCTATATTTTGTCAAAAAATGAAATTGAACCTTATTATCTAACATCATTTCTCGCCAAAAAATGGACTGGGAATAATTTATAAAGGTACTTATGGTAGATTGGTTTAAAAGAAAGAAAAAAGGAATTTTGGGCGAAAAGAAAAATGATATTCCCGAAGGATTATGGATAAAATGTCCCAAATGTTCTGAAATATTATATAAAAAAGCAATTGAACAAAATTTTTGGAGTTGTCCGAAATGTCGCTACCATTTTCGAATTCCTGCTTTCGATTATATCAAATTGCTTTTTGATGAATATGAGGAATTTAATGCCGGATATCGGTCTTCAGACCCTTTGAATTTTTCAGCTTCCAAAAAATACATTGCGCAATTAAAAATAGCTCATAAAAAAACCGGGCTCAATGATGCCATTGTCACTGTAAAAGGAAAAATAAACGGACATCAGCTGACCGCCGCAGTTATGGATTTTGGATTTATCGGAGGCAGTATGGGATCGGTTGTTGGAGAAAAAATTTCTAAGGCAGTCGATGTGGCCAGGGCCAATAAGACACCCCTGCTGATTGTTTCCTCTTCCGGAGGTGCCCGCATGATGGAAGGTATTCTTTCCTTGATGCAAATGGCCAAGACCAGTGCAAAACTGGCCCAGTTTTCTGAAGAAGGAGGGTTGTATATATCGCTGATGACAGATCCCACAACAGGCGGAACAACAGCCAGCTATGCCATGCTTGGAGATATCAATATTGCTGAATCCGGTGCCTTGGTTGGATTCGCTGGCGCAAGAGTCATTAAACAAACAATTGGTGAAGATTTGCCGGATGGATTTCAAAGAGCAGAATTTTTATTGGAAAAAGGCTTTGTAGATCGAGTGACGGAAAGGTCTGAGATGAAAGAAGAATTAACCCGAATTTTGGAGTTTTTTGCATGAAACCCTACATTCTGGTAACAAATGATGACGGCATACAGGCTCCCGGAATCCATGCCTTAATCATGGAACTATTGAAATTCGCTGAAATATCGGTAGTTGCACCCTTGGTGGAAAAAAGTGCAGTCGGACATGCCATCACACTTTCAGACCCTTTACGGGTAGAGAAATTTAATAAAAATGGTCTCTGGGAAGGCTTAGCTGTTTCCGGAACCCCGGCGGATTGTGTGAAAATTGCTCTCAATGCGGTACTGAATCGTAAACCGGATTTCGTTGTATCCGGAATCAATCTGGGATCCAATACCGGTATTAATGTCATATATTCGGGAACGGTTTCTGCTGCTACAGAAGGAGCTATATCTGGAATTCCATCCATTGCCATATCATTGACTACCTACACTCATCCAAAATTTGAAGTCGCTGCAAAATTTGCCGGAAAAATTGTAAAAAATTTGATTGAAAACCCGATTGAGTCCAAAACCCTGCTGAATATCAATGTTCCGAATGTTTCTGAAGAGGAGATCAGAGGTGTTCGTGTTGCCAGACAGGGAATGGCCAATTTCGCTGAAGAATTTGATAAAAGAATTGATCCTAAAGGCAGAACCTATTACTGGTTGACAGGGTCCAAAAACAAAATCGAGGAACCGGATGATGTGGATGATAATTTGATCAAAGAAAATTTTATCACTGTCACGCCTTTACAATTCAATTTGACTGATTTTTCTAAAGTGAAAGCTATCGAAGAAAGGATTGCCAAGTTATAAAATGAGTGAATTAAGTAAAATTTGGATCGTTGATTTTGGTTCTCAATATACTCAATTAATCGCACGAAGAGTACGTGAGTTTTCCGTTTATTCAGAGGTAGTACTGCCGTCTATTACTGCTGATGATATTCTTAAAAACAAGGTTTCGGCATTAATACTTTCAGGCGGTCCTTCCAGTGTTAATGATGCTGATGCTCCGCAAATAACAACAAAAATATATAACCTTGGCCTGCCAATCCTGGGGATTTGCTATGGTCTCCAATATACAATCCAGTCCTTTGGCGGCAAGGTGCAATCTTCTGATGGCCGGGAATATGGACGAAGCAAAATTCATTATACAAAAAAACATCCCCTGTTTAAAAATGTTGCAGAAAACAGTACGGTCTGGATGAGCCACGGAGACCATATCGAGACCATTCCCGCGGATTTTGATATTATCGCCCTCTCGGAAAAAAATGTGCCGGCAGCCTTGGCCCATAAAACCAAACCGATTTTTGGACTTCAGTTTCATCCGGAAGTTGTTCATAGCGAAAAGGGAAAGGAAATTCTGAATAACTTTCTCTTTGAAATCTGCCACTTGGAAAAAAACTGGACTGCAGAGCATTTTATTAATGAGGAAACCAGAAAAATCAGGGAAATGGTTGGTGATAATAAAGTGTTGATGGGAGTGTCCGGTGGTGTTGATTCCACAGTTATGGCTGTGTTGATTTTCCGGGCTATCGGCCGGCAATGTACTCCGGTTTTTATCAATAATGGATTACTAAGGCTGAACGAGCAAACCAAGGTAATGAAAATGCTTCAGAATGATATGGGATTGCCCTTGGAAACCTATGATTATTCGAAAACCTTTTTAAAAGCTCTCGAGGGAATTGAAGAGCCGGAACAAAAACGCAAAATCATTGGTCGGGAATTCATAAAAGCCTTTGAAGAAATCACAGAGAAACATCAGGATTATAAATTTCTGGCCCAGGGAACCCTCTATCCGGATGTGATCGAAAGCAGGTCAGTAAAAGGAAAATCTCAGGTGATCAAGAGCCATCACAATGTGGGAGGCCTGCCGGAAACCATGAAAATGGAGTTGATCGAGCCTTTTGATTCACTGTTTAAGGACGAGGTCAGAAATATCGGTGAGAAACTGGAAATACCGAAAGACATCATCCAGCGTCATCCTTTTCCGGGACCCGGTCTCGGAGTCAGAATCCTGGGCGAAATAACCCCTGAGAAAATAGCAATGCTCCAGAAAGCTGATGATATTTTTATTCAGGAACTACACAACTACGATTATTACAATAAAGTATGGCAAGCCTTTGCAGTATTCTTGCCGGTAAAGACAGTGGGTGTCATGGGTGATCAAAGAACCTATGAAAACGTCATCGCATTGCGTTCTGTGAATTCCATGGATGGCATGACCGCTGACTGGTCTCATCTTCCGCATGAGTTGCTCAGCAAAGCCGCTAACCGGATTGTCAATGAAGTTCGGGGAATTAACCGGGTTGTTTATGATATTACATCAAAACCACCCGGAACCATTGAATGGGAATAGGAAGAGAAAATACCCATGAAAAAATTTGCCTTTGTGATTATTGTTTTTACCTGGGGCATCTTATTCGCCCAGAATCCTTTTCACCAGATTCGCTATTACGATACGCTGTCTGTTGATACCTCAGCCGTTTCAGACAGTCTGGTTTTGAGTGATTCACTTTCCAATTATATGATCGGCCTGGATACCGCTTATTTAAAATCAATTCAGGAGGTTGATACACTGCAAATTGCCTTTATGGAAGGCGTGAATTTATTCAATACTCAGAAATATTTTGACGCCCTCAGGGTCTTTGAGAGAATATTAGAAATTCCCAGCTACATCAATCATTTTTACGTTGCCAGTGAGATGATGATCGTGAAGACCTATTTACGATTGGGTAAATATGAAGAAACAATCGAAAAGGGGTATGAATTCGAAACGAAGTATGAAACCTCCACCTACCTGGATGATGTCAGATATACCATTGCCGATGCGCTGATGAGTGTCGGCCGGCACAGCGATGCCATACTCTATTACCTGAATGTCATGGAAATTACCAATAGCCGAAAATTGCTGGAAAAATGTCGTCAGTCCATTGATATTGTCGTGGATCTATTTTTGACAATTGAAGACCTGGAAAACCTCTCCCGGTCTGTCAGGAACCATTATTTTTTTAACTTTATGCTTTCGCTGAAGATCATTGAAAAAAACCACTTTGATGGTAATATTCTTCATGAGGAAGAAAACCTTGGCCGGGCAAGAAGACAGATCCGTTCTGATTTTTTTCAGGAGGAATTTGACAGGACTGTCCAAAAAATCAATTTTCGAAGTGGTGGACAAAATTATATCGGAGTCATTCTTCCGCTTTCTGGAAATAAAGCGGATGTGGTGCTGGGTAAAAAACTGCTGGCTGGCCTGAAAGTCTCCATCCATAGGTTTAATCAGCGATCCAATAAAAAAATTTCAGCCATTGTCATGGATAACAAAGGTGAAATCGTCACCAGCGTGCAATATGCCCAATATTTGGCGAATAATCCCCGGGTTCTTGCGATTTATGGCCCGGTAAGCAGTGAAAATGTGGTTGCGGTAGCTACTTATGCCAGTGAAAAAGGCATCCCGGTTATTTCTCCAACTGCTACGCAAAGTGATATTACTGATTTAGGGGCATGGGTTTTTCAGGCTAATGTAAACCTGGAAAATCTCGGTGAATATCTTGGAAAATATTGTACCTCTGTCAATGAGCATTCGACTTTTGCAACGCTGGCACCCATCGGAGATTATGGCGAAAAACTGACTGACAGTTTTAGTGAAGCGATTGATCTGAACGGCGGCAGAATTGTTTCCCAGCAATGGTACAGCGGGACTCCGGAGCAGTTAAAAATACAATTTAACAATATACGACAGGCCGGTGTCGATATGGCCACTGACCGTCTGGCAAGAATAATCGGTGAGAAGCGGGATTCTCTCTATATTCTTTCCATGCAGAAAGGCAGTGACTGGAACAGGGATGATTGTTTTCTTAATATCACTGATTCTGTCTGCCAACTATACCAGAATGGAAGGATATATGAATTCAGTGTCCCTGAATTGATGGTCTATACAGGATCTATGACCGAGGACGAATTCAAATTACCCAGTGTTGATTCACTGGACCACAAAATTCGCAGTATTGACGGTTTTTTTATTCCAGCCAGCACCGAAGACCTCAAATTCATTTTGCCCCAATTAAAATATTATAATTTTTTTACGAATATTTATGGCACCCGAAACTTGATCAATTCAGAGTTATTGACTCTCAATCGTACCGCTGCCAATGGTTTTTATTTTATCTCTGATTATTTTATTGATGACAATTCCTCAAAATATCGCCAGGTGATTAATGACTATCTCAGCATAACCGGTGAAGACCCCGACCGCTTTGGTGTTTATGGATTTGACACCATGGAAGTCCTTCTGATGGCTTATTACAATTCCAATATGACCCGGAAAAGTATACGTGACCAACTGTTAAACATGCCCGTCTATTACGGTTTGGGCCGAAATATTTCCTTTACGGGAAATCAGCCGGGCAGCAATTCCTGTGCTTTCATTGTCACCTACAAAAGAGGACAAATGACGCCTGTTGCCAGGGTTGAAAAAGGGTATATTATCCCGGCTGAGAACCAGCGTTAAAAATTCAACGGTTCTGTTTGAAATTATTTTACATAATCTACTGATCATCAGGAAATAAAACAGAGCCGGAAATTTTCATCTTCAGGGTTTTTTCCGAGTCTATCATTTCACGATTTTCCATGTGAAATTGGAAAATATTTTTATATATTTCCTATTATGAACAAATCAATATTATGGAGTGAAAAATGGATATTCAAACGCAACTTAAAAATGATATGATGACTGCCATGAAAGCCAAAGATACAGAAAAATTAAATGCTATTCGAATGATTCGTGCTGCCATTCAATCCAAAAAACTGGAACTGAACCAGGAATTAACTGAAGAGGATGTGATGGGAGTATTAATAAAAGCAGCAAAGCAGCGCAGAGATTCTATCACTTCTTATCGTGAAGGAGGTCGTGAAGATTTGGTTGCGGAAGAAGAAAAGGAATTGTCTATCATTGAAAGCTATCTGCCACGTCAGATGGATGAATCTGAGGTCACCAAAATTGTGGAAGAAGTTATTGCGTCCACAGGCGCTGTATCCCTACGAGATATGGGAAAAGTGATGGCGGCGATTATGCCGAAAATAAAAGGAAAAGCCGATGGAAACCTTGTTAATACCATCGTCAAAAGCAAATTAGGTTGATTAGCACATGACAAGTATATTTGATATCATCGTTTTAGGAACTCTGGCCGGCCTCGGTTTTTTAGGTTTGCGTAATGGTCTGATTGACGAATTGGCGACCCTGATCGGATTCAGTTTGGCGATAATTTTCAGCTCTGAATATTATTCTATCGGTGCTGCTTTGGTCATGAACCTTTTTCGGGTCAATGAATCCTTTGGCGCTGTGTTGGGATACATCGTGGTTTTTTTTGCTATTTATCTTGTTTTCAAACTAATAGCCTGGGTTATTCAAAGTTTTGTCAAAATGGTGAAACTGGAGTGGCTGAACAAAATTGCCGGCCTCTGTTTTGGTGCCTTCAAAGGCTTCTTGCTGATGGGTATAGTTGTCTGGATCATATCGGTTTTCAATGAATTCAAATTGGAACAGCAACTTTCACAAAAATCCATGAGTTATGGCCTGCTGAAGGACTTCACAACCTCAGCAGCCAGATTTTTTCATTATGATGATGATCTGGAGAAAATGGCCCATTCCATCAGAACATTGTTCGGACTGGAAGGTGGAAAAAATATCTAACATGAAGCCACATAGTCAAGATAATCTCGGTTTTGAAAAATTGTTAGACATTATTTCCCGAAAGGCAATCTCGGAATCAGGACAGCAACTCGTTTATCAGATTCATCCTCTTGATGATCTAGGACAGATTTCTGATCGTCAGCAAAAGATTACGGAACTGCGCAATCTGATCGACAAGGATATTGATATTCCTCTGGCCGAATTTGATGATATTCGCCAGGAGGTCCTTCGCTGCAAAGTGGAAAACACCTATTTTAGCACTGATATTCTTCATGCTATTCGGATGATACTCAGCCAGGTCAGTGCCATTAAAAAACACTACCAAAACCATAAAGATGGCATGAAGCATCTGACTGAAATAATAGGCCGTCTCAATTCCATGAATTCAGTCAAAAGTCGAATTGCTTTTATTTTAAATGATGAAAATGAGGTCCGGGACACGGCCAGTCCAGCTTTGGCAGAAATTCGTAAAAATATTGCACGCCTGATGAGTAAACTGGAATCCGAAATGGATCGAATGCTAGCGGTTGCAGCCCGGGAAAACTGGCTTTTTGAACCCAATCCAACTATACGGAACGGGCGGCTGGTATTACCTCTCAAATCCGAAGCAAAGCGAAAAATTAATGGGGTGGTGCATGGCCGTTCCACTACAGGCAATATCGTTTATCTGGAGCCGTTGGTAGCTGTCGAGATCAACAACAAACTCAAAGACCTGGAGGATGATGAAAAAGAAGAAATACGCAGAATCCTGGTCCAGATAACCGATTTTATACGTCCTGAATTTTACGACCTTAACAATAATATCCTGTTGCTTTCAGAATTGGATTGTCTGCGATCCTGTGCCATATTTTCCAGAGAATTTGACGGAGCGCCTCCGATCATCTCCCGGGAGGATAGAGAGTTTGATTTACGAAATGCCAGGCATCCGCTGCTCATGCAGGTGACTGATGTGGTGCCCCTCAATTTTAACATCAGGCCGGAAATCAAAGTTGTACTCATCACCGGTCCCAATGCCGGCGGCAAGACTGTTGCCATGAAGACTGTTGGTCTGCTGGCGAAAATGGCCATGGCGGGATTGCATATTCCTGCTGATATGGAAAGTAAAGTCCCCTTTTTTGATACCTTCCACATTGATATTGGGGATTTTCAATCTATTGAAGATAATCTTTCCACTTTTTCCTCACATATTGCCCATCTGGTGAATTTCCTGAAAGCGATGGGAAAGACCAGTTTGATTCTGATTGACGAATTGGGAACAGGAACTGATCCTATTGAAGGGGCTTCTTTGGGACAGGCGATTCTAGAAAAATTTTCAGAACGTGGCGCGTTTACCATTGCCACTACCCACCACAGTTCTCTCAAAGCTTTTGCCGACAGTTGCGATTTTGTCAGTAATGCGGCCATGGACTTTGATACCGATCATCTTTCACCGACTTATAAATTCCGTGCCGGAATGCCGGGCTCCAGTTACGCCCTTGAAATTGCACGAAGAATGGGGCTGGATAAAGACATCATTGAAAGGGCTTCAAATATTATTGGCAAGGACCAACTGAACCTGGAAAAATTGCTGATTGAAATCGACCGTGAAAAAACAGAACTGGAAAAAAAGAAATTCGAACTGGAACGAAATAAAAAAACCCTTGATAAACTGGTTGAAGATTATAACACAAAATTGAAAGCTATCCGCAAAAAAGAAGAAAAAATTGTCAGTCAACAGGAGAACAAACTGGAAGAACTCCTGCTTGAAACCCGTGCGAAAATTGAAAACACAGTCCGGGAAATTAAAGAATCCAATGCTCAGAAAGAATCGATAAAAAAAGCCAAGACTGAGATTGAAAAACTGGAAGAACAGGTTAAAAAAGACAAGGAAAAGAAGCAAATCAAAAAAGAGCGTATCGCCCAAAAACAGGAATTTCATGTGGGACAATGGGTCGAATTGATCGGATTTGGTACTCTGGGAGTTGTTTTGAAACTGCAAAAAAACAGCCGCAAGGTCAGTGTTGATATCGAAGGAAAAACGCTATGGGTTGATAAAGTCAGTCTCAAACCGGCTGAAAAAGAACCCGAGAAGGAGGACTTTAATCGAATTACCCATTCCGTAAAAATGGACATGGATATTACCTACCGGCTGGATATACGTGGAATGCGATACGATGAGGCCGAAGCGGAAGTGATAAAATACCTGGACAAAGCATTGCTTTCAGGGTTATCTCAGGTAGAAATCATTCATGGAAAAGGCACAGGTGCTTTGCAAACCATGACTCAAAATCTGCTGAAAAATTATCCCGGTGTCAGAGAATATTTTTTTGACAGTATTGAGCGGGGCGGGGCTGGTGCAACAATTGTTAAATTTTAAAAAAGTGGCTAAAATAGGACGCTATTCCTTCACAAGCCCGACAGATTCAGGAAGGATGGTATGAGTTTTTGGTAAAAATTCCTGAATCGACCATAGAACAGATCAAAGCCCGGGCTGATATTCTGGATGTCATATCCGAAGTTGTGACATTGACACGGCGTGGCGCCAATTACGTTGGATTGTGCCCCTTTCATGATGACCACAAGCCTTCCATGAGTGTCTCTCCTGCCAAAGGAATTTACCGTTGTTTTTCCTGCGGGAATGCCGGAAATGTTATCACCTTTGTAATGGAATATGATAAAATTACCTTTGTTGAAGCACTGAAAAAACTGGCAGAACGTTACAATATTCCCGTCACCTGGATCAAGGACGATGATGGTGTCAGATCAAGTGATTTTTCCCAATTATATGAATTGCATGAGTATGCCAAATCCTTTTACCAAAAACAACTTTACTCAGAAAAAGGCAAAAAAGCCCTTCACTATCTTCACAGCCGTGGATTTTCTGATGAGGTCATCAAAGAATTTAATCTCGGCTATGCACCATCGTCCTGGGAGGACCTGCTGAACCAAATCAATCGAAAGGTTTATAGTGATAAAATACTGGACCTGTCGGGATTATTCATTGAGAAAAAAAACAATGCCGGATTTTTTGATCGCTTTCGGGACCGTGTCATGTTTCCTATCAAAAATATTTCCGGAAGAACCATCGCCTTTGGTGGCCGGGCCCTGGACCCTGAAGACCCTGCAAAATATATGAATTCACCGGAAACAAAAATCTATAACAAAAGTGAAATTTTATTTGGCTTTGATATCAGCAAGGATGCTATTCGCAAAAAAGAATATAGCCTGGTGGTGGAAGGATATACGGATTTCCTGCGCCTCTTTGTTTACGGCTTTAAAAATGTTGTCGCCGGTTCAGGGACCGCCCTGACCCAGGGGCATGGCAAAGCCCTGCAACGTTTTACGCGTAAAGTGGTGCTTTGTTATGATGGTGATGAAGCGGGCCAAAAAGCAACGGTCCGGGCGGGATTTATTTTTCTGAAAGCAGGATTTGATGTCAAAGTGATTGTGCTTCCCGAAAAGGATGATCCTGATTCCTTTCTAGTTGAAAATGGTTATGATGCTTTCTTTGAAAAAATAGTGAAAGCGCCGGATTTTCTCCGGTATTTGCTGGACACAAACCAGCAGAAACTTCAGTCTCCGGTTGAGAAAAGTGAATTTATAGAGTTCATGGTCAAAGAGATTGCTGAGATTGAGGATAATGTGGTTCGGGATTACATGGTGAAAAACCTGGCTGAAAGTATGAACATCAATGAAGAACGAATTATCAGCCAGATGAAGCACTTTTTTAATAAAAAAGCGGCTTTTGCAAAAAATCCGGAAAGTAAAAAAGAAAAAAATCCAATTCCCGTAATCGAGACTGCCGCAGACAAGGCCGAATTTCACATCTTGGAACTGATTTTGACTCAGCGGCAGGAGCTGATGGACACAGTTTATCATCATTTGGATACAGATAATTTTCAACATCCTGTCGCGCGAAAAATCATGGAAGTGATTCTAAGGCGGCTGAATGCAGATAATTCCATTGAAGCAAAAGCGTTGTTTGATGAAGTATGGAGCAATGATGAGAAAATTTTACTGGCGAAAACTATCGAAGACTCAGCAATTTTGGAAAAAAAAGAGCCTGAGGTGTTGAAAAATTTGGCCATAGATTGCATTGAGACCCTTTTGATCCACCAAATTAATATCCAAATAAATGAAATACGTCTTAAAATGAAAAATGCCAAACAAAAAGGTTATGATGAAATGAAACTGATGAAAGAGCATAAAAGCCTGCAGGACCAAAAAAAAATGGTTACGGAAGCCTTAAGAAATCCATCTGCTAAAATATAAAAAGTCCCGACAAAGCGGGACTTTTTTATGAGAAGCGGATGCTTTTTTTTAGAATTGTATTCCAAAGAAGGGACGGCTTTTTTCAAATTCATCATATTCTTCATGGTTATCATCATGTCCCAGGTAGGAATGAGAGATACCACCATAAATGCTTAATCTTTCAAATATTTGAAAACCTGCTGAAATTCGAGATTCAAAAATACCCCAAATACTTTCTTTATCTTCCCATTTGTCCAAATTGTAAGGCAGCGCAATTCCGGAACCGATATCGCCTGCGATCCAGAACCTTTTTGTCATCGAATATTGAAGTCCCACATAGCTGTGAATTGTATGGCAGTTACCCAGTTTTTCAGAATCCTGGATATCGCCGACAGAAAGAACGGAATACCAGTAATTGTTTGGGGCAAATTTTAATCCTGCCTGGTAATCACTAGCGCCACCGGCCCAGGCTGTGGGATGAACTCGCCCTTCATCTGAAATATTGATTAAGCCAAGGGCGATACCGTCCAGTTTTTTGGAGCGGTTGATCAAACCAACCTGGACACCTCTGACATGGCCGGCATTGTTGATAATTCCAGCCGCCTGAACACCGGTAACATCCAAAGCATTATTGACAATACCGCTATGCTGAAGGCCAACCACATCCTTTGCATTGTTGACAATACCGCTGAACTGGCCACCACGGACTTCTTCTGCTGTACTGACAATTCCACTGAGTTGAAGACCTTGTAAATCACCGGCAATTTTTCCTGCAATTCCAGTATTCTGAATTCCCAGAAAATTTCCACCGGCATAACTGTAAATTCCTGATTCCTGAATGCCGGTAACTTCACCTTCAATTTTTCCCACAATGCCCGAAGTCTGGTAACCGGCAAAATTGCCTTTGATGCCACTGTATATACCCGTTGCATCCAGACCCAGGAAATCACCGCTGACTGAATTGGCAATCAGTCCAAGTTGCAGGCCATAGACATTTTTGACACGGCCTGAAAAAAGGGTAAGATGGAAATTAGTTGATTTTTCGGCATTGGGGTTTTCATAATCCTTTTCAGCATCCAACACTGAAAAGATAAAGGGCTTAACAGTCTCTTTGTTGAAATAATCGGATTGTGCAAACATCAGTGATATCATCATCATCATTGCTGTTAAGAATTTTTTTGTCATTTTTTCATCTCCTTTTTGTTAGTTAAATTTTTTCTCTATGATTTTCAAAATTACTTTTAGTTGGCGACATGCAAATATAATTAGCCTCGAATCAGATATTTTATGACTTGTGTCACAAAAAACAGCTGTGGGTTCAGCGGGTTTGGTTTGAAAGGCCTCTGGTTATATTCCTGTTTTGATGGTTCCCCCTTATGGCCTGATCCGGATTCGATGTATAAATTTTTTTTATTCAGAAAGCAGATATCGCTTTATGATTTTTCAAAAATTAGTTTTAAATTTATTAAAGTCTAAAAAAGGTGAAAAATCATGTACAAATTTTTATTTGGTCCTGTGCCATCAAGAAGATTGGGTATATCACTGGGTCTTGACTTGGTGCCCAAAAAGGTTTGCTCGCTGGATTGTGTTTATTGTGAGGTGGGGAAGACAACAAAACTCACGTTGGAGCGCAAAGAATATATTCCCTTTGAAAAAATAAAGCATGAACTGACAGATTATTTTAATCATCATCCCGATCCTGATTATGTGACCTTTTCAGGTTCAGGCGAACCATTGTTGAATTCAAAAATCTTGGAAGTACTGCAATTGATAAAACAAATCCGTCCCGCCATTCCTGTTGCTGTTTTGACCAATGGAACATTATTTTATGATGAAACGGTCCGAAAGACATTGATGGACGCAGATGTGGTTCTGCCTTCGCTTGATGCTGCGACACAAGCGGTTTTTGAGAAAATCAACCGTCCGGTAAAAGGTCTTTCAATTGAACAATACATTCAGGGAATGATTGATTTCAGCAGCGACTATAAAGGAAAACTATGGTTAGAAGTTTTTATTTTGCCGGGATATAATGATTCTACTACGGAATTGTCAGAATTGAAAAAAGCGATTATCAAAATTAATCCTGATTCGGTTCAGTTAAATACTCTGGACCGGCCGGGTACTGTTTCAAATTTAAAAGCAGCAACTCAGGCTGAACTCCAGCATGTGATTGATTTATGGCATTTGGACAATGTCGAAATTATTTCCAAAGCACCAGCCAGAAAAAATATTCAGTCTTTTCGCCAGGATATTGAACAGGCGATCCTGGAAACAATCCTTCGGCGTCCCTGTACCATCGATGATCTGTCGCAGGTTTTGGGGTTGCATATGAATGAAATCAATAAATACCTGGATGTACTGGATGCCGAAGGTAAAATTGAAGTAATTGAAGGCACAAGGGGTTTTTTTTATCAGGTTAAAAACAAATAGAGTTTTCCGTATATCGATAAAAAAACAGGGTTGAATATTTCTGATTTATTTCAGGTAAACCATTTTGACCGATTGCACATTGTTTTTGGATTTTGCCTTTAAAAAATAGACACCGCTGGTGATATTTTGATGGGCTGTCCACAGAAAATCATAGGTTCCTGCCATTATTTTATCATTGTATAAAGTTTCAGTCGGATGTCCATTGATATCATAAATTGATAGTTGCAATTGCAGATCGTCAGCGATTGTGATTTTGAAACATGTCCCGGCATTAAAGGGATTTGGATAGTTTTGTGATATTGAAAAATCCGTGGATATTTCGGGTCCCGCATGAATGATTGCTGTTGTTTTATGCATTTCCCGAATGACGGTATTCAGCAGGGGTTGTTCGTCAGGATTAAAAAAATCCTGTGAAATTTCCCAGATCATAACACCACCGAGTTTTTTTTCACGGGCGTATTCACATTTATAGCGAACAGACAGGGTGTCATCATAGGTGATGAAGGTGTTGCTGTTGATCCGATAAGGTACCCGGGCGTCAGAATTCCATATGTACTGATATTGATTAAGCGACTGAATATCTCGGTATGAGACATAAGTGGCGGAAGTAAAGTTTTGGTAGGGACCAGCAGCTCCGGCAAACTTGTAGCCGTAAAAGGGAATTCCGCTGACCAGTTGGTTATAGGGCACTTTTTTGGTATTGTGCCAGTATTCCCTGATTGCGCTGTCTATGGTCAGGTATTGCGGATCACCGGGATCTTTATACAATGAAGAATTATGCCCCGATACATTGCTCCAACTGCCGTAAAAATCATAGGTCATAACACCGAACCAGCTGACATAATTTTTAAGAAAAGCGGCGTCATAATATTTGCCGCGCCAGTCAGAAGCCGGTACAGCTATGGATATGGATATTTCCGCCAGGTTATCTGCAATTTTATCACTCAATTCTTGCACAAAAAGATTAAGATTTTGCTTGTCGGTATGTGAGTCGGGTTGTTCCCAGTCGATATCAATTCCGTCATAGCCGTAGTCCTGACAAATTTCAACGAGTTCGTTTATGAATTTTTTCCGTTTTTCAGCGTCGGCAAAAACAGCATCGAAGTGGATTCCGTATCCCGCGCCTCCGATTGAAACCATGACTTTGCAATTATTGTTGTGGGCAATATTAATCAGGGAAGGCGTTATGCTGAAAAATTGATCGGGGTGCCCGACAGACCCGTCAGCTTCCGGCCACATAAAACTATGGACCAGATGAGTCATTTGTGAAGTTGGAATATTATTGGGTGAATAAAAATCGGTCACCCAATAAGGATAATACCCAATAATATTTTGTCCGTCGCCCCGAAGCATTACTGTTATGAACAGTAAAAATAATAATTCTTTAAAATATTTCACTTATTATCCCTTTTGGAAGTTATCGGTAACATGGAAAATACTCAAAAACCTCTGTGAAATGCAAGAAAAAACTTACCTGTGCCTCAAGGCCCTGTTCATTATTTGCACTGATGCTTTTAATACAATCCGAAGTATGAGGAAATTACGCTATGTTTTTTGTGCACGGTGAACAGTGATTAGAATCCGTTTAAAACTTAAAAGAAGCGAAGCCAGATATAAACCGTACTGATAACCAGACTTAACAGCATAAAAGGAATGCCATATTTGGAAAAATAGCCGAAGCTAATTTTTAAATTGTTTCGTTTGGCGATTTGAGAGACCACGACATTTGCCGATGCACCGACAAGTGTGCCATTTCCCCCAAGGCACGCACCCAGAGCCAGCGACCAGAAAAGCGGATTACTGACCTGTTGCTGTACCAGTATTTCGTTGCCCTCAATACCCATTTGTGCTGCAAAGACAGGAATTACTGTTTTGAGCAAGGGTATCATAGCAATGACCAGAGGTATATTGTCGACAATTGAGGATATGATCGCGCTGGACCAAAGCACGGCAAAAGCGGTTAACATCAGATTACCATTGGTAGCGGTCAGCATGTGATGGCCTAAAATGTCAAATACTCCGTTTGTTTCCATGGAGCCGATGAGCATAAAAAGCCCGATAAAAAATAAGATTGCGTTCCATTCCACAAATTTCAGAACTTGATGGAAATCCATTTGGGTCACCAGCACCATCACCAGTGCACCTGCCAGAGATATTATACTGGCGTCAATATGAATGACATGGCTGATGAAGAACCCGACAAGGATAAAACCAAAAACGATCAACGCCTTGACCAACATCTGCGGTTCAACAATGGCAAGTTTCGCTTCGGCTTTCATAATTCGTTTTTTGAGTATAGGATTGACGTGAAAGATTTTTTGCATAAGCAGGAAGACCAGGGCCAGGGCGATGGTGATGATGACCACCACCACAGGGGCCAGATTGACAATAAAATCTTTGAAAGAAAGGTTTGTCTGGGAGGCTATCAGGATATTGGGCGGGTCGCCGATCAATGTGGCAGTGCCGCCGATATTGGAAAAAATCGCTTCCAGGACCAGCAATGGCGCTGTTGGAATATTGAGAATCTGGGTGATCAGGATGGTGATGGGTACAACCAGAATAATGGTGGTCACATTATCGAGGAATGCAGAAAAAAAGGCTGTGATCACAATAAAAAAGAGGGTGATGATTATGCCGTTTCCCCGAGCTTTCTGGGCGAGCATGATAGCCACCCATTCAAATATGCCGGTTATCGAAAGGATACCTACGGTTATCATCATTCCCATGAGTAAAAAAATGACGTTGAAATCAATTTTAGATAGAAGGTCCTCATAGGGGGCCGTATGCAAAAAAATGACAGCACTGGCGCCCAGCAGTGCAGCGACGGTTTTATCAATTTTTTCTGTTGCGATAAAAAAATAGGTGATCAGGAATATTATAATTGTCGTAGTCATAGGACCATCCTTAATAATTAATGATTTTGTCCAGCACAATACTTTTATCAACGACACCGATGAGTTTATTATTATCCACCACGTAAAGGACTGGATATTTTTTTACAGTCAGTGCAAAAACGATTTCCAGAATAGTTGTGTTACGATTGATAGTGCAATAATCCTGTGTCATGACATCCAGGGCCCTTGAACTGGCCTCTTTTTCAAAATAGGATTCAAAAGGGTCAAAATAGCTGACAAAGGAAACGCTTTTCAGATTTTTGAAAAAATCCGGGACCCCCAAATTGAGGAGCCGGTCTGATGTGATTTCACCGCATAATACTCCTGTTTCGTCTGTTACACCAACAGCATGAAGTTTATGCAGACCCATCAATGCCGATACCTGATGCAGTGACATCGCGGGAGTGATTTCAAGGGCTTGTTTTGACATAATGTCTTTGGCCATGATCGGCTGGTCCAGGACCAGATTGGCGTAAGAAATGACTTTTATCAGGGCGTTGTTGTCCTGCGCTGAAACCACTTCATCCCTGGATTCCGAAAACAACCGTGTGATCTGCGCAATGGCCTGCAGACCTTTGGTGGGCATGGATTGTGGAATCAACAGCATGGCCGCAACTCTCACCGGTTTGGAATCAACCGATTGAAAATCCAGTTCATGGCTAAGTGTTGCCATGCAAATGACAACATCTTCGAGTTCGTCAAAACGAGCATGGGGAATAGCAATTCCTTTACCAATGCCGGTTGTGCTCATCGCTTCCCGGGCCATTACTTTTTCCAGTATCGAATCAAAATCAAGACCTGATTTCTGGACAATTTTGGATTTCAGCGAGAGGCTGATCAGGGTATGAATCAGGTTTTCTTTTGCGTCGCAATGGATATTTGAAGTCATTAGTTCAGGATTAATAAGATGATGTAATTTCATAGTTATTCCAATTTTCAAAGGTTCTTAAAAAGCCAGAAATTTGAGGAAAATTTTTGATTTAAAAAATGTTTTGATATAATATTTTTTATAGTCTGAATTTCTGGAGAATTGAGGGTTCTGACAATATAAAATCGACCCTTTTTGTATTTTTTTCCACTTTTTATCATTGCTGGGCATTGCTGATCGATAATTCTGTATTTCTATAGATCACCAATAATCTTGAACAAGATTATTGAAATTCTCAACAGATAATGTGAAAAATTTTGAATGGACTAAATTATATCAAATCATGTCTTGGAGCCGATTCCCAATGATTCCGGATTAAACTGAATTTTTGTTTAAGGTAACTGCACCATGGTGTGGCCCAGGTTTTTGATGATTTTCCGGTTATTTTATTGTTTAAGTTTCTCCAGGTATTGGGTCAGATATTTTTGGTCCAGCTCGTGAGAGTCACCATATTTTATTCGCAAATCAGATAACTGTTTTTTCAGTTTTCGGACGATCTCGGCATAGGAGGGGTCATTGTAAACATTATTGATTTCGTGAAGGTCCCTTTTCCGGTCATATAATTCCCATTGGTCTACATCGTAATAAAAATGGGCCAATTTATAGTCTTTCGTAACAATGCCGTAATGTCGCTTGACTGTGTGTTCTCCGGGAAATTCATAGTAATGATAATAAACGGCGTCCCGGGTCCATTTTTTGTTTTTGCCCTTGAGCAAGGGTACCAGGCTTTCACCCTGCATATCATTGGGGGCTTCGATACCGGCGGCATCCAGCAGAGTTTGAGCAAAGTCCAGATTTTGCACCATTTCATGACAGACGGAACCGGCTTTCACTTTGTGTGGCCATTGGACCAGCAGGGGTGTTTTAAAGGATTCATCATAGATAAAGCGTTTGTCATACCAGCCATGTTCGCCCAGATAAAACCCCTGGTCTGAGGTATAGATCACAATGGTGTTGTCAGTCAGGTTGTTGTATTCAAGGTAATCGAGGACCCGTCCCACATTATCATCAACTGATGCAATACAGGCGAGGTAATCCTGCATGTAACGTTGGTATTTCCAGCGCATTTTTTCTTCCATAGTCATTTTCGGCCAGTTTTCCTGAAAATCCTGATTGATTTTGTCCAGTGTTGGCTGATATTGGTTTTTTTGATCTTCTGTAGCCCGATTGAAGGCTGCTGAAAACCCATCGACGCCGCCCCAGATAAAAGGAGGAATATTTGGCTCCAGCGGAGCCATGGCTTTCTGCACTTCAGGACGGATTTTGGAATCATGCCCGTATTTCATATGATAAAGCAGGTTCATTTCGGCTGAAGGGGCAGCGGCGCCACGGTTTTGATAATTATCAAAAAGTGTTGCAGGTTCGGGGAATTTTCGGCTCACAAATTCTGCCATTTTATCGGCCCGGGGCCACCAGGGACGGTGGGGCGCTTTGTGCAGATACATGAGTAAAAAGGGTTTCTCCGGGTTACGCTTTTTTTCCAGCCATTCCAGTGTCAAATCTGTAATAATATCAGTGCAGTAGCCCTCCTTTTCTACATTGCCTGCTTGGGTGATGAAAGTCGGATTGAGGTAATTTCCCTGCCCTGGCAATATCATAAAATCGTCAACACCTTTGGGATTATTACCAAAGTGAAGTTTGCCGATCATTGCGGTCTGATAGCCCTTTTCCTGCATAATCTGAGGAAAAGTCGTTTGGGTTTCATCAAAAGGAAAAAGATTATCGACCTTGCCATGAATATGACAATGTTTGCCAGTAAGAATCGTCGCCCGTGAAGGCGCACAAATAGAGTTGGTGACGCAGGCGTTGGTAAATTTCATTCCATTCCGGGCAATCCGGTCAATGTTGGGGGTAGAAATCAGATGGTTGCTGTAGGCACTGATCGCCTGGTAAGCGTGGTCATCGGACATGATAAACAAAATGTTCGGTTGCCGGTTGACCTTTTTTCCGATGCCGCAACCCATTAGGGTCAGGATTGATGCGCTGCCTGCCGCTTTTAAAAATTCACGTCTTGAAATCTGCATTTGATACCCTCTTTCTATCCCTTACGGATTTCCTTTACATTCATTTTTTAGCCCTGCTTTATGGGGCAAACGGGTTTTTTTAATTTAATTTTGTCTCTAACTGTTAAAATATAAAGGATTATGTTATGAAAAATCATCTTTTTTAGGAGTATTTTTTAATAAATCGAAAAAGCGGTATTACAATGATCAATTTGCATAGACTAATTGAATTATTTCAATATTTCCCCAGTGGTGAGAAAATGGTTCAGCATTGTTCCCAGTTTGCTGAGGTTGTTCCATTTTTTTTTCATGAAGTTCAATCTTGAAATGAATAATTCTGGATTCTGAAAACCTGATGAATTGAATCAAATGGTCAGGCTCGTACCTATCGATGGTCCAGGTTTCGTGCGGATCTCCGGGAAAATCTGTGCTAAAAACACAATCCAGTTCAGCAAATCCGGATTTGGAATATAGAATATGACAAGACCATGGAGCAATCCAGTCGTATTCTCTTTTTGGGCAGAGGAACGGAAATATTGTGGTGGGAGATGCGGACAGTGTTTGGGAACAAGTCAAAACTTTCTGATTGAATTGAAAATTCAGGCTTCTCTTTTTTTTCATTTTTACTTCTTGTGAATAAAGTTCTTTAACCGTCATAATTTTTTGTTTACGATTTGGTCCAGATGCGGATATTGAGATTCATTTCGGCAATGATCAGTTCGATGAGTGAAAACAAGGAGTACATTAATTCAATATCGGCAAAACGGACGGGCCTGAAAATGGAGGATTCAAAAAGCGCTTCATTGAATTCGATACCGCAATAGACCCGTTCACCAATGAAAGATAAATAAAAGTTGCGGTCAATTTTTTTGCGGATACTGACAATACCTTCCATCATGGTCGGGGTTAGTATGTAGCGGGCTTCGATTTGGCTGGTAGAAAATACTGTGAAATATTTTTCAAACTCAGGATTTTCAAGTTTTACCAGTTCACCCCGCGAACTATGTTGAAATTTTTGTCCGAATTTTCCCAGCAGGCTCTTGGTGCTGTCGGGTACAATAAAGGTTTCTCCTGAGATGTGTTTGTGGAAATCAGCGAGGAAGAATATTCCATTAAACAGAGTATCGATTTGAGTCACTTTTTTACCGTCGCTATCAGTGGTTTCATATTGGCTTTGGGCGACAAACTCTGAGAACTCAAACAGGGTTTTGTCGATTTTTCCGCAGATATAATCGTCACCCATGGATTTATTGACCGGCAAGTCCAGAATTTTGCTCTGAATAAATTTTTCCAAGGTGATATGTCGGTTGGGTTCATAGGTGTATTTTGGATTGATCAGGCGGACTACTTTTTCGACGATATTGGATTTGAATTCATTTCTATATTTAATGGAATTAATGATGGCTTTGATAAACAGTACGATGGCCAGGACCAGAAGGACCATACCGGCAAAGATATTGATATAATAGGCTGACATGACCAGAACAAAGGACAGGATTCCGGCGGCAAAAATCAAAATGGTCAGGATGAACAACCGGGCGTAGCCTTTACGACTTTTTTCAATGGATATCAGCGATGATTTTAACTCCTTTTTGAACAATTCATGCAAATTTTCATAGGCGACAATATGGCCGCATTCTTCAAGGTCCGCAGCATCGGCTTTTGGGGCACTCTCCTTTTCTCCAGTCAGTCCACGAATGAACACGTCGCCCTTTTCAAAGAACTGGCGCTCTTCTTCTGTAAAACGGTTGCTGTTTTTCAATTCTTCAATTGGGATTTGATCATAATTGTTTTTAATTTCGCTTGAAATATGGGACAAACGCTGAAAGAATGTTGACCCGGCTTTTTTATTTTTCCTTCGATAGATGAAGGAAAAAAGGATAAAGAGCGTAAATCCAATTCCGAAAATCGTTTCCAGGGTAATTTTAGGTTTTTTATTTTTAGGCTCTTCCCATTGGCCTATTGCCTTTAAATAAGCAATGTGGGCTTCCCGCTCTTTTTCCAGGTCAACAGAATCCCGGTTGATCGTCACTGTTTGGCTGGTCGGTTCAGGACCGGCCCCGGTTTCATACCGGTTTGCCGCTTCACTTTCAGTTGGTGGCAGGCCATTTGGGTACTCATTTTCAGGTTCAAGTACGCCTGTGCGGGCATCGAGCATTGCAATGACGCCTCGTAGTGCGCGCTGCTCATTTTCAGGCAGTGATGGCAGCTGGGTTGTCAGAGTTTCCAGTAGGGCATCCCGTTTTTGGGAGAGTTTTGCCTGTTTCAATACCAGCGGAGTCACCTTCGCCATTTGTATCAATGACAGGTCATCTTCATTGATCTGTCTGTCGGGGTTATTTTTATCCAGACTGGCTGCTTTCATTATTTTCCAGGACAAATAGTTGAATTCATTGACAAAAGACTGATATTCGGCAATGAAATTTTGTATTTCTGTATTGTTTTCAAATTCAATCGGAATGATAACCGATACTTTGTAATCGGAAAAATTTTTCGAGTCAGATTTACTGCTGCAGGAATGAAAAAGAGCAAGCAGGAGAATTGTCAGAAAAGTTAATTTTTGTTGCATGACACTTCTGTTTTTATTGGATTAATGATTAACAAAACAAGGTTTTTTGGCTTCTTTTCCGAAGGACCGAGTTCTTTCAACAGGTGCTTTTAGGAAAACAGAATTGAAGCCCAAAAGTGAGGTCATCAGGAATTGCTGATTATTGATTAAAGAGATTTTTTAATTCAACATTTTGCCTTTCGGTTTCTGTGATGACAAAAACCTCCCTGGGTGCCAGTCCCATCATTCCAGCCAGAATGTTTGAGGGGAAACTCTGGATGGCATTGTTGAAATCGGTAATAACGGCGTTATAGGTACGGCGTGCGGCTGAAATCTGTGCTTCCGTTTCATTGAGTGAACGTTGCAGATTGATGAAGTTTTCACTTGCTTTTAAATCGGGGTAATTTTCTACCGCAACCAAAAGACTACGCATTCCGGCTGATATCTGGTTGTCCAGAGCGACCTTTTCATTGGGGCTTAAATTGCCTTCAAATACTTTGGAACGCATCTCGGTGATTCGGGTCAGCAGGTCATTTTCATGGGCGGCGTATTGCTTGACTGTAGTCACAAGATTGGGAATAAGATCGTAGCGCTTTTTCAATTGAACATCCATGCCTCCGAAGGCATTGTCTACTTGATTGCGTTTGCGGACGAGCATATTGTAAAGCATGGCAACAAAGATTGAGATGAATAAAATAAAAATTAAAAGGGCAATGAGAGTTGTGTTCATGGTTTTTTCCTTGAATAATTTCATTATTTAAGATGCAGAAAATATAAAAATGAAATATAAAAACAAAGAAAAAAGGTGCTTTCTAAGGTTTTTTTTATTACCAGCATTGTCCTGAAGGGTCATCAGGCAAATTTTCCTCTAAAAATAAAAAAGACAGCGCCCAGTATGCAGAGACCGGCCCAGAGGTAATCCACTTTGAAGGGCTCCTTCATGTAAAAAATTGAAAAGGGAACAAAGACGCTGAGGGTTACCACTTCCTGAAGGATTTTTAATTGACCGACAGAGAGCACAGTGAAACCTATACGATTGGCCGGTACCTGCAGCATATATTCAAAAAGAGCAATTCCCCAGCTGAAAAATACAGCGATAAGCCAGAATTTATGGTTCAATTCCTTGAGATGAGAGTACCAGGCAAAGGTCATAAAGACATTGCTGAAGATGAGCAGGACGATGGTTTCAACAATCGGTTTCATAAAGGTTCCTCATATTTTTGGCACCATATTTATGCTAATTTTTCCATTTTGGCAACCTGAATTTTAATAATTTTTTGACTGATATCGGAAAGTGCGAAAAAAAAGGTGTCTGAAAGGCTTGTCGGAAAAAGCTATTGAAAGTTATGTGCTAAAAATCTTTGGTAATTAGTAAAAAATTCCTACTTTTTTGGTAATCAAATGTTTGGAGGATATATCACAATGAAGAGGATAATATTGGGAATGATATGGTTGATTGCCTGTAATTCGCTGACAGGCCAGCCCTTGCGGGTGACGTCCAATAACCGCTTTTTACAAACCCTGCGGGGAGAAGCTTTTTTTTTGCTGGGCGATACCGCCTGGGAACTGTTTCACCGGTTGGATAGGGAAGAGGCATCGGCCTATTTTCAAAACCGCGCTGCCAAGGGTTTCAACCTTATTCAGTGTGTTCTGATTCCTGAAAATGAGGCTTTTACACTTCCCAATCCCTATGGGGATTTTCCTTTGAAAAATGATTATCGTTTTGAATTGAGTACCACACCTGGGAATCATTTTCAAAACACCCTGGAATATGATTACTGGGACCATGCAGAATGGATCATTGCCGAAGGAATTCGTCAGGGAATGATCATGGGTGTGCTACCCTGCTGGGGTGAATATGTGACGCCCCGTTTTCGAAACCAACTCATTCTTGTTCCGGAAGAAGGTTATGACTATGGCTGGTACCTCGGTGATCGGTTTAAAAATTATAATGACAAGATTGTCTGGATCCTCGGTGGAGACAGAAAGCCTGACGAAGCCACCAACGGTGTGGAAATCTGGCGGGCTATGGCTGAGGGCATTACCGACGGTATATCCGGAACCCGAAATTTTGACGGCAAAGCGGCCTATTACAAAACCTTTATGACCTACCATTGCTATGAATCCTCTTCAACATGGTTTGAAAATGATCCCTGGATCGATATGCATGCCTGGGGTTCCTATCATGAAAAACGCAATAATGAACGGGTTTACGAAATGGCGAAGGCGGACCTGCAATTGGACAATCCAAAACCAACGCTCAACGCTGAACCCTGTTATGAATTGCTTCCGGTAAATTATGACTGGGAAAAAGTTGCCAGTGGACGATTTGATGATTTTGATGTTCGACAGGCAGCTTATTGGTCAATTTTTTCCGGCACCTGCGGCCATAGCTATGGTTGCAATCCCGTCTGGCAAATGTATGAGCACGAACATCAGTTTCTGCCCCTGACTGCCAAAAACCGTATCACCTGGCGGGAAGCCCTGGATGAAAATGGCGCCTTTCAGATGGGATTTCTGAAGGAACTGGTTACTTCCAGAAATTTTATTACCCTGAAACCGTCACAAGAATTACTCGTCACCAACAATGATGACCCGGAAGGGTATCTGGTGGCCTGTACCGGCGATGGTTTTGCCTTGATCTATGCGCCGACTGGCAAAGAGTTCCAGGTGGATTTTTCAAAAATCAATTTCAACAAAGTGGAGGCCTCCTGGTTTAATCCCCGTGCCAACGACAAACTGAAAAGTATCACAGTCAAAGATGATGACCATGTTCAGAATTATGATCCGCCGGGACAGACAAAACGGGGCAACGACTGGGTATTAATCCTTGATAATAAAGAGGGATACTGAGGCAGTTAATAATTGTGCAAGACAATTTTTCTAAGGAATTCGTCGGTAAATTTCTGCTGACTATCGAATTAAATTTCTACTAAAGGCCAGCCCAAGCTGTCATAATTCTGAAATTTACTTCATATCAATAAAAAAGGGGTGATGATGTCACCCCTTTTTTATTGATATGAATCTTCTTATGGTGTCGGCAATGGTTTCACATAAACCGTTATAATGCGAGTAATATTTCCGTTGAAACTGGTCAGCTTCAGTTGAATATTGACTGCTCCACCGGAGATTGAACTGGGATTATCTACCACCGTTAAGGAATATTCTGTACCGCCATACATAATGTCTGAAAGACCATCTTCCGGAAATGTAGAATTGACGGCAGCCAAAGTATCAGGGGTGGCGCTGACATCCAGGGTTGTTCCTGAAGTTAACGGGTTTCCAAATTCCACATCAGATACAGTAAAATTAATTGTTGCAGAACCACCTTGGTCCAAAGTAGCCAGGTAGCCGGGCTGAGGGTCACTTGCCTGGGAAATGACAATAAAATCAGATATATAGGAGTGTCCCGAAAACAGAATCAGGTTATTGGTTTCAATAACATTATTATTTTTATCATTTGTTCTTGCAGTAATTGTCACAAACCCATTGGTTGCCAATGGTGGGTTGGGACCTGTTTTTAAGACGACGGTAGCCTCTGCTTTTGTGGTTGCATTATATCCGTCAATGGCTCCTCCTGAAGTTGTGAAATAGACAGGCGTACCATCATCGACCCAGTTTCCATATTTATCACCCACAACAGCCGTCACAATATCTGTCAGTGAACTATACACTAGTCCGGCGATATTCTTGACATCCGGCGCAACTGAAAAATGGACCTGATCAGGATGACCGGCATGGATTACCAAAGCCACAGGCTTTGACCTTACCAGGTCACCATCTTCGGTATAGAGATAAGCCTGGACTTCCACAGGACCTGCCACAGTACCCGCTGTGATACTTGTATATAAACGACCACTGCTGTTGGTTCGGCATTCATTGGGATATACAGATGCCTGAATATCATCAAGCCCCATCAGTGGCGGCTGTGAAATAATTTCAACGAATACGGTTGTGTCTTCAGAAACATCAATGGGAATTCCGGAAGAGTCCCTGACCTCAAAGGTCAGCATTGATGTCTCGTTGCCACCACTTTCTTTGACACGAATATCCTGCGGTTCGGCGCTGATAAAAATAATGGAGGCCGGTTTGGTAATTTTCTCTAATAAAGGAATATCAGATACCGTTGCATCGGTGTTGGGAGAAACAGCCACTTCCGCAGTATCAGAAATGTACTCTGCTTTGTAGAAAGCCAGATGAATGTTATAGTCCTGTGTAATCACTGTTGATAATTCATACTGCCCGTTTGCATTGGTTTTAGTAAATTGCTCCGGCATTTCAATAATACTGACATTGACTCCTTCCAGAGGTAATCCGTCTGAATATTTAATCACCCTTCCGGTAATTGTTATCGGATCATATTTGCTGTTCATTTCTATAATGCCTAAAGCCAAATCTGTCTCAGGTTCGATCGTTTTTACCAGGTTTAGGGTGTTATAAATATCGGACTTGGAAATGGATATATGGATATCCTGGACAGTGTCAACCTGCGCAACCATACTGAAATTACCATAGGCATCGGAATAGGTGGCCAGTTCAGCAAACTCGTTGATATAAACATATACATTTTCAATGGGTAGTTTTGTGTCCGTATCCAGCACTTGTCCACTGATGGTGATGGGGGCATAGGCGGGTGGTGTCAGTGAAATTGAGCCCAGGTCTACATGTTCTTCCGGCGTTACCTGGTCCAGAGACCTGGTTTTGGAAGTATAAGGATATTTACTAAAATTCAGAGTGATATCGGTAGGGGTATAGATGGGCAATTCCAGGGAAAAGGCTCCATCATCCCCTGAAAGGACAAATAAATTGGTTTCATCATCCAATACTTTGGCTTTGGCTATTGGCTGACCGGTCCGCTGATTTAGGATGGTCCCGCTGATAACTGCATTCTCATATTGTTTTTCAAGGGTGATGTTGCCCAGGTATTTATCCGTTTCTTTTTCAACGGTTATCATCATTTCCTGGGCTTGATAATTGTTGGTGGCAGCAAAATTGATGTGAAGGGTCTCACTGGATTCTGTGACCGGCAAGTTGATAGAAAAAAGACCATATTCATTTGAACTGGCGACAGCCTCAGGATACTCTTCCACGGTCACAACAACACCGGCAATAGTTTCTTCATCGCTGTTGATTAATTTTCCGGTCAGTTCCAAGGGGCTGATAGCCGGAGGCAGCAACCGGACAACTTCAATATCAATGGTTTCAGTGGGAATAACATTATCGATGGTGATGGTTTTCGTTGTATAGGGATATTTACTGACGGCTAAGGATAATTGTACAGGCGTCGATACAGGCAACTCCAAAGCAAAATTGCCATTATTATCAGAATAGGTATATATTCCAAAATAACTGTCCAGCACCTTGGCGCCTAAAATCGGCTCATTAGAACGATCGTCCACAATTTTACCTGATATGATTGCGGGGTCATATTTATCAGCCAATACAATATTTTCCATATTGATAATGGCTTCTGGTGAGGCAGCAACTGTTACAGATTTTGTCATAAAATTATTATGCGTGAAGTTAAAAACCAGTTCTTCGGTTTTGTCCACCTGGAGATTAAAACTAAATCGGCCTGATGCCGCAGATGTGGCGACAAAAGAGGGAAACTGTGGACAGGTGATGGTGGCTGTTATAATTCCTTCACCTTCTTCATTAACCACGTAACCATAAAAGGTGGCCTTCGCATATTGAGGCGGAGTTATGGTCACTTCACCAATGGATATTTCTTCTTCCGGAGATATCTGGTCAATGGTTATCACTCGTGAACTAAAGGGATATTTGCTGAGTTGCAAACTGACAGGCCCGGTTTCATTGATCTGGGCATCTAATGAAAAGTTACCGTCACTGCTTGTATTTGTATAAACATTTGACTCATCAACCAAAGTCACTTTTACATCAAATACGGCTGTATCAGCCCTTGCATCAATGACTTTTCCGCTAATTGTAGCCGGTGAATAGGTATAATCAAGATAAATATTTTGCAGATCATAGGTGTAGCCGGGTTTGATTTCAACGGTTAAAGTTTCAGGATTAAAGTAGGTAGATTTGCAAATCAATGCAATTGTTTGAGACTCATTGGTATAAAAGGTGATGTAAAAATTACCCGAATTGTTGGTATAGGAACTGGCATCATAGAGATTATTAATAATTTCTCCGCCTGAAATTGGATCGTTGTTAAAACTGTTTAATAGAGTTCCTTTGATAATGGTATACTGTTCCACGGGCTCCAGCAGAATGTTTTCCAGTTCCACATCTTTACCCGGTTTGACTTCCTGAACGAAATACTCTGTGTAGAAACTGTCGCGACTGACATAGACAATTAGATTGGATTTGGAACTAAACTCCAGGTTGAATTCAAAAAATCCCTCTTCATTTGAGGTTTCTGTTTTATTTTCGCTAGGAATGGAAATGAGGGCGTTCTCCACTGGTTCACTAGTCACTTTATTTAATACATATCCACTTAATTTGAGTTTATTCTTTCCTTCATCCAATATTCTGTCACATTGAATAAAAAAAAGGGAAATTAAAAAGAATACCATTATTTGTTTCTTCATATCGATCCTTTTATTTTTAAACATTTATTCCCAATATTAAATAATCCTTGTGCATTATACTAATTATTTAATATAATTTGTATTTTTATTAATCTCAAGGAATATATCGGTACAATTTAATATTTAATTGAGATTTGTTATAATTTTTTCAATAATTTTTCTGGAATAAATGAAAAAGGCTGCATTTTTAGCAGCCTTTAAATGATTTACAGATCAAATTTTATTCCCTGAGCCAGGGGTAATTTTTCACTCCAATTAATGGTGTTGGTTTGTCTTCGCATATAGGCCTTCCATGAATCGGACCCGGATTCCCGACCGCCACCGGTTTCTTTTTCACCCCCAAAAGCGCCTCCAATTTCGGCACCGGATGTACCGATGTTGATATTGGCGATACCACAATCGGAGCCTCTGTGAGACAGGAACAGTTGTTCTTTTTTCACTGAATTGGTAAAGAGGGAGGAACTTAATCCCTGGGGAACATCATTATGCAGTGCTAGGGCTTCCTCAAAATCATCGTATTCAATGATATACAATAGCGGCGCAAATGTCTCATTTTGAACGATGGGATAGTGGTTTTTTACTTCCATTATCGCCGGTGTGACATAGTAACCTTTTTCCAGGCCTTCAAGTTTGAGGATTTCACCGCCCACCAGCAATTTTCCGCCGGATTTTTTGGCATCCTCAATCGCATAAAGCATATCATCAATGGCAGTCTGATCCACTACCGGTCCCATCAAAACAGCATCATTGAGTGGATTGCCGATGGGTATTTGCTTATAGGATGCGATAAGTTTATTTAAAAATTCTTCTTTAACTGATTTTTGAATGATAATTCTGCGGGTTGAAGTACATCGCTGTCCGGCAGTACCCACTGCTCCAAAAAGGGCGGTACGAACTGCCATTTCCAGGTTTGCGTCTTCAGCCACAATAATGGCATTATTGCCACCTAATTCTAGAATAGTACGACCCAGTCGTTTTCCGACAGCTTCACCGACCTGCTTACCCATGCGAGTACTGCCGGTAGCACTGATCAGGGGTATATTTTTGTCATTGAGCATTGCATCGCCAATTTCAGAACCTTTACCAATCACCATGCAAAAAATCCCGTCCAGGTCATGTTTGTCAACGATGGGGGCAATGATATTCTGAACAGCAACGGCGCATAAAGGCGTTTTTGAACTGGGTTTCCAGAGTGTTGTATCACCGCAAACAGCTGCCAGCAGCGAATTCCAGGCCCAAACGGCCACAGGAAAATTAAAGGCTGTAATCACACCCACAATACCATAGGGATGATATTGATCAAACATGCGGTGTTCCGGCCTTTCACTATGCATTGTAAAACCATAAAGCATACGGGATTGTCCGACAGCAAAATCAGCAATATCAATCATTTCCTGGACTTCACCGAGACCTTCGGCTCTGATTTTCCCCATTTCCAGGGTGACCAATTGACCCAGGGGCTCTTTGTATTCCCGCAGAGCATCGGCTATTTCACGAACAATTTGTCCTCTCAAAGGTGCCGGCATCATGCGCCATTTTTTAAAAGCTTCGCTGGATTTTTTGATGATTTCCTCGTAGTCTTTTTTCTCTGCCTGGATCACTTTGGCGATTACTTCACCATTTATGGGTGAGTAGGATATCAGTTCCTTTCCGGCTGTTTTGATCCATCCGGAACTGCTTCCGGTGGTAGCCCCGTAATTGATTTCCTGAATTCCCAGCTTTTCTAAAAAATCATATTTCATGGTTTTTCTCTCCTCCTTTAATTTTTTCGTTTTATTTCAATTCAAATTCAGCAATAACAGGCAGATGGTCCGATGCGTTTTTGGTATAATTGTCCTTCCATACCCTTTTCCCAATCAGATTGATATTTTTTCTGTAAAATATATAATCAAACTGATACTGAGGACTGTTAGCCGGATAGGTGAGTCGGTCTGCCGGACTATCGTTTAAGGTTACATTACCCAGATAATTGTTCATATCCTTAATACTCAAATGATTATAATTCATGTTGAAACTGCCCCCGATAATGAAAGGGTCATTGATAGCGAATTTTGCCATGATATCCACAACTTTATCAACGACTTCCTGATTTTGCTGTTCAGCAATTTTTTCATTTTTTGATAGTTCCGTGGTCATGAGGTGAACTGTTTTGTTTCCAGCCTCAAATACAGCATAGAGCATGGCCTCTGGTTTCGGGTTGGCTGTGGCTTTAAACAATCTGTTTTCTGCATATTTCAGTGGAAATCTGGACAAGATTGCGTTGCCATTCCATCCCTCTTCCACTTCCTGATTTTTTCCATAGGTGAAATGCATTCCGAGGTTGCCGGCTATTTTGCGGGCCTGGTCCTCACGATAGGTTCGAATTGAGGTATTATCCACATCATTCAGCAGAACGAAATCCGGTTTTTCCAGTTTTATCAGTTCAATGATTTCCTTTAGGCTATAACCTCCGTCGATGTCCTCGCCATGATTGATATTGTAGAGCATTACTTTGATGGTTTTTGGTGTGGGTAGAAGATCAATTTTTGATTTTTTGCCGGAAATAAAAAAGAAAGTGACAAAACTCATTACCACAATGGTGATTGCCAAAATGGAAGTAGTCAGAAAATTTTTTCGATTATTAGTCAATTTTCCCTCGGTAAATGTTTCAATTTCCAAAGTTAATTTAATACAAATACAGGATGTTACAAGATATTTTTTAATCTCTGGGTTGGTTTCGTACTTTGCTGAAAAAGGATTTTAATAAAATTTCACACTGTTCTTCCAGAATTCCGCCAACAATAATACTTTTATGGTTCAGTAAATTTTGGTCGCATAGATTTTCGACGGAGCCGCACATACCAGCCTCATCGTCATAGGCCCCGAAGACGACTTTGGGAATCCTGGCGTTGAGAATTGCGCCGGTACACATGGGGCAAGGTTCCAGGGTGACATAAAGCGTACAATTTTCCAATCGCCAATCCCCCAAATTTTCGGCAGCTGATGATATGGCAATCATCTCTGCATGGGCAGTTGGATCTTTGAGCATTTCCCGCTGATTAAACCCTTTCCCGATGATTTCACCCTCATGGATAATCACGGCGCCAACGGGTATTTCTCCGGCTTCCCAGGCTTTTTCCGCTTCTTTTAAAGCAAATTGCATGTAATAGTCATGGTCACGGTTATAAAATTTCATGATTTCAGAATTGTTCCTAATTTCTGTTTTAACTCACCGATTCTGAAGGGTTTAATAAAACTGTCGATAAATCCGTATTCCTGGGGTTTCTTAATTTCCGGCCGGTTTGCATAACCGCTGTAGACGACAATTTTCTGGTCAATCCCTAATTCATCAATTTTTTCTTTTAATTTTACGGCGCCATATCCCCCGGCAACCGTCAAATCGGCAATGATCAGGTCAAAAGGTTCCACAGCCGCAGCCTGTAACACCTTGTTCAGTGCTTCTTCTCCGTTTTCGACCATTTCAGTTTGTAACCCAAGATCATCCAAAATGTATTTCAAGGCAGTCCGTACATCTTTCATATCATCCATAATGAGAATTTTACCCGAAAACCGGCCGCCTGTTTCATAATGAATTTCCGGACTGATCTGAGCATTGATTGAAGGCAAATAAAAAGAAAAGACCGCGCCTCCGTCATGATGGTTTTCCATTTCCACCCAACCTTCATGGCGCTTTAAAATCGTCAGGCAGGTAGCCAGTCCCAATCCCTGTCCCGAAGCCTTGGTGGTGAAGAAGGCCTCAAAAATTTTTTCCTTTAAATTTTCAGGTATGCCGGACCCGGTATCCCGAATGGAGACTTTTACATATTTCCCTGGTTTCAGGATATTTTTATATAAATTTTCGTCAATATTGACATTAATTGCCGTTACCGTCAGATCACCTCCGTCAGGCATCGCCTGTTTGGCATTAATGACAAGGTTGGTTATAACCTGAACTATCTGGTGACGGTCAGCCCTGACGGGTGAAAGGTCTTGTTGCAAATTGTAATTGACCCGGACTTTGCTTCCGCTGATGGTAAACCGAACCGTGCGTTTTAACAACTGCCGCATGGAAATGATATCTGTATCCAATTCGTCTTCCCTTGAGAATGACAGCAATTGACGCGTCAGGCCGGTCCCACTGGCAATCGTATCCTCGATGGAATTGATCAGTTCTGTGACATCCAGCCCTTTTTCCATTCGGGAGTTTAGTAAAATGAGATTGCCCAGGACCACTGACAAAATATTATTAAAATCGTGGGCCAGCCCGCCAGCCAGAATATTGATGGATTCATTCTTGGCGGCTTTGATCATTTCCGTTTTTAAATGATAAAATTCCGTCACATCAGTTAAAATACCCAAAATAGCCGGTTTTCCATTCCATTGAATAGTTGTCAGTGTTATTTCGAAATGAATGGTCTTGCCGGATTTGGACTGAGCGGTGATCTCCAGGTTTTTATTGACAAAATCTGAGAGAACAAAGATTTTGATGAGTTCTCGTATATCGGTTTTGGACTGGGGGTGTATGATGTCGAGCAGTTCAAATTCTGGACTCAACAATTCCTCTTCATTGTACTCCAGGGATCGAATCAGGCTGGGATTTACCAGAACAAAATGGTCATTCTGCCGAACAAAGATACCATTTCCGGATTTTTTGACAATCTGACGAAAATTGACTTCGCTGGCTCGCAGGGCCTTTTCGGTTTCAATCAGTTTTCTTTCGGTAAATATTTTTTGTTCCGCCTGTTTGACTACTTCCGGCAAGATTTCCAGATAACCGGAGTCTTTCGTGATATAATCCAGGGCGCCTCGTTTCATCATTTCCACAGCCAGACGTTCATCCCCCATGCCCGTTGCCATGATAAACGGAATATCCGGAATGATATCATGCACTTTATCGATCAGACTTTTTGCATCCATGTCCGGTAAAATATAGTCGGTCAGGAGCAAAATATTGTCATTACACTGTATGATTTGCAGAGCCTCTCTTCCGTTGAATGCCGATATGGTATTGTATCCATATTGCTGCAGTCGCTTTGCAATCAGGTGATTTAGCCCGTCATCATCTTCAACAATGAGAATCGAATCAAATACTTTGTTGTCGTCTTTCCTCATTTTCCCCTACCCTTTAAAAATCTTGCCTAATGCTTCTATTACAATGGACTTTTTAAATCCTTTCTGCATTAAAAAACGGTATATTTTCTCTTTTTTATTTTCTTTTTCTCCAAGGAAATCATATTTCTTTTGTCCAAGGTATAATGCTTTTTCCAACTGTTCTTCAGGGCTAATATATTTTTCAAGGACCTCTTCAATAATTTCCGCAGAAATGCCTTTTTGTTTTAAATTTCTGATTAACTTAAAAACACCCTCTTTTTTAAATTTGACAAAATCACGAACCATCATCTCTGTAAAATCTAGGTCGTCAAGAATTTTTTTGGATTTCAAATTCTCAATGATTTTATCAATAATATCGGAACCGTACTGCAATGTTTTTAATTTTTTTCTGACCTCGAGTTCAGTTCTGGCTTTGATACCTAAAAACTTCAGAGCATTGGTCCCGGCTTGTACTTCCTTTTCAAAAAGCAGCAGGTCATCGATCATTTCATGATTTATGGTTTCATTGACTTTCAAAGGATACTTTTCATAGGTTTCAATTGAAAGGCCAAATGCAAAATGATGATTTAAAAAAACCGATATCCTGTTGTTATCCTTTTTCTGGACTTCAATATCTGTAATTGTAAATTGATCAAAACTGTGTAAAAACTCTTCCAGATCCATTTAATCTTCAGATCCTGTGATTCCATTCATCCCCAGGTATTCTTTGACTTTTTCGCCCACTTCTTCCATAATTTTGGGATTTTGTTCCATAAATGCGGTTACATTCTGTTTTCCCTGTCCCAATTTTTCATTGGCATAGGAATACCAGGACCCTGACTTTTGTACAATATCCGCCTCAACAGCCAAATCCACAAGATCGGATACATAGGATATTCCTTTGCCGTACATGATATCAAACTCAACGATCTTAAATGGCGATGCCAGTTTGTTTTTTACAACTTTTACTTTAGTGCGATTACCAACGACTTCCTGCCCTTCTTTTATGGAACTGATACGGCGAATGTCGATTCGTATGGAGGTATAAAATTTCAGAGCACGACCGCCACTGGTGGTTTCCGGGCTGCCAAACATCACACCAACTTTTTCACGGACCTGGTTGATAAAAACAATGGAAGTCTTGGATTTATTGACCACGCCTGTCAGTTTCCTGAGGGCTTTGGACATCAATCTGGCCTGGAGTCCGACATTGGCATCGCCCATTTCTCCTTCCAGTTCCACTCTGGGTACCAGGGCAGCGACGGAATCGATGACAATAATATCCACGGCATTGCTTCTGACCAATGTTTCAGCAATTTCCAGTGCCTGCTCGCCATGGTCCGGCTGAGAGACCAGCAATTCGTTGGTGTTGACGCCCAGTTTTTTAGCATAAATCGGATCCAGGGCATGTTCCGCATCAATAAATGCAGCGTAACCACCGGCCTTCTGGGCTTCTGCGACGATATGTAGTGCCAGGGTGGTCTTACCGGATGATTCCGGGCCGTAAATTTCTGATATTCTCCCTCTGGGTATACCTCCGATTCCAAGAGCAGCGTCGATGGACAGGCAGCCGGTCGAAATCACATCCACTGCAACTTTTCTGTCATCTCCGAGAATCATAATGGAGCCTTTGCCAAACTGTCTGTCTATCTGGGTAATTGCTCTGTCCAGAGCTTGTCTTTTATCTTCCTGTGCCACTTTCCCCTCCAATATTTCTTTTATTTTAATTTATATATTCTTAATGGTTTATGAATTGCTCCCCAGGAAGTCAGCAGGCTTTCAAACCAGATGACCTCATGGACCAGATTTTCAGTTGGTCCAAATTTGTACTTCAAAAAGGCATCGATGGCATCGAGCCTTTTTAATTCTTTTTTCACCCGTCCAAATGTCAGATGCGGAATAAATTTTTTTTTCTCTTTTTCAAAGCCAGATTTTTCAAGATGTTGCTCGATCAATCTATGGATTTTCTCAATATTTATCAATCCTTTGTTAATACCAACCCACAGGACTGATGGATGGGAGGGTTTCGGAAAACAACCGGTCCCGTTGCATGTAAAGGAAAAGGTGGAAATTTGGGCCATTTCTTGTCTTAAGGCTGTATCGACTGTCTCAAAGACCTCCTCGCTGGTATCCCCTAAAAATTTGAGGGTGATATGAGGATTTTCTGAATTGGCTATTTTTATTTTTTCAGTCAATTGGGGAAAGGCCAGTTCCATTTTTTGCAGGGCCTGCTTCGTTGTTTCTGATACTTTGATGGCAAAAAATGTCCGTTTCATGATTTATTTTAATTTTTCCAGTAATTTTTTTAAAGCAAATTGAGTAAATCGAATTTTATTGGCTTCCCTGTTGATATTTCTGCAATAATGAAAAACTTCGCTTTTTCCCAGGCAGGAAACAGCGCACCAGAGGGTCCCAACAGGTTTTTCCGCAGTTCCCCCGGTGGGGCCGGCAATGCCTGTGGTGCTGATGCCGATTTCACAATCTGAATATTGGCGAACCCCTTCGGCCATTTCTGCTGCCACTTCTTGACTGACAGCGCCATATTTTTTCAATGATTCTTCTTTTACTCCCAGCAATTTCATTTTCGCATCGTTAGAATAAGAGACGATGCCGTACATCATGTATTGGGAACTGCCGGAAATATCTGTCAGCCGGCTGGCGATCAATCCGCCGGTACAGGATTCCGCTACAGCAAGAGTCCATTTTTTTTCAATTAATTTCTTAGCAATTTTTTCCTCGATTTCTTCGCTATCAAACCCATAAATGCTGTCACTCAGCTGCTGAATTAAATTTTCAACAGCCTTTTCAGAATCCGGGTAATATTGAAGTTTTATGTCATTTCCACGGTCTTTGGGATAAAATGCGACCCGGATATTTGGGTTTTCCTCCATCCAGTGTTTCATACTTTGATATAATTTGGATTCCCCGACGCCATAGGTCCGCAGGGTTCTGACCTGCATTTTTTTATGACTGCCGGAAATCAATTTCGGCAAAATTTGCTCCGTCAGCATACCCTTCATTTCGTGAGGAACGCCGGGCATGAAAAAATAATCCCGACCATTTTTGAAAAAATGCATTCCGATGGCAGTGCCATAATTATTATCAATTCGCTCACAATTTTCAGGAAAAAAGGCCTGCAACCTGTCCGCTTCGTTCATGGGAATGCCATAACCGGCAAACCGGGCTTTGACCCGATCATAAAGGTCTTGCTGAAATACCAATTCACTGTCAAAAAACCGGGCAGCAACCTTTGTGGTAATATCATCATGGGTTGGTCCCAAACCACCGGTGACAAAGACAATATTCACCATTTCGGGTATTTCTTCAAGACTTTTAGTGATACTGTCGGCATCATCGCCGACAGCCAGAATACGAATAACCGGAATGTTATGCTCATTTAATTTAGATGCGATAAAGGAACCGTTGGTGTTGGCGATGTCTCCGCTGAGCAGTTCATCACCAATACTGATAATTATTGCTTTCATTATATTCTGCTTTTATCTTAAGAAATTGACCAAAAAAATAACAATTCCGGTAAACAGCCCGGCAATCAGATCATCGGTCATGATGCCCAGGCCGGCTTCAAATTTTTCGGCCTGCCGAATAGGTGGAATTTTGATAATATCAAAAAACCTGAAGCCAAAAAAAGCAATTGCCAGCTGCATGACATCCCGGGAAAGATGTGCCGGGATGAATAACATGGCAATCCAAATTCCAACAACTTCATCAATGACAATGAAACCCGGATCTTCAAGATTTTCTTTTCTTTCAATCCTTCCGGTAACTAAAATTCCTGTCAGATAAGTCGCAATAATCAGGTATAATTTGATATAAATTGAGGTCACCGGTAGAAACAGCCAGAAAAGCAAACCGGCCAAAGTCCCCCAGCTACCGGGCGCAAAGGGTATGAACCCGACATAAAAAAAGGTTGCAAAAAGATAATTCAGAGAAAATTTCCGTTTCATGTCACCCCTCTGATAACGATTTAAAAGACATTCCACACATTTACTTTTTTGCAAAAATAACGTTCCGGTTCACGATCAGATATTCAATCCCCGTCCAGGCCGTAAATAGTGTCACAATCAACATGATGCAATAAATCCCCGGAAAATTTTCGACAAGATAATAATGTACTGGTTTTTGCATAAAAGCCAGTAAGGGCCAGCGTTGAGTGATGAGGTAAACCAGAATAAAACAGACTACTCCAATCTGGGCGCCGGTCTTAATTTTGGCTGATTTTCTCGTCTCCATGGATTTATTTTTGGAATTGAAATAAATTCTCAGTCCGGTTATCATGAAATCCCGGAAAATAATCACAATGACCATCCAGAGGGGGACTAATTTCATGACCACAAAAGACAAGAAAGCAGCGGACATTAATATTTTATCAGCCAGAGGGTCCAAAAATATACCAAAACTGGATATGGTATTATATTTCCGTGCAAAGTAGCCATCATAGGCGTCAGTGACGGAGGCCACGATAAAGACTATCAGCGCCAGGATTTCGAAATAGGGTTTTTGGGTAAAAAGCAGATAAATAAATAAGGGTGTGAGTAAAATTCTTAAGAAGGAAAAAAAATTGGCTACTGTAAAAAAATTGTTTTTCATAGTATGTTCGTCCTGCCTTCCAAGGCCCTGATAAGGGTAGTTTCATCGGCAAATTCAAGATTTGTCCCAACCGGTAGGCCATGTGCAAGTCTTGTGACTTTTACCCCTTTTGTACTTAACATTTTTGAAAGAAACATTTCCGTCGTTTCCCCGTCTCTTGTTGAATTTAATGCCAGAATAACTTCTTTCACACCTTTTTCTGATCGATGCAGTAAGTCGGTGATATTCAAATTGTCAGGTCCGATACCGTTGAGCGGAGAGATCACGCCACCCAGTACATGATAAAGTCCCCGGTAATTGGCCGTATTTTCAATGGCCAGCAAATCCATGGCATCCTCAACAACACAGATCTGAGTGCGGTCCCTTTTGGGGTCCCGGCAGATATTGCAGGGATCATTTTCTGCAATATTATGACATTCCGAACAGTGATAAATTCTGTCTTTGACGTTGATAATGGCTTTAGCCATATTGACCGCTTCGTCCCGGCCGGCTTTTAACACATAAAAAGCCATTCTTTTGGCAGACTTTTTCCCAACTCCCGGCATGGCGGAAAAGGAATCAATCAGATCGGCAATGGATTTGGGTAAAATGCTCATAGTCCGGGGATTTTCATGCCTCCGGGAAGATTGCCGAGCATGCCACCGGCTATGGATGACATTTTTTCCTGGTTGAGTTCTGCTGCTTTTTTCAGGGCCTGATTGACAGCCGCTACGATCATGTCTTCAACCATTTCCACATCATCTTTAGCCACTTCCGGATCAATTTTTATGGATACGATTTCCTGGTTGCCGTTGGCCGTGACCGTGACCATGCCGCCTCCGGCAGTACCTTCCACGGTGAGATTTCCAAGTTCTTCCTGAACTTTTTCCATATCCCGTTGCATTTTATTAAATTGCTTCATCATTTTGTTCAAACCACCTTTGGGCATCATAGAACAGTCTCCTTTGTTATTAAATGATAATTTCCCCGCCAAACTTGTCTGCCAGTTGTCTGGCGATGGCGTCAACACTGTTGGGATCTTCCTGATCATCTTCAGCATTTTCGGACAGGGAAAAATTGATTTTGATTTGACTTTTGATAATCTCTGATATTCTTTTTTCCAGATAGGTTTTATGATTTTCTACCATATTTCTCTGAAATTTATACTTTTTAGTATAGATAATTTTTAAAATTCCCTGTTCCACGGAGTAGGCTTTTGCCAGTTCCAAAAGTGCTGCAACGGAGGATTTTTCCTCGTGCACAAAATGAATTATGTCTTTCCATTTTTTCATCATCTCTTCGCCTGACAAAGAAACTTCCTTATCCCTAACCTCCGGGATTTTCGAATTTTCTGCCACTTCGAAGTCTTTCTTTATGGGTGCTGGAATTTTGTAGGTTTTTGAACCCGGTTTTTTTTGTGAACCGGTATTGGGGTCAGGATTTAGATTTTTTTTTTGACCAGCACTAATAGGCTGGCTTAAATTTATACTGTCTAATTTTTCCAGAATGCTTTGAATATCAACCGTGTTGTCGATACTCCCCAACCGCAATAGATGATATTCAAGGAAAGTCCGCTGGTTGATTGCAGTTTTGAGGTTTATTCGGGCATCGGCAATCATTTTCATGATCCGCATAATATCCAGGGCATGCCATTTTTTTGCTTCCTCACGATAGGTGATTTTGGCATTATCCGGCAAATCCAGCATTTCTACTGAACCACTGACATTGGCAACCAAAAGATTGCGGAAATGTTCTGAAAATCCCTCCAGAAACTCACTCAGTTCGACACCTTTATTAAATATTTCCTCGGCTTTGTTGAGCAGGATATGCTTTTCGTGTGCCAGGATCAGGTTACCCAATTCCAGGTAGTACTCAAAATCGATCAATCCCAGAATGCGCTGGGCGTCTTCGAAATTCACCTTGTCGCCGGAAAAAGAGATGATTTGATCCAGCAGGCTCTCGGCATCCCGCATACCGCCGTCAGCTTTTTTAGCGATCAGGGTCAATATCGCATCATCAATGTTGACCTTTTCATTTTTTACAATGGATTGCAGCATCTGCACAATGGAGCGCACTGGAATTCGATGAAAATCATAACGCTGACAGCGGGAAATGATGGTGTCGGGTATTTTTATCGGCTCGGTGGTGGCAAAGATAAAAATGACATGGGGTGGCGGCTCTTCCAGAGTTTTTAAGAGGGCATTGAAAGCCTCCTTGGTGAGCATGTGGACTTCGTCAATAATGAAGATTCGGTATTTCGCGCCGCCGGTAGGCGGATATTTCACATTTTCGCGAAGTTCACGAATCTCGTTGATGCCACGATTGGAAGCACCATCGATTTCAGCGACATTGACACTGCGGCCATCAGTAATTTCACGACAGCTGATACATTCATTACAGGGATTAAAATCTTGGGGGTGGGCGCAATTAAGTGTTTTAGACAGAATTCTGGCTGTGGTGGTTTTACCGATTCCCCGGGAGCCGGTAAACAGGTAGGCATGGGCCACGCGGTCATTTTTAATGGCATTGCGCAAAGTGTTCGAGATATGTTCCTGACCGATGATCTCGCCAAATTCCTGGGGTCGGTATTTTCTTGATATTACCTGATAACTCATATGATTGCGCTTTTAATCGGAAGCACAGGGAAAGATAGGCTACCGCTGCTTCATTCCTGACCTGACGGAATTCACCGACTTTCCCTTGCTCCGAAATCTATAGTTTCAAAGCCTTTTTAATACTCATTGTCGAAAAAAACGTATGGGAAACTTAACGAAATATTATATCGGAGAAAAGAGTTTTTTTGAGTTTTTGAAAGCGAAGAATTATACCCGGATGCTGCCAGGGCCCCGCGCCACCGACGGGTAATAAAACCATAAAAACGGACACCCGAAGACCTCAAAGGTCAATATTAACCTTTGAGGTCCGGTCCGAATTTAAAACCTGAACCCTGTCTCTATTGTATTGATTGTTACAGCTTCATCACCAGGATTGATTTTACCGTTGCCATCGAGGTCGCGATAAGTTCTTGTATAAACATAGGACAAAATGGCACCGCCGCCAATATCAATGCCCACACGGTATCCGAGAATAGTATTTTCCGACGGTTTTTTAAATCGGAAGGGGTTTTTATCATTATTGCGCTGATAAAAAGCCAGAGCTTCCGCCAGTTTTGGAATGCGCCCCCGGGGAATGCTCAGTGAACTGCGAAAGCTGCGAATTTCATCATGTTTTGATGCCATGTGCTGATAATAGGTACTGAAAATCAGGTAATCCAGCAGGTTGAAATCCGCCGATCCGTAAACCCCTTTCATGGGCTCATTATAAAGTTTCAGTTCATCCTTGGTAAAAGCCCACAATTTATCCGAACCATTTATCTGACGAATGGAAACCCGTTCCATATCATAGAGCCTGTCCCAGTAATTAAAGAGAAAGTTTTCGCCGGAAAACCGGTATTCGACATTACAATGGATCCAGTTAAAAATTTCTGCGCTGAAACCCGGAATTGCTACACCCCATCCGGGCTGAAATTTTTCACCGGTGTAATAATCTGTGATTTTTTCTGATATGAAAAAGGCAGTCTGCCCATAAATATCCAGGTGAAAATTTTCCCGCTCAATCACCGGAATTCCGGCATCAAAAGCCACGGCAGAAATAGCCTTGGCCTCATCTTCAGCATTGAATGGTGTCGGGTCCTGGCTAATGCTCGTATCGTGGTTCCAAAGCGGATTTTCATTATAATTATCTGTCAGTCCGTCTCCGTCAATGTCATAGTCAATTTCATCGGGAATTCCGTCTTCATCACTGTCGGTGTCATAAAGTTTGCCTTTGAGTTTGTCTTGATGCTGATAGTTAAATGCGCCGTCGGGAAAATATTCTGGTAAACGGAAGGTGGCATTGGGGAAGGCATCGAAATCATCAGGTACATTGTCACCATCCAGATCGGACAGGCCCTTGTACTGATTGAAATCGGCGACGAAAGTGCCACCCAGTCTCAATTTGCTCATCAAATCATAGGTCATTCTTCCGGCAACCAATCCCGGGCCGGAAATTTCCTTGATATCGCCCATCATGATTTCCCACCCCAGCCGGTCAAATTTCATTCCCGTATGAACGCCAATATTGCGAACCTGCGGGTATTCAATAGAATTGGAATAGCCATGCATCAAAATTCCATAACCCAGAGTCACATAATTCAACGCGCCAGCCCGTGCAAAAAAAGGATCCCCCTGTTTACCCCAGCGGACATAATAGATCTTGTTCAGATAATCAGTGACATCATCCCAGTCATCCGGCCGGATTTTGCCTTCTTCATCAAAGTAAAAATAAAGGTCCAGGCCGATCCCCAGTTTCCCAAAGCGTAATTCCGGGCGAAGTGAAACCTGGTTGTAAATCTGGCCGTCAATGGTAACAGAACCAACACCCATTCCCATGTTCCAGTTGCGTTGATTCTCATCATCCTGAAATTGCGAATTGTCCGGCGTGGTTTCTTCCTGCTCATCCTCATCATCAGGAGGATTGGCCAGTGCCAGTTGACTACCGGTTTCTGAAGCAACATAGGAAGGGTCCCTGTCGGCCACATCTTCTGCTGCTTTAGGTTCTGGCAAAGCTGCCATTTGGGGCTCTTCCCCGGCCGACAGGAGGGTCCTGTTTCCAGTGGCCAGATCAACGACTTCCAAATTACCTTTGACCGGAGTAAAGGTTTCACTGCCCCTGACTTTTGCCCGGAATTCAGCAGCTTCAAAACCAATGTAGGAGTTGAGGGTTTCGAGGCTATAGGATTTTGTCAGGTCCGGTGTCATGGCAGCATAGATTTCTCCCTCCATCAGATTTATCTTTCGGCTGGAATGCTGCTCACTGATCCCTATCTCACTGTTTTCATAGACTTTTATTTTGGATTTATCATCAACAAACTGAATTTCCGCAAAACTGTCTTCACCGGTGCGAATAGCATCACCGGAATGAATCAGGTCTGTTTCATGCGGAATAGTCGTAAAGCTCAAATCCCCATTCAACCGAAGGGATACTTCCCCTTCTTTTTCCACCAGTTTGGCCAGTGAAACCTGTGCCCCGGCAAGACTAAAAACCACGGCTAAAATCAATGATATTTTTAATTTTTTCATAACCATCTCTTCTTTTTTTTTCACAATTATGGCTAATTATATTCAAAAAAGAATAGAAATCAAAAGGAATAAGCTTTGATTGTGATTTACATCAAAAGGGAAAATCATATTATTCTTCAAATCCCAAAAAATATCTCAGCCGATAAAACAAATAATAAAATACAGGAATCATACTGATCGTTAATAGGGTAGAACTAATCATTCCCCCAATCATGACAAAACTAAGTTCCTCTAAAATCCCAGACAATGTTGTGTTCCCGGAATTAAGGAAAAATAAAGGCACCAGTCCCCCAATTGTTGTTATTGTAGTTATCATTATTGGACGTATTCTCTCTTTTCCTGCCTGGACTAAAACTTTTTTTATCTCTTTATTCTTTAGAAGTAACTGGTTAATTCTTTCCACTAAAACAATGGCGTCATTGACGACAATCCCAAGTAGTAAAATAACGCCTATATAAGCGTCCGAGTTAAAGGTTTTATCAAATGCCAGATACATCATGAACACACCCAACATTGAAAATGGTACACTGAGAAAAATTACAAAGGGCTGCCACAGAGAATTATACAATACAGCCATTATCATAAACACTCCGGCAGCAGCAATGAAAAACAGTTTATTTAGTTCCTTCTTCTCCTTGTCTGATAAATAAGACCAATTCTGTTCCTCTAATTCATAACCGGAAGGTAATTCAATACTTTCCATCAAGGATTTTAGATGTTTTTCCTGTTGCTGATAGGCTCCCCGATAATCCCAGGCAATAGTAAATTGATATTGCTGGTTTTTCTTATCGATCCATTGGATATGTTTTTCCGGAAGTGGAATTGTAATATCTTTGAAATAAACGGATTTTTGATTAAAAATATTTAAAGGAGATGCTTTGATTGTTTCTAATTCTGTTAATTCTGACTTTAATACCATTTTCAGGTCATATTTTTCATTATTGATTATAATTTCATTGTTCCAAAAGGAGGTAGGGAAAAGGCCATATAGAGAATATAGAACAGAATTAATGGATAAATTCTCTCTCCATACTTTTCCTACATCAACAGCATACCGATAATTATGTTCGCCACTTTGAAGGCTCCAAATATTTCTTGCTGATGGTGTGGTGATGGATTCTCCAACTCTTCTGTCTTTTTTAGCCATTGAAATAATATATTCAGATAATTCCCATAACTTTTGATAATCTGGCCCGATCAGTTTTAATCTGGAATTATAATTTGTATAAATTCGATACCCACCATTGTAATAGGGTTTTGGAAACATCCCCGAAATCGAGATACCAACTCCGGCATAATCTACAGCCTGGCCAATTAACTTCGATTCCACCATATAAGGCATGGAACTGTTTTTATATTTTTCCGGGTATTCTACAAAAAATGAGGCGTAGCCACTATTCTGGTCAATGTAGGTTTTGGATTCTGCATCATCTATATTTTCAGCCACCACTGCCTCAAGGGAATTCACCATTTCATCCAATGTCTCCAGTGTGACTCCTTTGGGTGCAGAAATATGGACATTTGTTGATAATTTTGAAGGGGAATAATAATAACGTCCTCCTTCATCAACAGAAAGAAAAAACCATGTTGCGATACCTCCGAATAACATGATTGTTATTATAGCAGTAATGGTAGGGTATTTTAAAAGTATAGATAGAAACTTCCCATAAATATTGAATTCTGCTTTGGTTTTCTTTTTCTTATTAGGAGGAATAAACTTATCAGGAAAATGCATAAAAATCGCAGGCACAAGTACAATTGCCAGTATCAAAGATGACAATAAAGTAAATCCAAGCACAAATGCCATAGATTGATAATACTCTCCCAATCTGTCTTCCAGTAACAGCAGGGAGAAAAAAACCATAATGGTTGTCAGGGAAGAGGCCAATAAAGGCTGGTACATCTCAAGGGTGCCTCTTAACGCAGCGATGTAAGGTTTTTTGCCGATTTTAACATAATGCTGAATATTTTCCACCACAACAACAGTATTGTCCACTAACATTCCAAAAACCAATGCTATTCCAGCCAAGGTCATTATATTAATTGTATAACCACTGAAGTATAAAAATATTGCAGAACTGCAAAAGGTCAGCAGGATTATCAGCATGATCACGAAGGAAGGAAACAGTTTTCTGAATAGTACCAGCAAAATAAAGAAAACAACTGATAGTATAACAAGACTTCTTACCCACATACCAGATAATTCATTTTTTAATTCTTTGGATTGGTCTTGTGTTATGATTATATCAAGATTGTTGGGAACATTTGATTTTATCTCTTCTATTTTTTTGGTGAATTTTTCAGCAAAATTGAGGGCGTTTTGTCGCGGAATTTTAAATACTCTGACCGAAATCAGAGGCATGAAATTTCTACGGGATATAGTCACTGGTTTTTCATAGTCAAAGGAAATATCTGCAATATTCCTTAACATCAAACCCTGTTTGATCCTGCAACTAGCCAGTCTCTCGATATCTTTAGGCCTGTTATCAAAAAACAGGAAATATTCTTTATTATGCTCTCTAACCTTTCCTATACCAAGATAATGAAATTGAGAATTAACTTTTTGCCTTACGAAATCAGGTGTGAGTTTATATCTCTCAAGTTTTTCGGAATCAAGATTAATTTTTAAGAATCCTTCAGAACCGCCAAAAACCTCACAATTTGAAACACCTTCAATAGATTTTATTAAAGGGATAATATTTTTATCTGTTATTCTTCGAAGTTGGTTTATATCATAGGGGCCATTCACCTGTATTTCAAAAAATGGCGATTTGAATTGTTTTTCTTCTTCATCATTGTCAAAGACTGGTTGTACCTGAAGGTTTGCTTCTTTTGGGAAATTTTCATCTTTTTGTAATCTGCTCAATTTTTCTTTTAGAGTAACATAGACATATTTCTCGTCAATTTCTGAAGGAAACGATATTGTAACATAAGCCTCACCATCAGCTGTTGATGATGTGACATCGCTAATGTCGTTAAGCTGCATACATTGTTCTTCAATTGGAAATGTCAGCATCTTTTGGACAATCTCAGATGGTTGTCCTCTCCATGTTGCACTGATCTGAACACTTTGTTCTTCTTTTGTCTGGAAACCTCCTGAATTTGATGGGCGTATTTCTATCGGTATCTGTAAAAAAGAATGAATACCGATCATCACAATCAGAAAAACTGATATTATAATTGAAGTTGGATGGTTTAATATGAATCTTAAGGATTTCATTAATCAGCAGTCTATAGTTAATGATCGTCAGTTTTACCATCATTTGAAATTGCTGCCGCTTGTTGAATGCTAACAGTAGTCTTTCCTTCCATCAACTCAAATACAACAGGCGTCACAAACAAAGTTAGTATTGTCGTAAAGGTCAATCCCCCGATTATAGTAACTGCTAATGGTTGATTGATTTCAGCATTTCCACCATATCCGAATGCCATAGGCAACATAGCCACAATTGTCGTCAATGTCGTCATCATTACCGGACGAAATTTATCCCGGCTGGTTTGGAGTACCGACTCTCTTGTAGATAACTTTGCTGTCTGTTTCAGATAGACCATGTAATCCAGTTTTACAATCGCGTCATTAACACCAATACCAATCAACATAACAATTCCAATAATTGAAATAACATTAAGGCTTAATCCAAAAACCAATAATCCCAATATCGCCCCAATAAATCCAATGGGAACTGTAAGAATGATATTAAAAGGATGCAGAAAAGACTCAAACTGGGCTGCCAAAATCAGATAAACAATGATCGTTGCGAGTAAAAAGGCCTTCATCAAATCGGAAAAAGATTTTGCTGTTCTCTGACTTTCACCGGACAGGAAAATATCAACATTTTCAAATTGATGCTCTCTGATCCATCTGTTTATTTTATTGCTGAGATCATTTATATTTTTTGTTGGTGTAAAGGCTTCAACTGAAATAACAGATTTTTTATTGACTCTTTTATGTTCAAGTTTCTTATCGGTTTTTGAAATATTAAAAAGTTGTTCATTTCTTATTGGAAGATTTATGAGATTATTCTTCTTTGTCATAATACTGTTTATTGATTTTACACCCGAACCATTTGCATTGAGATAGATCGGAATTTTATGACTGCCATCCTGCCACAGACCTATTTTGGTCCCACTTGTAATGAGTTTTAGTTTCTCTGCTGAAGCAGTCGGATTGATATCATATTTTGCTAGTATTTCTTCCTTAAAATTGGCTGTTAAAACTTGTTTTATTCCGCCTTCATTAATGGCAATTTCATGGACACTTTCTAATCCGTTCAGCCAATTGACCATCATCTCTGCTGCATTCCTTTTGGATTGTTCCTTATCGCTCTCCAAATAGACAATGATATTTTTACCCTTTTTACCAGATATTTCCTTTTGCAATGGTGATGGCTGTTGAATATTGATCTGTGTGAAGGGTAATGATATGGCATCTTTATATTTTTCCCTTTTAAAATTTTTACTTTGAATTTTTTGTTCCAGGTTAATAAAAAATTGTATGGTATAAAAGCCTGGTGTAAAATTGATGGTCTGAATAGAATTTAATGCACCGGAATAAGGATCATAGGTAGAGACTGAAACATTTCTGACATTACCAATATTTTTCAAATTCTTAATACTATTTCCAGTTTCTTTCTGAATGATTTCATAGGGATATTCTCCAGGTATATCTATTGTGATTTCCACTTTGTCAGACGCAATTTCCGGCCAGTATTGTTTTATTAATAAAAATTTCCATCCGCCAATGGTCATTAATACAAGAAAAGCCAGTAAAATGAATAACATATGTTTTTTTTCAAGAAAGAAATCCAGAAGTTGATGATATTTTTCTTCAAACCAATTATACCCAAAATCAAAGATAAAATAGAAAGGCTTTAACAGCATCGAAAAACCTTTCTCTAAAATTGATAAAAGATATAGTGGTAGGAAGAAAAGAAACCGCACTCCTCTCATGAAAATTCTTTTCAGAATGAACATTTCCTGCAGTTCTTCTTTATGGAATTCTTTTTTCTTATTATTTATACTCATCTTGAAAAAGGCCGGAATCAAAGTAATGGCTGCCAAAAGTGAGACTACAAGAACATAAATGATTGCCAATGCCTGTTCCTTAAACAGAATCGCTGCGTAGCCTTTTACATAGATAATCGGAAAGAAAATAGCGATGGTTGTAAAAGTCGATCCAACTATAGCACGACTTACTTTTTTAACTCCAAGGTAAATTGAATTATCAATATCAGTGGGGTTGAAATTTTTGTTGATGGAATCCAACATCACAATACCATTATCCACAATCAATCCAATTCCCAATGCCAATCCACCCAAGGTCATAATATTAAAAGTAATATCGTGCAGATAAAGTGCATTAAATGTAAAGAATAAACTCACAGGAATAATCAATGCCAGGATAACCGAATACCTGATGTCTTTTAGAAATAGTAGTATGATAAAAAATGCCAGTATCGCGCCTAGTAAAATAGATTGTTTCAAACTGGACATCGATTGGCTGACATACTCCCCCTGGTTCTTAATGATATTGAATTTAAAATCAGGAAACTTGCCTGCAATTCTATTGATCTCATCAACAGCGATTTTCGAAGCATCAATTGCATTGGCACCTGATTCTTTAAAAACACTAATAGTTAATGCAGGATTCAGGTTATCATAATTATGACTGTAAAATGGAATTGGTTCTTGTTTTATTTCAGCAATACTTCCTAATGGAATGGATTCGTTTGTATTGTTGTTTATTGGTAGTTTTAACATTTGCTGTAAATTTTTGATAGGGAATTCTACAGTCAGTTTATGTCTGGCATAGCCTACCTTTACTTCATATGAAAAAGACTTATCCGGCAGGTTTGCCAATATCGCTGATTGAATATTATTAAAATCAATGTTATATAATTCACATTTCTGTTGATCCACGATGATCTGGATTGCACTTTTGGGCATACCGGTAATCATGGCGCTGGCAACACCATCGATTTGTGACAACCTTGGTTTAATCACATCCTCAGCAAAAGTCGATAGTTCAGCCAAACTACTATTCCCGGAAAAAGTGAATTGAATAATCGGCAATGATCCCGGATTAAAGTCCATTATATATGGACGTTCAGCATTCTCGGGAAAAGCATCTGTTATGGCATCAATTTTTTCCCGTAACCGAAGTAGTGTGTATTTAGCATCAATATCCCACCTGAATTGAATATTGATGATACCATATCCATCCCTGGAATAGGATAAAATATCACTAATACCTGCTATTGCAGAGATAGATTCTTCAAGAGGTCTTACAATATACTTTTCTACTTCCTCTGAGCTACTATTTGGATAATCACAGAGTACAATGAATTCAGGATATTCTATCTCCGGTAAAAATGAGATATTCATATTCTGCCCGGAACGAATTCCGAAGATCATGATCGCAATAGTGATCATTAAAATTGATATTGGTTTTTTGATAAAATACATTAGAGTTATCAGTTTAAAGTTATCGGTTATCGGTTATCGGTTATCGGTTATCGGTTGTTGGCGGTTTAGGGAATTGATAAGGCCTTGGAGCATTTTTGATATACTCCTGATTTCCGATATTATTTCCAATTTATCAGTATCAGTTATATAACCAATCTTATAAGAAATATAAATCTGTGTTAAAAGTTCTGCTGCTGAACCTTTTGAATAACATAAAAAACGGATAAAATCCTTTTTACTTCCTCTTTCAGAACCTTCTGCTATATTAGAAGGAATTGAAACTGATGATCTTAGCACCTGATCTTTTAAACCAAAATATTTACAATTATCAAATAATTTAAATATAGATACAGATAATTGACAAGATTTTTGCCACACCTCAAGTTTCTCAAAATTTCCAACATCTTTATTCATGAACATCTCCAATCAAAATCCGATAACCTTCAACCGATAACCTTCAACCGATAACTGATAACATAAATCCGATAACCTAATAACATTTAACTCTCACATTATGCGCCAACGAATAATGTCCACCAATAATCACAGTGTCTCCTGCTTCGATCCCTTTAGTAATTTCCAAAAATTGATCATTCCCAAATCCAAGGTCAACATAGCACCATTTGGCAATACCATCTTTTACTACAAAAACAAGGTTCCGATCATTCCTGTTGAGTAAAGCAGAACGAGGAACATAGAGCCTGTCTTCATATATATTTTTTTCTATTTTAACCTGAATATGCTGCCCATCTTTATAAACATTTCCTGGATTGTCAACATAAGCAATTGCAGTTCCGGTATGTTTATCTTCATCAATTCGAGGCAGAAGAGATTCAATGGTAGTTGTTTGATTACCATCATTGAGCAAATGGATTTTTGTACCAGGTTCTATATCGCGAATATCCTCTTCAAGTAGTTCCACTTTGATCGACATTTTTGATAAATTGGTGATCTCACATAATTTACTACCTGCAGAGATATATGCTCTTGGATATATCTCTAAATCTGATATGATTCCATCGAAAGGAGCCGTAACAATACAATTTTTTAATTGCTGCTCATATTCTTTAACCTGGTTATAATTTGTCTGAATACTAAGTCGTGATAACATTACAGTGATATTTGAAGATTCTGGTTTTGGATATGGTGGAACAGAATTTTCTTTTTCTGCTACTTCCATTTGATATTCATACCAGGACTGATAAACATCTTCCTTTTGTGATTGTAATTCTAATACTAATTGGTATAATGCTTTTATAAAGTCACTTCTTGCCTTAATTAAATTGTTTCGGATGATACTTTTATCCAAAAATAGAATTGTATCACCTTCAGATACTTGCTGTCCTTCAGTTACATATATTTTTTTAATATATGAACTCACAAAAGAAGTAATCTCTCCCTTTTGAGAAGATTCCATAATACCAGCAGTTTCAATGTATTCTTGAAGGACACCTTTTCTGGCAATATCTATATCTACAGTGACACCATTACTTTTTGGTTTGGGCTGGTCTTTGTTTTCGGTATTATCGTTCTTATCACATTTTATGATTATGATTGATATAAAATATAATAACATGATAAATCCAATATGATTTTTCATAATATCCCTGTATTTTTGCTTTGATCAAACTAGTTTGTTATGATTTATTTTACAAGTAGAATTATAAAAAAAATAAAATTCAGTTGTAATTTGACTTGATTAATTACCTGCAAAACTCAATAACTTTTACCTTATACTTTCATAAAAATCTTCTGATAAACTTATAAAGTCTAATAGATGACTATTATTTGGAAGTTCACGATAATCAATTTTTATATGAATTTTTTTAACTTGTTTTTTCCAATTTCTAACATCTTCTATTGGTGCAAGATCATCTTTTATACCATTTCTCACAAAAAATTCTATATCTGGATATATATTTTTTAAATAATGCAGAGCAATATTCCAGTTGTCCAGATCTTTTCCAGGTGAAATACACATACCACAGAAATACTTAATTTTGAAATCCATGTTACACATTATATCAAATGTTATTCTCATTCCACTGCTGCCAGTCCAGAATATCACTTTTGATTCGTCAAATTTCCAATATTTTTTTATTTGATTAAAAATAATTGGTACTTCTTCAGCTGCCAGATTCTGAAAGTTTTCAGTTCCTCTTCCAAAAGGTTTAACAAAAATAGTGTTGTATTGATTACTTAAACGTGACCAATTGGCCATATAGTAATGACTTTGACCAATACCAGGTAAAAATCCACAGGTTTTAGATTCCCTTTTATAGGGGATTTTTATAGTTAATGAAGGAAGTGCCTCATTGTTTATGTATTTATTTGGAATATGCAATCTATATATTTGAATACTACTATCTGTAGGAGATCGATATCCAATTATTTTTGGACCTGGGAAATTTATCCAGTAATTCTCTGGGAAATTCATTGTTAGATAAAGATCATAAAGAATTTGAGTTTGCATTCTAGTAGAATATTCTCTTTCACATCGCTCTTCAATCTCTGATAGACCAAATACAATACCTACAGCCACTTTTCTTGCTAAATATATAGGATCAGAATTTTGTGAATCTGTATAGTACAAATTATCTAAATAGTGTAGAACTTTACTTTCTGAAAAAACGGGTAAGAGTTCCTGATAAATATCTTTGTTATTTTTTAATCTGCTGACTTTAAGAATAAATTCTTTTTCACTTGATTCAGGAATTTTAATCTTTTCAGGCAATTGAGGAAAGTCGTCAATCTTTAATGGACTTTTAAAATCCACATCTGATAATTCATACCATGCAAATTGTACTGTATCTAATTGGGTAAACTCAGACAATGTCTTCTGCTGAATTTGCTTTCTTTTTTTTATGTATATATAATTTGTAGTATCAGGTATAATATGGGACTCAAGAACATCTGCATATATTCTATTTTTTATTTTTTTTAGTTCTTTTTTTGAATAACTATATAATCTATGAAATTCCCAAGCTCCATTACCATTTTCAATTTTATATAAAACTATATTTTTGCCTTTCTTAAAATTTACTTGAATGATGTCATCATCAGGAGTTAGACCACGACCTTTTAAAACTGTAGTGATAGAATCCCCATTCACCCATAAAGAAAATCCATCATCACTGCCTATGGAAATCATATTTTTTTTATCTTTAGGAGAATTAACTATATCAATTACATGAACAACTTTATTGTCACAACTGTCAAAATATTCTTTAAAATTTAGGTAGGGAGTATACTGTTCAATTTTTTGCCAATCTAATCCTGTTTTCTTTTTTAATATCTCTAAATCATCAAAATCTGAAATATTTAAACTATTATGAGAAAAATTTTGATTTACAAAACCTATGCAATCTTGATCATGGATATTTTCCATAATTTCTCTATTTTGAATTGGAGATGAAATAAATGTAGAAATATTGTAGATTTTATTAAATTTTGAACAATACGAAAATAACAATAAAACTAAAATTATAACTATTTTTTTCATTTTCATTCCTATTATATGGTTAATAATTTAAAATTTTTATCTTCCTGTGATAATAGTACTGTACCAGTTTATAATTAGAAGTAGAATCAATTTTTTAACAAATTTAAAACAAATTAAAGAGCGGTGTTATTTTATATTTTGCTGAATAAATAAATTAATAGTGTTATAAAACTCAGATCTCTTTGAATCATTTCCAACTTCAGAGAAATATGTGTTTATAACATTTTTTTTAGAATCTAACAATAAAACTGTTGTTGCTTTTTTTGCAAAAGTATAGTTGTTTTCTATGGTTTTATAAACTGAAATCTTAGGTTTAAAATGTGATATGAATCTAAATATATCAGATTCATTTTTGTCTATTGAGACTGCTACTACTTGAATATTATTATTTAACTTTTTTATTTTTTCCCATTCAGCTAACTCTTTAAATATACAATTACCACAGGTGTGTATAGAAAAAAAACCTACTAAGTATAGTTTTTTATTTAATTCAATATTAGTATTTCTATTATGAACTAATTCTAAATTTGAAAAATTTATTTTTTGACCTATTAAAGTATCTAATTGCTCATCAATCATATTAATATTAAGATGTCCTAAATCATTAGTTTGATTTTGTGAAAAATATTTATACTTATGAAATAGATTTACTATTATCATGATTATAGAAAAAGAAAGTAA
>JAFGTP010000053.1 GCA_016934035.1 Fidelibacterota bacterium
AATGGGCATATTCACAAAAGAAGAATATGAAAAGATCGGTTTGGTAGATTTTGAGACAACCACTCTGAAGGACGGCAAAATCGATTCTGTTGCTGAAGCCATGAAATTGTCTGATTATATTTTATTCGTAAATCATAAAGGAACTAATTTACTGGAAGTGTATAAAAAGGATAATGTGTTTTCAGATATTATAGATGATAAAAAAGAACAGATTTCAACATTTAATGTTGTGGATGAAAATTGGGAAGAATCAGCCGATGAAATTATTAAAATTATTGAACAGATTCAGTAATTCTTTTTTGAAAATAGGTTATTCACTTATTATACTGACATTCTTCATACACTCCTGCGAGGATAAAATTCCCACCAAGAGCGTTGATGAAAATATTTTGCACTTCTCAGAAGCAACGCTCCAGGGTGATCAATTAACAGTTGTTAAGGAGCATTCAAAATATGCAACGGGAAATGACAGCTATCTTTTCATTGGAGAAACAAGCGATTTTCAAAGTGTTGCACTGATTAAATTTCCTGATTTTGAGACCCTGCCGGATTCTGTTGCAGGTGAAGCTGTTTTTCAATTGGGCCTCACACTCTATCCTTCAGAAAATCTGCCGGTTGATACCAATGATACCGATGCAAACTATATTAATATTTTCCTGGTGAAATCACCTCTGGACTGGGATGAAGATGAAACGACTTTTAATGTCGACAATCCCCTGGACGAAGCGCTGGAAAAGGAGTTTATCACCCGGTTTTTTATTGGAGAAGAGGATACCTGCACCATCGATCTGCTAGAGCACAAAGATAAATTTATTCCCTTCTGGTATGATTCCACCAATGCCTCTTCCGGACTGTTAATTGAAGGCGACCCGGAAAATGGAAACCACATTCAACGATTGTATTCCCACAATAACAGCGGTAAGGAACCAACCCTGAAGATCCAATGGGCAATTGAGGATGACACAACCTCAAAAACCTATACTCCTGATGATGATTTATCGATTTTTTTCAACAAAAATAGCGGTGAAGATCGCTCACAATTCCTGTCGGTTTCCGAAGCCTACAATGAAATATTAAGAATTGACTTTTCTATTAATGATCTCATGGAAGTCACCGATTCAAATATTTATGTTCCGGAAGCCAGATTGAAGTTACATGTCGACCTGGAGAATTCAGTCTATTTTAATGAAAATATTTATCTGTATCTGGCGTTGCTGGACACCAATGAATATTATGATGAATATCTCTACGATATAACCTCATCAGATAATGGAGTTGTTCTGACTCCCAACGACAGTGTGGCCGTTTTTACCCTTTCCTCGGACATTCAAAATTATTTCAGAGGAACCCAGGATAATTTGGGCATGGTGATCTGGTCTGCATATAAAACCAATGATATGGCCCAAATCAGATTTTTTGGTCAAGAAGCCGAAGATACCTTGAAACCAAAGCTGCAGGTCTTGTTTGCCAAGGAGGAAAGAAAATGAAAAAGTTATTGATTTTTATGACCCTGGTCCTTTCAATGGCCTTTTCAGAATCTTCTTATTATTCTCAAAACGGTATCGGTTTGACCAGTGATCTGCTTTCGGTGAGAGGCCAGGGACTGGGAAATACCGGCGGGGCTATTTTGGATTCTATCGGCTTATCTGCGACAAATCCGGCTTTCTGGTATAATTTTGAGACAACATCACTACAGGGTTTTGTCAAATATTCAACTCAGACCTCCGGTAAATTGCAGGAAGGGTTTCGAACATCGGACCTGGGCGGGTTTGCTTTAAAATTTCCTGTCGGAGATTACATAGGTGTTGCTTTTGGTTTAAAACCCCAGTATCGCACTGATTATATAACCAACAATCTTGATTCTGTTGCGTTTGATGGTGAACAAATAAAATTTTATACCGAATCAGAATATAGTGGCGGAATTTCAGAAGCCTTCCTGGGACTTGGCTATAAAATCGGTTCCAGGCTGAGTATTGGCATCAAATCCAAACTCCTTTTCGGTAATTATGATTATACCAATACTACCGATAAAGATGATGATGGCTATTACAATTCGATCATGTCCGAAAAACTGGAAATGAGAGGACTGCAATCGGAGTTTGGCCTTGGCTGGAACCAACCCGGAAATTTTACGGTTGGTTTTTCCTACACCCTGCCCAATCTCTTCAGTTACAAGGAATCCATAAACTATTATTACGGTCCTGACAGTGACGGAAAAAAAGAAAAATTAACTTTACCTGAAAAGTATTCATGCTCAATTCAAAAAAAATTGTTAAAACAATTGTATTTTACATCAGATTTTTATTATTTACGCAATTATAGTGATTTTGTTGAAAAAGTTAGTTTTTTTAAAAATATTGCCAGTGATGATTCCTATTTTATCGGATTCGGTCTGGAAAGAGTTCATGAAAACAAATTCAACAAAAACTATTGGAAAAACCTGGACTACAGAATGGGTTTATTCTACAAGACAGAGCCTTTTTTTAAACAAAATGAAATGATTCGGGATATCGGATTTTCTCTGGGCATGGGTATTCCTATGAACATGGACCTCAGCGTTGTTGATTTGAGTTTTCAATATATAAACCGAAGTGGTTTTCTGGAAGATGAAATTGGAAAAGAATCGATATATAAAATTAGTTTGGGGATCACAACCGGGGGGTTGTGGTTCAGAAAGTTTTAATGAAAAAATAATGAGGAGACATTATGTTAACTAAGTACTCAAGACAAACATCGTTGCTGCTGCTTTTTATATTCGCAGCGATGTTCTTGGTCCACTGCGTGCCACCACCGGCAACAGAAACTGAAACCGCAACTCAACCGGTTGCCGAAAAAAAAGAATTTAATGCCAGTGCCTGTGATAAGTTTTTGAGCTTTGCTTATTCCTACTATCAAAACCAGGACTGGAAAGGTTGTATTAAAAATTATAATATGATGCTGGAAAACGGATGTGAAGAAGAATATGCAAGTGATATCTTCTATTATCTCGGTCGGGCCTACAGGGAATTGAAATCTGAAGGTGACCAGTATCTTGACAGCGCAGCCTTTGCCTATCAAAAAGGTCTGGAATATCTTCCCGGTGATGAAGCTTTGCGTAAAAATCTGGCCTATGTTTACAGGCTTCAGGGAAAAACCGACTTTGAAATTCGGGAATATGAAAAATTGTCTGAAAGAGATCCGGAAAATATTGAATATTATAAAGAATTGTCCAAATTGTACTTTAAAGCCGAACGCTATGAAGATGTGACCTGGGCTGCTGAAAAAATTCTTGCCATTGAACCTTCCAATCAGCAGGCTGTGAATGACAGAATGCTGGCTTTTGAGAAATTGGGAAAAGATGTCAGCGAAGTCCAGAAAGAAGCATGGGAAAGCAATCCTAGTGCTGCAACCGGACTTCAATACGCCACAGCTTTGGAAGAAAAGAAAGACTACACCGGCGCCATTGAAGTATTAAAACAGGTCACCAACATTGACCCAACTAATTTTGAAGCATGGTCTAAACTGGGTACCAATTACAGAAATATTGATGATAAAGATAATGTGGTAAAAACCTATTCTACAATCATATCCAAAATCTCACCGCGTGATCTTCGGGCCATTGCGTTTATTGTTGAGGCTGAATTAGCCCTCGCAAAATATACCGAAGCTTATGATTGGGCAAAAAGGGCACTGACTATTGATGAAAATGATAAAACCGCCAATAAACTTCTGGGCGATGTTTACTATGGCGTTGTTGAATTCAACACCAGTTCAAGAGAAGTAACCTTTGAAGATAAACTGGTTTACAAATTGGCCTACGATGCCTACAAAAAAGCCAGTTCTTTGGGTGAATTTAGTGTCAAAAGCCGTCTGGATTACCTGAAAGAATACAGAATCCCGACCGATGAAGATTGGTTTATGAATAAATATGATTCATCCGGCAAGGATAGGACCAGTTTCAAACCTCAACTGCCTGAATATAGTTTTATTGGAGAAAGCGCCCAAAAATAATGGTCAAAAAACTATTTATCGCATCTGACCATGGAGGTGTTGAACTCAAAGCCAGCCTGGTTGAGTTTGCACGGGAGCAAGGAATTGAAATACAGGATCTCGGCCCTTTTAGCCGGGATTCTGTAGATTATCCGGATTATGCTGCAAAAGTAGCCAGGGCTGTGGTTGACAATGAAGGGACCATGGGAATTGCTATTTGCCGGTCCGGTATTGGTATCAGTATCTCAGCCAATAAAATCAAAGGGGCTCGTGCGGCGCTGGTTTGTTCATTGGCAATGGCGGAATTAAGTCGTCGCCACAATGACGCCAATATCATTTGCTTTGGTGCTGATTTTACGGATATAGAATTTGCCAAACAGGCCGTATTAAAATTCATCAGCACTGAATTTGAGGGAGGAAGACACGCTGTACGCGTGGAAAAAATGAGAAAATTGGAGGCTTGATCGTGGAATTAAAATATTTATCCCAGCAGGATAATGAGATATTAAACTCAATAAAAACAGAAATTGACCGGGAGCGCTATACGCTGGAGTTAATTGCATCGGAAAATTTTGTCAGCCCCGCAGTTTTGGAAGCGGCTGGTTGCGTCATGACCAATAAATATGCAGAAGGGTATCCAGGCAAACGCTATTATGGTGGCTGTTTTGCAGTTGACCAGGCAGAAAATATTGCACGAGAAAGAGTCAAAATACTTTTTGGCGCCGAATATGCCAACGTGCAACCCCATTCCGGTTCCCAGGCAAATATGGCTGCCTATTTTTCTTTTCTCAATCCCGGTGATACCATTCTGGGAATGGACCTCTCCCATGGTGGTCACCTGACTCATGGCAGCCCGGTAAATTTCTCAGGAAAACTCTTTAACTTTGTTTCGTACGGTGTGAAAAAAGAAACGGGAAGAATTGATTATGATGATGTTGCTACAAAAGCAAAACAGCACAAACCCAAAATGATTGTCGCCGGAGCCAGTGCTTACCCCCGTTTTATTGATTTTGCGAAATTTCGTGAAATAGCAGATACTATCGGTGCCTTTTTGATGACCGATATGGCCCATCCTGCAGGATTAATTGCAGCCGGTCTTCATCCCAGTCCCCTGCCTTATTGTCATGTAGTGACTTCCACGACCCACAAAACCCTGCGTGGTCCTCGAGGCGGATTAATCCTCATGGGAAAGGATTATGAAAACACCTTGGGACAGGTCGCACCTAAAACCGGCCGACTGAAAATGATGTCTGAAATTCTCGATTCCAATGTGATGCCCGGAATACAGGGCGGCCCGCTGATGCATATCATTGCAGCCAAAGCTGTGGCTTTTGGCGAAGCCCTGAAACCTGAATTCAAAAGCTATGCACAACAAGTAATTGAAAATACCAAAACCCTTGCTGAAGAACTGATGGCTATGGGTTTTGAATTGATTTCTGGCGGTACCGACAACCATCTTATGCTGATAGACCTGACTAATAAAGATATTTCTGGAAAAGCTGCAGAAAATGCTTTGGAAGAAGCTGGAATTACCACCAATAAAAATATGGTCCCCTTTGATTCCAGGAGCCCTTTCATCACCAGTGGAATCCGTATTGGCACTGCTGCACTCACCACAAGAGGAATGAAAAAAGATGAGATGAGAAAAATCGCCTCATTGATTAACAGGGTGATCAGCGATCCGAAAAATCAACAGGTTATTCACCAGATACGGGAAGAGGCCAGGGAACTGTGCAGCCAATTCCCGCTTTACCAGGAAATAGAGTTGTAATATGAAGTGTCCGTTTTGTTCGTCATCGGATATCAAAGTCATTGATTCACGATCTGCCCAAAAAGGTACTGCCATACGCAGACGCCGGGAATGTCTGGAATGCCACCATCGGTTTACTACTTATGAGCATGTCATCGAAACACCTGTCTCGGTCATTAAAAATGATGGTAGTCGGGAAGAGTTTGACAGAACAAAACTGGAAAGAAGCCTGAAAATTGCCTGCAACAAAAGAAAAATTTCTTCCGATATTATTGAGCATATTATAAAAAATATTGTATCCCAGGTTGAAGATCTTGGAAAAACCGAGGTTGAATCGTCCTTTATTGGTGAACTTGTGATGCAATATTTGAAAAAATATGATGATGTCGCCTATATTCGCTATGCTTCGGTTTATAAAAAATTTAAAGACATCGATGAATTTCGCGATCAAATTGAACATATCGCCAGAGATGAAATGGAACAGAAGAAGAAATTGTGAATATAATAGAAACGGCAGATCGGGATATTTTTAAATATTTGGCTTGTCCTGATTGCAAAGAAAGATTAAAACTGCGTGACAAAGAGTTGCTGGTTTGTGAAAAATGTCGATTATTATTCAAGATTGAAAAGGGAATACCGATACTCTTAACTGAAAAAGCAGAAAAGTTTTAAAAACAAAAAACCTTGTTTTATGATACAGAGTAATGTAATTTTCAGAAAATTTTTAGGAGAATTAAAGCCGTAAAAAATTGTTAGACACTTCAATTAATTTATCAAAATACTCTAAAATAAATTTTAATATTTTAAATTTAAATTTTCATTAATTGTTCAAATCGTTACGACCGAATTATACTGATTCGGTTTTTTATTACAAGGAGGATTTTAAATGAAACGCATATTTATTACTTTAGTGATAATATCTATTCTGTTGACAAGTGCTTTCGCAAGCAGTGAAGCCGGGGCCGTATGGCTGTTGATTAATCCCGGTGCAAGGGCCTGCGGCATGGGTGAGGCCGGTGTTGCCGTTGCTGATAATGCCGACGCCACCTATTATAATCCTGCAGGACTTGGATTTTTAGGCGGTCGTGAACTTTCTCTCATGCATGTGCAATGGCTCCCCAACCTGGCTGATGACCTTTATTATGATTTCATTGCCTACCGCCATTATGTAAAAGATGTCGGCACTTTTGGTGGCAATTTAAGCCTGATGAATCTTGGAGAACAGACAGCGACCTCTGAAACAGGGGATGTCATTGGTACTTTTCGATCCTATATGCTTGCTGTAACAGGCTCCTACGGAACCCGATTATCAAGAACAGCATCCTTTGGCGGAAACTTCAAAATCATTCATCAGCATCTGACGGATATGCTAGCCGGAAAAGAAAAAGGAAGCGGTCAGTCAACCAATTTTGCTTTTGACCTCGGTTATATGAAAAAAGAATTTCTGCTGCGCAATCTGACTTTTGGAGCCAGTATCGCAAATATCGGCAATAAAATTTCCTTTGTGGATGTTGAACAGGCTGATCCGATGCCCACCAACCTGAAACTGGGATTGAAATATGATATTTTCAAAAATCACAATAAAATTTCTGTGACCTATGATATCAATAAACTTCTGGTTGCCTCCTATCCTGACCGAGATGTTGACGGAGATAAAAGGATCGGCGGATGGGATGAAGACGGAAACAGAAATCCTGGCGGTGAATTCAATAAAGATGGAAAAAGAGAAGGCGCTCACACGGACTCCTGGTACAAGGCCATATTTACATCCTGGGTCGATGATTGGTTTCTGTTGCATGATCCTGACCTGGATGGCAACAGTCAAATAGGCGGCTACAATAAAGCCGGTGTTGCTGAAGAAGGTGGTAAGTATAACAGGAAAGGTGATCTGGAAGTTGATGCCGGAAGTTTTGGTGCTGAAATGGAATCTTTGGTACATAACTTTGGCGTTGAGTATTGGTATAACAATCAATTTGCCGTACGCATGGGCGGAATCTATGACAAAGAAGGTGATATTCGCCTGAAAAATGGATTGCCGATTATGACTTTTGGTGCCAGTTTGAGAATTGCAGGTCTTGGCGCTGACTTCGGATACACTTATGGTGAATCAGGACATCCAAGAGCTAACACCATGTTTTTCTCTTTCAATATCAAAATATAGAGGACTATTGTTAAAATCACTCAATGAGAATAAATATGCTTAGAAATAAACTGTTTGTGTTATTAAGTCTTGTTTCTGCTGTTTTTGCCGGCGATTTGGTGGCACTGAAGAAAAATCTATCCCATAATGATGGTCCCAGGAATATCAACAGTATCCGGATTTGTGCACTAAGAGTTGATTTTCAACAGGATGATAAAGAAATAACCTCAGGATCAGGTAAATTTTTGTTCGAGCCGGAAACCGATGATACACTGAACAGTAAATTTAAAATTGATCCTGTTCCTCACAACCGGGCCTATTTTAGAGACCATATCCTTGCGCTTGCAAATTTTTATCATCACGCCAGCAATGGCAAGTTGACAGTTGATGTGTCCAATTCTGAGGTTTATCCGCTAAATGATGAAGACACCTATACCGTTTCCCAAGCAATGGATTACTATAATCCCTTTCTTGAAGAGGATTCCGTGGATGTTCGATTGCCGAAACTCTTTATTGAAGGGGTGCAGTTGGCTGATGCGGAGGTCAATTTTGCAGACTATGATGTGGTTGTCATCTTTCATGCCGGCGTCGGCCAGGATTTTGCTGTGGAACTGGATCCAACCCCCTACGATATCCCTTCGGTTTATTTGAACAAGGGTGATATCTCAAAAGCCCTTGGCAACCCTGAGAATTTTACCGGAATATCAGTGGATAATGGCAATACATTGCTCGATGAATGTATTATTTTGCCGGAAACCCAGAATCATACACTTTATGAAAAATGGGATGAAGTCTTTCTGACAGACAATGCCTTTGACGTTCAGGTGGGCCTGAATGGAACCTTTGCTTTTATGTTCGGGTTTTACCTGGGAATTCCGGGTATGTACAATACCGAAACAGGTGACGCCGGTGTCGGTCGCTGGGGTATGATGGACCAGGGTTCTGTAAATCTCAACGGGCTGGTCCCTGCTTTGCCCAATGCCTGGGTGCGTCATTATCTGGGATGGATCGATCCCGCAGAAGCTAAAAAGAATCAAAAGGTCAGACTCTCTCATGCGGAATCCGGTGCCGATACAATGGCCTGGAAAATCCCAATCGATGAGGATGAATATTTCCTGGTTGAAAATCGTTGTAATTTCCTGAGAAACCAATGGAACCTGGACAGTATCAGGAATAATATATACGATGAGTTGCCTGCCGATGCTAATTTCCCCTCGGTTTTACCACTGATCCGAGACTCTATTGGCGCTGTTTTTTCGCCGGAAACCGGTGTGCTGCTCTCAGTGCCAAGATATGATGTGGGACTGCCGGGTAGCGGGCTTTTGATATGGCATATTGATGAATCTGTGATCGAGCCTAATATCGCGACCAACAGCATTAATAATGAGCGTGAACATCGTGGTGTTCACCTGGAAGAAGGCGACGGTGCCGTTGATATCGGATTTCCGCCGGCGAGTATGTTTTCTGATGTACATAATGGCTGGGGATTTGACGCCTGGTTTGCAGGTAATGAAGGGTTCTGGGATGTGAATAGAAAATTTTATAATTCTGAAGATTCTGCCCATGTTGGATTCACGGATTACACCTTTCCGAATACTCGCAATAATGATGATGTCTACACAGGAATCGCCATCGACAGCATTGGCCAAAGTGGTGAGGTAATGGAGTTTGTTATTGAGTTTGCTGCAAAGGATGGAAATTTTCCTGTTGCTTTCGGTAGTGATGTTAAAGCAATGGATTTTTGTGATATAGATAATGACGGCAATGAAGAAATTATTGTTGTTTCTAACAAGGTTTATATTTATAACGCAATTGGCAAATTAATAAATGAAATTGACTATTCTGAAAATGGTTTACTCATTGATAAAGTTAAAGTTCAATGTACAGATCAAAAACTTTTTATGGTGATTCAGTTTGGTACCAGGGTGAAAATTCAAGAATACAAAACTAAAGATTCCGGCTTTGCTCTTGAAAATGAAATTGAATTGGAAAACTCAGAAGTAACATCAAATTCAATTTATCAAAATGGAATTTTAACTTTCTGTGTAAATAACAGTACCGGTTTCAATATTCTTCAGATAGAAGATAGTGAGATAAAATATTCTAATACTCCGGCAAAAGGTGTCAAAATTGGATACACAAGTGAAAATATTTATTATTTAACTGAGGGCGGTGAATTAATTACCGGTGATTTGGATATTCAGAATTCTGCCTGGAGTTCAATAGACCTTGAATATGATAATGAAACTAGTCAATCTTTGGCAATTGGTCATCTTTCTGTAAATAATCATGTTGTAATAACTACCGACAATAGACTGATAAACGTATATACGGATTTGGGAATTTTTTATGATGTCGCTGTTAAATGCGTGTCCGATCCAATCATCTCTGACATTAACAGCGATGGCAAAAATGATATCGTTGTTGCTAGCAAAAATCAAATTTTTGCATTTGATGAGAATTTAATTTTACTGCCAAACTTCCCAATTGAGTTGCCCAATCTTTTTAAAGATAAGGAATTTGATAAAATGATCTATTCTGCTGACATTGATGGCGATGACAAAACTCTAGAGATCGTTGTATTTATCAAAGATATTGGTGTTGCTGTTTTCAATAGTAAAGGGGAATTGGTTTCCGGTTTTCCAATCGCAACCATTACTCCTGAAAATGAAATGTCCGGTTTATTTATGCAAGATAGGCAGACATCTTTCTTATCCATTGGAAATAGTATAATGAACAGCGTAACTCTTTCCGATAATTCTCTGGACGAAAAAGCGTGGGTAAAAAATGGCTATGATGGCAATAGTTATTATTATCCCTATCAACCAATTGTAACTGTTGTAGAAGATGATGCTCTTCTTAATAAGAAAAAAACTTTCTGCTGGCCGAATCCTGTCGAAAATAATGAATGTTATATTCGATATTGGGTTAATGAAAATTGTGATTTGACAATCAATATATTCAATATGGCGGGACAATTCGTGAAGTCCTTTACAGTGGGCTCCATGTTGCCTGGACAATATAATGAAATCACCTGGAATGTCGCTGATATTGAAAGTGGTGTTTATTTCGCTATTATCAAAGCAGAAAAAGGCAGCAAAACAGAAACTGAAACCGAAAAAATAATGATTATCAAGTAATTCGGAGATTTTTTAAACGTGAAATATATAATCAGAATACTATCTCTATTCATAATCCTGCAGATTTCGCTTTTTGCCCAGTTTGGTACTTACAACCATGCGGAACTGGACTGGACTACTTTTGAGACGGAACATTTTGTTGTCCATTATCATAATGGTACCGAATGGACTGCCCGTGAAGCAGTGAAAGTTGCAGAAACAGTCTACCCGCTGATTACAAAATTTTATGATTTTGAACCCAGCGACAAAACTGAACTGATCATCAAAGATACCGATGATATTGCCAATGGTGCAGCCTACTATTTTGACAATAAAATTGACATATGGGCATCGCCATTGGATTTTGAACTCCGGGGCGCACACAGATGGCTGCGTAATGTAATTACCCATGAGTTTGCTCACATTGTCAGTTTGCAAAAATCTATGAAAGCCGGGCGCAATGTTCCTGCCGGTTATTTTCAATACATGGGCTATGAACCGGAAAAGCGTCAGGATGTAGTCCGTGGCTATCCCAATATCATCATTTCCTATCCCATACCAACGGTTGTTATTCCCATGTGGCTGGCGGAAGGTATGGCGCAATTTCAATATCCCGGAGCTACCAATGATTACTGGGATTCTCATCGTGATATGATCATTCGTGATCGGGTTTTAAATGACAAATTGCTGTCCTTCAAAGCCATGGAAAGTTTTGGGAAATATGGCATTGGCAGCGAATGTGTTTACAACCAGGGATTTGGATTGACCAAATTCATTGCTGATAAATATGGTGAAGATGTTATTCCAGAACTGGCAAAAAACATGTCCAGCCCATTTCTGTGGAATATTAACACAATAATGAAAAAAAGTACCGGCAAATCCGGTGAAGAGGTCTACGCCGAATGGAAATCCCATCTCACTCAAGGGTATTTTGCAAAGACTGAAAATATTCGTGAAAATCTTCAATTCGGTGAAAATATACAGGAAGAAGGAATTGCCCAACTATACGCCAACTGGGCTGGCGATGACGAGTTTTATTATCTTTCCAGCAAAGGAACGGATTATTTTTCACTGACCTCTTTGTACCGCTATCATGTCCAAACGAAAAAAGATGTTTTGATTGCCCCCAGAATTCAATCCCGGACTTTTGCATCAAAAGACGGACGTTATCTCTATTATTCCAGAAAAACCGAAGCGAATAAACACGGATCGGTCTTTTATAATATTTATAAATTCGACCGCAAGACCAAAAAAGAAATCCAGATCACCCAGAATCGCCGGGCTAAAAATCCCGTGCTCTCAAAGGATGAAAAATCGATCTATTTTGTTCATGGTAAAAATGGCAAAGCTGAGATTTATCAATTGAATTTGGAATCAGAAAAAGAAGAACTGCTGGCGGAATTTGATCATGGGATTCAGGTTCACAATATTCATCTCTCAACTGATGGAAAAACGCTTGCTTTTGACATGACTGTCAACCACGGCCGTGATGTCCTTTTTCTGGATATCGTCAGTCGAAAACTAACATCTTTTTTGACAGAAAATTATGATGAACGAGATCCGTATTTTTCGCCTGATGGGAAATGGCTCTATTACTCGTCCGATGGCACCGGAATTTTTAATATCTACAGAAAATCACTTGAAAATAATGAAATACAGCAAATTACCAACGTAACTGGTGGCGCTTTTATGCCTGCGGTCAATGGTCGTAGAGAATTGATTTACTCCCATTTTGAAAATTCAAAATACAAAATCGCTTACTTAAAAGTTTATCAACCTGTTGAAGCGACCAAATCAGAATATATTGAAAATTATGAGGAAAGAGATTTTCCGATGTTGACCCTGGTTGATGTTGAAAAGACAGAAGACCGTGATTATTCCATGCGCTATTCAAAAGTATTTGTATTACCGAAAATGATGATCGATTATGGTACACCAAAACCAGGTTTTTACTTTTTTACCAGTGAAATTCTGGATCAGTTCAATCTCTTCGGGACTTTTTCAGTCAATCCCGATGCGGAACATGATGCGGCCGCTTTGCTGGAATACAAAAAATTGGGACCTACGCTCTTTCTTGAATATTATGACATTTCCCGTGGGCTTTATAACAAAAAAAGCACAGTCAATGGCTATCCGGGGGTGTTTGATTATCATTTTCATCTGCAGCAACTGATTCTTGGGGCCAGCCGTCCTTTTTCTGATTTTCACCATCTGAGGTTTGATATCTCACTGTCCAATTATAAATCCAGCGTGGACCAGGATATTGCAGCGGCAGGTATTCACACAAATGGGTTTACCTACGATTATTACCAGGGATTAAATTTTATGCTCACCTGGAATATGGATGCGATGCTTCCGTCAGTAAATGCCGAAACGAACCCGAATAATGGTTTTGAGATCAAAACAATTTTTTATCGAAATTATGATAAGTTTCTGGAAGAGTTTGGTGTCAACAAGGATTACGGCACATTGAAAGAAATTTTTAGAGACAACAACTACTGGAAAATCGAACATGAAGGCAAGTGGCACCAGAAGATTTTTCAATCAGAACTGGTGGGAAATCTGAACTGGCGCATGGGCTGGATATCCAAGCCGGATATCGATTCCTTTTTTAATTTTTTTGCTGGCAGTGCTCCTGGATTGAGAGGATATCCCTATTATGCGCTGGAGGGCAGAAATCTCTTCAACGCCGGTTACACTTTCCGTTATCCGCTATTCAGGCAAAAAAATATTAAACTGGGAATGTTCAACCTGCAAAACGGCTTTGTCGGTTTTTTTGCTGAAGCCGGTAATGCATGGAGCCGGGTTAAAGGCCACAAAGATTTACAGATAGACGGAATAATCGATGATTTCAGTGGCGTAACCAAGAATTTGCTGAAAGATTTTAAAAGAGACGTAGGCATGGAATTGCGGTTTTCAGGGTTTTCATTTTATGGCTATCCTACTGCCATTTCCTTTGATGTGGCCTATGGCCTGGACGATTTAACAGTGATTGACAAGGAAGATAACATTAATGAATATGGCAAAGAATTACGGACTTATTTAACAATATTATTTGGACTATAAAGGAGGATACTCATGTTTAAAAAACTGGTTTTAACAGTATTAATATTATCATTGATGCCTGCCATAATTATGGCTCAGCATTTTGATCTTCAAAGTTTCAAAAACACAACCATGGACAGCCGGCAATTTATGTACAGTATGCAACAAAAAAATAATGATGATGTATGGATTGAAGATTCTGTTGCCTATGAATATGAAAAATCACCAGGCAAAGCTTTTTTAATGTCAGCCATCATACCGGGTGCCGGAGAATTTTATACCGGACATTGGGGACGGACAATCGGGTTTCTGAGTATGGAGGCCTTATTCTGGACCATGTATTTTGTAAAAAACGCAGAAGGTGAAGACATTGAAGATGAATATTTAAAATATGCTGATAACCATTGGGACATGAACAACTGGATTGTGGGTACAGCCTCCAATGAAGGGTGTAAACTCGATGGTTCCCATCACTTATATGCCATTTTAAAGACCTGGGATAGTGATAAAGGTGAGTATATCGCAGTCGAAGGCACTGAATTCAGGATTGATGATAACTACCAATGGAAAGTAGATTCGCTCAATATTTTATACGGTTCGGTCAATTACATCATTGACCCCATTAAAAACCGGGATTATTATGAAAATATTGGTAAATATGACCAGTTTTCATGCGGTTGGGATGATTTTGAAAATGATTCAACCACGAGCAAAAATCGTAAACATTATATTAACAGAAGAGAAGACTCCAACAATGCACTGAAAGCTGCCGGACAGTTTGGCACTGCGGTTATCATCAACCATATCGTCAGCGCAATTCATGCACAAATTCTTGCAAAAAATTATAAATCTGATGAACAAGCCATGAAGTGGGGCGTAGAACTGATGACAGATTACAGAGAAAAATACCTGGTCAACGGACTGAATTTTTCCCTTAGATTTTAACAAAAAGAGAAAGTTGTAATGAAGAAAATTGTATATTCTGTTTTAATCGTTGTATCATTGGTCTTCTTCCTCGATTGTGCCAGCAAAAAGCCACAAACCTTTAGTGACGCCAATATTTATTTTGTCAAAGCTGAAAAAGACTTTGAAAAAGGCAAGTGGTTAAAAGCCATCGATAACTACCGATTATATATTCTGAACAATCCCGGCGGTGAAATGGCCGATGATTCCCAGTTCAAAATTGGTGAATGCTACTACAACCGCGAAGAGTATCTGCTGGCCATCGCTGAATACAATCAACTGGTAGAACGATACAAATATTCCGACCTGGCAGTGGATGGTTATTTTAAAATTGCCATGTCCTATTATGAGTTGTCTCCCAAATATCAGCGCGAACAAACCAATACCGATAAGGCCCTGCGGCAGTTACAGGAATTTATCGATGCTTTTCCAGGTACAAATAATGCTAAAATTGCTCAGGAAAAAATTGGGGAATTGCGTACGAAACTGGGCCGAAAACTTTATGAAAGCGGCGTTATCTATCGAAAACTAAGCCAGTGGGATTCAGCGATTTTGTATTTTGATGATATGCTCAATCAATATTATGACACAAAATATGCTGTCTATGCAAAATATGAAAAAGCCTATTGTTTTATCAAAAAACATGACTTTGCAGCCTATGAAAAAGCGAAAAGTGAGTTTGAATCCGACAACACCATCGCCATTGAGGAAAAAACAGAATTACTTCAAAAACTTGAATTAGCACATAATAAAGAACTAAGAAAAATTGAGCGGGCAAAAAGAAAAGAAAAAGAGCAGGAACGCAGAAAAAGATTGTGGTTTTAAAAGCCTCTGCATATTTGGCGGTACTTTTGATCCTGTCCACAACGGACACATCCGCCTGGCCAATTTTGTTCAGGAAGAATTAGGTGTGGACAAAATTATATTTGTCCCATCTTATCTTCCGCCTCACAAACCCGAAAACATCTACACTTCTTTCCGGCAGCGATATGAAATGCTAGAAATAGCCACAAGAGATAATCCCGATTTTATCATATCGACCATTGAGATGGAAATGCAGGGCGTCTCGTACAGTTATCTGACCATTGAAGCCCTTCGAAAGCGATATTTCCTCAAAACGGAAAAACCCTATTTTTTAATTGGTGGCGACAGTCTGGTCAATTTTCATCAATGGCGCTATCCGGAAAAAATATTGGAATCTGCCCATGTTGTTGTTGTCAATCGATCGGGAAATGATTTCAACTCTGTAAATAGTGATATTTTAGGAAAAGTAAAAATACTAAATTCGCCCCTGATCAATATATCATCCACTGAAATTCGTCAAAGAATTTCCACAGGACAAAATTGTGACTATTTGGTCATGCAGCTGGTCCTGGATTATATATATGAGAATTCATTATACAAACCGTAATCAACTAATTAAAATAAAATTGAGAATGACATTGAATAACGGATAAAAGAAATTACCAAAGGTTGATTTCTTTTATCTTGGATTATGCAATAGAAAAATGTTATATGAATTGCAATGAAGTTTTAAACTCGTGAAATGGGATTTTTTTAATAAAATGGGTTATAGCCCTGAAGCCTGTTGGAAGGTCTTACACGCTTAATCAGTAAAAAAAAAGAGAGATTCCTCCGTTAGAAAATCTCTCTTTCTCGTGTTTTATCTGGGACAATGAAGTTACTTAATGAATATACATTTCTGTATGGATAGTTTCTGCCCGTTGGTTAAGTGGATGAAATAGATACCGCTGGGATATTCACCGGCATCCCAGGTGATGCGGTGA
>JAFGTP010000054.1 GCA_016934035.1 Fidelibacterota bacterium
ACACAGTTTTGCTACCCATTTGCTGGAACAGGGTACTGATTTAAGATATATACAAGAATTATTAGGGCATAGCAGTTCAAAGACAACAGAGATATATACTCCTGTTTCAAAAAGAGCAATTGATAATATCAAAAATCCAATCGATGCGTTTTTTGAATGAAAGGATTTTGTTAATGATAAAAGAAAAATATAAACAATTGTGTTTATCCTGCCATATTGGTGAAATATATGCAATTGTGTTTACATAAACGTTGGCGGTCAGTTTAAAAAAAGACGGGAACAGAACAAAGAGATAATTGGAATACATTTTTTTTATGATAATACAATAAAAAAATATGAACAATTCAATTTAGTTGACTATGGTAATACAACAATTGATTACTATCTTTCAAAAGAAACACCATTAAACGAAATGTTTGATATGACAGATAACGAAATAGTTAATGAGTTAGAAGTATATAGACAAGAACGAAAAAGATTATTTGAATAGATTTTTAAAATCATCATCTTCCTTATCAAGTTGACGATTTACAGACAGGTTCAATTCGGATAAAACAGTTTGAAAATCTTTATTATCTAATTCAGACATTCTTTCAAGAACATAAATTATAACACCTTTTAAAACTACATTAACTCTTTTCAATTCTTGTTCCGTAGTTAAATCATTATTATTTGGATTAATTAACCCATTTAGTTTGAAATCTGACATAGATATATAAATTTTAATTTGACCGACAAAGATATAAAATAAAAACCGAACCGCCAACACATGGTATAACCAATAAGGGTTTCAGTGGTAATTTGAATGTCTGTAATCCGAATCAAAATTATAGTATATTGATAATGAATCTCACGCAATCCCTTACTGGTCATACCATAAAACGTTATGCCCAATGTTAAAAAACCGAAGTAACAGAAATGACAGAATCCAGAAATAGAGAATTAGCAATATCTGCAACGAGCAAAATATATGAAAAAGTAAATGATGCTCTACGAAAACGTGATACAGACAAAAGGTGGTTTTGGGAACTTCTTCAAAACGCAAAAGACACTGTTGTATTCAAAAAAGGCGAAGTAACAAACCTTAATCATCCCGACAAAAAGGTTGATGTTAAATTGACTTTTTCAAGCAATGGAACTGGTGAGAAATATTTAAAATTTGAACACAATGGGAATCCATTCAAATACAGTAATCATCTGTACAAATATGACGACCCAAAATGTCTATTGCTTTCCGATTCTGGGAAAATTGAAGAAGACGAAACACAGCGTGAAGATATAACGGGTCAATTTGGAACAGGATTTTTATCAACACACATATTATCCCTTAGAATTTTGGTTGAAGGGATTTTTCTTGACAAGCAGCATAATTATAATAGTTTTAAATTTGAGTTAGACAGGCAATTTCAATCCAAATTACAATTGGCTGAGAAAGTTGAGAAATCCTTAGACCAATATGAGCAAAACTTTTCTTCAATCAATCCAGCCAATGAATTTAAAACATCTTTTACCTACTTTTTAAATGACAACAAAGATGGTTTAGAAGAAGGAATAAAAACTGTCAATAAGGGAATTGCCGAAATTGAAAAATATATTCCTTATGTTTTGTCCTTTTCAAAGGAAATAAGGTCAGTTGAAATATTCATTGGAAACAAAACAATAGTGTTTAGTCGAGAACACGATTTACAAAGACAAGACAAAGTTGTATCAATAGTCAAAATATTAAGAACTGAGTCAATTGTAGGAAGTGCTGAAAATTTTGAAAAACCTGAAAACATATTTATTGCTACTATTTCTGATATAGAAAACCACATTGATTTAGCGACTAGGCTTTATCAAACAGATAAAGGCTATGAAATAGCTGAAATAAACAAAGAGTCGGCTATCCTATTTAGCACTTTCCCATTAATTGGTAGTGAAAATTGGCGATTCCCTATTATGTTTAATTGTTCAAAATTTTATCCCGAAACAGAACGAAATGGAATTACTTTAATAGCGGAAAAAGATAATGGAAATAGAAATAGAGTAGAACAGGCAATTCAATTATTTAAGACCCTCACAAAAGATTTTATTGAAAAGAAGTATCTGAATTTAATGTTTCTCGCTGATACTCGATATGAAAATTGTCCTATTTGGTGCGATGAAGATTGGTATAAAAAATCTTTAAATGAAATAAGAGATTTCTTATTATCACAAGCAATTGTTTTAAACCACAATAAACAACCTCTTCTACTACAAGATGCTTTATTTCCTAATATAAGGGGAACAGAGAAATTAGATGACTTTTGGGATATATGCTATGGCTTTATTGGTGAAAATATTCCAGACAAGAAAAGTAATCATATATGGAATAAACTATTAAATGTTGAACATAAGCCCTGGACTTCACTAAAATTTGATTTAAAAAGGTTGCTTGAAGAAATCCAGAATTTAGAGAATCTTCAAAATTTAGCAAAAATAAAATTTGAAGAGAATATCGACAAAGCGATTGATTGGCTAAAAAGTGTTTATGAATTTATTATTGTTAAAGTCGAACAAAAAGAACTATTTGATGACTTTGCAATAATCCCAAATCAAGAAGAAACTGGAATTTTCAAAAAGCTGGAACCACTAAGATTTGATGTTAATATTCCAGAAGAATTAAAGGATACTTTAAATCTATTTCAGCAAGACAAAAGAGATGTATTAATACATAAATCATTTGCAATTTTTGAAGAGCATAAACCTTTAAGTGTGGAAGATGTTTCATATTCCATTAATAAGCACATAGTCAATAAAGAAAAAGTCGAAACGGAATCTTATAGAAAGGCTATGTTTCTCTTATGCTCTTATTTCACATCTGAATTTTCTGAAAAGAGAAATAAAATTTATGAATTTGCATTAAACTTTTTCCCTGAAAATACACCATCTGAAAAGAAAACGCTTCAAAATACTTCAGACTTTTCTTGGGATAATGTAAACAAGTGGATAATAAAATCAATTATAACTAAAATACAAGAATTAGAATCAATTAAAAATCTTCAAGCTCATTTTGAGCATAATAATTTTGATAAAACAGTTATTTGGATTGATTCTTTTATTTCTTTCATTGCCAATTCTGACCTTAAAGACTTGCTAGAAAAAAGTAAAATTATTCCAAATCAATATGATGAGTTTTGCTCAACTGAACATCCTCTATTTAATGATATTGATTTCATACCTAAAAAACTTAAAGACATATTATATGATTTAAGTAACAAAAAAGAAGACTGGCAATCCATTCTGATACGTGACGGGATTAGTTTAGATTTAAATAACCCAAAAACACTTAAAGATATTTCAGGATTAATTGATGACTATGTAAAAGAAAATCGTGAAAACCTTGAAAATCCAACAATCAGAAATGCAATTTTGTCTTTAGTAAAATGGGTTTCAGATAATAAGGAATCTTTTAAGATGGAAGACCTATTTAAATGGTTTGATGGTAATAAAGCAAAACTTGTTTTAGAAACATTAGATAATGGAAATGATAGAACAAGTTTCAGAGAATATTGAAGAAATAAATGAATACCTAAAACATCAAGATGAATTCAGGTTTTGGCTCAATTCAGTAGAATATCAAAATGAATATCAAGCAAAATCAGAAGAAGAAAGAGAATATAATTTTGAAACAGGTTATATGGTTGAATATTTTGTATTTAAAGAATTAGAAAAAAACATAAACCAAAATGCTGAAAATATAAAAATAGAGTGGTTAAATAAATCAGATGAAAACAATTACGAAAGAATTTATAATTGGAATGACTCTGTCATATACATAAACGATTCGGGGCAACAGTATGACATTAAAGTAACAATAGAAGAAACTAAAGAAATATTTATTGAAGTAAAATCAACTGTGACAGATATCTCAAGAAGTGATAAAATTAAATTTCCAATCTCAAAGCGTGAATGGGATTTTATTCGACTAAAAAAATCAAGTGACAAATACTATTTAGCAAGAGTATTTTCAACAAGAGAAAATCCTTATTTACATTTACTAAGATTTGAAGAAAATATTGATTTGTAAAGAAACACAGGGCATAACAATGTATAAAAATAATAGCCGAGACAGTAGTATATTCAAGGGTTGTAGCCCGCTTCAACTTTCTTGTAATTTGACAGGAAAGTGCCACGCAGTCGGCTACTATTCTTATACTCACCGTTGTATGCAAGGCAAGAAGACCGAATTACACAGAAATAACCTGATTACAAAATGAAAAAACGGATTGAAAATATTGTTTCTTTGATTGAAAGATACTGCAAGAAAAAATTAGTTTTTAACAACCCGCTTCTGCCCTTCGGGACAGTTGGGGAAACCATCGCACATTGCACACATTTGCAAATCGCACAGGCCAATGCTGCAACCAAAAATTGCAAAAGAGTATGTCTTTGCCAACGCTGTGCGTTGACTTGATGCAAAAATTTTTAGAACGCGCCTGTTTCAAAGAAAGTCTTCACTTCCTCAAGTTCAGAATTCTTTGCTCCCTCTAAATCTCCCTGGTACAAAACTTTACCCTGATCCAGAAAAATCAGATGGTCGGCAATACGGTGAATGCTGGCCAATTCATGCGTGACGATGACAATAGTCATGTTGAGTTGTTCTTTGAGTTTGAGGATCAGGTCATCGAGGTTTTTGCTGGTGATGGGGTCCAGCCCGGCTGAGGGTTCATCGCAAAACAATATTTTGGGGTCCAGGGCAATCGCTCTCGACAAGGCGGCCCGTTTTTTCATGCCCCCCGAAAGTTCTGAAGGCAACAGGTCCAGGGCGTGAGAGAGCCCCACCAGTCCCAGTTTGACTTTGACGATACGATGGATCATTTCTTCGGAAAGAGTTGTATGTTGCTGCAGAGGAATGGCGACATTTTCGGCTACCGTAACGGAATTGAGCAAAGCGCCATTCTGGAAAAGGACACCGGTTTTTTTTAAATACTTATCAAATTCCTCAAGGGTAATTCCAAAGGTTTCTTCTCCAAAGAGTTTAACTGATCCCTGGATCGGATCATTTAGTTTTAGGATGGATTTCAACAATGTGGTTTTTCCGCAGCCACTTCCTCCGAGGATAACCGTGACTTTTTTCTCCGGAAATACAGCATTGACATCACGAAGGATGGTCCTTTCACCGTATTGGACTTTGAGGTTTTTTATCTCGATTGCATTCTGCATTTATTCAATATGCGAATTTCAAATTCGCGCTCCTCTTTTTTGTGTCACGGGCAAGATGTCCGCGCCACACGAAACTCTAGGATCCCTAAATTCCTAAAAAGCCTGAAAACCTTTTTAAATCATGTAAAACAAACTAAATATCGCATCATAGATGATCACCGAAAAAATGGAAACAACCACTGATTGGGTGGTGACTTTTCCTACACCTTCAGCGCCGCCTTCGACTTTCAGGCCGAAATAGCTGCCAATCAAAACGATATTCCAGGCGAAGAAAAAACTTTTACTCAGTCCAATGGTGATATCTTTGATGGTTAGCACTGTAAACAACTCGTTGAAAAAAGCAAACATTGACAGGTCAAGATAGGTAATGGCAATGACCAGACCGCCAATGATCCCCATTGCAATAGAGAGCATTACCAGCAGCGGCATACAAAAGGTAATAGCAATAAACTTCGGCACAATCACATAACGAAGAGGATTGATGGCCATTGTTTTGAGGGCATCCAATTCTTCACTGACTTTCATGGTGGCAATTTCCGAGGCGATGGAAGACCCGGATCGTCCGGCCACAAGGATGGCTGTCATCATGGGCCCCATTTCCCTGACCATGGAGATGGCCAGCAAATCCGCCACAAAAATATTGGCCCCGAACTGCCGGAGTTGCGCTGCCGATTGCAAAGCTAAGATCAAACCTAAGATAAACGACATTAAAGATATGATCGTGAAGGCATTAACACCCAAAACAATACTCTGCTGGAAGACAGATCCTTTTTTCCTTCCTTTGCTGGAAAAGAGGTCCAGTATCGACCAGACAACCACTTCAGCGGTCAGCAAAAGCATTTCTTTGCTGGTGTAATAAGCCAGCAGCATCATTTCATACACTCTTTCCGGAATAGAAACCGGCTGCTTTTTTGAAATTTTCTGAAAATCCCGGCTTTTAAAGGTGTTGATAACTTTTTTCTGTTCTTCATTTATATTGATCAGTGAAATAGTCCGGCCTTTCATAATCTCTTCCAGAAGGGCAACTCCGGAACTATCGATTTTGCTGACATTTTTCAGATCGATCAGTTCATATTCAGTCCTTTCTTCCATCAGTTGTCGATATATGTCATCCACCTGACCAAAGATTAAATCGGTCTTGAAATGAAGAATGAAATTATTGATTTCGTAAGGTATTTTCATCTTAACGAATAATGTAGGTTAACCTCAGGAACAGACTGTGCCGGTTGAGAATGTACTCATTCCCGTCTTCTCCCTGTTTATTTTGCAGATTCAGTTTGTAATAGATTGAGATATGTTTAAAAAGCCTCAGATTGAAGACATTTTCCCAATCCACCGTAATACTTTCACTGGTATTAAAAGGAAATAGGATATCGGCATTGGTCATATAGGAAAGATTAAACGGCAGGTTAAAATTTCCGACCAGGGAAACTTCAGTGCCGCGATTGAACAGGTCTACCTTTTCCTGGTAAAGTTGATAGACAATATTCTCTTCAGTATAATTTTTATTGGTGATATCATAGACCTTATCATACAATTCCTGACGAATGCCTAATCCTGTGCGAATGCTTAATTTGGCCTTAGGTGTATTGAACAGGCGGTAATTTACACCAATTCCTTCTTTTAACACCATGGGATAAATTCCATCAGCCAGTTTGATTTTTTTCTCATCCAGAGCGCGTGAAATCTCTTTTCCCCTGCTGTTCTGCTTAATATAGTTGAATTTGGAGGTTGAATACCGATAGGACGAAAAAAAATGAGAATTGATGTCAATCCTGCCGTATACCCCCAGATTTTTGAGCATAAACAGGACATAGGTGTTTTTTACATCAAATTCATCGGCAGACAATCGCAAATCCACATCCGTGCTTTTCGTGAATCCGATTTCCGTCAAATTGCGCATATAATAATAATGGGGCATATTGTTGTAAACGATGCGGTTTTCAAATTGAGAGGTGACAACACTGGTGGAAAAATATTCATCTTCGTCCGTTTCATTACTGGAGTTCATGTTAAAATTACCGTGAAGTGCGCTGGAAACCCGCCAATGTTCGGCAAAGACTTCTCCGGACTGGCCCTCAATGATTCCACCACCAATCAGGTGGGTCGGATTATCATTATCATCTACATCCACCACCAGGCTCAATCTTTCAGTTTTGCCTTTATTAAGATAAACCGTGGTAAAATCCCGATAGGTGTTAAAGGGTTCATTGTTGATAGTCAGTTTATACAGTCCCGGTTTCAGCATCCAAACCCGTTGTTGTTCACCCAATTCTTTTTTTACCGGATAATGGGTGCCATAGCTTTCTCCGGTCAGGGCATCATATATTTCATAACGGACCTGCCGGTAATTGCGACGTTCATCCAGAACATCCACCAGCAGGCATGCCCAGTCGGGCTCAATTTCCGTACTGTACATGGGTTTAATGTCGACATTTCTTTTATTCATTTTTTGCAGTGTTGAACCCGAACCATAGACGATATCATAAGTTCCGCAGGTCAGGGCAATTTCTTGTCCCGGCTGGGCAAAAATCACATCGTTACTTTTGCTGACGATTTTAATTTGCGGTTCGTTATCTGTGCCGGATATAGCCGGAAAATGTAATTTTCCCATTCTCATGCCGGTTGGTGCAGCAGTATCTGTCAAAGCCAGTTCAAAGGCTGGTTCCGTGTTTTCTTCCGGTTCGATTTTGTTGAAAAAATTCTCAATTTTTAAAGCAAACCGATCTGCTTCTTCCAGCAGGATATCATTGGCTTTCTGGACAAAACTTTCCATGGAGTTGTTAAAAAGAATTTCTTCCCGGGTACTGGAATGTTTGACCAGGTATTCTTCATCGCCGGATTTTTTCAGGTAGAGTTCAATATTCAAATGAACTTCACTTAAATTATCCGAACTGATCATTTCTATATTGTTAATGATGGATACAATTTCATAATCCGGTCGGTTGTCCCGAAAATTTCTCTGGACCTGATTAAAAATATTATAGGCTGTCAGTCGCCTTCCCAGTAAATCAGCCACACCATCGGATATATCTGTTCCCCAAAGATGATTGTTGGCATAGGTAATGCGCGGTCCAAAATGCCGGACAACAATTTTTTTGGAATCATAGGTGCGATTGACTTCGGTATCATAAACGATTACTGAGTAGTTGAAACTGGTTTTTAGCTTCAGTTCCGGTTTTTCAGAATGCTGAAAATATTGGAGAATGTAAAAACTGTCGCTGAAAGCCCGGGTACCGGCACAACGCATAATGAACACCATCAATGATAAAAGGATGACTATTCCGGTTTTTTTCATTTATTTCCTCACCTTAATTATTTTCTCTGTCTGATCAAAGAGGACGGGTCTTCATTAATGCGACGCGAGAATTCTTTTAGGTATTCCGCAGACTCTTCCATTTCTTCCAGAATTTTCAAAAAATCCTCCCGGCCTTTTAATACAGTCAGATCGATGTGATTGACAGCGTCATTAAACCTTTCCAGGGCTACATTCAGATTTTCCAGCGAAGCAATTAAGTCCTGGTTAATTAATGATTTAAACCGTGAGTTTTTGAGGCTGTCCGAGACGGCTTCAGTGTTGGCAAGAATATTTTCGATTTCTACTGAAGTCACAATATTTCTGACCGCCAAAATTGTTGCATCGAGATTTTCTGACATATTTTTCAAACGGAGACTCAGAGTATCAAGGTTTGTAAAAATTCTGTTCAATTTCGGACGGTTCTCTGTCATCACCTGTTTAAATTCCGCCAGAATTGTATCGCTGGAATTGACGATATTGGCTATTTTTAACCGGTTATCATCATTTACGAGGTCATTTAAGCGGTTGATCAACATCTCTGTTTTTTCAGCTATCACTTCAGCTTTTCCGGTGATATCACTGATAGCATCTTTGCCGGCTTTTATTTCCGACCCCGGTTCCAACAGGACAGCAGCATTTGAGCCACCGACTATTTCGATTTGTTTTAATCCGGTTATGCCGACACCCACCAGGGTTGCCTCTACATCCTCTTTGATCGGAGTCCCGGCATTAATACTGATTTCGACAATGACTTTATTAACATCATCTTTATTAAACCGGATGTTCTCAACCCGGCCGATATTGATTCCGTAATATTTCACCGAACTTCCAAGCTGCAATCCATTGACAGAGACATTGTTATAGGTAATAAAATAGATATCCCGTTTTTTAAAAAGGGTATTGCCGATGATCAATAAAATAAAAGACACCAGTAATAGGGTTGTGATAATAAAAAATATTCCTGCCCGGATTTTTTGAGCTTTGCTGATCATTCACTACTCCGCCAGTTGTTTACTGAGTTTGTTTGTAATTTATAGGTTTGATGGTCAAATTAAAAGAATATTTCCGTTGTTGCCGCCCAGGACCCAAGCTGCTTGTACCAGGTTTTTCTCCAACGCCGATTTGTTGACAGGTTTCGACAAGTAGGCATCACATCCGGCTTCTATATATTTTTCCGCATCGCCTTTCATAGCATCTGCCGTCAATGCAATCACATAACTCTTGTTTAAAATTTTATCCCGGCGTATTTCGGCTATGGTTTCCATGCCGTTCATCACCGGCTTCATTTCTATGGTATTCGTGCAAATCTTCATTTCTTCTTTCAATCCAATATTCAATTTCATCCACCGGATGATGTTGGGCGATTGTTAAAGGGCCCTGATTGCATCCAAATTCACAATTTAAGCAATCGATCAGCAATGGTGTCCGCTGGTTTTTGACCTGATCATAAAGATTATCAAAATAATTGCAGATAATTCTTGGCCCTTCAATAATTCTGACCTTACCCCGAATGTCCTGCATCCATCGTTCCATTGTCCGGAGTAAACCACCTGGTGAGGAAATCAATGAGGCCTTTTCGGTCGGTTCATGATCATACTCAATTTCAGGATATTTCGATAACTTGATTTTGTTTCTTTCAAAATATTTATTGATGGAAACAAAAGAGATATTGTATTCTACCAGACCTGCTTCGGCAAATTCTCTTTTTCTGGCTGCACAAGGTGAAATATAGGCGATTTTATGGTGTTTAAATTTGGGAAAATATTCTTTGATCATTTTTGCTGTTTGAAGTACCGATGATTCAACCGGCGCCAAAAAACTTAACAATTCCGGTTTGTATATTTCAATATATGACACAATAGCCGGACAATTTTGCGAGATGACCAGCTTCGGTTCGTCAGACACAATATGGTTAACATAGCTCATGACCATCAGTTCTGCTCCAAAACTGCTGTCAAAAACAGCCGGAATTCCCAGTGATTTTATCCAGCCATTCAGGTTTTTATATCTGTTGGGATAATTGGTCGCTGATGAACCGTCTGCAATCACAACAATTTTTTCACCATTTTTAATATCATTTATGAATTCTTTGAAATCATCAATAAAATATTGGGCATCATGGGTACAGGCCGACAAACAGGCTCCACAGGCAATGCACAAATTCTGGTTGATGGTAACCGAATTGCCTCTGCCATCATTGCAATTTTTAACCGGGCAGTCGTCAATACAAGCATGACAATTCACACACTTCGCTTCATTTACAGCGATGACTTTAACTAAATCAACTTGTGTAAAATCCGATTGAACCATTGCTTTACCTTTTTTATGAAATTCCCTTGATAGAGGCAATTTTTGTGCCCGCAGATTTTATTTTACATTCTTGATAAAGCGTGCTTTAATACTTAACCATCATCAATGCAAGCAGATAAATTTCTTCTGAACCTGAAAAATTTGAGTCGTTTTATGACACTTTTATGGAATATTTTTCCAAACTCTGTTTCAGTGATTTTCAACCACTCTTCAGGCGTTTTTTGGTATAATTCAAATCTTTCGTAATAACGTTGTTCCTCACCATGCACAGCCCATTTTCTGTTCCAGGGACAAATTTCCAGACATATATCACAGCCATACAGCCAATTCTTCAGCCATTTTGTTTCCTGTTCGGAAAAATCCCCTTTTTTTTCAATACTGATATAGGAAATGCAGCGTCTGCTATCCAGGGTTTTATCCCTGACTATGGCACCTGTTGGACAGGCTTCCATGCAGCGTCTGCAATCTCCGCATCTCTCTTTTATCGGTGCTCCATATTCTTCAAATTCTTGGTTGATAATTATAATTCCTAAAAAGACATAAGAACCTATACCCGGTACAATAATCTGACTGTTTTTTCCCATCCATCCCAGCCCTGCTTCAATGGCATAACATTTTTCTAAAATCGGACCGGTATCCACATAAACGCGTCCATCCAATGAGGTGTCTATTTTTTTTAATTCCAATAAAATTCGTTTCAATTTGGCCTGCAAAACATCGTGATAATCTAAACCCCAGGCATATCTGGAAATCTTTAACTTCCTGGGTGTCGGAGTTTTATCACAATAATAGTTATCAGCAAACACAATAACCGATCTGGCCCAGGGAAATTTTAATAGCAGGTTGCCGCGCTCTTCAACATTATTCTTCATCCATTGCATATCGGCATTAAATCCGTAATTTAACCAGTTTTTGTAAGCCTCAATAAATTTGGTGTTTAACAAGGGCCTGGCCACGGCATACCTGGAGATATTTTCATTCTTAACCAACTTATCCACAAGGCGTGTTGATAAGTATTTTTTTTCTTTTGCCTTAAACGGGCTTAGCCATTGATTATCAGCAATATCAACAACTTTTCTATCATCCATTGTTTTCTCAACTTGTTGATTATTTTGATTTTATAGTTTGTACTTTTTTCTTTTCAAATTTTTTCACCGATTTCATATTTTTATTTTTCATTCTACAAACCTTTGTTAACAACTATTCAAATTTTACTTTTCCATACTACTAAAACTTAGGCTATATTTAGTGGATTGTTTTATTAATATGGAAAATGCTCTTTATGAAAAAAAATCTTATTTTTATCTGCACCGGAAATGCGGTGAGAAGCCAAATGGCCCATGCCTATTTTAATCATTTTACAAACTTTCGTCATGACGTTGTCAGCGCCGGTGTTTCTCCGGCTGGTGTCCATCCCATGACCCAAAAAGTGATGCACGAAGACAATATATCACTTGCTGGTCATAGTTCCAATCATGTTTCAGAATATCTTGATATTGAATTTGACTATATTATAGTTTTGTGTGAAGTTGCTTGTTTGATGCTTCCAAAGTTCAAGGGGAATTTTCAATTTTTGAAGTGGTTCCTGGATGATCCTATCAGAATTATTGGTCAAAAACGAAAAGAAAACGGATTCAGGATGACCCGGGACATTATCAAAAGTAAAATTCTGGACTTTATTGATCAGGAAGGATTATAATTTTTGCCAGAGAACTTTTATCCTACAATGAGGGGATTGACAAAATAAACAAACCACCCCAACAGTATACCCGGTATAATATCCAACACCTGATGCTGTTTGACCAATAGACAACTCACGGCAATGATTCCGATAAAAAGATACGCATAATGTCCTAAAACCGGTACCAACAACAAGCCAACATAAGTTGCTACTGAGCAGTGCATGGAAGGGAAACAATTTCTCCCATTATCAAGCCGCTGCACAAACCGCAAATACTTTTTAGACAAGTTATCCACATGATATTCCCGATAAAAATGCGGTACTGTCACCGGTAGCACCAAAAAGAACATTGACTGCAAAAACAACAATAAAAAACCACCAAATATCAGCTCCACACCCTCTTCAATTGATGAAATTCTGGCCAGCACCAGCCCGATCATGATATAATAAAAAAAACTATAAGGCCATATCCAGACCGGATAAAAGGGAATTTTATCATCCAACGCAATTTTAAAGCATCGGGTTTTAAAGAAGTAATTGTTATTTTGGACCCAGAAAAATATTTGGTAGGATCCTGTTATTACCACTGCCAGCAAAACAGTAAACATAACCGATTCTATCAAATTCATCGGGTCGGGATTAACAAATTTTCCAATCACATAATAAATCCAGGCAACAAAGAAGGTACTTAAAAACAGCAAAAGCATATACTTCGGTGAAATACTTTTATAAGCATCATTCTTCATTTTTTTATCTCCTTTTTTGCAAATATCCTTTTTGATTTTCCTTTTTCTGCAGATCCTTTTCAACAAATATCTTATTCCCGGTATGAGGGTCAATTTCGGTGTAATACATAACACTGGACCAGGTCAAGGGTGTCGGGGTAAATATTTGTACCTGCTCCGGTAAAATGTTCAATTTTTGGAAAACCTGATGACTGATCTCTTTCATATCCTGTTCCGTACAACCCGGGTGCGCGGCAATAAAATAATAAGTAAGGTACTGATCTTTGCCTGCTTTTTTTGATAAGGCCTCAAATTTTTCTTTAAACCACAGGTGATTGTCAAAGCCGGGTTTTCCCATCAGGTCCAAAATTTTATCGCTGGTACTTTCAGGCGCCAGTTTCAGTTGACCGGAAACATGGTGGCTGGTCAGCTGGTCCATATATTTCATTCCAAACACACAATCATCTTTTAACAGGTCCGGTCTAATTCCTGAAGAAATGAAAACCTTTTTAACTCCCGGTATTTTTGCAATCTTCTTCAATAATTCTAACTGCCGCTTGTGGTCCGGCTTTAAATTGGGACATCTTTCCGGGAACAGACATCGTCTGTTTTGACATTTTCCATTGGTTTTCTTTATATCACATTCATAACCATACATATTGGCTGTGGGTCCGCAAAGGTCAGATATATAACCCTTCCAGTCTTTATGGTGCGGCAGCAATTCAATTTCATGAACGATGGATTTTTCACTCCGCCACCGAACCCTTGTCCCTTCATGAACAGCAATGGCGCAAAAATTACATTCGCCATAGCATCCTCGATGAGTGGGTACCGAAAACCTGATTGTATCCAGAGCTCTGATTTTTTCATGATAAGCAGGATGAGCTGCCCTCTCAAAATTCTGACAATAAACCAACGACATTTCTGATTCGGTTAAATAATCAGCCGGAGGGTTATGTACGAGCCAGCGATTATCAATTTTTTGTATTAATCCTGCAGCATTTAAAGGATCAATGTTTTTGTAAAACAAATCAAACATGGCAATAAATTTTTCTTTATCGTCATATACCTCCTGAAAATCCGGCAATTCCAAATATCCCTTTTTCGGTTCTTTGGAAATATAACATAATCCTCTTATTTCATGGGGAGATTGCTTGGTTTCCAGGCTTTTTGTTAGTTCCAGAATTGATTTTTCAGCCATTCCATATAACAAATAATCTGCTTTAGCATCAAACAGTATCGGTTTGCGCAATTTATCTGACCAATAATCATAATGCGTTATTCGTCTGAGACTTGCTTCTATTCCCCCTAAGACAATAGGTACTGTATTTTTAAAATGCTGTCGAATGAGATTTACATACTGTATAACCGCCCGATCAGGACGCTTGTTATTTATTCCTCCGGGTGTGTAATCGTCCTGTTTACGAAATTTTTTCGATGCCGTATAATTAGCAACCATGGAATCCACCGAACCTCCGGTAACCCCCCAAAATAAACGGGGTTCACCAAGTTTTGCTATATCTTGATTACTGGACAATTCAGGTTGTGCAATGATGCCAACTTTATAACCGTTTTTCACCAGCCATTTTCCCAGCAAGGCGATGCCGATATTGGGGCTGTCGATGTAAGCATCCCCGGTTATCAAAATAATATCTAAGGCATGCCACCCCAGGGTCACCATTTCTTCTCTGGTAACAGGCAAGAACATTATTTAGTTCCTATTGCTTTTCCTGCCACATATCCCGTAGAAAATGCCGCCTGTAAATTGTAACCCCCTGTTTTCGCATCGATATCCAGCAATTCCCCTACAATATATAAATTCGAAAGAAGTTTCGATTCCATAGTGACCGGGTTTATCTCCTTCAGGTTAACCCCGCCCGACGTAACTATTGCCTCTGCAATCGGCCGATATCCCGTTATTTTGATTTGAAAATTTTTTAGCCAGGCTTCTAATCTTTTTCTTTGTTCAGCTGTAAACTGGGTACATTTTGTAGCTTTATCAATTTTCATTTCTTCCATGTAAAAATCAGCCAGTTTACCAGGTAACAGCTTTTTTAAAAGGTGAATAATTTCCCTGGACCCTAATTGTTTAATTTCACGAATTATTCTGTTTTTTAATTGTATATTATCCAATGCCGGTTTGAGATCAATAGATAATTCAATTTTTTCTTTTTTTTCCACAGCCTTCACCACCTTTGTTGACATTGTCAGAATGACCGGACCATCAACACCGAAATCCGTAAAATCTAATTCTCCGAATTCCTCACATACTTTTTTATTATTGGACCAAAGGATTGCTTTTATATTTTTCAACTTTAAGTCTTTTAAAATTAAACTTCGACTGTCCGTTGTTAACGGTACAAGCGCCGGTTTTGGTTGAACAATATTATGACCCAGTTTTTCCGCCAATTGATATCCGTCTCCAGTAGAGCCCGTACGAGGGTAGGATAATCCACCGGTGGCCAGGACAATATTTTTGCAGGGTTGATTGAAAACCTTGTTTTGAAAGCGATATTTTACCGCCTCAACTTTATCTTTGCTTCTGACAATTTCCAATATTTCAACGTTATTTAATAAAACCCCACCGGTGGTTCGCACCCAGTCTTTTAAGATACCCACCACTTCCAGTGCTTTATCACTGACTGGAAAAACACGATTACCCCGCTCAACCTTTGTTTTTAATCCTTTGGTCTGAAAAAAGTCAATTAACTGACGGCTACTCCATTCATGTAAGGCATATTTTAGAAATCGTCCCCCGGAATTGAATTTTTCTATTATTTCATTGACATCTGAAAGATTGGTTAGATTACAGCGGCCTTTGCCGGTAATGCCAAGTTTCAAACAAGGTTTTGACATTTTTTCTAAAATCATCACCTCTTTGCCTTTTTCCGCTATGGTGCCGGCAGCCATCATTCCTGACGGTCCTGCTCCGATAATAATACAATCAATCACATTCTTTTTCATCAGGTCTAATATAACGATTTTCTCTGTGATAAATTCAATACAATAAATTCTTTGGAAAAAAATTTTTTAATAATAAATTACGAGGCTTTATTATTTTGTAAAAATAGAAGAAATATAGAGGAACATCATGAAAAGAACATTTCAGCCAAGCAATAGGAAACAGAAAAACAAACATGGTTTTCGTGAAAGAATGAGCACAAAAAATGGACGTAAAGTTCTTGCCAGAAGAAGAGCCAAAGGAAGAGCTGTTCTCAGTAAATAGGAATTTACCCAAAGCTGAAAAGAAATTTACCTGGAACCAGCGAAACCGCATTATTAAGGAAGGTAAATCTTTTAAATACAAAACGATTATCTTTTCGGTCGCAAAACAAGAAAACTGGCAATTAATCATCACGCTTAAAAGTTCATTCAAAGGTGCAATTGCGAGAAACAAAACCAAAAGAATTATCAGAGAGGTTTATAGAAACTGTAAACCTCTTTTTAATTTTCCCTTTGGAATGGTTGTCACGGTTCTAAACAACCCTGGAAACCTGGATTATCACAAATTAAAACAACAAGTTGTTGCCAACTTTCTTTTGAATCATGAAAATTGTTAAAAACATATTAATCTCTTTAATCCGAGGGTACCAACGCTTCATTTCCCCTTTATTTCCCAATACTTGCCGGTTTTACCCGTCCTGTTCCAACTACACCCTTCAAGCACTTCAGACCCATTCACTTATTTACGCACTATTTTTATCTATCAAACGTATATTAAAATGCAATCCGCTATTCAAAGGCGGAATCGATGAAGTACCATTAAAAAAAGGACATCAACATGGATAAAAAATCATTTCTAGGTTTTTTACTTATTGCAATTATCATTATTTTTTTACCGAAATACTACGAATGGGTCAACCCGGAATATGCCAAAAACAAAGCTGCACGGCAAGTCGCCAGACAGGATACATTGTCCACACAGGTTGTCACCGAGTCTGAACTAACAATGCCTGAAACACCTGCGCCAATAATTCAACTCAAAAATGTATTTCAAGAAGAAGAATATAAAGTTGAAACTGACATGTTCTATATTACTTTGAGCAATAAAGGAGGAGGCACCTTAAAGTCTCTCAAACTAAAGGAACATTTTTTAATTCAAGACAAAGACACTTTGTTAGTTGATCTGATAAATCAGGATCAGGAATACGGTCCCTATCTCAGTATAATTAACGCAGAAAAAGGAGAGATGGAAAGTCTGTTGTTAAACTTTCAGTTGCAGAACCAGAACGCCAATCAATATCAAGTCACCGGCAACGACTCAATAACACTAACTTTCTTTCTTGATTTTACTGACAGTGAACAAATTAGTAGGTCCCTAACCTTTTATGGCAATCGGTACTTTATCAATTATGTAAATGATCTTTCAAAAATTGCGAAAACCATCGCTACAGAAAATTATCGAATTAATTGGACTACGGGTATTTCCTACACTGAAAAAGATCTGGCTGAGGAAAACCGATACAGTGGCGCGTATGCACGTACTCAGGCTGATGATATTGAAAAATTTACAATTAAAAAGAACACTAAATCGGGTACGGATTTTTCCGGCAATACAGACTGGGTAGCCATTCGAAGTAAATATTTTGCCATTGCCATGGTCCCAGCAAAAGCTGCTTCAGGGTATGAACTAAAGGGTGCCGGCACGAATCAAATCCTTACCGATGAAAAAAAACCCAGATTAATCGTCAAATATGGTATGTCTCTCGATATCCCAAAACATTCTCCTTTAAAAACAACCCTTTACCTTGGACCATTGGACCAATCGGAATTAAAAAATCTGGACAAAAATTTGGACAACATCATGAGTTTCGGGTCAGCAATTATTCGCCCCATCAGTAAAGGTGTATTGTGGTTGTTTACCAGTTTATATAAAATTATACCCAATTATGGATTTGTTTTGATTGTTTTTTCTATTCTAATCAAAATTCTGCTGCATCCGCTGACCTTGAAATCTACTCAATCCATGAAAGAGATGCACAAACTTCAACCCTTAATCGATGAACTCAAGGAAAAGCATAAAGAAAATCCCCAAAAACTCAATCAGGAAACCATGAAACTATATTCCGAACATGGTGTCAATCCCATGGGTGGTTGTCTGCCGCTTCTCCTGCAAATGCCCATTCTTTTTGCATTATTCACGGTGTTTCGAACAACCATACAATTGAGGCACGCTCCTTTCATTTTTTGGATTACCGACCTGTCTGCTCCTGATGCATTGTTTGTTTTACCCTTTTCAATCCCCTTTTATGGCCAGAATGTAAACATTTTACCCATGGTTATGGTAGCATCTCAAATTTTCATGCAAAAAATGTCTGGTCAATCCCAAAATCCACAGCAAAAACAAATGGCCCTCATCATGCCAATTATGTTCTTTTTTATTTTCAACAATTTTCCTTCCGGACTTAACCTTTATTACACACTTTTCAATATTTTAACCATCATCCAGCAACAATATTTTACGCCTGACCCAAAACCAAAAGCCAAAAAATCGAACCAACGTAAATCCAGACTGGACCGTATGCGTGAACTTCAATTGAGAAGAAAACAATTCAAATAAAAATGGATATTAACCAAACTACAATTGTTGCGCTTTCAACACCAACCGGATATGGCGCAATTGGCGTCATTCGGTTATCGGGCCCCGAATCCTTAAATATTGCTGCTTCTTTTTTAAAGAGGCCTCAACAATTTAAACATAAACAGGTTCGATTTTGCAAACTCTACGATCACGATACTCATCTTGATGATGTGTTAATGACCTATTTTTCCGCCCCCCGATCTTTTACCGGTGAAGATATGGTAGAAATCAGTAGCCATGGCAGTCCCTATATTATTGAAAGAGTCCTAGAAATATGCATAGATCATGGTGCAACTCTGGCAGAACCGGGTGAATTTACAAAACGGGCTTATCTAAACGATAAATTCGATCTTGCACAGGCGGAAGGAGTTGATGCGATCATTCATGCCAAAACCAAACAGGCCCATGAAACCGCTAAAAACCTCCTAAATGGAAATCTTGGCCAAAAAATACGCAAAATCAAAAACTCAATTATCGATATTATCATTTTGCTGGAACTGGAACTTGATTTTTCTGATCAGGAGATTGAGTTTACACAACACTCTGTTATTTTTGATAAACTAAGTATTATTCAAAATGAAATCTTGAATTTAATAAATAGTTATCATTATGGTAAAATGATAAAAGAGGGTGTGAAAACCGTTCTTATCGGTTCTCCCAACAGTGGTAAATCAAGCCTCATGAATGCTTTTTTAAATGAAGAAAGGGTGATTGTTTCTGAAATTCCCGGCACAACACGGGACTCAATTGAAGAATCTATTCGCTGTGGTGGATACCAGTTCAGACTTATCGACACTGCCGGTATCAGAGATTCTGTTGATGAAATTGAAAATCTCGGCATAGAAAGGTCTTTAAAAGCTCTTGAGAACTCAGATATAAAACTTCTTCTTTTTGATCCGGCAAACGATAATAAATCCCAATTTTTAAAATATTTAGATAAACAAACGATTGTAGTAGTCAATAAAATTGACCTATATGAACCAAAATTCCTTAATCAAACTTATGAAATGTTTTCCGATTTTCAGCATATCGGAATTTCTGCAAAATACCATCAAAATATCCATCAATTAGCTGATTTAATGGTTGATATCATCAAGAATAAAGAACCGAAAAACAGCGACTTATTTATTTCCATACATCGTCATTTACAAGCGTTAGAAAAAACAGCCAAGGAACTACAAAACACTCTTGACAGCATTCATTCAGGAAATCCATCTGAACTTATCGTTACTGATTTACGTTTTGCCCTAAATAGTTTAGATGAAATTTTAGGCAAAACAACTGATGATGACATCTTAAACAAAATTTTTAAAAATTTTTGCATCGGTAAATAATGAAAAAGGTTTCACGTGAAACAAACTTTTTATGATATAATAGTTGTGGGCGGCGGTCATGCCGGCGCCGAAGCATCCCTGGCTGCAGCCCGGCTTGGAAATTCCACCTTATTAATTACATTGGACAAAAATAAAATCTCAACTATGTCCTGCAACCCGGCAATCGGTGGTCTTGCAAAAGGCCATCTTGTAGCCGAAATTGATGCTCTGGGCGGGGAGATGGGCAAAATAATAGATCAAACCGGAATTCAATTTAAAATTCTCAACCAATCCAAAGGACGTGCAGTATGGTCACCGCGGGCACAAGCTGACAAGATTCAATATTCAGCTCTTATGTCCCAGGTTGTCAACAACACTGAAAATTTAGATGTACTGGAAGATTTGGCCATTGAAGTCAATGTTAATAACCATCAAATCAACTCTGTTACAACAGAGATAAATGGTATAATCTCATGTAAAGCATTAATTTTAACTTGCGGAACTTTTTTAAATGGTCTCATTCATATTGGGACCACACAAATACCAGGCGGACGACTTAATGAAAGGTCATCCTATGGTTTAACCGAATCACTAAACCGCCTTGGAATTCAAAGTGGAAGATTAAAAACCGGAACGCCTCCCCGCATCAGTAAATACTCTATAGATTTTGATAAAATGGAAATTCAATATGGTGACGAACATCCAACTCCTTTTTCAATTTTTACCAAAAACTTTAATCCACCCAATGAGCCCTGTTTTATTACCCATACCAATGAAAATACTCATAAAGTTATTTATGATATTATCGATGATATACCATTGTTTTCCGGTCAAATAAAAGGTGTCGGCCCTCGATATTGTCCTTCCATTGAACTTAAACTAAAAATGTTTTCAGAAAAAAAATCACACCAATTATTTATAGAACCTGAGTGGTCAAACGCGGATCAGTATTATATAAACGGTTATGCTACCTCAATTCCCTTCGATCAACAGATTCAATCACTTCACACAATCAATGGACTGGAAAAAGCAGAGATTATTCATCCCGGCTATGCCATTGAGTATGATTATTTTCCTCCAGCCCAACTATACCGAACATTGGAAACTAAAAAAATTTCAGGCCTCTATCTTGCCGGCCAAATCAATGGCACCTCCGGATATGAAGAAGCAGCAGCGTTGGGATTAATGGCCGCCATCAATGCTTCAAGAAAAATTCACAACCTGGACCCACTTATACTCAGCAGGGGTGATGCTTATATCGGTGTTTTAATCGATGATTTAATAACCAAAAACCCGGACGAGCCTTACAGAATGTTTACATCTCGAGCCGAATATCGATTATTATTAAGATTTGATAACGCTGACAGACGATTAGGTAAAATTGGTAACCAGATAGGATTACTATCGCAAAACATCTATTCCGAAATAAACACCCGATCAAAAATTATTCAGAAAACCATAGATTTTCTTAAAACCAATCATTGCTCTCCAAAAGAGATTAACCCCGTTTTAACTTTAAAAGGAGAAAACTCAATTGACCATGGTTTATCCTATGACAAAATTCTCAAAAGACAAAAGCTTTACCTAAAAGACATCCTATTTTTACTGGATAAACACTTACAGGCAGAGATTCTTTCGGACACCAAAATTTCAGATCAGGTGGACACTGATATTAAATACGAAGGTTATATTGATCGAAACATTCAACTTTTGCATTCCATAAAAAAGCAGGAACAAATCAACATTCCCAAAGATTTTGATTATTACGCAATAAAAACAATTACAAATGAGGCAAAAGAAAAATTAAACTTAATAAAACCAGAAACCCTGGGACAGGCATCCAGAATTCCCGGTGTCACCCCAGCCGATATTACATCACTAACCATCCAACTCAAGAAATGTATTGTTTCACGTGAAACATAAAAACAAGCCAACCAGCGAGTGTTTCACGTGAAACAGTTTACTGATCTACATAAAGAAATCATTCAATTTATCAAGAATTCCTCGGTCTATAAAAAATTTATTGAGAAATACCATCAAAAGGAATCCTTTTCAATATCAGGTCTCGAAGGATCTTCATTCTCATTTTTTGTGGCTAATGTGTTTAATTTAAAAGAAAGAGATTTATTAATTTTATGTAAAAACGAAAATGAATCAGAAAAAATACGGGATGATCTGGATTTTATTATCGGTGTTGACCAAATCGCATTTTTACCAGATGAAATTGAGACGAATTCTAAAGAAGAAAATCAGATATTTTCATTCTTTCTGAATGATGTCCTGGCAAAAATTCATACAAACCGTAAAAATATATTTATCACCACAAAAGAAGGTCTCGAATCAAAATTTCCTAATAACGACTTTCTAAGTGAAAATTCCTATATTCTGAAAATCAATAAAGAAATTGAAAGGGATGAACTCGAGGAAATATTAATGAGTTTTGGCTATAAAAGAGAAGAGATGGTTTTATATCCAAAGGATTTTTGTGTTAAAGGAAGCATTATTGACTTTTTTCCACCAGACAGAACCTATCCAATAAGAATTGAATTTTTTGACAATATCATCGAATCCATGAGAATTTTTGATATTGAAGATCAGATATCAATCAGTCATCTTGAAAAATATATATTAAAACCGCCGGCTGATTCAAAAATAGCCAAAGAAAATGCCACCAGTCTGTTTCATTTATTAAAAAAAGATTTACTGGTTATACAAAACAATATTGATGAATTTGATAAGCCCCTGTTTGATACGTTATCCGGATATCAAAAAATTTCAAATTATGATTTGTTTGAATCAGATCTAAATTTTGATTTCATCCACCATGATTTGAAAAAAAATGATTTTAAAACATCAAAGGCTTTATTAAATAATTTTGTAAAATTTCAGGATAAAAAACTTTGTATAATCGGCAATACAGAAGAACAGATTAATAAAATTAATCATTTACTGGAGATAGACCCAATTGAGTATGTAATTGGTAACATTTCTTCTGGTTTTGAATTTTTGGATCATAAATTTATCATTATTCCAGAGCATGAAATTTTTAAAAAGGAAAGACAATCCAGAAGTTTTCGTAATCTACCCAAGGATTTTAATATTGAAAAATTTGATATTGATAAAGTGGAGCATGGTGACAAAATGGTCCACGAAGATTACGGAATCGGTGAATTTGAACGTATGGAAATTATATCGGCATTTGGTGCAGAAAAAGAATGTATAGTCCTGAAATATGCAGGGGATTCCAGGGTCTATGTCCCTATGGACAAAATTTTTAAAGTTAAAAAATATAAAGCAACCGATGGCATTGAACCCCAATTAACAACACTGAATTCAGGTGAATGGGAAAGAAAAAAATTACGAACAAAGAAATCCCTGGAAAAAATAACAAGAGAGTTAATGGAACTCTATGCCAAACGACTGCAAACAAAAGGTTATGCCTTTGAACCCGATACCGAAATTCAGATGGAAATGGAAATGGAATTTCCCTGGGAGGAAACACCGGATCAAATTTCCGCTACTCAGGAAATAAAAAATGACATGGAATCAGTGAAACCCATGGATCGTTTACTTTGCGGAGATGTTGGTTTTGGAAAAACTGAAGTAGCCATAAGAGCGGCATTTAAAGCAGTTTCCAACTCCAAGCAAGTTGCCATACTGGTTCCAACGACTATTTTATCAGACCAACATTTCAAATCCTTTTCAGACAGATTAAGAAATTATCCGGTAAAAATTGAAAAACTATCCAGATTTGTCACTGCAAAATTGCAGAAAACAATCATCAGAGATATCAGAGAAGGTAAAGTCGATATTGTGATTTCAACTTCAAAAATATTGTCTAAAAACATAGAATTCAAGGATTTAGGTCTATTAATAATTGACGAAGAACATCAATTTGGTGTCAAACAAAAAGAACACATAAAAAATCTGGCAAAAAACATCGATGTTCTTTCACTAACTGCAACGCCCATTCCTAGGACTTTACATTTTTCACTGATCGGCGCCAGAGATTATTCTCAGATTAATACGCCGCCAAAATTCAGATTGCCAATTATTACTGAGATTATACGTTTCAAAGAAGAAACCATCATCAAGGCGGTAAAAAGAGAAATTGAAAGAAATGGTCAAATCTATTTTGTACATAACGAAATACAATCAATTCAACAAGTTTCCATAAAATTGATGGAAATGTTTCCGGACCTGAAAATTCAGTGGGCTCACGGCCAGATGAAAGAACAGGAACTGGAACCAATAATGTATGATTTCATCAACCAGAAAATTGATATTCTGGTAACAACTTCAATTATTGAATCGGGCATAGATATTCCAAATGTTAATACTATTTTCATTAATAATGCGAACCGGTTTGGCTTGGCACAACTTTACCAGTTGAGAGGACGAGTCGGACGAACTAACAGAAGGGCCTATTGTTATCTGATAACACCTGGAATTTCAAAATTAAATACTGATGCTGTCAAGAGATTAAAAACAATTAAAAGATATACATCACTGGGGTCGGGATACAGTATTGCTATGCGGGACTTGGAGATACGAGGTTCCGGAAATGTTTTTGGAGTGGAACAAAAGGGAAATATACAATCAATTGGCTATGATCTTTATATAAAAATGCTGAAAACTGTAATGAATGAACTAAAGGAAAAAGAATTTAATGAAGAATTAATTGATAAAATTTTAAACTCTGATTCAAAACCACCAACAGATATCATTTATCCAAAAGCGGCTTACTTCTCACAGGAATATATCGAAGTCCAATCTCTAAGGCTTAATTTTTACAAAAGACTGGCTGGTATTCAAAGTGTTGAAGATTTAGAAAATCTAAAAAAAGAGATCATGGACAGATTTGGAGAACCCAATAAGCAGGCCCTGCGTTTGTTTGAAATTACAAAAATTAAATATTTTGCTGAACAAATCGGAACCAGACGCATTATATTCAATGGTAATGAAGTAAAACTTGAATTTGATAAAGTAAATATTTTGGGCGATGATAATCCCAAAATATTTACTTCGATCAGTGAAATTTGCAGCGACCTTGGGGTGAGTTTTAGATTTATTCCTGATGATAATTTAAAAATGATATTAAGAATTCCTGAAAAGGAATTAGACAATACAAAACAATTCTTGGATAAACTTTATCAAAAATTTAAGTTATAAAGAAATATATTAGAAAAATCAAGGGAGCATTGAAATGAAAAAATTTCTAGTTTTGTCAATTATTGTGATGTTAATAATCGGTTGCTCAGACAAACCTGGCAACGATACGCTTTTAAGATTAGGTAATAAATACTATTCCTTATTAGATTTTTTTGAAGTTAATTCAAAAGAACAGTTTCTTAAAATTCCTGAAGAGAGTAAAATTAAACATATCGAAAACTGGTCCGAAAACCAGTTGTTTTTAAAAGCCGCTGAAGATAAAGATTATTTTAAAAATAATGAAAAAATAAAAGAAGACCTGGAAAATTATAAAAAACAGGCAGACATTAAATATTACTTAGACCGTACAATCCTTGATTCCATTATCACTGAAAATATTCTAAAGGACTATTATGAAAAAATGGCGATAGAGGTTAATGCCTCTCATATTCTCCTTCAGCATAACGGCGTTAAACAAAATATGCAAAGAACGCGGGAAGAAGCTTTAAACCTTGCAAATATTATTACCGAAAAGGCAAGGTCTGGTGAAGATTTTGCGGCTTTGTCCAAAAAATATTCAGAAGATACCGGCTCCAAAGAAACCGGAAATCTGGGTTATTTCGGACCTGGAAAAATGGTTAAAGAATTTGAGGAAGCAGCCTTTGCAATGGATAGAAATGAAATTTCGAATCCCGTTGAAACTCAATTTGGTTTTCATATCATCAAAGTTTTAGATAAACGAAAAAAACCCGTCAAACCTTTTAATGAAGAAAGAAGTAATATTACCAACAAACTGGTGGCTAAATATCGTGGTGAATTACAAGAAAATTACCGCAAAAAAGTTGATGAATTGAAAGAGAAATACCGGTTTGAAATAAACCAATCAATGATTGATACTTTAATTATCACAGCTCAAAAATATAAAGAGGAAAATGCAACTAAAAATATTTACGATGAAATGAATGTTATAACTGCTATTGAAATTCCCGGGCCATTAGGAAAATACGAAGGACAGGAAATCACATTAAAAGAATTCACAGAAAAATTAAAAAACACTCATATGCAACTGCCTCCAGCTTATATCAACGACAGATATTTTAAAATTGTCATGGAAAATATATACCTTTCAGAGATTTTTCTGAAAGAATTTAAAGAAAGCGGCATTCCTTATAATAATGACTATAATAAAGAGATTGACGCTTATAAAAGAAGAACAATGACTAATGAATTTAAAAAAGAATTACTTAGTACTGATATTGACGTTACAGATGAAGAAATTCAGAATTATTATGATGAGAAAAAAAATAAAGAATTTATGAATCCGTCAAAGGCTGAAACCAGAGAGATTTTTCTTTATGACAGTACAGAAGCAGTTAAAATACTGAAAGAAGTTTTAAAAAATCCTGATTCCTTTGATGATTTATCAAAAGAGAAAACCATGAGATATAATCAGAAAGAAAAACCCGGATATTTTGGCGAGATAACATCCTCACAATATGGTGAAATTGGAAAAATCGCCAACACAATGGATCCCAATACCATTTTTCCGGAGATAATCAAAGCAGGAAAGGGATGGTCGATAGTAAAAGTATATGGTAAAACAGAAGCCACAGAAAAAGAACTTGATACAGTGAGGGAAACAATCAAAAGTGTCCTAATGCAACAAAAAAAATCTTTACATGAAAAAGAGATGATTGAAAAATTAAAAAAGCAATACAAATTTAAAATTTATTGGAATTGCGTCAATATTGAGAAATAGTTCATGAAAAAGACTATCTTTATATTGATTTCAATATTCCTTCTGACAGGTTGCCATAAGAAAAATAAAGGCTATCAATACATAGCCAGAGTTGATGACTCATTTTTAACTCAAGAAGAGTTGTTGGAAATGATTGAAAGAAAAACTACGGGTGGAATAAAAGAAGAAAACTTTATCAATTCAATCATCACTGATTGGGTGAAAGATGAAATTATTTTTCAGAAAGCAAAAAAAGAACATTTTGACAAAGATAAAAATATTAAAAATAAGGTTGAAGATTATTGCAGATCGCTAGTAATTGATGAGTACTTAAAAAATCATTTTCAATCAACCGTTACAATCAGTAATAAAGAGATAGAGGATTTTTATGAGTCCAACAAAGAAAGTTTCCTTCTTGAAAAAGATGCATTGAAAATTTCTCATATCTTTGTTGAAGATTACAATGATGCAAATATTATAAAATCAACACTTCAATCGATCAATATCAAAGATAAAAAAGAACTTTATAAAAAATATAAATTTGAAACAAGAATCATCAAAAAAGGTGAAGTTGTAAAAGATATTAATACAGAATTGTTTGAGAGAAGCACCTTAAGAATTGTAGGACCAGTTTCCTCGAATTATGGGTTTCATATTATTGAAATATTGGAACAGTTTAAAAATGGAGAGTATTTGCCGCTTGATGCAGTCAGAGATGATATTTATGAAATACTGATGCAGCAAAAAAATAAATCCGAATACATCGTATTTACTGATTCAATTATTTCCATAGCGGATTTTGAGATAAAAAAAGAAAAATTAGAACAGGTAGTAAAGAGTAAATAATGAAAAAAAGATTTATAACAATATTTTTAATTGTAATACTTTGCATGGGCCAGGAAATTATTGACGGAATTGCCGCGATTGTCGGTGACCATGTGATTTTAAAAAGCGATGTGGAGCAATATGCAAGAATGGCAGCCAGCCAATACCGGATTAACCCTTATTCTCAACAGGAAAAATACCAGGCTCTAAAAGAGACTGCACTTCAAAATTTGATTGATGAAAAAATATTATTGGAGCAGGCTAAAATTGAATCCATTGAAGTAAAAGACAGAAATGTCGAACAAATGTTGGAACAACAAATGCAGGCGATGATTACTCAGGCGGGTGGTGAAGATAAAGTTGTGGAAATTATGGGAAAATCAATTTCAGAAGTAAAAAAAGAATACAGGGAAATTGTACGAAACCGATTGATTGTTCAAAGCCTGCAACAAACAAAATTTTCAGATATAATTATTTCAAGAAGAGAAGTAGAAAAATTTAAGATAGAATACAAAGACTCTTTACCGGAAATTCCACCAAGCATTGATTTTAGTCATATTTTAATAAAACCAAAATTTGGAGATGATGAGACAACGGTCGCAAAAAAATTAATCGATTCGCTTTATACAGTAATTAAAAATGGATCTGATTTTGGACAATTGGCTATAAAATTTTCTCAGGATTTTAATTCAGCTAAAATGGGTGGTGAATTGGGATTTATTGAACGTGGAAATTTGGTAAAATCCTTTGAAGAAGCCGCTTTTAAATTGGAACCTGGAGAAATCAGTGAGGTAGTAAAATCTGTTTTTGGTTATCATATCATTCAAATGATTGAAAGAAAAGGTGAAAAAATAAATGTACGTCATATATTAATCCAGGAAGAAATATCAGATAAAAATATCGATACAGCAAGAGAAAAAGCCATTGAAGTATATGATGAGATTTTAGATCAAAAAATAAGTTTTGATTCAGCTGCCGTAAAATATAGTGATGATGTGGACCTTGAAAAAACGAAAGGACGAATTAGTCGTATTCCAAGAAATCAAATTGAAAACCCTGAATTTATCAGGGTGCTGGATACATTAAACACAGGTGAGATTAGCCACGTCTTTAAGACAGATCAAGGATTTCATATCATCCGGCTTAACAATATTTATGATGATACTTATCTAACCTTGGAAAACTGGGCACAAGAAATTAAAAAACAGCAGATTTATAATGAATGGGTTGAGGAGTTGCGAAAAAATTTCACGATAGAAATTAGAAATTAACAGAGTTATAAACAAGGTGTGAATCAAATGTGGAAATCATTGGTTACGTTAACAGATTCAAACATTTTAATAAAGCGTGCAATAGATGTGCATATTCATTCAAAATTTATTCACACTTTTTTAAACATTGTCAATACTTATATTTCGACGATGAATTCAAAGTTATCAACAAGTCAACAGTATAATATAAGTAAAAAGCTTTTTATTCAAATAAATTAACTAATATTTATATCTTGTTTTGATTTTTGATTTTAATTAAAATACTTTCAATCAAAATTTCGAAATAAAGGAGAGATCATGCATTTTTCAGCTGAGCGAGCCATATTAAACGAAAATATTAAAAAAATATCCAAAGTAGTGCCATCCAGAACAACGATGCCAATTTTGGAAAGTATTCTATTTACCCTGGAAGGTGATGAACTTCAGTTAAGGGCCACTGATTTAAACGTTTCAATGAAAATGGTTCTGGAAGTTGATGGAATTCAGGACGGGACTATTGCTGTTCCTGCTACCATACTGCAACAGATTGTAAACCAAATTGATGAAGATAAAATCCAACTGAAATCCGAAGAAGATGGAAGGGTTAAAATTATTTCCAAAAAGGGCCATTATGACATTAATGGCAGACCTGCTGAAGAATTTCCATCAATTCCGGTTATATTAAATTCGAATACCATTGAAATTAACAAAGAAATTCTTAACAGGATGATTCGTAAGTCCATCATTGCGGTTGGCAGAGATGAACTGAAACCAGCACTTTTAGGAGTTTTGTGTGAAGTTAAAAGAAATGAAATTAAATTTGTGGCAACAGATGTTCATAAATTTGTTGCTATCAAAAATACCAATTTCACTTCCGAAGATTTTGAAGGATCAGTGATTATTCCGGAAAGATTTTTAAGTTTGCTCTTAGGGTACCTGAGCGGTGACGGATCTTTGAAAATCGAAATCGGAGAGAACCATATTAAGGTTGAATTGGACAATTATTTAATCTATTCCAGATTAATCAATGAGCAATATCCGGATTATGAATCGGTAATACCTTATGATAATGATAAAGTAGCAGTTATCGATACAGTAGAAATGTCATCGACTTTGAAAAGAGTTTCGATCTTTTCAAACCAAAAAACCAAACAGATATCGTTAAAAATACAAAAGGATAAATCAATCATATCAACCCTGAGTTATGAGAATTACTCCAGCGCTGAAGAAGAAGTGAAAATTGACTATTCGGCGGAAGATATCGAGTTGGGGTTTAACGCTGAATACTTCATTCAGTTGTTGGATAATATCGATACAGTGAATGCAGTTTTAAAAATGGATACACCTCTGAGTCCAAATCTTTTATTGCCTGAAGAACAATTGGAAGATGAAGAACTATTAATGATCATTATGCCAATTCGATTGGAAAATAGTTAAAAATCATCAGCTGAATATTATTAATGTTTATCCATAAAATTTTGCTGAAAAATTTTCGAAATTTTTCAGATTCAGAATTTCTCTTCAAAAATAATCTTAATTTCATACTTGGAAAAAATGGAGCCGGTAAAACCTCAATACTGGAGGCCATCCATTATTTGGCTTTTTCTAAAAGTTTTCGGACCAACAGCGATAATGAGGCAATTAAAAATGAATCTGAATATTTCCAGATTTTTGGAGACTTCACCAATACCGAAAAAGATTATCGGGTAAACCTTAATTATGTGAAAAAGGAAGGTAAACGAATTATTATTAACAATGCGCCATTGGAAAAGATGAAAGAAATTGTCGGAAAATTTCCAGTGGTCAGTCTATCACCGGACAACGAAAAAATCACAAAGGGTTCTCCGTTAGAAAGAAGAATTTTTATTGATAAAATATTATCCCAATCAGACCACGAATATTTTGAAAATTTGATTAAATATAACAGATCTTTAAAAAATCGTAACCGGTTATTGAAACAGAGTAAAGAACAAAAAAAATTTATCTACGATATTCTTTTTGAAAGCCTTGATGAGTTATTAATTCAGGATGCTTTTAAACTGGTTCAGAAGCGGAAAAATTTTCTAAAAGAGTATAATACAATATTTCAGGATGAAATAAAAAAAGTATCCCATTTTAATTATCATTGCCAATTAAAAATTAAATCCAAAACTCCAATTGATGATGAAAATTTTTATCAAAATTATCGCAATAAATTAAAGGAAAAAATCCTAAAAGATATTATATTAAGCAGAACATCATATGGCCCGCATTTGGATAATATTGATGTGTATTTTGATAATAAAGAGATAAAAAAAGTAGCATCGCAGGGCGAGCATAAAATTGTGCTAATTGCGCTTAAAATGGCTGAGGGTAAATATCTGCAAAAAAAACTTAATGTAACTGTTATTTATCTGCTGGATGATTTATTTGCGCTCCTGGATTCAGACCATTGTGTAAGGACGATTGATGAAATTAGTAATGATAATCAAACTATTGTTACTTCAACCAGTCTTGACCATCTGGAGCAGGAAAAAGAAAGATTAAAAAATTACGATTACGGGATCATTCAATTAAATGGAATTTAAAAATTCATGTCAGGACCTATAAATAACATTTTTGAAAAATTGATTAAAAGATATGGTATTGAGTCTGAGGTAAGACAGCATGAGGCTTTGTTTATATGGGAAAAAGTGGTTGGGGAAAGTATTGCAAGGCATTCCAAAGCAAAAAAAATTTCCTATGGTAAATTGATTGTTCATGTTGATTCTCCAGTCTGGAGAAATGAATTGATATTTCAGAAATCTGAAATTTTGAATAAAATCAATCATTTACTAAAAGGCACAAACATAACAGATATTATATTAAGATAAATAAAGAGAGACTATGACGAAAAATTACAATGCAGAAGCAATTACAGTACTAAAAGGTCTGGAAGCGGTAAGAAAAAGACCGGCAATGTATATTGGAGATATTGGTCGAAGAGGATTACATCATCTGGTCTATGAAATTGTTGATAACTCTGTCGATGAATCCCTGGCAGGTTATTGTGATAAAATAGAAGTTACGATTCACGAAGACGGCAGTGTCAGTGTGTTGGACAATGGAAGAGGTATTCCGGTAGATATCCAAAAAGACCAGAATAAATCAGCTCTTGAAGTGGTTTTAACTATTCTTCACGCTGGTGGAAAGTTTGACAAAGAATCTTATAAAGTTTCCGGGGGATTACATGGCGTGGGAGTCTCAGTCGTCAACGCACTTTCGGAATGGCTTGAAGCTGTCGTTTATAAGGATGGGAAAATACATAAGCAAACCTTTAGACGGGGTGCTCCTCAGCATGATATAGAGGTTATTGGTGAAACCAATAAAACAGGTACTTATATTCGTTTCAAACCTGATTTTGAAATCTTTAGTTCCGTTGAAATGGAATATTCCATACTTGAAGACCGTTTGCGGGAACTGGCTTTTTTAAATAAAAATCTTCGCATTAGAATCAAAGATGAAAGACGGGATGAAGAAGGAAATGTTAAAGAAAGCGATTTTAAGTTTGAAGGTGGTCTAAAAGAATTTGTAGTATATCTGGATGAATTCAGGCCATCCATTATTGATGAACCTATTTATTTTGAGGGAGAAGCAGATGGTGTTCCGGTCGAGGTCGCATTACAATATAATACTTCTTATGGGAAAAATATTCTAACCTTTGTCAATAATATCAATACAATAGAAGGCGGTACCCATCTGTCTGGATTCAAAACAGCGTTGACACGGTGCATTAATAATTACGGACAAAAAAACGGTTTGTTTAAAAAAGACAGTTTTATATTATCCGGAGAAGATACAAGAGAAGGACTGACAGCGATTATTTCGGTCAAAGTGCAGGAGCCTCAATTTGAAGGTCAGACAAAGACAAAACTGGGGAACTCTGAAGTTAAAACAGCTGTCGACAAAATGGTGTCTAATTATCTGACGGAATATTTGGAGACCCATCCCAGTACAGCCAGGAAAATAATTGATAAATCTCTGATTGCAGCCAGAACCCGTGAGGCGGCCCGGAAAGCGAGGGAACTAACAAGACGTAAAAGTGCTCTTGATATCGGTAATTTGCCGGGAAAATTAGCAGATTGTTCAGAAAAAGATCCGGCTCTTTGCGAAATGTATCTGGTGGAAGGTGATTCTGCCGGCGGCTCTGCAAAGCAGGGAAGAGACCAGAGTTTTCAGGCAATTTTGCCCCTTCGGGGAAAAATTTTAAATGTGGAAAAAGCACGGATCGATAAAATTTTGAACAATGAAGAAATCAGAGCGATGATCACAGCCTGTGGTACCGGATTTGGAGAAGATGAGTTTGAATTGGAAAGGCTTCGGTATCATAAAATCATTATCATGACTGATGCAGATGTCGATGGTTCCCATATCATGACACTGCTTTTAACGTTTTTTTATCGATATATGCCTGATTTAATCGATAAGGGACACATCTACATCGCACAACCACCTTTATATCGTATCAAAAAAGGAAAAAGCGAATTTTATGTTTATAATGAAGACCAACGGATCGCTAAAATAAAAGAATTGGAATCGGGTGAAAGCAGCACGAAAATCGAAGTCCAGAGATACAAAGGTCTCGGAGAAATGAACCCGGAGCAGTTATGGAGCACCACTATGGACCCAAATACAAGATTATTGAAGCAGGTCCAGGCAGAAGATGCAGCTATTGTTGACAAAGTCTTCTCAACATTAATGGGTGATGATGTTCCCCCAAGAAGAAAATTCATTCAAGACAATGCAAAATATGTTAAAAACCTGGATGTATAATTATGGAAAAAAATAAATTGGAATTTGAAGATCAGAGAATTTTAAAAGTTGACATCGAAGATGAAATGAAAACCGCTTATCTCGATTATTCCATGTCGGTGATTGTTTCACGAGCTTTACCCGATGTGCGCGATGGACTGAAACCGGTCCATAGAAGAATTATGTTTGGCATGTCAGAGCTCAACCTCACTTATCAAAGAGCCCCTAAAAAATGTGCCAGAATTGTGGGAGAAGTTTTAGGTAAATACCATCCTCATGGGGACTCTTCGGTTTACGATGCTTTAGTGAGAATGGCCCAGGATTTTTCCATGCGCTATCCCCTGGTTCAGGGACAAGGTAACTTTGGATCAATCGATGGTGATAGTGCCGCTGCCATGAGATATACCGAAGCCAGAATGGCCAAAATATCCAAAGAACTATTGGCAGATATTGAAAAAGAAACTGTTGATTTTTCTCCTAATTTTGATGAAACCCTGATGGAACCCAATGTCCTTCCGGCTCGTGTACCCTTTTTATTGACCAATGGATCCAGTGGTATTGCAGTAGGTATGGCCACAAACATTCCACCTCACAACCTGACAGAGGTGGTTGATGCAACCATCTATCAGATTGATCATCCGGATTGTGAAATAGAAGAACTAATGACCTTTGTCAAAGGCCCTGATTTTCCGACAGCTGGTATCATCATGGGTAAAGGCAGTATTAAAGAAGCCTATGAGACTGGAAAAGGAATCATCAAAATCCGTGGTCGGGCTGAAATAGATGAAATGAAAAACGGCAAAATGCGGATTATCATAACCGAATTGCCTTATCAGGTCAACAAAGCAAAATTAATCAAAACCATCGCAGACTTGGTAAAAAATAAAATCATCGACGGAATTACCGATCTTCGGGATGAATCTGGCAGATCGGGTATTCGGGTTGTTCTGGAACTTCGGAAAAATATTTACCCGGAAGTTATTTTGAACCAGCTCTACAGTCACACACAGTTGGAAGAGTCTTTTGGAATTAATCTCCTTGCCTTAGTCAAAGGCGTACCCAAAAGATTAAATCTGAAACAGGTTTTGACAAATTTTATTGAATTCAGACATGAAGTAATTGTCAAAAGAACGATTTTTGACCTCAACAAAGCCGAAGCCAAGGCCCACATTCTTGAAGGTTTAAAAATTGCGCTTGAAAATATTGATGAAGTCATCAAAATCATTCGCGGGTCAAAGAATCCTGAAGATGCCAAAGAACAACTGATTGCAACCTTCAATTTATCGGAACTCCAGTCTAAAGCCATTCTGGATATGCGTTTGCAAAAATTAACTTCCCTGGAAGTTGAAAAAGTAATCGAAGAATACAATGAAGTCATGAAATTAATCGAAAGATTAAAGTTTATCCTGGCCAACGTATCGGAACAATATAAAATCATAAAAGATGAAATGATAGAAATTCGTGATACTTATGGAGATAAAAGATTGACTGAGATTACTGCCGATTCTTCAGACTTTTCCATAGAAGATATGATTGCAGAAGAGGATATGGTAATCACAATATCAGACAGCGGTTTTATCAAAAGAAGTCCGATAATTGACTATAAAAAACAGAAGCGTGGTGGTCGTGGTACTCGTGGGGCAATGACTAAAAATGACGACTTTATTAAAGATATTTTTATTGCCAGCACCCATGATTACATCCTTTTCCTGACCAATAAAGGGCGTTGTTATTGGCTGAAGGTTCATGAAATTCCTTTGGGAGGAAGAAATACCCGCGGAAGAGCAGTGGTCAATCTGATCCAGGTCAAACCCGGCGAAGTGGTTAAAAGTTTTATTAGCACTCGGGATTTTCCTGATGATAAATACATGGTTATTGCCACTAAAGAAGGATTGGTCAAAAAAACTGAATTATCAAAATTCAGTAAACCCAGAGTTACTGGAATTCAGGCAATTGGCTTAAAAGATGGTGACGAAATCGTAAATGCCGCAATCACTGACGGTGATCATTATATCATTCTAGGCAGTTCCTATGGAAAATCCATCAAATTTCACGAAAGGGATTGCCGTCCTATGGGAAGGTCGGCTTTCGGAGTTCGTGGTATTCGGCTGGTAGGAAAAGGTAATATTGTTGTGGAAATGGTTGCCACTCAAGGAGAAGAAGGTACACTTCTGGCGATTTGTGAAAACGGTTTCGGCAAAAGAACAGCGATTGAAGATTATCCGGTCATCAAACGTGGTGGCGTCGGTGTTATAACGATAAAAACATCCATCAGAAATGGCAAAATGTTATCATTATTAAAAGTTAATGATGAAGATGACCTGATGATTATTACCCAAAATGGAGTTCTCATACGTTTAGGTGTCTCTACCATTCGATCCATTGCCCGTAATACCCAGGGAGTCAAGTTAATCAAACTTGATGACGACGATGCAATCTCAGCCGTGACCCGTGTTGCCCGTGATGATGATGGTGAAGATGATTTTGACAATGAAAACGGTGTGGAGCAGGAGGAAATTGAACCTGAAAATGAGGAATAACTAAATGTTTATAATCGGATATCTGTTTGTCTCCGTTGCAAAGATTTTATCCCTTGTCATCAATATTTACATCATTTTGATTATTATTGATAGTATTCTTTCCTGGCTGAAAATAAATAATTATAATGAATACAGCCGGTTTGTCGGACATTTAGTGGATCCCTATTTGAATACACTCAGACAATTGATTCCCCGTTTTTCAACAGTAGATTTGACACCATTTTTTGGAATTTTAATTTTATATTTTACCGATGAATTTTTAGTAAATATCATAAAAGAAATTGGGATCATGTTTTTATGAGAGACTATAATTTTAAGTATAAAAAAGAAGTCATGGATCATATCAATACAATAGCCGAAGAATATAGAAAACTGGTAGACCAGGCTGATATTAATGCAATACATGCCTATAATGAGCTGGAAAATATTGATGAGGTGACGCAGGAACAAATACTCTCTGACGCCATTGATGAAACGGATCAAATCATGTTTCAGGTCGAAGACGCCAATGGCTCGGATTTTATATTTTCCGAAAAAGAAATTGAGGAAATAGAAAACATCATTGTGACCTCAAGACTGGACAGGGGTATATTGATTGAGCAGGTTAAATATATAAAAAATAAAAACCTGGAACTTGAAAAATACCTGGATTATAAAAAATACAGGCTGAAGGCCAAAAATGAAAAAATTCGTCAAAAATCTATCGAAGAATGAAACGGTCATCATCTCTTCATTTTCTTCTGACCAACTGGGATTCCCTCATGGTGACAAAGAGGATTATACAGAATTTACCCTGTCACAGATTGAAAATAATCTCCTGTTTTTTCAGATAATGAACCATGATTATGAAAAACACCTCATCCGAAATTTAATTGATGCCGGTTTTTCAACTTTTTATTTTATTGGAAAAGGGCTTGTTTCAGATGTAAGCTTAACAGCAGGACTTTTCATAATTACTGACCATGTCAACATGTCCGGAATAAACCCTCTTCGCGGAACCAATGATGATCATTATGGTGTGCGATTCCCGGATATGTCAGGAACCTATACCACTCCAAAATTTACAGAAAAGATAAACAATTGTTATCAAGCATTACTTTTCATTCCTAAAAATATGGATGAGTTTTCAAACCAGGAAATGGAAGTCATTCAAAAAACCGACGGCCTAAAAATTTTTTCTCATGAAATGTACTCTGGAGTCATTACGGCAAAACATGCCGGTTGTATATCTCATGTTCTGTTTTTAACCGGGCCCCAAAAAATTTTTCACCTTTTTGTCTGATACTCAAAATGAAAAAAGAACCCCAATGGCTTGATTTCGTAAAAAAATTTCAGTCAATTGCTCAGGCAGGACTTTCCTATTCGAAGGATCCGTACGACATTGAAAGGTTTGAACAGATTTTGGTGCTGACAGCAGAAATGGCAGCGGCAATGGTACCAATTCCCAGGGAGAAAATTTTAGGAATATTCCAAAAGGAAACCGGATATCTGACACCCAAAATTGATGTCCGCGCTGTTATATTTTTAGAAAAAAAACTTCTTCTTGTAAAAGAAACAATTGACGGAAAATGGGCCTTACCGGGAGGATGGGCAGACAGCCATCACTCCTTGCGTGAAAACCTGATCAAAGAGGCAAAGGAAGAGGCCGGTGCCTTGGTAGAGCCTCGAAGAATTATTGCTATACATGATCGCAAAAAGCATAACTATCCGCCTATCGAATTCAATGTTTATAAAATATTTGTTCTGTGTGATCTGATTGAGTACCAGTTTCATCAAAATATAGAAACATCACAGGCAAAATTTTTCGGACTGCATGAATTGCCAGAACTTTCTGAGGGGCGTAATAATTCACGGCAGATTAGAATGTGTTTTGAAGCCTTAACGGACAATAATGTTTACTTTGATTAATAGTCCTGCCTAATATTAAACTCAGGGTTTGTTTTACTTAAAATTTTTCAAAACATTTTCCATAGGAATTGAGTTCTTTATTGAATGATACGATTATCTGAGTTATAGGATAAAAAGGCTTTTGCCTTAATTGAAATTGAATAAAGTCAATTTTTTGAAAGAGGATGGGTAATAAAAAAAAGTCCCGTTATTCGGGACTTTTGATTATTAAAAAGGGGTATTTTGGGATACTAATCAAAGGGTCAGCAAAATCGCCAGAGAAATGGAATTGAGTTTTTCGTTGGCAGTGTCTGACCGGGAAAGTAGAATAATAGGCACTTTTGCTCCGACCACAATACCGCCGACTTTTGCATGAGCCAGTTTCATTAGAATTTTAATCAAAGCATTTCCGGCTGTAATATTGGGAACCAGAAATGAATCAATATCTCCGGCAATTTTGCTGTCAATTCCTTTTTTAAGGGCGGCCTTTGCGGACAAAGCGACATCCATGGCGATGGGCCCTTCAACGATGGCATTGTCGAATTCTCCGCTTTCGGACAATTTTTGCAATTCAGCGGCATCAATCGTTTCCGGCATTTTGGGATTAATCTGTTCAATTGCGCAAAGGGCGCCAATTTTTGGTTGATAATTTTCCAGAGCATGGTTCATGTGAATGATGGATCTCAGGATTGATTTTTTGGTTTCGAAATCTGGAAGAATATTGATACCGCCATCACTGAAAACCAGTAATTTTGGATAGGTAGGTGTTTCTGCGACGGCGACGTGGCTTAATACTTCACCTGTTCTTAATCCGTTATCTTTATTGAGAACAGCCTTCATCAGAATGGGGGTGGAAATCTGACCTTTCATCAATACATCGGCTTTTCCATCATTGATCAGTTGTACCGATTTTTGTGCAATTTTTTCATCATCGGTTTCATGGATTATGAATTCTGGATCGATTGCGAAACCCACTTCGTGGGCAATGGTTTTAATTTTTTCTGCATCACCGACAAACAAACCTCTGGCAATATGTAGTTTCTCGACTTCCATGACGGCTCGAATGACACTTTCGGATTCGGCTTTGGCGATGGAAATCTTTTTCATTTGCCTTACTTTACAGATTTTTTCTTTTATTTCAGTATAGGAATGAATCATAATAAAATCCTTTAAATTGTCTTTTTGTATACTAATATTTCTTGTTTTTGATCAATAGCAAGGAACCCGCCCTGGGCCAAGGATTCCAGCTCATTTTCCCCGGGAATGACTACTTTTTGATGACAAATAAAACTTACTCTCTCCCAAAGTTTTTTAATTGTCAAATCAGCGTAAGCCATTCCACCGGTGAATATGATTGCATCAATTTTGCCTTTTAGAGTAGTTGCCATGGCGCCAATTTCTTTGGCTATCTGGTAAATCATGGCATTGTAAACCAGGGTTGCTTTTTCGTCTCCATTTTCAACCCGCTTAATAACTTCCTGCATATCATTGGTACCCAGATAGGCTTTAATTCCTGCATTTTTTGTCAATTTAATTTTCAATTCATTAAAAGAATAATTCTGGCAAAGTCTCATGAGTCCTTCCAATGGCAGTGCACCAGCCCGTTCCGGTGAAAAAGGCCCCATACCTACCAGAGCATCATTGGTATCGATTATTCGGCCATGACAGATTGGCGCCACTGATATTCCTCCGCCCATATGAACCACGATAAAATTGCTGGATTCTTTTTTTATTTGCAGGTCACGACAGGTTTTACGAACGACGGCATTGATGTTGAGCGCATGAAGCCGACTTCTTCTCTCAATTTCGGGAAGACCGGATATTCTGGCCTCAGGGGTCATTTCATCAACTGTCACCGGGTCGACGATAAAAGAGGGAACTTGGTATTTTTGTGCGACTTCATAGGCCAGAGAAGCACCCAGGTTACTGGCGTGGGTATCATAAAGGCAGTTAATGGTTACATCCATCAGGTCCTCGTTGACCGCATAGATTCCGCTCTTCACCGGCCCGACTAGTCCGCCTCTGCCGACAACGGCCACAAGTTTATTATCTTTGAGGTATTTTTCCAGAACAGCATTGATGTATTTTGATCGTAATGGCAATTGATCTTTAATGGAATGCATATCGGCAATGGGTGTCCCGGAATGATCAATTTTTTCAACGCATATTTCCTTTTCTCGATTGAAAAGTCCGATTTTTGTGGAGGTGGAACCTGGATTAATGGTCAGTACAACTTCTTGGTTCATAAATTATCTCCCGAAATGTTGGTTTATTCAATTTCAGACAGGATGAAATGTCAAATCTAATGCCATGTTCAAGATGGGATTTTTATCGAGGAGGAGGTTTAATAATACAGGCAGCTATAAAGATAATTTTTTCAAAAATAGGAATTTATTTGAGTAAAAATGAGATAAAAACCAAAGATGAATTATTAAAAATGAAAACTAATGCTGAAAGCGCTGATACTTTAAAAAATAAAGGGTTTGATCAATAACATTGTCCTGCCAGGGAAGCATTGAATGAAGTCCGGGTACTTTGATAATGTCAGTATAGCCCCTGATTACTGTTTCATTGACGCCAACGATACCATCGTCGTCCCCCGGAATTGCCGGATTAAACCCTTCCCGATAGTTGGTTCCACCGGCTATAATGCCAAAAGGAATATTTGGGGATGGATAGGATTTCCAAAAATCATCCTGACCTTTACCTAATTTTTGACCACTCTCTCCTAAACTCCATAAAAACAGTTTGTGATCACCAAAATTTTCAGCCAGAATAGAACCTTTGTTTGGTGGTGCAATCATGACAATCTGTTTGACCTTGGAATTTTTTACCTCTGCCAAATAACTGCGAACCACAAAGGTTCCCAGACTGTGTACAACAAAATAAATTGAGTCAATATCTTCATCAAGGGAACGTAGATTTTGATCAAGTTCTGTCACAATCGAGTCCATTGGCCATTTTGTGGATTTATAATCAAAGTTAAGTACGGAATAGCGATGTTTAATCATTTTATTTTGAAGCCTCAGCATGGAAAAGGGTTTATCAGCCAATCCATGAATGAGAACAACCAGAGTATTACTGTTTTCTACTTTTGAATAGATTGTTTTTCCGGATAAGTGAACATGAATCAGAAAGAAAAATACTAATAACAGAATCAAATTATTCTTCATTTTGCGGTGCTTCTATCATTTCTTCAGATTGAATGGAGCTCATTCGCTCTATCGCTTCTTTTGCACTCTTGGATCCGGGAAATTGTTCCACTATTTTTGATAAAACACTTTTTCCATTTTCCGTATCATTAAGTTTTTCAAGATATATGAGGGCTGATTTTTCGAGAGAAAGAAGAGCAAGGTCGGATCCTGGATATTTGCGATAGACTTCTGAAAATTGTACCACAGCATTTTTATAATATTTCTTTTCTTCATATAGAAGACCGGCATTATAGAGTGCGTGTTTTCCGAAAGCTGAATTGGTATATTTTTGTTCGATTAAAAGGTAAGTGTCGACGGAAGATTGCAGAGCCTTTAATTCTTTATAATAAATCTCTGCAGAACGATTCAAACCGGTTATTGCTTCAGGTGAAAGGGGGTATTTATCGGCGTATGTTTTATACTGATTAATGGCTTTGTCATATTCTTTGAGATGTTCATCATAAATCTTCGCAATATTAAACAGACTGGTCTGTGCTTTGGAGTGATCAGGAAAGGCATTGATAAAATCCGTAAAAGTTTCGGCAGCTTCCTGATATTCTTTGAATTCATTGAATTCTATGCTGCCTTGCAAATAGAGTGCATCGGAATAAACCGTTGCTCCCGGATAGATTTTCATGATCTTTTCAGCCGATAGAAAGGCTTTTTGTTGTTCTCCTTTTATTCGGTAATACTCTGCCAGTTGAAATAATATTTTGGGATTAAATGAATCGTCGGAAAAGCGAATTAAAAAGAGTTCTGCTTCACGAAGAAAAAATTCTCTGATTTCGTTTTCAGGATAGGAATTCAGCAGGCTGATAAAATTGAAATATCTTTCTATCAAAGGTGTATTGGTTAGAATTTTGTTAACAGTATCATTGATGAACTGCATGCGTTCGCTGAAAAATTTTATCCTGTTAAAATCCGTCAAATACTTTTCCATGGTTAAGGAATAATTAGATTTATCGATGTAGAGATAAGCGTATTTGATCAACTCCATTTCAGCACGGTGATAGAGTTTATTTTCTAAGGTCAGATCGATGATGTAGCTTTGAATGTTTTCGCAACGGGCATCGGGAAAAAATTTTTGTAAATAGATATCCATTTCGGACAATTTATATACTGTCAAGTTTTCATCGGGGGATGCTAAAATTTTTAGAAAGGAAGTTTTTTTTGTTTCAACACTTTTTAAGGCTATTAAGTATTGGAATAATAAAGTTTCTTCATTTTTATTGATAGATTGAGACTGCTGTTCGAGTGGGGCCTTTTGGGGTGTGGGTTCAGAAATGGGGATGGAATTTAAACTGTCAGCGAGTAGTTGTATTCTTTTAGAATATTGTTCACGTTCTGCGTTGAATTTGGTTTCTAGTTTTTGCTTTTGCAAATCGAAGTCAGCTTTCAGGGAATCCAGTTTTTGTTGCAGTTTTTCACTGAAAATTAACTCCAGCGAATCTTTTCCGGAGTTTTCTGTCTGTGCGGCTAAAGCTGATAAGAAAAAGACAAGGTAAAGAAGTATGTTTTTCATTTTATCCTCTTCATTTTTGATAATTCAGTTGGTAATAAATTATTATATAAAATAACCAAAAACAAATTTCGAAATTGTTATGTGACGGCTGTCAAATCTGTGAAATATTGATTTTAAAATAAAACGGTGAATATCCAGTAAATTACTAAGAAAATTCCGCTGTTTTTTAAGGCAAAGCTTTTATATATTAATCAGTTAAGATAAATGAGGTATCATGATTAAAAAAACCATTGATTTACATGATGTTGACAGAGCTGCTGTTTTTGGTGTCGGTGACAGGAATTTAAAAATTCTTGAACGAAAATTGTCCGTTGAATTGTCAGCCCGGGGGAGTAAACTGACCGTGGCGGGTCTAGACTATAATGTCATCAAACTGGAAGCCGTAGTGAAGGATATCATATTAGCCATAAAGCATAAGGGTCACATCAGCGAAAATGATGTTGAAACACTGGTTGATATGGAGGTTTATGGAGATCAACAATCAGGAAAAATCGGTTCAAACACAGCGATTGTTTTTAAGAAAAATGGTGTAATCAAACCCAAGACGCCAGTACAGGAACGATATTTTAAATCCACACAGGAAAATGATATTGTCTTTGCCATCGGCCCGGCAGGAACCGGGAAAACCTATCTGGCTGTAGCCATAGCAGTAGCAGCCTGGAGAAATAATCTGGTTGAGCGACTTATTCTTACGCGTCCTGCAGTAGAAACCGGAGAAAGCCTGGGGTTTTTGCCAGGGGACCTCAAGGAAAAAATTCAACCTTACCTGGCACCGCTAAACGATGCTCTATTCGAAATGCTGACACCGGAGAAGCACCAGAAAATGTATGAGCAGGGAATCATTGAGATATTGCCCCTGGCATACATGCGGGGCAGGACATTAAATAATGCCTTTGTAATTTTGGATGAAGCCCAGAATACAACAAGCACACAGATGAAAATGTTTCTGACACGATTAGGAGTGAATTCAAAGGCAATCATTACAGGGGATACAACCCAGATTGATATTCCCAAAAAAACAAAATCCGGACTGGTTGAAGCCGAAAAAATATTAAAGAATATAAACGGTATTGATTTTATTTATTTTTCGGAGAATGACGTTGTCCGGCATCGACTGGTCAAGGAAATTATTTCTGCCTACAATCAGACCTATGAACAAAGAGATTAATCATTATCGGTCACCAATTCTCCCAGTCTGATTTGATCAAGGGTCTGCACAATGGCCTCTTCAAGTTTATTCCACACAATTCTAGACGGGCATTTATCGGATATTGGACAGATTTGAGGAGAATGGACACAATTAACCGGATAATCCCGACCTTCAAGAGCTTCCACAATAAGACGCACAGAGATTTCTTCAGGGGGTTTTGCCAATTCGTAGCCCCCGGTGGCACCACGGTAAGATAACAGGAGTTGGGTTGGTTTTAACAACCGGATCAGGTGCTCGGCATATTTCAGGCTGATGTTTTCCATTTGTGATAAATCACTCAGAAGTATTGGCCCTTTTCCGTAATTCCGGGCCATTCTGACCATCAGTCTTAAACCATATCTGCCCTTAGTTGATATTTTTAGCATAGTGTTCTGGAAAAATAAATTTAAAGTACAATATTACTTTTAATATTGCAATAATTAAAAGGCCCCTTCAAAATAAGGGGCCGTCTATTCTATATAGAATTATATAGAAAATGAGATATGTAATTTTATTGTTCAGGAGGATTACATCCCTTATCCAGATAGTCTTGAAAGGAGATTCCTGTTGTATAACATTCTTCTTTAATGTACTTTAGAACGTTAATGAATTTTTCGGGGGGTAAAAATCCCGGCACAAGGGTAACGATTTCCTGATTTTTATCCAGAAAAGCTAAAGCGGGGTATCCCGTAACTCTGAAGGCTCTGGCCAATTGGGCTGATGTGAAGGTTTGGCCTTTGTATGTTTGCTCATCGTCATTGGTTTCAGCATGGACTTTAATTCGAATAAAATGGGTGTCCATATATTTTTTGACCACAGGATCAGAAAAGGTTTTTTCATCCAGAACCTTGCACCAATGGCACCAGTCGGTATAAAAATCAATAAGAACCGGTTTGGATTGATCGGATGATAATTCAAGACCCCGATCAAATTCGAACCAACCCTCATGCTCTGTAGCAAATGCAAATGTAACCCATAGGAAAGTCAGCATTAAAACACTGAAAAATTGTTTCATCTTGTTCTCCTGTTTTCAAAATTCAAGAAGTTCGATGAATATCTTATAAAAGGGTTACAATATTTACAGAAACTAACAAAAGATTGTTTTTTTTTGATAAGCTTTACCAATGCTTACTATGGTTAGCAACAAAAATTAAAAATTCTCTGGTTTGGGTAACTAGGAGGGAGATTATTTATTTTCTTTCCATTCAATCTCAAATTCCAGTTGTTTCTTGACAGATTTAGATTTTTCCTTGGTTTTTAGTTCAAGTTCGAATTCAATGGTTTCCGGAATGGATAATTCAAGGGTTTTTTTGTCTGTTACCAGTTTTATGGTACCTTTCTCGATTTCATCGGCTAGATTTCTTAATTTTTCAGCTATTTCTTTGGGATTGGTTTTTAATTTTTCTCTGTATTCGGCATCTTTTCTTGACATATTAGCTCTCTTTCGTCATATTTTTTTGTTTTTGTTTCTTATCTTTATGGAAAAAATCCATTAACTTTAGAAAAATTGGAAAATTTAAAATTAAAATACAATAGGTATCGTTAACAAAAAAAATTATGGCAAGCAAGAAAAAAGTCCAGCACGAATTTATCATCAGAACCATTAATCTCAGTAAAAAATATAATCGTCTATGGGCTGTTCGTAATATGGATTTGAGAGTTGAAAGAGGCCAGATTTTTGGTTTTTTGGGGCCAAATGGTGCAGGAAAAAGCACAACAATCCGTATGCTGATGTCCCTGATTTCCGTTACTAAGGGCACAATAGAAATTTATGGAATGAACCCAAATTACAAGAGTGCGGCCATTTATTCGAGAGTTGGTGCATTGGTAGACGGTTCCGATTTTTATCATTATCTATCAGGATATCAGAATTTACGAATTTTGGGCGATCTAAACGGTCATATTACAAAAAGCCGTATTGAAGAAGTGCTGGAAATGGTTTCGTTAACGGAAAAACAACATGAAAAGGTGAAGAAATATTCACATGGCATGAGACAAAGACTGGGTATTGCCCAGGCCTTTCTCCATCGGCCAGAACTGGTGATTCTCGATGAACCGATGACCAATCTTTCGCCTGAGGGTATAAGGGATGTCCGAGAAATGATCCGTTATTACCGTGAAGAATACGGTACGACATTTTTCATTTCTTCTCATCGACTCTATGAAATCCAGCAAATCTGCACTCACATGGCGGTGGTGGATGAAGGTCAGATCATTGTTCAGGGCAGTGTTGAAGATATTTTGCAAAATACTGAATATTTTATCACAGAAATAGAAACCAATGATCTGGAAAAATCAAAGAAAATCCTGGATGAAAGTGAATTGGCCGAAGAGATTGTCATCAGTCATCAAAAACTGAAAATCCACACCACACCCGAAAACCGGCCAGCGATTGTGAAATTATTGGTGGAAAACAATATTGATGTTTCCACTGTCATGCCCAGAACCAATCTGGAGGATTATTATTTGTCAATCATAAAAGAAAAGCATAAAGCCTGATATGTTTAAATTATTCATACTCATTAAAGTCGAACTGATTAAAATTTTTGCAAAACCCAGAACCTATATCGGTTTTATCACTGTCGGGGTTCTGATTCCTCTGATCATGGTCCTGATCCGCTGGTTTGGGTTTGCGCTGCCGGAATATTATCTCCGTCAACTGAGCCAAAATTTCGACATGCAGGGCAGCCTGGTAAACGGTTATCTGGTTTCCTATTATCTGATGTCCATTCTCTGGATTCATTTTCCTTTTTTCATCATCCTAGTGGCCGGAGATTCATTTGCCGGCGAAGACTCTCATGGGACTTTCAGACTTTTATTGACCAGACCGGTTTCTCGTATTCAGGTATTGACTGCAAAATACATCAGTACATTTATCTATACAGCGACAATGGTTAGTTTTTTGGGTGTGATTTCCCTGGGGTCAGGAAATTTACTGCTAGGCAGTGGGGATCTGTTTGTATTTGACAAAGGCATTTTGATTCTCTCGCAAAATGAAGCAGTTTCAAGGTTTTTAATTGCCTATAGCCTGGCAATTTTCGTCCAACTTGTTGTGGCTTCTCTGGCCATACTCTTGTCCACTATTTCCGAAAACCCGGTTGGCCCGATTGTGGGCAGTTATGCGGTGATCATCGTCTCCATCATTCTATCGATGATCAAGGTTGATGCTTTGCGGGGCCTGCATCCGTATCTGTTTACATCTTATTTTGATGTCTTTTTTGCTCCCTTTGCCGACCCGATTCCCTGGAAAGAAATCTGGGGTAGCGTCTTTGCACTGTTTAAATTTGGGGTCTTGTTTTTTATTTTGTCCGTCATACGATTTGTCAGAAAGGACATTACCTCCTGATGAAAAGAGTTCTTTTCCTGCTTATACTTTCCTCACTTCTTTTGGCCCAAAAAGGACCGAAGGAGATTGTTGAAAAAATTTCCGATAAATACAAAACCATAGAAAAAATGGAAATGAAGGTCAGGATTGTGGCTGATATACCCAATCTGAGAATGCCGGAAAAAACCATCAGGCTTTATTATAAAGCGCCGGATTCTTTAAAAATGGCGGCCAGTGGGTTTGCCCTTTTACCCAAAAACGGGATCTTGCCCTTCATGGATTTGGGCAATTTTGTTGGTGACAGCGCCTCTTTTGATACCATTGTTACCGACACTTTGAACGGAAAGGAAATGTGGGTATTTACGATGTCAAAGCCCTTGACTGGCCCTGAAGAGCACATCACTTTTTGGGTGAACAAAGGGTCGGAAATAATAGAAAAGATAACCATAACCAACAACAAGGATATCCTTTCAGAAATTAGTTTTTGCTATCAAAATATCGACGGATTCTGGTTGCCTGATACAACCCGGTTTGATTTTTATATGAACAGACGGATACCCTATGCTTTGGCACCCAGCATCACCAATCCCTTTGGCAGCGTTGATATTGGCTCGAAAGAAGACCATTTTAATAACAGAGGAGAAGTCCGGCTCATTTTTTTTGATTTCAGGATCAATCCTTGAACGAAAGATTGCAATGACGAATGCAGAAATTACCCTTCTCGGAATTTTGAACGAAAACCCGAACCATGCTTATCAACTGGAGCACCTGCTTCAGGAAAAAAACCTGAAGGATAAAGTCGATCTGGCTTTTTCGTCTATCTATGCCACACTGAAAAAACTTGAAAAAAGGGGTATGGTTTTGGGCCATATCCAAAAATTACCCAAGCAGCCGGAGAAAAAAATTTACAGCATTACGGAAAAGGGTAAACAAGAGCTAATAGAAAATCTGAAACAAAATCTGTCAAAACCGGAATTTGAAAAATCGTCATTTGAATTATGCCTCCATTTTTCTAACTTTATTCCCAAACTTGAACTGAAAGAGATTTTGAAAATTTACGAAGCTGAATTGACCAGAATGATACAAAACCAGATCAAAGAGATTACCATTTTGAAGACGGAAGATCCTGTTAAGCGGGCCCTTTTTAACCGGTCCCTAAAACTTTGGCAGGCCGAGAAACAATGGTTGAAAGAACTCATAATCTTGATTTAACAGGGAACGAACGTGGAAGACTATATCAATTATCTGATGAATAATCCTTCGGCAATGCTGATTGCCGGCATTATCCTGGTTATCATCGTGTTTTTCCTTTTAAAAAAATTAATTAAACTGGCTGTAATATTGTTTATCATTTTTATCATCATCGCCGCGCTGAACTTTAATCACTTCAATGCCAGTGAACTGATAGACAAAATCAAAAAAGATGCAAAAGAATTTAAAGAGAAAGATACGATATCCGTGACTGAAAAAGTTCAGGAAAACATCAAAGAGTACAAAGACAAGGTCGTCAGGGACGTCAAAGAAAAAGTCAAAGCGCCGCGATCCAAATAATCCACCATTTCATTTCCCCCCAAAATTATTTATCTAAAAATTGTAAACTTATTAGCCGGAGGTATAAATGGCAAAATTTCCAATTGAGCCTTTTCGCATCAAAGTCGTTGAACCCATAAAAAAAACAAACCGTCAGGAACGTGAACAAATCATTAAAGAAGCCAGATACAATATTTTCAACATTGATTCCGAAAAGGTTTATGTTGATTTGCTTACCGATAGTGGCACAGGCGCCATGAGTGATAATCAATGGGCCGGTATCATGCTGGGTGATGAAGCCTATGCCAACTGCCGGAATTGGAAAAATTTTGAAAGAGTTTTAAAGGAAATCACCGGATTGAAACACATTATTCCGACCCATCAGGGCCGGGCAGCGGAAACCCTGCTTTTTGGTACCCTGGTCCGGCCGGGAATGATCGTTCCGAATAACAATCATTTTGACACCACCTTTGCCAATATCATGGAATACGGGGGAGACCCACAAAATTTTGTCGATGAACCTGGTAAGGATACGGAAATCTTTCACCCTTTTAAAGGGAACATTAACATCCCAAAACTGGATACTTTCTTGGCTGCAAACAAGGAACGGGTACCCATTATCATGCTGACCGTGACCAATAATTCCGGCGGAGGGCAACCGGTGTCCATGGAAAATATTCGGCAGGTCCGTGAATTGGCCGACAAATACCATAAGCCTTTTTTTTTCGATGCCTGCCGCTTTGCTGAAAACGCCTATTTCATCAAAACCCGTGAAAAAGGATATGAAAATAAAAGTGTTCGGGATATTGTCCGGGAAATGTTTTCCTATGTTGACGGAGCTACCATGTCTGCCAAAAAAGATGGTATGGCCAACATGGGCGGTTTTGTGGCTGTCAATGATGATTGGCTGGCCGACAAACTCAGAGAAAAACTGATTCTTAAAGAAGGGTTTCTCACCTATGGTGGACTGTCAGGTCGCGATCTGGAGGCCCTGGCCAGAGGTTTTGAAGAGGTGTTGCAGGAAGATTACCTGGAATATCGAATCGGGCAGGTGCGATTTCTGGGTGAATTGCTGGAAGAAGCCGGTATTCCTTTTCTGAAGCCTACAGGCGGACATGCTGTTTATCTGGATGCGAAAAAAATAATGGACCATATTCCACAAAACCATTTGCCGGCCCAGTCCCTGGTGGTGGAATTATACAAACAGGGAGGTATTCGATCTGTTGAAATTGGCAGCTTTATGTTTGCTGTGCCGGACAGACAAACCGGAGAGATAAAATACCCGGCCCTGGAACTGGTACGGCTGGCTTTGCCCAGAAGAGTGTATACCAATTCCCATCTTTTTTATGTGGCAGAGGTTATTCGGGAAATATACGGCTACCGGCATCAATGCAAGGGTATGAAAATCGTCGCAAAAGGTGAAAGCAGTCTGAGGCACTTTGTGGCTGAACTGGAATATATTGAATGAGTTGGGTGGGATTAGTAGAGTACGAAAGGGATTTTCTGTTTAGAAAATCCCTTTTTTTATATTCGCTGAAGCTTTGACTGCCTTTTTGAACAGGGCAAAATCCGACCTGTTTTTCGGGATCAGAATATCTGCCATGTTGATCTTTTCATCCTTTTCAACGTCCCTTTTCAGAATGACATCATCGGCTAGGCAAATGGGCAATCCCGGATGGTTTTTCTGATCGGCACAATTTTCAATCATACCATAGCATTCAAAACCGCCTAATCCATCGAGTTTTGTTCCTGCTTTCAGGGACCGTTTTGCATAGGCAAAGACATTGGCCTGGAAACCCCGAATAGGCTGTAGTAAAATTTTTTGATGCCGGACAGCCTCAACTATTGTTGACATACCCTCGATGTGGCAGAGGTGGTAAGGGCGGTACAGCAAATAATAGGGACCGTTCCCCATTTTATAATATTTCAGCATTTCCCGCTGGTAGGGATGGTCACAATAGCCAACGGCAAAGACCCCACCGTCAGGCTTGGCCCCCAATACATAATCAACAACCGGAATTTTGTCCTTCCAAAGGTGATCAAAATCGAAAAGGTCAAATACCTCAGAAACATGGTTCGCAGGAGGGCCATACATGCCCGGCAAGGCTGTCTGCATACCATAGGCATTGGCCAGCAGGGCCATTTCGATATTGAGTTTTGTACCGTCGGTATAGGAGGTACACATTTTATAATCCAGGTTGCGCTTGTCGGCTTCCGGTATAATCATCCGGGGATTGGCATAGCGGTCAAGATAACCTTTTATATTTCCGGCCATTACCAGTTCAAACCCCCAGTTTTGCAGGTCGTCAATCAAATGTTTGATGACGCCGTACTGGTCGCCGTCTATACTGGTGTAGATCATGTTTTTTTCCCGGGACAATTGCACCAGGTAGGGCCCGTAAAGCAGATCAATTTCCGCATTCATAAGAACCAGGTGTTTTCCATTCTCCAGAGCTGAAACCGCATAATTTCCGCCTTCGATAATGGAACTGGAGGCCTCGACAACTGCATCAATTGTTTCACATTTTGGAATTAATTCGCTCTTTTCTGTGGCTGCGATTTTATTTTCAGAAACAGCCTGGTGCATTTCTGCCAGGGAATTCACAATTTTGTAGGGAAGTTCGAGTCGTTCCAGAAAATTAACACAGGTTTCGATTTTCAGGTCTGATATCGCTACACACTGAATTTCCGAATGGATTGAAGCCTGGTAAAGCAAACCTTTTCCCATGGCCCCGCAACCGATGATGCCGATCTGAATTTTTTTCATAACACCTCTTTAGGATTATTTTTGACAACAGGCAAATTAAAAATCAAATTAGTTGAAAAAGATGAAATTTTGAAAAGCTTTTTATTGAAAAAAATTTAACCTGTTAAGAATGTTTGAAACTCGTGAAGGGTTGTTTAAATTGGGTCGAAAAAAACCAAAGGTCTGATTGTGCAAAAGATAGCGATTAACAATATAGCAAAAGCCATCATTGCCTGTATGCTCTGGTCAACGGCTTTTGCCGGCATCAAAATCGGCCTTCAGTACACAAAACCATTATCTTTCGCCGGTATTCGGTTTATGCTGTCCGGAGTGCTGCTGATGTTTTTTGCGGGGAGACCCGGCAACTATTTCAAAACAGTATTTGTAAATTTCAGGCTGATTGTTGTCTTGAGTTTTGTCCAAACTTTCCTGGTTTACGGACTTTTTTATACAGGCATCACTTTCGTTGATGGTGCTTTGGCAGCTATCATTATCGGGTCTTCACCGCTGGTTACGGCAATTGCTGCTCATTTTTTGATGGACCATGATAAAATGACAATGAAAAAGACAGCAGCCCTGGTCTTTGGTATTGTCGGAATGATTATTATTACTGTCAGCCATAAGCCATGGGTGATGACCGGATTAAAAGAGGTGGCAGGAATATTGATCCTGTTGATGAGTACTGCATCAGGCTCAATTGGCAATGTGCTGGTAGCGAAATATCGCCAAGTAGTCAAACCCATGATTTTCAGTTCTGCGCAACTTTTTCTGGGGGGCTTCGGACTGTTGCTTTTTTCAATTCCTGTGGAAGGCGTGCCAAAATTGATTCGGGTCAAAGAATATTACGTTGCCTTGGGATGGTTGGCGTTTCTGTCAGCAGCTGCCTTTGCACTTTGGTTTAATCTGTTGAAAAAACCGGAAATCAAAGTATCGGAACTCAATGTCTGGAAATTCATCATTCCGCTTTTCGGTGCGATTTTCAGTTGGATTTTACTGCCTGAAGAACAGCCGGAAATTTTCGCCATCACAGGAATGATTTTGGTGGCCTTTTCAATCGTTTTATACCAGTATTTTGCTGACGAAAAAGGCAGAAAACTGCAGCGATAATCGGTTAAAAGCCTTGTTTGTCCAGATTTACAATTGTATTTCCTATAAAAAAATTATATTTTGTGAAATGTAAAATAACTAATTCAAAGGAGAAGAGGCATGATGAGAAAAATTTTAATCCTGCTGACAATCTCATATTCTTTATATGGAGAAAATATAAAAAATTTTCCGGGTTTTTGGGTTAGTCCGTACTACAACGAGCAATATTTGACGTTTAAATATTTGCCGCAAATCAAAATTCACATTAATGCTCCGGCCATTGAAGATTACGATCCGGAGAAACCCATCAGCCTGGTGCTTTTTGCCCTGCCAAACGGGAATACCATTGAGCAGACAGTGGGCAAAGAGATGGGCGGAGATACTGACTGGCATTATGACATTCAGCATATCGGCGCACAGACCCGTTTTTTGAGAAATATGGACACAGGGTGTAACATTATTACTGTTTATCTGGAGACAGAACAAAAAAGTTGGCCGGCATGGAAAATTGCGACAATCGGGTATGAGAAAATCATAAAGGAATGTGTTGAGCATTTACAACAGGCTTTTACTCATGATGTGAAGGTAATTCTCACCGGACATAGCGGTGGCGGACGATTTGTTTTTTCCTATATGGATGCTTTTACCGATATTCCGGAATACGTCTCACGTATTTGTTTTCTTGACAGCGATTACGGCTATGATGATCACTATGGTGCCAAACTGAAAAACTGGCTGAATGCTTCGGCAACCCATTGTCTCAGTGTCATTGCTTACAATGATAGTGTTGCTCTTTATAATGGACAGCCGGTTGTGTCCGCTACGGGCGGGACCTGGTATCGCAGCAAGATGATGAAAAACTACCTGGATGATTTTTACCCTTTTACCACCGATGAAAATGAAGAAATAATCAATCACCGTGCTTTAGATGGACGGATTTCCATAATATTGAAAAAAAACCCTGACAGAGCGATTTTGCACACAGTCCAGGTGGAAAGAAATGGTTTCATTCACACGATGCTAACGGGGAGCGAATGGGAAAACAAGGGTTATACATATTACGGTGATCCTGTTTATGATGAATATATTCAGGAAGAGGAATTGCCACAACCCAGGGCTATGATACCGTTGCGATCTCAGGGCTCCCAAACAGGATCGGAATTCATGAACAAAATCAAAAACATGGCGTTTTTGGAACGGGAAGAGGCCATTTACCATGAATTTATCAAAGGCAATCTGCCTGATTTTTTAAGGCAAAGAACACTCCTTGAAGACAATTTTGCCGATGGAAACGGAATTCAACATTCTGTTCAATATAAAGTCATGCCCGATTATCTGGCTGTGGGATGTGATACCAATTTTTGCCGTATTCCCATGGGGCCTGTCACAGCCCAGCGGATTGCGGATTTCTATGGCATGTCCATGCCCACTAGCAAACTGGTGGATAATATTTATCAAAAGGCCATGATAAAACTGGCGCCGGTGACCTATGCACCGGTTGGTAATGAAAATGAGAAGGTGGAAAAATTCATCCTCCATAACGAAGCTATCAGTCAGCAATTCATTGATGCTCAGGGAATTTTGGGGCAGCTTACGGGCGGCATCAAAAAGGATGTGATTATTTCCAATAAACTCAGCGACACCTCCAGGGACCATCATGTGGTCATTTATGGCTGGCACAAACCAGATGGCACACCGATTCAACCTATTTATAACGGACACATTAATTCCTATGTGGATTACAGTCACGGTATCAGGTTGTTTGAGACTCAAATTATGGTCGATGGAGAAGCAAAATCCATTCACCAAATTTTGAGAGATCCGGTGATGTACAAAATTCTGAGCAATGAGGCTGGCATTATGACCCGGACCTCCTATATTTCAGATTCCAATTTACCGGATAAACCCCAATCCTTCGGTGTGGAATCTATGGGTGAAAGCAGTTTAAAAGTCCGTGTAAAAGCTGATAGCAGTGTCGACCGTTATCATCTTTACACCAGTCATTACGGCAGTTCTTTTGATCCTGTTGCAATTTTTACAAATCATGAATATTTAATCGAAGGTTTGGAAAGAGATGAGATTTTATTCCTCCGGTTGCGAGCGGAAAACAGTGCCGGGCTATCAGATTATTCTGAAGTACTGGCTGCAATTCCATCGGGCGAAGCAAAACCCAGAGCATTGGTGGTCAATGGCTATGACCGCTCACAAACTGGAAACACATATGATTTTATCAGACAGCATGGTATGGCCATGGAAAAATCAGGGGCTGTATTTGATGCTGCAACCAATGAAGCGGTCCTTGATGGATTGTTTTCAATGGAAGACTATTTTATGCTGGATTATATCTTAGGGGACGAGTCCACTGTGGATGAGACTTTTTCCGGTTCAGAGCAACTGCTGATAAAAAATTATCTGCAGCAAGGCGGGAACCTCCTGGTCAGCGGTTCGGAAATAGCCTGGGACCTGGACTACAAAGGGTCCTCAGGCGATCAATCATTTTTTTATAATTTTTTGAAAGCCAAATATTCAGCCGATGCGCCGGGTGGACAAGCCGGACTTCATTACACAGCTGCCGGTGTTGAAAAGAGTATATTTGAAGGGTTGGAAAATATTGATTTCAGTAATGATAATCTGGATATCAGGTGGGCCGATGCCTTGACAACGGCCAATGGCAGCCAGGTTATTTTGCACTACACCGGCGTCACTTCCCATAAAAATGCTGCTGTCAGTTTTGAGGGCCTGTTCTCAAACGGCACCACTCCGGGTAAACTGGTCTATATCGGATTTCCTTTTGAAATGATCAAGTTAACCAGTATTCGCAATGAGATGATGGCCAGAATTCTGGGTTTTTTTGTGACGCCGACATCAGGAGCCCACCAGGATGATGTTCAATCACCCCAAAAATTTTCATTATCTCAAAACTACCCGAACCCTTTTAACCCGACTACGACGATTGACTATCAATTGCCGCAAAGCTGTGATGTAACCATCAACATTTATGATTTGGATGGAAAAATAGTCCGGTCCCTTGTGCATACCCGGCAATCAGCCAGCAACTATCAAATTCACTGGGATGGCAAAAACATTCACGGTGAATCCGTCGCCAGTGGGATGTATTTATACCGGTTGATCGCCAAATCTTCTGAACGGACTTATTCAGCATCAAAAAAAATGCTTTTATTGCAATAAAAACAGATTTTCACCGCCATCGCAACAAATATTGGTTCATAACAATATCGATTGGATTTACGGCTACCCAATTTTAAAAAAAATTTAGTTGAAGCAGATCGGAATGATTCAGTTGATTTTATTTCATCAGGCTGAAAGTGGCGATGTGACCTTCGGTCTTTTTAGAATTGGTGTCATTGGCAGTAATTCTGGCAATGTACATGCCGACCCGGGACATTTCGCCATATTTATTCGTGCCGTCCCAGTAAACCACACCATCGGCTGCCGTCCGCAGGTTTTCTACCGGTGATGCAATCAGTCTGCCGGTCAGGTCATAGATGTCAATTCTGATATTTGCCGACGGAAAAGACAAGGTATAGAAAAAACCGACCTCCTCATCTTCTCCGTCTCCATTGGGTGAAAAGGGATTTGGCGAACTTTTCAGGCCGGTCTTTTGTGCGGTTTCTGTCACGACGACAGAATTGACAATTCCCGGTGTTCCGCCCTTTGGAGAAGTGGAACTGCGCCAGTTGCTGAGAAAATTTTCATTTTCCATATAGATTTTTTCTTTGGATTCACCCTGAGCGATTTTCCATTCCCCCGAATAAACCAGTGAATCCGTGACGATTCCGGTTGGGTCTGTCAGAAGGATTTTGTCAGCGTCATTGTTGAGGGATGGAAATTTTTCCAGAACAACGGTATTGTTGCAGGTTGCGTCAGGAAAATTGAATATGCTTGAATCGCTGGCAATGACAAAATAACTTTCAGCCGGAAGGGTTTTTCCGGAAATGATGCGATACCGGTCAGCTGAATTTTCATCGGCAATAGTCCAGTTGTGAATATGAACAGACAGGTTTTGCGGGTTATAAATTTCAATATATTCAGCAATAGAGGTTCCCTGGGATTTGACACTCTTTGGGTAGGCCATAAATTCTGAAATTAAAACATCTTTCGGTCCATAGCTAATGTCAATGGCGAAGGAAACTGTATCATTATCGATATTTTGGTCTCTGTCCCAATGGATTTGGGCGAGAAACAGGTGATATCCTTTTTCCAGATTGGAAAGTTCCAGAGACAAAGAATCGATTGTTCGAAAATCCATATCTCTGATTTTCATTGTGCGATAAAGGCTTTTAGAATTAAACCGGACACTGTAGAGATGAATTTCAGCATTATCGCTGGGGTCCCGGCCAATATTTTCCAGATACAGTTTAATTTCGAAAAGGGATTCGGTATCTCCCCGGTTTGATGAAATCCACCAATCAGAAATTTTTAAATCGTACACATAGGGTGAAATGCTGTTAAATTTACCCGGTGTTGCGCCATATTCTGATTGCGATACTTTCCAATAGGATGAATCCGTGGAGTGATCCGAGGGCAGGATTTTTTCCAGGCTTTTCCCTGATTGAATTTTCCAGTTTTCATGATAACCCAGAGAATCAATCCTTTTTCCGGTCAGGTCTCTCAGGGAGATAATATCGCCTGAATTATTCATCCCCGGCCAGTCTTCCATTATGATGACCGGGCAATTAAAAGGTGGATAATGGCTGTATATAGAGCTGTCGTTGGCAAAAACCACATACTGACCGGAGGGGATTAAAATATCGACACTCATCAGGGCCCGCTGCCATGCATTCGAGAGTTCCCAATCCTGAAGTGAAATGTCAAAATCCGAGGTATTGATGCATTCGATAAATTCCGGATGGCCGGTTTCCGGGGCCGGTAAAAACTCATTAATTACCAGGGCCATTTCTTCAAATTCGATTTTCAGGAAGGTCATGCGGCTGTTATCGCCGGCATTTTCCTCGTTGTTTGAAGTTGTCCTAGCAATGTAATGACTGCGGCCGGAGTTTTCTGAAAAAATTTTCCCCTGGATTTGTGTGGTTGAATCAGCAGTTAGCGCGGGAATGTTATGAAGCGACCAGACCAACTCGGTTTCATCAGGGAAATTGTTATGATTTTTATCATTGTAAATCTCAACTGAATAGGGCTGGCTGGTATAGATGCCATTGTTGCGGATTTCCACGATAAAGGGATTTTCTGTAAAAGCTCGGGTTTTTTCTTGAAGAAAATAAAAATCCTGAAGGCAAAGATCATAATCATACTTTAAAATTGTATTTCTTTGGCCTGGTGTGCCTCCCAGCGAATCCTGACTGCTGCCCCAGTTTTCACCGGATATTGCCGGAACATAGGGATTTCTTCTTTCGATTGAAATACCGGAGCTGCCACCCCAGGTTTTTATGTAATATACAGAATCAATCTGGTGGGCCACAGCGTCCATGATGACCACAGCGTCGGATGTATTGTTCAGAGTAGGAAATCTTTCCGGAAAAATTATGGTCCCGGAAAAATCCGGGTAGCTTTCAAATATCTCCTCGTTGGAAGCGACGACGGCATAACTCTTTGGCCCAATATATAATACAGTATCCGTGAGGGTTTGACAGGTTGCAGAAATATCTTTAAAAAGCCAGCTGTTCAGATCGATTTCTTTGCTTCCGGGGTTGAAAAGTTCGATCCATTCTGCCTCTCCGGAGTTAGGAGAATACATGATTTCATTAACGATAAGTGTGTTGTTTTGATAGCCTGCTTTGATCGTGGTGCTAAATTCATTGTTTTCAATGATATTATCTTTGAGAGCATAGATTTTGGCTTCGACCGGATGGACCCCGCCGAGAATTGCATTGACGGGCACTTCATAACGGGTATAATATCCTGCTGCGATGGTTTTCCGAACATTAATATATTTTTCTGAAATCACGATGTTTTTTGTTAAGTCCCTGTAAACATTGACAGCCAGGTCAAAGTCGGTGATGGTGTTGGAGCCATTGTTGTCAATTTTTAAAATTAAAGTGGCATCCTGGTTTTCAATGATATTTTCATTTTTTAGATAAATTGTGTCAATCCCGAGGTCAAAATCCTTTAATGCGACGGAATTGGTAAAACCGGGAGTCGATCCGTGTTCGTCCTTTGACAAACTCCAGTTGAGGAAACTATTGCTGGCCTGTTCCGTGCTTTTTCTTTCAAGGCTGATATTTTTAGCATTTCCCCACTCAGACGAATATTCAAGGCTGTCGATATAATTCCCAACAGGGTCCAGCAAAATCAGAGAATCAATGGAATTATTAAGTGTCGGAAAACTGCTGCTTTGGACCAATATTCCATCAAAATTTTGATAATGGGTTGTAAAGTTTTCACTGCTGGTGATGACAGCAAAGGAGTCTGCCGGAATTTCAATCCCAATTTCCGAGGCAAGATGAACGGTATTTTGGGAATCTCTAAATAACCAGTTTTTAATGTTGATCGGTTGACCAGAGGTGTTGGCGATTTCAAACCATTCCGGTTTGCCGGTATCAGGATCATACATGATTTCATTGATTACCATTGATTTGCCGGGCCATCCGACTATAAAACGATGGGTATAAATGTTATTTTCGGAATTTTCATCCGGTCCGTAAACAATTTCGGATTTTAAATAATAAAAACCTGACGCCGGCAGGGGAATCCTTAGAGTGTCACGGATTGACTGGCCCTTTTCAAGGGATCCAAAGGAATGGGTTTCGAGAGGTAAGTCGGGAAAGGTATCGGATTGCGATAAAAAGAAGTCAACTTTAAAATTTTCTGCCTCTTCTTGGCCAATGTTTTCGAGCATGTATCTAAAATGAGCGGTATCGCCAGGAAAAAGCTTTGGGTTTGAAATTCCAGAACTATCCGGTTGGATTGCCAGATCATAATTTTTAAGCAAAACAGAATTGGCAAATCCGGGAGTGCCACCCAGAGGATGGATTGATAATTTCCAGTTTTCTTTTCTGTTGCTCTCAACAACAGGATCATTTTTCTCCAGCGAGATGCCGCGTTCATTTCCCCAGGCATTGTTATAACTCAGGGAATCGATCACCAGTTGTGACGGGTCCAGGATTTTTATCGAATCTCCGCTGTTGTTGAGGGATGGAATGCCATCTTTTGCCAGAAAGATATTTTTTTCTTCCTGCCAGAGTTGAAAGTGGCTGGTATCCTCGGCAAAAACAATATAGTTACCTGGTTTAAAATAGAGTGTGTCTTCAGTCAGCACTTTCCGGGAAGACTGGTCACCGATTTGCCAGTATTGCAGGTTAATGATCTCATCGCTATTATTGAAAAGTTCAATCCATTCCGGTTTACCGCTTTCCGGAGCATACATGAATTCATTGATCAAAATGGAAGATTTCGGGAAAGGGATTGAAAAATATTTTTGGGACTCATTGTTGGCCGGATTTGGGTCCTGTGCGGATGAAACTGAGGCAATTATTGAATAGAGTCCCGGCTTTTTTTCATCAAAACTCAGGTCCTGACTGGCAGAGTCCAGAGGCCCCAGTGTTAATTTTACAGTTTTCCGGGCCTCTTTTGGATCAATTACCCCGTTCAGATTGGCATCAAGTCCTGCCGAAAGCAGCACATCCTTCAGGTTTTTTATGCTTTTATTGGATAATGAAATGGTAAAATGGGAGCCATTGTTTGTGATTGTGCTGATGCACAGGTCACCGGAATCCGATACCACCGAGTTGACAGTTCCAGGGGTCCCGAATTCTGTTTTTGATTCGCTCCATTGCTTTTGAAAGTCATCAAATTCAAGGGAATGATTTTGTCTGATGGATTGAGAAAAAACAACACTGTCTGTTTTGATCTGATATTCGTTGAAAAGACAAATTTTAGTTTCCTCGTTTTTCGGCAGACCGAAAGTTTTATTCTTTAAACGAAATAATTTCATGTTACTGGGGATAGTTTGCATTTTTGTCATGGTATCAACTGAGTGATTGACAATCATTGCAAATTCCCCCGGTCCAAGAATATATTGAAAATTTTCGGACACCAGTGTATCGGTCGTGGTATTAATATTTAAAGAGTAACCAAGAATTGAGACTGCTTCAGGGCTTCGATTGACGATTTCAATAAACCCAATACTTTGGTTTTCCTGATCAGAGAAAAATATTTCATTGAGTTGAATATTCTGAGCAGAAGTCAAAGCCGACAGGACAATTAAGATTAAAAGAATAAGTGATAAATGTTTGTTTTTCATAGGATTCTTACCGCTAATTTGTTTATTTTAGGATATTCATCTTTGATAATCAAGTTTTTTTTACTCCTGAAATTAATATAAAGAGAACGATGATGAAACAACAAAAATTTTCACTTCGATTAATGTTGGAATCTGATAAAAAATTTTCGGATTATTCCTAAAATTGTTTAATATAGAACCACTGAAGAATATTGTGCCATCCTTGGTTCCTTTGATTCGAATCACAACAACAAAATTTTTGTATATTTAAGTATTGAAGAGTATGCTAACCCAAAAAAAAGAAGTGTGTTATGAAAAAATTTAAAGTAAAAAAAATTGCAGGAATTGTTTTTCTTGTACTGGTGGTTTCCTTTCAGTGTCTCATGGGGCAACAAGACCAGTATAAAAGAAAATCAATCACTTTTGTAGACTATGTCGTTTACAGAGGAGTTAAAGAAAAGGTGACGGCAGATATTGAATATCAGTATCTCAGAAAAATCAAAAACCAGCTCAATCTTGACCGGTTTGATGTCAATAATGTTCCGGATAAAATTTCCAGAGATATCAGAAACAGGTTAACCGATATGCCGGGTATGGGCAATGATGAAGTTTTAGAGGGTGCCCTTGAGGCTATTCTGTTGCCTGAAATTTCAAGAATTTTGGATGTTGAAAAGGAAATCAGGGCCAGGGAATTTGTCGATGAATCCGAAAAAAATTCATTTATTGCGCTGAAAGCCAAAGAACTGGGGGTCAGTGCCGACCATATGCTGGAAGTGATGAATTCCGCCTACATTTTCTTACCCTACATCAATGAGTTTAAATCCAAAAACCATAAAAAAGATGCCGATGACAAAGATGACAAAGACAAGGTAAATGTTGACGTCAAAGGCGGAATCATCCTATATAAAATAAATTACGAAGGGGATTATTCCATCAGTAAAGTAGGCGAAGTGTCCAGCTCGGCCTTTGCTTCTGAGACCAAAGGAAAAGATGAATCCTGGAATAATGCTAAAAATAAAGCTTTCATATCCACGGCAGAAACGATGGGAACCAATCTAAAAATTGAAATTCAAAAAATGGAAGATTTCCAATTGAGAAGCCAACTGAGAAAGGTCAAAGGACTGCACGTCCAGTTTCCGCTGGGAAACCGGGAGGGTTTAAAACTTGACCGGCCGTACTGGGTGGGTGAGTGGCGTGAAAATAAAAAAGGTGAACGATATTTCAGAAAAGATGGATTTGTCAGGATCGGCAAAGTAGCCGACAACCGCTCTAACCCGGAGGCCCTTTCCGAAGGATATGTCATTCGTAAGGGCAATTGGGCCCGGGGCATGACCCTCATCGAACATCCGACCCTGGGAATTGACTTTGCCTTCAAACCACGATTTTTTACAATTGAAATGGATTCGGGATTTTTTGAGGCTGAAGACGAAGAATTTGCCATTACTTTCGGCAATAAAAGCAGCAATATTTTTGGTATGGATTTCGATCTCCATCTCAATATTGCAGAGCAGACCCAAAAATTACAAAGTTTTATGGTGGTCGGAGGCACGATTTCCTTCCTACCTGTTGATTATATCACCTTTTGGAAAGGAGATCAGAACCCCTGGGATTATTATCAACCGGATGTGGAAGAGGAGATGGGATTTTTTTACGTCGGTTACATGGGTTATCTGAGAAAAACCTATGTGGGACCCCTTGCGATTCATCGGGAATTTCTAGCCGGCATTCAGGGGTTCAGTACCGGAGTGGAGTGGGGTGACGAGAGTTATGATCTGAGTACAATCGGTTTTGGAGGAAGGTTCAACCTGGGATTGGAATTGGCCCTGAGTATTGATTGGAATTTAGGAGTGTTTGCCGGATACAGTTATTTTCCCGAATTGACTGTCTGGACTGCAAAGTTGGATGATGAGGATGTGGAACTGGATAATTGGGAAGACACTAAATTTCCCAAAATCATCAATCAGGGACCAACTTTTGGTATTTATCTTCACTATTCCATACCTTCTTTTGGTTCCACTTCAACAAAATTAGTGGAAAAAGCAGCCTCATCAGCTGCCGGAAATTTATTTGGCTTTTAAAAGCAAGCAGAAATTTTCAAGATCAAGATAGCCACTGATTCAGGTGGCTATTTTTGTTTCTGCATATAATTGTCCACAGGCTGCGGCGATGTCTTGTCCTTTACTGCGGCGGACAGTGACTGCGAAGGGGGCTTTGTATAATTTTTTGATAAACTTGTTGAGAGTATCTTCATCAGGGGCTAAAAAGGCGCAGTGATTGTTTTCATTATAAGGAATAATATTTAATTTGCAGGGAATTGATCCCAGGAGAGTTTTAAGTCGCATCGCATCTTCGTTGCTGTCATTGAAATTTTTGACTAAAATGTATTCGAAGGTGACTCTCTGTCCGGACCTTTCTGTATATTTTTGCAGGGATTGCATCAGCATTTTCAAAGAATATTTTCTGTTAACGGGAATCATGATGTTCCGTTGCTCATCGTTTGTTCCGTTCAAAGATACCGCCAGTTTGAATTTGTGGTCTTCACGGGTAAAACGATGGATGCCTGGTACAATTCCACAGGTGGAGAGGGTAATTTTTCGTGCTGAAATCTCTGCACCTGATGGAGAATTGAACATTTGGGCTGCTTTGATAACATTGTCATAATTTAAAAAGGGCTCTCCCATTCCCATAAAAACGATATTGGTGACCGGCTGCTCTTCCAGTGAATTGATATAGGTCAGTTGGTTGACAATTTCAGCGGTAGTCAGGTTTCGCCTGAAACCCATCAGCCCGGTGGCGCAATAGGGGCAGCCTATCGGGCAACCGACCATCGTGGAAACACACAGGGTAACCCTTCCGTCTTCCTGTTTCATGTAAACTGATTCGATATGCTGTCCGTCTTGAAGTTTAAATAAATATTTGCTGGTTGTATCCATTTGGGATTTCATGACGGTGCTGATTTCCAAAACGGAGATATCAAATTCCTGGTTTAATTTGTCTCTCAGAGACTTGGAAATATTTGACATCTCATCAAAGGATTGGGCGTTTTTTTTGTGCAGCCAGATAAAAATCTGATGGGCCCTGAAATTTTTTTCACCCTTTTGTGCCAGGGCGGTTTTTAACTCATCAAGAGTAAACTCAAGTATTTGCTGTTTAATTTTATTCATTTCCAAATATACTGAATTTTTAGAAAATGAAAAACCAAAGCTTATCATTGTACTGAAAGCTGCTGACAAAATATTTTTGATATTCAAAGATCAATGCATTTTTTCCTATAATAAAATACGATAAATAGAAAAAACGAATCTGATTTTGGAAACATCCCAATGGCAAAGCGGAAAATTATCCTTGCAAAGAGCTGAATGATCAGGGTATCAACAATAATGAGTGGAAATATTATAAACAAGTTTTTAAAAACGAGATGTAATCCCGATTTTAGGATGATTAATTGCTTTAAGTTCAAAAATTCTATTGACAGTGCACAAGGAACAAAATAAATTACATTCAACGGTTTAATCACAAGACAAGAAGTGATATTTGATTGGTTATATTCACTTTTGAAAAATTAGTCATGGTAATTTTGTGAAAAACAGTATTTGGGTGCTGACCCTTCTTTCCCTGGAACTTTTTGGTGCTTTTGAACTACAGCAAATCAACAGTGAAATCATCGGTAATGGCGGAATCGTTTCCTTTCATCCTTTTGGCAATAATCCGGCAGTGATCAATACAGATCATAAAATTTCTTTTGTTTCAAATTATACCAATTTATTTGGCATAAAAGATTTGCATTGCTGGGACTTTGGCCTGCGCTTTAATCTGAATTTGGACAAGACCCTTTTTCTTAAAGCCACTTCCATTGGTGACAATATTTACCGGGAAAACACCCTCATTATGGGCTACGGGCATCGATTTTCAATTCCGGTTTCTGTGGGTTTGTCGATCGCATATTACAACCTTGCCGTAGATCAGTATACTTCACAAAACAGTTTTGGGTTGTCCGGTGGAATCTGTTATTATTTAAATCCTTTTGTGACCATGTCAACAGTCTTGGGTAATGTCAACAGACCATCCATTTGTCGAGGAGAAGAAGCACTGCCGGAATTTTTTGCTTTTGGGTTAAAATGGAAGATGACAACCTATTGCACGGTCAGCAGTGAATTATTTAAAGATACCCTTTTTCCTTTTAGTGGCCGTTTTGGAATGGAAATCAAACCCTGTAAGGCCCTTTATTTGTTCTCCGGCTTTCAGATGGGGCCCGACCGGTTTTCAGGAGGAATAGCCTTGGATTTGTTTCATGTCAAATTTGTTTCCAGCATACAGACCCATTTAAAACTTCCTGAGACCTATTACTTTGGATGTACTTTTCAAATCAAATAAAAAAGTTGTTATGTGGTTTTTTTTGCTGTGTCGCAGCATTACAGGCGGCAGATATTAATCAGTTAATTGAGGATGGTTACATAATCATCGAAAATGAAACTGAAACTGAATTTGAAGAAATTCTCACCCATTTTATGGATGAACCGGTACTCTGGAAAACGGCCACAGTTGCAAAACTGGAACACCTACCCCTCAATGGCTTTTTGAAAAACGCACTGGTCCTTTTTCGTCAAAAAAATGAACGGGTGGACAATTGGAAGGATTTTCAGGTTCTTTCCGGTTTTTCAGACCTGGAAATAGAAACCTTGCAATTATTTATCATTTTCAAGGAAAAGCGGGAAATGGAGGGCAGTGCCTGCAATTTTAACTCCCTCGTAGCCGGGGAAAAGGTCTCCATTGAAAAAAACCAAATGCGACTGAAATTTAAAATGACTGAAGGATGGTTGCTTGGGGGCATTGTTGAACGGGATTTGCACGAACGGCATGTTATTGATCATGTTAATTTTTCTGCCAGCAGTCCTCTTTTTTGGAAGAAAATTACTCTTTTTTTTGGCTCCTATCGCGTTAATTGGGGGAGCGGTCTGTTTTTTAATTCTAATCCAATGAATGTGATCAGCAATTCGGGCAGTGGGACCTTTTACGCAACAAATGCAAAAATTAAAAGCTACACCGGCAGTGATGAAAACAATCATTTTTGGGGGGCTGCAGTATCTTTTCAAATGCGATTATTCAGGCTTTACTCCTTTTATTCCGGCAACAAACTGGATGGCAATTTTGAAAATGGAGCAGTAACGTCGCTGGACAACACCGGATATCATGTTTCTGAAACAGATGTTGACAACCATGACCGTTTAAAAAACTATACGTTTGCCCTTGGAAGTGTGTGGGATAACGGTCATTTTCAGTCCGGAGGAATGACCTATTTTTCCGATTTTAACTATCCAATGCAGGATTATGACAACCAGCGGCAAATATCCGGTGTTAGCTGGTTTCACCATTATCGGTTTCGCGAAAGCAGATCTGCCGGTGAAATCGCCTGGTCTTCAAATCAAAAATTCGGATTGACACAGGGATTTGTATTTGGAACAGATCAATTCCAAACAGGAATAAGCATCAGATATATTGAGCCGGGTTTTCAATCTCTTTCAGGAAGTACTGTTCGTCACTATAGCGGCAATCTGGAAAATGAAAAAGGGCTTTATTATTATTTTGGTTCAGCCATTGGTAAATCGACAAAAATATCTGTCTTCACGGATTTTCATTCAAGAATTGTCCCCACGGAAACGGGCATAGAAAGGCCCCAGGGAACTTTTTCTGGAATATATCTGAGACAAAAAATCAGGGGTCAATCCTTAATGGAGTTAAAAATATCCAGAAAAAATGATTTGGGCGTCATTAAAAAGAATATAGCAGTCAAAGTCAATTGTCAGCTATCCAGCCAAATCCATTGGATTAACCGCCTGTATTATACAAAAATTACCGATCAGCGGCATTTTAGTCAGGGATTCAGCACATATTTGGCGACTCAAAAGGAAAATCACCATTTCTCCCTTGGAACCACACATTATTTTTCCAACAACAGTTCTTGCTACCTCTATGTTTATGAGCCCGGTATTCCCCTGCGGTACAATATGGTGACCCTGACGGGAACAGGGCGGAATTATTTTTTAAATTATTCTTTTCAGGCTAATCAAAAAACAAAGATTTTTATATCTGCCCGGCAATCCTACAAAAGCAATCAGAACAAATATTTGTTTCAAATACAATTGTTAGTTGCTTTATGATAATGGGATTGTTAATTTTCCATGCCATGACACGAATAAAAACGCTTATCGTATTAATATTCTTCACAAATTGGTTATGGGCCGATTTACAGATAAACCTTGAGGGTAATAAGGATATTACACTTCGGACGGTGAATTTTGGTGAAACCCCCTACTTTTCTGCCAGTCGAATGGCAGAGGAACATGAAATTCGAATATACAATCGTAAAGAAACGGGAAAATTTGTCTTTTATTTTCCAGCCAATCAGGTCAAAATTACGGCTAACAGCTCTTTTATAATGATAGGCCGGCAAATGGTGCACATGGTTGCTCCGGCTATTCAAGCCGGAGAAGAAATTTTTGTGCCGGTTCATTCTTTTTCAAAAATATTGAAGGACAATATTTATTCGGCATTGCAATATTCCTATGCCGCTGATGATTCTGCCCTGGTGTTTGCCATTCCCGGTCATCTCCAAACCAGCCAAACTGTGACCGGATCGTCGGAGGGAGTTTATCTGCAGAGCATTGATTTTGAGGAGAAAAAAAATGGCACAACAATCATCCTCCAGACCAACGGAAATTTTGGCGAAGATGATTTTAGCTCATTTTTTAAAGACAATAATTATTTTTATTTTACAATCTATAAATGTCGGGCCGAAGAAAGACGGATAAATGACCAGAACCCCACCCGATCTATTTCATCCGTGAAAGCCTACTCCAATGAAAACTCGACGCAATTGGTTTTCCATCTGACAAAAAATTTCAATTCTGCGGATATATTTTTTAATCCCGGGACAAGACAAATTGTAATATCCCTCTTTCTCCCTCTAAATGAAGAGATCAAGGAAAAAATTTCCAGTGCGAAAGAAACCTGGACCATTGACACCATTGTGCTGGATCCCGGTCACGGTGGTATGGATCCGGGTACGCCAAGCCGCTGGAAAAATATGATGCATGAAAAAGACATTGTTCTGGATGTTGTTCAGCGCTTGGGTAAATTACTAGAAAAAGAAACCGATCTCAATGTCGTTTACACTCGAAAAACAGACGTGGCTGTTCCCCTTTGGAAACGGACCCAGATTGCCAATGATGCAAAGGGCAAATTATTTATCAGCATCCATGTTGATGGGGTGGATAGCAAACAGGCCCATGGCTTTTCCAGTTGGTTGCTGCGTCCCGGGCGGTCTGAAGATGCGATCAAAGTGGCCGAAAAGGAGAATGCCGTGATTCAGATGGAAACCGCAGAGGATAAAAAAAGATATGAAAACTATGATAATGTGACTGCTATACTTGCAAATCTGGTCCACTCCTCCAATATGATGGAAAGTGAAGTCTTTGCGGAAATTTTATCCAAAAACGTCACTCAAAAAGTGCCCCAGAAAAATCGTGGCGTGAAACAGGCCGGACTCTATGTTCTTGTGGGCGCAGACATGCCAAAAGTATTGATTGAATTGGGGTTTAATTCCAACTACGAAGAGGCTAAAAAATTGAATGACCGTCGTCATCGTCAATTACTGGCGGAGACAATTTTTAACAGTATTGTTGAATTTAAAATTCATTGTGACAAAGATATTAATCAATATGAATCTGACTAATTACTTATCAAAATCAGAAATCAGAAGAAGAGCCGGCCAAATTCGAAAGATTTTCTTTTTTCGTGTTTGCGGGACGGGTATGGGGACCGCAGCAATATTGCTAAAAAATGCTGGCTTTGAGGTCGAAGGATATGATCAGGAATTTTCTCCGCCCATGAGCACCTATCTGGAATCCACACAAATACCCCTCCATCGACAGGTGTCTGATGAATTGCTGAAGGCCTTTGACCTGATTGTGACAGGTAATGTCGTTCGAAAAGACAGCGAAGACGCTTGCCTGATTGAGGAATGTGGTGTGCCCTTTGCCTCTTTTCCGTCGACACTGGGATCTCTGATTTTGGATGATCGGGAAGTTGTTGGAATTGCCGGCACACACGGCAAAACCACCACTACCTGGCTGGCAACCCAAATTTATGAAAAATTCGGGCAAGACCCGGGTTATTTTATCGGAGGTGTCCTTGAGGGACGGGATTCTGGTCGAATCGGAAGCGGAAAATTTTTCATTGAATCCGATGAATATGATAGCGCTTATTTTGAAAAAGTATCCAAATTCAGAAAATATTCACTGGACCATATGATCTTGACATCCCTGGAATTTGACCATGCAGATATATTTCAAAACCTGGAGGAGATCATTGCGCAATTTTCTGAAATTTTGCCAGACCTCAAGGGGAAAATAATCGCCAATGATGATTATCCTGCAATATGCAAATTATATAATAAAAATATTACTTCCTCCGACTGGATTTTTTATGGTAAAAATACATCTGTCGGACCGTTTCTTGTAACAGGATCAAAAGACCGAACCAGCTTCAAATTACTTCTGGACAGGGAATATTATTTTGAAACCAATCTTTGTGGTTATCATAATATTCTTAACCTCTCAGCGGTCATTCTTTATGCTCTTTCCGACGGATATAACTATAATGAAATTAAAAGGGCTATTCTGAATCTGGAAATGGTAAAAAGACGCCAAGAATTCAGAGGCACCTACAAAGGGGCAATCCTCATTGATGATTTTGCCCATCACCCCAGAGCAGTGGAGATGACGATTGAAGCCATCAGACAAAAATATCCACAGAAACACTTTACTGTCTTTCTGGAACCCCGCAGTGCTACTGCCAGGAGCAATATCTTTCAGGCGGAATTTGCCCAAGCTTTACAAAAAGCCGGCAATGTGGTTATCATTCAACCTAACCCGACAACAGTGAAATTTGCCGGTGATTTAGATACTCAAAGACTGGCCGCAGAACTGAAAAATATGAATATTCCCGCAAAGGTTGTAGCCGAATTACCTGAACTGCTGAATGAAATCGAGCATAACATCGGCCGGGACAATCTGCTGTTGTTTCTGTCAAACGCCAACTGTCTGGGACTCTGGAAATCAGACTTTATCAAAGAAATAAAAAAATAATTATTCTGAAGTATTTAATATCACAAAATCATCGGGAAAATCATGCAAGATTCTCTTCAGTTTAAACTGGATCAGCTGTTTCAACTTCGCACCCGTGGAATTAAACCGGGATTGGATCGCATCAATCAATTACTTGATTTTTTAGAGCACCCGGAAAAGCATTATCCCATTATCCATGTTGCCGGTACAAACGGTAAAGGATCCACCTGCCGAGTGGTCCAGGCCCTGCTTTCAGCTGCCGGGTACAGGGTGGGACTATACACATCACCCCACCTGCTCCGGTTCAGTGAGCGAATCAGGATTGATGATCAGCAAATCACCGATGACGAATTGTTGCAATTGTTCACTAAATTTGACCAATATATGGACCAATCAAAAGCCACCTTTTTTGAAATTACTACAGCTATGGCCCTGGATTATTTTTTTCATAAAAAGGTGGATATTGCCGTGTTGGAAGTAGGTTTGGGTGGAAGGTTTGATGCCACCAATGCGGTAACACCGGAGATTGCCGTTATAACGTCGATTGGCCGAGACCATGAGGAATTCCTGGGCTACAGCATTCAATCGATAGCTTCGGAAAAGGCTGGTATACTCAAAGAAAATATTCCCTTGGTTCTGGCCAGGCAAACTGAGCCGGAAGCCCGAAAAACGATAAAAAAGATAGCCCAAATAAAAAAAGTTAAGATTATTTCTGCAGATGATACTTGTAATATTCAAATCAATCAAGTAAGTTTAGCCGGTTACAGTTTAAACCTACAAATACAAAATCAGTTTTTTAAAAATATAAATTTTCCATTGTTGGGCGACCATCAATTAGAAAATTTTGCCACTGCTCTTTCAATAATAACTTTCTTTCCGAAAATAAAATTGAATATGGAGTTCATAAATTCTGGATTGAAAAGTTTGAAAAATCCTGCCAGATTTGAACTGATTGATGAAAATCCTGCAGTTATTTATGATGTTGCACATAACCTTTCGGGAATAAAGGTCACTATTGATTGTGCAAAAAAAATATTTTCAACAGCCGATGTTTTCATTGCCATGAAGGCTTCTAAAAACCTTGATAATCTGGGTTTACTATTAAAAGAATTACAAGGTAAAGTATATATCTCCGAAATAGAAGGAGAGGATTCGAAAGACAGCATGGAGATTTACAACCAGATCCTAAGAGATATAGAAAAAACAAGATTAGTTCGAAATCCGGATTTGGATACCTTACTACAACAAGCGATAAAAAAGAGAGAGAGACCACTCATTATTCTAGGTAGTCATTATATGGCTAAAAACATATATAAATACAAAAAATGAATTGACAAATCAAAGTAAGAATTATAATTTAAAATTACACAAACGTTAAATCTCCTATTCAATCCCTGCCCAAAATTATAGCAGTGAATAAATTTATTTAACAATAAAATAATACGAAGGAAACACAAAATGGACAGAAAGTTGGACATCACCACACTTAAGAACATGAAACTTAAGGAATTGACGGATGTTGCACAGGAACTGGAAATCAAGAAATGGCAAGGCCTCAAAAAACCCACCTTAATCTATAAAATTTTAAAAGCGGTCGCAGAAAAAAACGGAAAAATTTTCGCCGGTGGAATATTGGAAGTAATGCCCGACGGTTTTGGTTTTCTCAGATCAGAAGAATTCAGTTATCTTGCTTCACCTGAGGACATCTATGTATCACCGTCCCAAATCAAAAAGTTTGGTTTACGAACCGGTCACAAAATCTATGGTCAGGTCAGGCCGCCTAAAGATAAAGAGAGATATTTTGCCCTGTTGAAAATAGATGCGGTCAACATGATGGATCCAGCCGAGATTAAATCCATTAAGCCCTTTGACAAATTGACCCCTCTTTACCCGCAAAGCAGAATTCAGCTGGAAACCGATGCTAAAGGATACTCCATGAGAATCATGGATCTTCTCTGCCCCATTGGAAAAGGCCAGAGAGGACTGATTGTGGCCCAGCCTAAAACCGGAAAAACAATCCTTCTTCAGCAAATTGCTAATTCAATTACAACAAACCATCCGGAAGTGATTCTTCTGGTCTTGTTGATCGATGAAAGACCGGAAGAAGTGACGGATATGGAACGATCGGTTGAGGCAGAAGTCATCAGTTCAACTTTCGATGAGCCACCGGAACGCCACGTGCAGGTTGCTGATATGGTCTTAGAAAAAGCCAAGCGGCTGGTGGAACTGGGTTTTCATGTGGTTATCTTATTGGACAGTATTACCCGTCTGGGGCGCGCCCACAATGCTGTGGTTCCCCATTCAGGAAAAATCCTCTCCGGAGGTATTGATGCCAACGCAATGCACAAACCTAAGCGCTTTTTTGGGGCTGCCCGGAACGTTGAAGAGGGTGGCAGTTTGACCATTATTGCCACGGCCCTGATTGATACCGGAAGCCGAATGGATGATGTAATTTTTGAAGAATTTAAAGGAACCGGTAACATGGAGCTGGCTCTGGATAGGTCACTCAGCAATCGTCGCCTTTTCCCGGCTATCGATGTAAATGCATCCAGCACACGTAAAGAAGAACTGCTGTTATCCGCAACGGAACTGGCCCGAATCTGGATCATTCGCAAATTCCTGAATGAAATGAAACCCGTTGAAGCCATGGAATTTTTACTGGCGAAAATGAAGCGGACCCAGAATAATCGGGAATTTTTGAAATCAATGAATCAATAACTAATTTCAATTGATATATTTTTAATAGGCCCAATAAAATTTATTGGGCTTTTTTTTGCTATTTATTTCTAAATTATCTAATAAATAATCATTCTTTATTAAAAATCTAAACAAATCAGAAGAAGCCTTATGAAAACGGAATTAGAACAAAAAATTGAAAAACTTGAAAAAGAAAACCAGGCATTAAAAAATGATTTGAAATACTATTCCTCGCTCCTGCAAAACCAGAATGATGCTGTCATCATTCATGACTTTAACGGGGAAATTATTGCCTGGGACAAAGGCGCCGAATCGATTCTGGGCTGGAAACAGCAGGAGTTATTATCCACTGAAATTTTCCGATTGATACCTGACAACAGGCAGAGTCAGTACAAACAGTTTATCAATCAAATTTTGGAGGACCGGGCCCCGGACTATCTGGAAACGCAAAAATTACATCGGGATGGGAGTATCAGGGATATCTGGCTGACGTATCGGCTGGTTGGCGGTGAAACACCCTATGCCATTGCAACCACGGAGCGTGACATTACAGAAAGTAAAAAAGCAGCGGAACGCATACGGCAAAGTGAAGAAAAGTACCAGATATTAGTCAACTCTCTCGCTGATGGAATTATTCTGATGGATGAAAATTTGAACTTTTTGTTGACAAATCCTGCTACAGAAAAAATATTATTTACACCCAAAGAAGATCTTGCCCCTAAGACTTTTTATGATTTTTTAGACCAGAGAAACAGGATCGTATTTGATAAACAATTGCATGACCCTGAGGACAAAATTAAAAATTTTGAAATTGATGTACAACGGGCTGACGGCGAAAACAGACTTCTTCAAATGACCATGTCATCACCTCTGGATCACGGGAATCAAAAAAATATCCTCTGCATTCTAAGGGATATTACCGACATCAAACACATGGAAGATGAATTGATCAAAGCAGACAAACTTGAATCTCTTGGACTGTTGGCCGGCGGTATTGCTCATGATTTCAATAATATTCTGTCCATTATCAATGGCAATGTGACTCTGGCAAAAATGAGTATCAACAATAAAGAAAAATTAAATGAGCGGTTGGACAGAATTATTACTGCCAATGAAAGGGCAAAACAGCTGACGCAACAAATTTCCACCTTGTCCAAAGGACATTCGGTCAGCAAATCAGAAATTTCCGTGATCCGGCTAGTCAATGAAAGTGTCAGCCTGGCCCTGAAAACTAAAAAAATTCATCACGAAATTGATATGCCGGAGGAATTGCCCTTTATTTATGCCGATGAGGGACAGTTGAGCCAGGTACTGAACAATTTGCTGATCAATGCTTCCCACGCCATTGATTCGAGTCACGGGCTGGTCCGAATAATCGTCAACAGTCAAAAGCTGGAGCCCCAGAACAAGTACGCCTTGCGGGAAGGTCAATATATACAATTCAAAGTGGTAGATAATGGATGTGGCATTCCGGAAGAAAACCTTAAAAAAATTTTTGATCCCTATTTCACAACCAAATCCCATGGAACCGGCCTGGGATTATCAACATCAATTTCAATCATTAAAAAACACTATGGCGCCTTGCTGGTTGAATCAAAAGTCAATGTCGGGACTACTTTTACGATTTTCATACCAACTACGCAATTGACCCGGACAGAAACCGAAGTGAGAATGGCCGCATCCAGTGGCAAAGTCCTGTTTATGGATGATGAGGAGACCATTCTTTCTATTGCCGAGTTATTTTTTCAAAAATTGAACTACGAGGCTGTCCTGGTTTCCGATGGAATGACAGCCCTGGATCTTTACCAGAGCCATTATAAAGAGGGAAAACCTTTTGATTTTGTTTTTCTCGATCTGAATATTCCCAAAGGTATGAGTGGCTTTGAATGTTCCCGGGAAATATTGAAAATCAATCCCGATGCCAAAATCATCGCTGTCAGCGGCAATGTCAATTTATCCGAATACAAAGACCACGGATTCATCAAAGCCCTGAAAAAACCTATTCGTATTGCCAATGTGCAGGCGGTGATGAAAGAATTATCGAAAAATTAATCGATTATTGCTTTTTTATTTTCATAATCATAAAAAGTTTTACGGGTCAGATCAGCCAATTTCAATTTATAGGTAATGTAAGCGGACAATCGCGATGTATAGGCATTATTCAGACGGTTTCTATTTAGGGCCAGATCCTGACTGTCGATATCGCCATTGGCAAAACGCTGAGTGCTGATTTCAAAGGATTTTTCTGCTACTACTACATTTTGTTCCAGCAATTCAAGGCGCCGCAAAGCGCTTTGAAGGTCATTGACTGTACTGCGAATGTCCCGCTGGACATTGACTTTTTCATTGGCAATGGTGTAATCTGCCCGACGGATTCTGGCTTTGGCGGCATTCACGCGGGCACGATTGACACCCCAGTCCCAGACCGGAATGGAGATGTCCAAGGAAACACCCCGATTGCCGGTGCGTTCAAACATATTGTCAACAGCCCCGTCTATAGTGTTGGAATAGGCCATGTTGATGTCATTTTCGCCAACGCCAATAAAGTCATAATATCCGGAAATACTGCCGGTGATCTGTCCGGAGACACGGGTTTGCTTCAGACTGATCTCAGCCAGTTCCTTTGAGATTTCGCTTTCCCGTATTTCCAAACGATATTGCATGCCTCTATTGACGGCTTCTTCCAGATCCACGTAAACTTTGTTATAGGTAAGATCGTAATCCAGTTTTAATTCATCTTTCAGGTCAATGCCCAGCATTTGTTTGAGCCGGTCTTCATGGGCCTGGACATTGGACTGGGCGATGGAGTAATTGTTTTCCGCCTCGGCCAGATCAACTTCCATTTGCAGGGCTTCTACTTCCGCGATGACGCCGGCCTTGTATTTGTTCTGGGCCAGGTTGCACGCCTCCTGTTGATAATCCAGGGTCTGCCGCGAAATTTTTTCTTGTTCCTGTGAAGAAACTAAATTGTAAAAATATTGGGAAACATCATATTTCAAATCCAGTTCGGCACGTCTGAGGGTTTTTTGCGATTGTTCGTAATTGAGTCGGGCCCGTTTCAATTCAGCCTGTATGCGATTGTAGGAGTAAACAGCTTCCAGCGGTTGCTCAAATCCGACTCGTGTATTTAACTGAAGAGTGTTTTTATCCCGAAAATAGTCACTGGTGGAATAGAATCCGGAACTGACGTAAATCTCACCATCCGTTGGTAAAGGTTGGTTTATGCGAAGCGAGGTGCTGTAAATGGCTTGTTTAATCGGTGTATAATAGACACCGAGGCTGTCTTCAAACCGCTGCATGGTTTCACGATAATTAGGGGCTGTCAGGTTTAAACCGATATTGGTACGCAGGGAATTGGTGGCGGCTTTCAGTTCAAATTCTGCACTGAGAAAATTTTCTTTCAGCGTTTTCATCATATAACTTTGTGCCAGGGCTCTGTCCAGACATTTTTCAAAATTCAAAAAGTGGGTTTCGGCAATAACCGGTGTAATGGCGACAAGCAGTGTCAGTAAAAAATTTTTCATTTATCAATCCTTATTATTAATCAGTTTTTTAATAATTATTCATATCTCAAGGCCTCAATGGGGTCCAGTTCCGCAGCTTTTTTAGCCGGGAAAAAACCGAAAAGGATGCCCACAAGACTGGAAACACCTACAGATAACAACACGGACCAGAGGCTGACAACCGTTTCCCAATCGGAGAAAGCGGTGACTCCCCAGGACAACCCGTAACCCAGTATAATGCCAACAATGCCGCCTCCGAGACTGATGATGATTGCTTCCACCAGAAATTGATTGCGTATGTCTAGTTTGGTGGCGCCGAGTGAGCGTCGAAGACCGATTTCTTTAGTCCTTTCCAGGATGGACGCCAGCATAATATTCATGATGCCAATACCGCCAACCAGCAGTGAAATACCGGCAATGGCGCCCATGACGATATTGAAAATTCGCTGGGTCTCTTCGCTTTGTTTTAGCAGCTGTTCCGGCACAATGAGTTTGAAATTTTTATCACCATTGTGTCTTCGGCTCAGTACTTTTTCAACGAAATCAGAAGTCGTTGTCACAAATTCGCTGTTGGTGACCTGAAGAATGATCTGGTCCAGTTCTGGCCTTGTGGGCTCTCGGTCGATACGGGATTCCATTGTCTGTATGGGTATGAATACCCGCTTGTTGAGGTTGACCTCAGTGTTTCCTGCCACGGATACCGGCTGATATTCCAGGGTACCGATGACAGTAAACCAGACATCGTTGATACGGATTTTTTTGCCGACGGCCTCTTCTGCGTTAAATAAGGAAATCAACAGGTCGTGGCCCAAAATACAGACCCGGTTTCGCATAAGGTTGTCGTAATGGGAAAAATAACCGCCTTTATTCAGATTCATGCTCATCATCTGGAAATATTCCGGTTCCGTTCCGATCACCTCAGCCTCTTCAAACCTCACAGCAAAGTTTACTTCCATCTCTTCCTGCAAAATCGGAACGGCGGTCCTAATGGTAGGAATGACATTTTTTACACCTCTCAGGTCCTGGTAGTTAAGGACAATGCTGTTTTTGTTAAAATTATGGTCAGGTTCTGAGTGCTGAACAATAATATTGTTTAAACCTAGGGCCTGGATCTGGGACATGGTTTTTCGGCGTGCCCCTTCACCAATTGCGAGCATTGAGATGACTGAAGCGACGCCAAAAATAATGCCCAGCATGGTCAGGAATGTTCGGGTTTTGTGTTCCTGAAGCCCTTTGATGCTGATTTTCAATACTTCGCCGGCAATCAGGCTTAATTCCCGCCGTAGCAGGTTTCCATTGAATTGGGTGAGTTTTTTTAAGATATTTGCAGTCATAATTTATCCGTGAATCATTACTCTGGGTTGGTGTTCCGGTCGTACGGCCTTTTGCATCAGTTTCTTTTCCTGTGGAACAATTCCAGCGTCTTCGGTTTTTATGAGCCGGATTTGGTCACCCTCTTTCAGCCCCTCTTCAACCAGGATCAGGTCGGAACTGACTTTGCTGGTTTTGACCGGAATGAATTTACCGAGGGCGTTATAGACCCCGATAACATCGTCTTTTTTGGTTACAGCATCAATGGGAATTGAAATGACATTTGGAATTTGTTCAACAATGATTTGGCAGTTGGCACTCATTCCGGGCTTCAGGGCATCGAATATTTCATTGATGACCACCTCCACCTCAAAGACTTTTTTGCCGCTGTCTTCATCTTCGTGGGCCAGTGAAGCGATGTGGGTGATTTCTCCCTGAAATAATTTTTCCGGTAGAGCATCGATTCTGATATTGACTTTTTGCCCGATTTTCAGAGATGAAATATTAACTTCGTTAACGTTAATTATCACTTTTTTGTTGGATTTGTCAGGAATTTCTAGCAGTTGCTGACTTCTCCAGGGGGTTGAGCCGACTTTGACTTTTTCCCGTCCGTTTGGTCCCCACAGCTGTTTGTATACGACAATGCCCTCGCCGGGTGAGGTAATGGTCAGTTTTTCGAGGTCCTCCCTGGCTCGCTGTAGGGAAATTTCCTCCTGGCTGACTTTCAGCTCTGCCTGGCGAAGGGAGGCTTTGTTGATTTCTTTGTTCTTTTCTATTTTGTCCACCAACTGTTGATAGGAAATTTCTGCTTTTTTGAGAGAATATTCGATTTCTTTGCGCTTGTTTTCAGCTTCATATTGAGCATTTTTTGCTCTTAACCGGGTTTGTTCTAGACTGTATTCTTCGATTTTTAACTGACTTTCCAGATCAGCTCTGGTTTTTTCGATATTGGCCACTTCACTTTCATAGGCGGCCCGGGCCTTTTCCAGTTCATTTTCAAGGGTTTGAATACGCTCGGTAAATTGGGTCGGGTCAAACTGTATCAGGAAATCGCCTTGTTTGACATATTGGCCTTCATCCACAAGTTTGATGATGCGAACATCGCCCCAGATTCTGGAAGGAGAACTGATAATGGTCGAATTTCCGGCTTCCACCAGGCCGTCGGCATAGATATCGATTAGAAATTCGCCGCGTTTTACATTGAAAATGGGGTAGTTTTCTTTTTTACTGATTTTTGAAATACCATAGAATCCGGCTATGATAAGAATAATGATAAAAATAATTCTCAGGCTTTTTTTCTGTAACATGAAACTGTCCTTATTTAAAAATTTGGAATGGTTTGATTTTCCATTAATTGCATATTGGGATTTAACTCGCCATAGACATAGGCCTTACCATCGTAGATGTTTAAAACTTCAACGGGTATTTCTTTGGATTTTACTTTGACAAAGAAATTTTCATGATTTTTGAACAGGCACCAGGAGGGTATGGAAAAGAAATTTTCTTTATGGTCAATGGTGAGGTCAATTTTGACTGTCAATCCCGGCTTTAGTCTGAAATTTCTCTGACTGTCTATTTTTATATCAACCGGATAAATGCGTAAGCGGCTGTCATCGTTTTTATCTGCGATTTTTGAAATATATTGAACATTGCCGGAAAAATTGGTATCCGGATAGGCCAGGACACAAATACTGGCGGGCTGTCCGATTTCTATTTTAGTCAGGTCCACTTCGTTCAGTTCAACTTTGGCCACCATGTTGTTCAGGTCTGGAATTTTTAAAATGGTGCTTCCAGGCTGGATATCGTCTCCCACTTTGACTTTTTCACCATTGCCGCGCCGTCCCTGTCGCTGATAGACAATAATACCGGATTTGGGTGAAGTGACATACATATTATTCAGGATTTCATAGAATTCTGCGATTCTTTTTTCGCTTTGCTCCAACTGGATGCGCAATTCATTTTCAGTATTGGTATTGATAATTTTCTGGGAGTCCAGTGCCTGCCGGGTTTTCAGGATATTGAGTTCAACTTTTTTAAGTTCGAGCTCTGCATCCTGCTGATCGGTTTCGGAATTGTATTTGGATTGTTGCACTTGGTTGATTACAATCTGCTTTTGTATTTCCAGACTTTTAATAGTGTTTTCAATTTCTGTTATTGTCTGTCGATTGGAGAGCAGGTTTGCTTCCAGGCTTTTTTGTGAACGTTCATAACCCTGTTGGATTTCTTCCAGTTCTTCCTCTACTTCTTTTGTGTCAAAGATGACAACGGTGTCACCCATTTCAACCCAAGCCCCTTCTTCCGGCATGTAGACGATTTTGTAGGTTAGGTTCCAGAGCAAAGGGGTACTGATGGTGACAGAGTTTTCTGAGGCCAGTTCTCCGGAGAGGGTTATAATAATATCTTCTGTTTTGGGGTGGTTGTCATAGGCCATGATGCAAGACGTCATCAAAAGCAGTAAGACTAGGCCATTCATTTGTCGATTCATATTGTTTCCCGTTTAAAGTTCTTCGGATATTTTGCCGCATAAATTTTTACGATAGCTTTCAAGGGCCATTTGAAGGGCGTTGTAGAAAGCTTTTTTATTGGATCTGCCATGAGCTTTTATCACAATTTTTTGAAATCCCAGAAGAGGCGCACCGCCATATTCACTGTAATCCAGCAAGGGTTTGATCTTTTGTATGCCGCTGTTCAGGAGATACAGGCCGATTTTCCAAAAGAAGTTCCGGCGGGCAGCAAATTTTCCCAGGTCCATCAGGGATTCAATGATACCTTCTGTGTTTTTGAGAAAAATATTGCCGGCAAAACCGTCACAGACAATGACATCGGCCACTCCGTTAAAAATTTTATTCCCTTCTATATTCCCCAAAAAATTCAGGGTTTTGCAATCTGACAATTTTTGGTAGGCGTTGACCAGGATTTTGCCACCCTTATGGGCTTCATCGCCAACGTTAAGGAGGTAGATTTTTGGATTTTCTTCACCGGTCAGAATATTAAAATAACTTTTTCCCATAATCGCGAATCGCAAAAGGTCTTCTTCGTTACACTGATTGTTGGCCCCCACATCCAATATCAGGCTGTAGTGTTTTTTTGCTCCTGTTAAAAATTTTTTTGTTGGAAACAGGGATGCAATGGCGACTTTGTTGACTGTTTCAAGGCGGGGAATATGTTTGATGGAGGAAAGGATGTAGGCCCCTGTATTTCCGGCAGAGATGACAGCATGTGCTTCGCCCCTGCCGCAGATATCTGTGGCGATATTCATGGAAGCATCTTTTTTTTGTCTGATAATATTGCGGGGATATTCATCATCACCGATATACTCAAAGGTGTGCAGAACCTCAATTTTTTTTGGGTCATGCCGGTGGCTATCCAGGATATTTTTTATTTTTTGTTCATCGCCAACCAGAAGGAAATTTGCGTTGGTTTTCAGGGAGGCTTCGGCTGCAGCTTCAACGGGTATGGCCGGTGCATGGTCTCCGCCCATTACATCAACTGCAATTTTTATCTGGTTCTCAGCACTCATTTTCACTCGTCAATAGGAATCATCAACCATCTTAACGTTAATCTCAATAAAACTGTTTCAAAGTTATTAAATATTTTTAAAAATAAAATTTTTTGAAAACATTGTTACAATTTTTTACAATTATGAAAAATATGACAGGAAATAAACGAGATGGAATAGGTTAATAATATCAAAATAAAGTGGTGTCAAATTCCTTGCGTATCCGTTCAAATCTTTTTTGGAATTCCTCGCTTGAATCAAGTTTGTCTTCCACCCATTTACAGGCATGGACCACGGTGGAATGGTCCCTACCGCCAAAATAGAGGCCGATATTCTTGAGTGATAGAGATGTATATTTTCGCGCCAGATACATCGCAGCCATGCGGGCTTCGGCGATTTCTTGTTTTCGGCTTTTTCCAAGGAGGGTATCCAGGTTTATATTGTACTTTGTGGTAATGACATCCTGAATATTTTCAATAGAATAGCTGATATTGGACTCGGCATGAGAGTCGCCCACAATTTCATTGAGCACCTTTTTTGTCAATTGCACATTGATATCAACACGCAATAAAGAGGAATAGGCCAGCAGGCGGATCAGGGCGCCTTCCAATTCACGAATATTGGAACGAATTTTCGTTGCCAGAAGTTCAATGACTTCAAAGGGGATTTCCAACTCTTCCCGTTCAGCTTTTCTTTGGAGAATGGCAATTCTTGTTTCCAGGTCCGGAGGCTGAATATCAACAGTGAGACCGGATTTAAATCTGGATATCAATCGCTCCTGGAGCCCTTTCAGTTCCATTGGGTTTTTATCGGTAGTGAGTACAATTTGTTTGTGGTGTTGGTACAGGGAATTGAAAATGTGAAAAAACTGCTCCTGGGTGGATTCCTTTCCCTGAAAAAACTGTATATCATCGATCAACAGCATATCCACATCGCGATAATATTTAGAAAAATCAGTGCTTTTGTTCTTTTGAATCGCTGAAATAAAATCAAGGGTAAAGGTGTCACTGGAAAGGTAGAGTACGCTTTTTAATGATTGGTTTTTGATGACTTCGTTGCCGATTGCCTGAAGAAGGTGGGTTTTTCCCAATCCTGTTCCACCGTAAAGGACCAGCGGGTTAAAGGATGTCCGGCCGGGATCCCTGGCAACGGCCATGGCTGCGGCTTTGGCAAACTGGTTGGATTTCCCTTCAACAAAAGTCTCAAAAATATAGTTTTTATTGATTTTGGTGCCTTTTTCAATAATTTTGCTGGAATTATCGACGATGATGTTTTGCGGATCATCTTGGGTTTGTCGGGCAATAGTCTGCGGGTGTTTTTCCGCTGACGGCAAGGATTGATCATCATCCATTAAAATCGTGTATTTGATACGAAGGCCGTCACCATAGGCGTTTTCCAAGGACTGCTGAATGATGTTTTCATAATGGCTGACAACCCAGTCGTAAAAAAATTTATTGGGGACCTGTAGGAAGAGTTCTTTTTCAGTCAGAGATAAGGATTTGATGGGCTCAAACCAGGTACTGAAGGTTTGGGTCGGTATGCGCTCCTGAATGTATTCCAGACATTCGTTCCAAAGTTCACTGTGACCAATATTTTCCAAAATAACCCCGCCTCTTTATACAAACTTATTAACAGTTTTAAAATGCTTGCTATAAGCTGTTTAAATTTAATTAACAAAAAGTTTATGTTATCTTTGATTATTTAAGCCGCGAGGAAAAATTTTATTATTGGTCTGAAAATCAGTGACTTACGGAAACCTTTTAAAATGAGCAAAGGTTAAAAAAAGAACTTGTCTGAATAAAAATTTTCAATCGACTAAAATACTCTTGTTAACAAAAACAAACTTATTCACAACTTATCAACATTCAAATAGCAGCTCTTATAAATTATCAATACCCAAAAAAATTACAAAGAAAAGAAAAAAAAATATCCTTTAAAAATTGCTTGCTTTTTTAGTAAATCTGTAAATATCTGATTTTCAAAAAAAACAGGGTTCATTTTTGTTTTTCGAAGTATTAAGTTTATTTATCTTAAAATTTTAGAAAAAAATCAGGGAGATGACATGAAAAATTTATTAACATTCTTATTATCAATCCTTTTTCTGACTTCCATATCATCGGGAGAAACCGGGGACAAAGATTCGCTGGCGATAAATAATTGGCTGATTACCAATGTAATCAATCTTGAAAAACCGCTCTTTTATTCTGAAAAGGACCTCAATGGCAAGACATGGGAAAAATCAGAATTTCTGAAGCAGGACCAGATCTGCCTTTGCAAAATTCATCCTGAAACCGGAAAAAAAGTCAAATGGAGTGATGATGAAAGTTTCTTTTGGCAGGAATCGGCTGTAGCAGAATTTACTAATTCCGATACCGCCAAGGCTGCTTTGGCTTATCTGGGCTTTTACATAGTAGCCGATCAATATATGGAACTGGAGATGGAACTGGAATCTACCCAGATGTTAAAAATCTGGCTGGACAATGAAGAACTGGGATGCAAGGAAACCGTGGAAAAAGAAAATCCTGAAAAATTAAAAAAAATGCTCAAACTTGAAACAGGTGTCCATAAAATTACCATCAAAACCGTCGCCTATTCTTCAGGTCGGTGGCCGGTGACTGGAAAATTGATTGGTGATATCCAAAATATTAAAGTAAAACTGGACCCTGAAGAAACCATGACCATCGATAAAGTACTCTATACGCCAGCGGTCACGAGTGCAAAGATTTCCTATGATGGAAAATATACTGCCATGGCTTTTCGCAAGACGGACAAAAAAACCAAAAAAGATGAACGCTGGCTTGAAGTCCGTGATGTTGACAGTGCCGAACCGATTTTTACCTTTAGAGGGGGAATGACAATAACGTCTATAACCTGGTCACCCATTGCCAATGAATTTGTCTACCGGACCACGGAAAATGGCACATCCAGTCTATGGCTGACCCATATTGAAACCGGAAAAAACAAGAAAATCCTGACGAATATCAAGAACCTGGAATCCTTTCAATGGAGCCCTACGGGAGATTTCCTGGTTTATTCAACATCTATCGATGAGGAAGAAGAAAAATCCGGTGTTCGCAAACTAAAGCATATGCCTGACAGACAATTGGGAAACCGCTCGCTTACTTATCTTTATAAACTCAATATTGCCGAAGGCACCAGGACCCAACTGACCTTTGGCCAATTGTCTACCAGCCTCTATGATATCAGTGAAGATGGAAACCGCCTGATAATTTCCCGCTATCATCCCTATGTACAGGAAAGGCCTTTCAGTGTCAGCGATTTTTATGTACTTGATCTGTCAACCATGAAAACCGATTCACTTTTTTCCTTAAAATGGGCTTCGGATCTCAGATGGTCACCGGACGGTGAAAAAATACTTGTCACCGGTGGTGTATCCATGTTTGATGGTATTGGCCGGAACCTTCCCAAAGACATCACACCCAATGATTATGACGGGCAAGCTTTCCTGTACTATGTTGCATCCGGGAAAGTCCTGCCCATCACAAAAAATTTCAATCCGGCTGTAATTAATGTGAAATGGTCCAAGATCAATGATAACATCTACCTGCTGGCTGAGGACCGCAGCTGGCGAAACCTCTATGAATATGATATTGAAAAAAACCAATTTTTAAAGTTGGAAACCGGTATGGAAGCCGTCAGTAATTTTGACCTCGCTGATCAGGCAACTAAAATTATCTACACAGGAACCAGCGCAACCCAACCCCAGAAAGTATGTACACTGGCCCTGGAAAAGAAAAGTTTCCTGGGATTGAAACAGGAGGGATACAAAGTGCTCTATGAACCAGGGCAAAAAACCTTTCAGTATACAAAGTTGAGCACGGTCAAACGCTGGACTTTTTCCAACAAAGATGGCGTGGAAATCGAAGGGCGCTACTACTTGCCACCAAATTTTGATGCCACAAAAAAATATCCCTGTATTGTTTATTATTATGGCGGAACATCGCCGGTTTCCCGTGATTTTGACGGCAGATATCCATACAATTACTGGTCAGCCAATGGTTATGTGGTTTATATCCTGCAGCCCAGCGGCTCGACAGGCTTCGGACAAGAGTTTGCCGCCAAACATGTCAACGAATGGGGGTCCATCGTACCGGAAGAAATTATTTTGGGTACAGAAAAATTCGTGGCAGCCCACTCCTTTGTGGACAAAGACAAATTGGGCTGTATTGGCGCCAGCTACGGCGGGTTTACTACGGAGTCTCTAATCACAAAAACCGATATGTTTGCTGCAGCTGTTTCCCATGCCGGAATTTCCGCTGTGCCCAGTTACTGGGGCGAGGGATACTGGGGATATTCCTACGGTGCAGTAGCCAATGCCAATACATTTCCGTGGAGCCATCCGGAAGTTTTTATGAAGAACAGCGCTCTTTACAATGCCGACAAAATCAACACACCACTCTTAATGACTCACGGAACCAGTGACACCAATGTTCCGCCAGGCGAAAGTATTCAACTTTACACAGCCCTGAAACTCCTGGGCAAACAAGTGGAATTGCTTCAGTGCAAAGACCAGGACCATTTTGTACTGGAGTATGGACAGCGGGAGAAATGGTCCAAATCCATTGTTGCATGGTTTGATAAATACCTCAAAAATGATTCCGACTGGTGGAAATCGATTTATAAGTAATAATTTCCAAGACCTCGGAGGCTTCAATAACCTGCGAGGTCTTAATTTCTTCTTAAGGCACGAAGAACCAATTTATTAATAAGGCAGACAAATGTTTTTACAGGGAAAAATACTATTACTTTTATACTTCATCTGGAATACCCATGAACATAATCAGGTGATCAAATCTTCAGTCATTTTTACAATAATTACAGCAATTACCTATTTGTTTGTTTGCTATCTTGGGAATATGCAACCGATGCACGTTGCTATTATGGCCGTTTATGATTTTGTAGCAATGTCTATTTTTCTTTGGATAATAGTGCAACATTCGGGAATTGCCTATTGGGTGCTTGTGGTTCTTGGAAGTATTATTTATTTTCAGGGTTCATTTTACCTGTTGCAAAAATTTTATACCGCATAAAAACAGCAGCCGATTGACTGCTCTTGTCTATTAATCAATCCGTTTTATTTTTTTATTAATAGCAATTAATTATTTTTAGCGATAATAATACTAAGGTTAAATGAGTGAAAATTTAATAACATATAATACTTTTAAGGTCAATTCAAAATGCAGCGATTTGGTCAAGTGCTTATCCGTAAATGAATTGATGGCATATCTGAAAAGTCAAGATTTTCACAACACACTATATCTGATTTTAGGTGAAGGAAGCAATATCCTGTTTCGTAATGATTTTAATGGAATAGTATTAAAACCGGAACTAAAAGGCATTGAAATATTATCAGAATCTTCAGATGAAGTGACTATAAAAGTTTACAATGGCGTAATCTGGGACGATTTTGTTCAATATTGTGTTGATCATCATTATTATGGAACTGAAAACCTATCATTGATTCCGGGAAATGTCGGTGCAGCAACCTATCAGAATATTGGTGCCTATGGTGTTGAAATCAAAGACGTCATTCATGAAGTTGAAGCAATCCATATCGAATCCAGAAAAGTTGAACATTTTACAAAAGACCAATGCAACTTTGACTATCGGTCATCTGTCTTCAAACAAAAATATCAAGATAAATACATTATAATCTCGACAACCTTCCGCTTGTCAAAAGTCTTCAAACCCAACCTCGAATATGCCGGATTGCAAGAAAAACTAAAAGACATAAATACTATTACTGCCCAGAATATCAGAGACGTTGTCATAAATGTCCGAAGAGCAAAACTGCCTGATCCTGATGAAATCGGAAACGCCGGTAGTTTCTTCAAGAATCCTGTTGTGGATGAACAAAAATTTCAAGAACTAAAATCTAAATTTGATGACTTGAAATATTTTCAATTACCAGATAATCTATATAAAATCCCAGCCGGCTGGATGATCGAAAAATGCGGCTGGAAAGGTAAACGCATTGGTGACGTCGGCATCTGGTCAAAGCAGGCATTGGTAGTCGTGAATCATGGCAATGCAACAGGAGAAGAGATATATCAATTTTGTCAAAATATCAAGCAATCTGTCAAAGATGTTTTTGGTATCTTGCCGGAAGAAGAAGTGAGGATTATTCCATAATATCATTGTCATACTAAAATACTAGAAAAGAGACTTTAGTTTAATAATCTGTTAGCTTCAATCCCTCATTGCTTTATGAATACGAAATTTCTCTCCTGAATATCAATCATCCAAAATAGGGCTTTAGCTGTTTACCTAGTTGAAAAACTAGTTTACGATTTAAAAGCCGTGATTGATATTCTATTGATATTTATAGTGTTTTGCAAAAGTAATGTCCAAAGGACTCTGTTGCAAAAGTCAATTCAGAATTCCGAAGTTGTCATGCTGAACGAAGTGAAGTATCTCATTTCCATATTACTGAGATTCTTCACAAGGTTCAGAATGACAGGTATTTGAAGACTTTTGCAATAGAGTTCAGAGATCAGACATTTATTTTGAAAATCACTATATTATTTTCAGGACTTTATGATGAACAATTTTGTTTTCTATCAATCACAGGAGAAATACATTCAAAATTATTCAATATTAACCATTCCCATTTACAAATCTAATTGTTAAGTTTTTCGGAACCTGCAATCATTTGATTTGCAGTGTATTACAATTTTTGTTAGTTAACGTAATAAACAAACCGGAGAGAAAAAATGTCTAAACTTTACATAGAAGGCGGTTACCCCCTGGCAGGAGAAGTATCCGTAGCAGGAAATAAAAATGCAGCACTGCCAATTCTTGCCGCTACATTACTAACTGATGATGAAATTATTTTGAAAAACCTGCCGGATATACTGGATGTCCGGCGCATGGTCCGTTTACTGGAATGTATCGGAAAAAAGACAGAATACAAGAGCAGAAATATTATTGCGATTTCCGGTGCGGTCAGCAATAATAAACTGCCTGAAGAACATGCCGGGCAATTGCGGGCGTCGATTTTGTTGCTGGCGGGATTGCTGTTGAAAACGGGCGAAGCTTTCCTTTTTCCGCCGGGCGGATGTGTGATTGGCCGTCGTAAAGTGGATTCTCACTTTGAAATGGTTGAAGATTTTGGCGGCGAAGTTGTCAGTGACCATTCCGGTTTTCATATTACCCTTGGGGAGCAAAAAGCCGCCAGTATTTTTCTTAAGGAGGTGTCCGTTACGGCAACAGAAAATGTCATGATTCTGGCAGCGGGCATCAAAGGACGGTCTGTCATTCAGAATGCTGCCTGTGAACCCCATGTGGTGGATCTGGCTGAATTTCTGGTGAAGCTGGGTGCAAAGATAGAAGGGGCCGGAACCAATCGCATCATGATTGAAGGCAGTCATTGTCTGACCGGAGCCGAACATTCCATTACGCCGGACCCTATTGAAGCCGGGACTTTTGCCATTGCTGCTGCGGCCACCGGGGGTGAAATGGTTATTCATAACGCCATGAAAGAACATTTTTATTCGATGGGAAGAATGCTCAGGTCTATGAATGTAATGTTCAAATTTCAGGATGAAAAAACATTACATCTTTTTCCTTCAAAACTTGAAATAAAGGAGAAAAAACTCCAGGTTGGGCTTTGGCCCAATTTTCCCACTGATCTGATGAGTCCGGCCATTGTCCTGGCTACTCAGGCCAAAGGCTCCATTTTGTGTCACGACTGGATGTTTGAATCAAGGATGTTTTTTGTGGACAAATTGAATATTATGGGCGCAGATATTATCCAGGCTGATCCGCATCGTGTGATTGTCAATGGCCCGACAAAATTGTATGGGCAGCACCTCACCAGTCCGGATATCAGGGCCGGAATTGCTTTGGTAATTGCGGCATTGGCGGCACAGGGAAATTCTGTCATCGACAATATCGAAACCGTTGATCGCGGCTATGAAGAGATTGAAAATCGCCTCAACCATCTGGGTTCAAAGGTAAGAAGGGAGGAGCACCATCACTGATATCCTTTGAGTTGCCAGGGTTTTTTACCGGGAACTATAATTAACCTCACCCCCCTTGGATTTTTTCTGAATTTCGCAAAGGTTCAAGACCTTTTTAGAGACAGCATTTTTTCCTGCTCGAAGAAAGTGTATGTTTTATGATTTGATATTTATCCGATTTTTTCGTCTGGAAGCAATTGATATTCTTTTTTTTGAAATTCTACAGTATTGAATTCCCCGGGGAACTCAAACTGAAGGCAAGACCACGTTTTCTAGACGATTTTTTAAACTATAGTGTACTGTCTTGACAATAGTGAGAGATATTTTTATTTTTCAACTTTCTAACTGTAAATTAGATTATTAATAAAATTTTAAATCCCAGCTAATGGACAACCATTTACCCATAATAAAAACCTGTATTTTCCAATTTTTTGATGAACTCAAGGATTTTTTACCGGCTCAGCACCGAACCCCAAAACTTGAATATTCTTTCACCCAAAAACCTTCCATCAAAGATGCAATTCAGGCAATTGGTGTGCCTCATGTGGACGTTGATGTAATACTGGTCCAGGGAAAATCCGTGGATTTCGATTTTCTGTTATCCGGTGGCGAAGATATTGAAGTTTATCCAAAATCCAGTGGAATTTCCGGAAAGCACCTGGGACCCGATTATCCTGAATTTCCAAAATTTATCGTTGATGTAAACCTGGGAAAGTTAGTGCCAAAACTCAGACTTCTGGGGTTCGATACGCTTTATAAAAATGATTATAATGATCATCAAATAGTAGAGATTTCAAACCATGAAAATCGCGTCATACTCACCAGAGATATTGGGATTTTGAAATACAATGCAGCTAATTTTGGCTATTGGGTTCGGAATACAAAACCCTATTTTCAGGCAGAAGAGGTGATTCGAAAATTTAATCTGAAATCCAAAATCAAGCCTTTCACCCGCTGCTCAGTATGCAATGGAATACTTGTATTGGTAGAAAAAGAATCCATTGCTCAATCTCTGCCTCAACAAACAAGAGAACAATACAAAGAATTTACCCAATGTGAAAGCTGCAAAAAAATCTATTGGAAAGGATCGCATGTAAAAAAGATATTATTTTGGATCGAATCCCTCTGACCAATTCTGAATACAAGCATTAGCCGTCATTTTAGGTAAATACAACCAATTTACTAGATTATGAGATGTTTGTTTGACCTTTATCCTTGTATTTATAAGCTACTGAAACTCATTTGACAGGACAAAATATAAAACGCCTCCTGATAATCTTTGCCATGTTGATGGTAAATGATTTTATTTTTGCTCAATATCAAACTTATAGTGAAAACATTGGCAAAAATATTCATGACAGCTATTGTTTGACAGGTTCTGAAATTAAAATTGATACCCGAGGAAATTCTGTTGCCAATCGTTCACCAATGCTTTGTTTCCCATCACACCATTCCTATATCGTGAATATTGAGAGTAATGCGATGGGTGGTTTAGTTCTGTTTTATCAGGAAAAATTTTATTCAGAAATTATAGCGGATTTTAGGGGCTGGCAATTTCCAGGAGATAGCAATCATACCGTATTTATGTACAACAGTTTCGATGGGAAAAAGGGTGTAAAATTGAAAAACTACAGTATGCAGAAGGTCTGCATCATAATGTTTTAATGGATTTATGAGTCTGAAAATCGGCCTTTGCGCCTGAGGTGACGGTAAAGTAAAATTTGAATATTTTCTTTGCGATCCAATTTAATAAGCAGAAAAGGAAATGAAATGAAAAGGAAACAATTGTTTATACAGGCTTTAATGCTGTGCTTCCTGTTATCAGGAATTAATGCACAATCAGAAGTCCGATCAATCAATCTCAACTTTAATGATGTTAAAGGCCCGATGAGCATCATGTTCAAGGAGTGTATCGGCGCCGGACGTGCCAATGAGGGATTGCGTGCCGATTGGCAGCAGCAGTTGGCCTTCGTCAAAGATCAGTGTGATTTCAAATACATTCGTATGCATGGTCTGCTCACTGATGATATGGGCCTTTACCAAGAAGACCGGGACGGCAATCCGCAATATAATTTTCAGTACATTGATGTGTTGTACGACTATATTCTGGAAATTGGTATGAAACCCTTTGTGGAATTGGGATTCATGCCCAGTGCTTTGGCCAGCGGACCAGAAACCATTTTCTGGTGGCGCGGTAATGTTACTCCACCCAAAGATCATCATCAATGGGAGGCGCTGATTTACAATCTTGTAAGCCACTGGACGGAACGCTATGGCATTGAGGAAGTGAAAACCTGGTACTTCGAAGTATGGAACGAACCGAACCTTTCTCCCGGCTTCTGGTCCGGCAGTCAGGAGGATTATTTTAAATTATACCAATTTACTGCAACGGGCGTCAAAAAAGTCAATAAAGATTATAAAGTCGGTGGTCCCGCCACAGCCGGCGCTGCCTGTGAAGTTGAATTGATAGATTTTTGTAGAAATAATAATGTTGCATTGGATTTTATCTCAACACATGCATATGGTGTTGATCAGGGTTTTCTGGATGAATGGGGCAATTCCGGAACCAGACTGGCGCCGGACCCTATGAGTTTGAGCCAAGACGTGCTGAATTCCCGCAAAGAAATTGCCGGTTCCGTGATGCCAGATTTGGAATTACATTACACTGAGTGGAGTTCATCCTATACACCCGCTGACCCAATTCATGACAGTTATCATCAGGCTGCTTACATTCTTGATAGAATTAAAAAATCCGGCGACGCAGCCACATCCATGTCCTATTGGGTGTTCACCGATATTTTTGAGGAGGCCGGTCCACGTTTGACGCCCTTTCATGGTGGCTTTGGTTTAATCAATTACCAGGGCATTCCAAAGTCGGCCTTTTTTGCTTACAAATATATGAACCAGTTGGGGACAACTGAATTAGTCAACGGGGACGCAACTTCCTGGGCAACCCAAGATGATGATGGGAATATAAAATTGCTGCTCTGGAATTACACCTATACTTTACCGGATTCAGTCAACGACCAGGACTATTATATTCAGGATTTGCCGGCTAGGCCAAAAGGCAAAGTACAAATAGAGATTGCGGATATACCTAAAGGAAAATATCTGCTGGAAGTCTATCAGGTGGGTTATCGGGTTAATGACCCTTACACAGACTATTATGATATGGGACGGCCAAATCAGTTGACAAGAGCACAGGTAAAAAAACTCAAAACAGTGAGCAATGGCGAACCCGTCTTAACTGAAAAGATCACCATCAAAACGGGCAAGTCTTTTCTGAAAGAATTGGATTTAAGAGAAAATGATGTTTTCCTATTGATGTTGAAAAAGCAATAAAAAAAACCCACTATTCAAATTCGAATAGTGGGTTTAACAGAGAATTTCAAGTCCTTATCTCCGGGTCAATATACGGCTTTTTTCACCGATGGTGACCGTTCTTTTATCCTGTCCGGAAATCGAATTTATTATCGTGCCGGGTCTTTTAAAATCAACTGACATGTTTCCGTTGTTGAAGGGCTTCAATGTGAGGGTTGAGGCTCCGGGTGTTTTCATACCCTCTTCTCCTTCGATATCCACAACAACCAGAATTCCCAGGTTACCGGGATACCCCAGATCACCGACAGAATTCCAGGTACCACTGGCGTCAACATAGAAACTGGATTCATAATTGGAAGATTGATCCAGACCGACTTCCGGCCATCCGATATCTTTGACCATTTCAACGCCAACAGCAAAATCCCCGCTGATAAAACCGTCTTCAATATTTTCCCAGGGAATTTGCCAGCCGACCCATTGTTCGCCGTAGGTAGTCGACAGTGCATTGGAATAAAATTTATCATTGCCGTTTTGGTCAACAATGACTATGCGGTAATTTCCATCTTCCCCCGATGTATCATTCAAATAAACCCATACTTCGCGAATAAAAGTATTGGGCGCTGGTTGTGTGAAAGCATTACAAAACCGTGCGCCAATCGCAGTGCTGTAAAGTAAATTTTCAAAGCTCCCATCATCATAACCCAATGACACCATATCCGCAGTTGTCACTTTGTGGACGATTGAATACTGGGATCCGTATTCCAGTGAACCCAGAAAATCCATGGTGTTGCTGACTGTCAAAACGGCCGTGTAATAAACAGTGTTCATCATCAAATCATCGACCAGCATTGTATTCCGATTGATATCGGTAATATCGGTACCGATTTTATCATTATCAGCATGAAGGGTACTGTTATGTGACAGAAGCACACGGTAAAAATTAAAATTCTGGGCGTTGCTTCGAGACCAGTTTAACTGAAAGGAGGTACTTAAAATATTTGTAATATCAACATCGACAGGTTCAGGAACCGTGGCTGCACTCTGAGTTTCTACTCTTCTGACTATCGAATTATTGGCACCATATTGCAGGTTTCCCGAATAGTAATTTTCCGTATCAAATACCACTATGGCAACATAATAAACCGTTCCCGGATCGGCCCCAGATATGGTCATCGTTACAGAGTTTTTGTCTTCGATATCGTTTCCGATTTTATCGCTATTCAGGTTGAGCACTGTATTGGTGGACACCAAAACCCGGTAGTGAGAAAAATCCGGGGCGTTGCTTTTGTTCCAATTGATCACAAAACCGCTTTCACTGATATCGGAAAAAGTCGGTTCCACAGGAGGCGGAGAAATTTGGACAATATTATTTATAGTAATTGTTTCTTCTGAATTTAGAATATCCTCTGTAGTTTCAGCGGTCAACTGGACGATTCCGCCTGCATCTTTACCCTGGATTTTAAAGAGTCTCTCGTTTCCTTTGGGTACCTCGAGATTGCATACAACTCTTGTATTGTTTACATTGAAATCCTCAGAAATTCTATCCATATCAGCGGCTTCAACAACGATATTAATCACCTGAATACTTGTTGCTTTTTGAAGGGCGTTCTCCTGTAGAGGTTTTTCAGGAAAATTGAACGCAATATTTATTCTGGCAAGGTCATCCTTTGTTTTTACTGGACTTTCGCAAGTAGATACTAAAAAAACCAGAACAATCAGTATCAATATTTTAATCCATTTCATAATTAATCCTTTCTGGTTTATTAGGGTAAGTTGATAATTATACTGACAGAAGACATCTTGCCACCGGAACCGGAAGATGATTCCTGGGTCGCCAGATAAACGCCACCGCCAACGATTGCTGCCGATGCAACCCAAAAAATGGGGCGCTTTAATAACGGCTTTTTTTCCTTGATGCGGGTATCCGCCACAGGCTCCCGGTTGATGGGAATAGCCTGATACTGCAGGGTTTCATTTTCTTTGTTCAACAATTGGGATTCCATGGAATAGGCTAAACGGTCCATCATCATAAATATTTCATCGGATACATTGCCTTCAACCACATCAGCTTTAATGATTCGGCTGGACTTAACGTCAATCAGCCTGGCATTGATCCTGATTTTTTGGCCAATAGATGCAAAACTTCCTAAAAGAATTGCATTCGCACCGACGGCACGCCCCAATTCAACCGCTGATTGCTCATCAACGATTCCTGAAATGCCCAGTTCCAATTCTTTAAGGGCATCCTCCAGCCGAGTCCGTTCTACAATTTCTGTTCTTCCGTTTTTTGCCATTCTGGTAATAATATTTTCAGGAATGGTTTTTTCCAGATAGTTTAATTTTGGATCTCCCCCGGTATTTCTAAAATCAACGACAGCAATAACAATTTTTTCACCATCCTGACTGAGGGTCTGAGCATGAATATTGGATGAAAAAATGAACAGCAATAGCACGAAAGTAATTTTTAACACTTTCATAAAATACCCTTCTTTTTATTAATTTAAATTTTATACCTATGGATACTCGGTAATAACAAGTAATTTAATATAAAAAGTCAAAGATAGAATGTCAATCAGTTAGGACTACAATCAAGTTTATCAAGTAACAATTTATTGTTCTCTAATAGATGTACCAACGAATTTAAAACAATTGAATTTATTCTAAAAAAATAAATATTTATAAGAATACTTTTTTTTTTATAATTTAGATAGTATTTTCCCAAAAGAAACTATGATTTGTCGAACCATCAACATACCATCTATTCCAATTCCAAAAAGGAGAGAACATGAAAAAATTTCTATTGTTGTCTTTAACCCTGATCCTCATTTTTTCCTGCTCAACCATGAACCTGAAAATTGAAAAATCTAATGCTATTTCCATTGTTCCGGAACCAGTCTCCATTGAAAAGACCGGGGGAGTGTTCCAATCAGCAAGCAAAGAGTTGTTTTTAAAAAAATCTGAAGACATTACCCTTGACCCAATTGAAAATTATTTTATCAACCTTTTTTCCAGCCAGTCGGGAATAAAATTTACAGATGATGAAACAGCCAACCAAATTCAGTTTGCCATTAATGAATTGCCGGACCCAGAATTAGGGATTGAAGGTTATAAAATTATAATTTCGTCCCGGCACCTTGAGGCCCGTGCCAATACAACAGCGGGATTATTTTACTCCCTTCAGACCATGCGCCAATTATTTCCTGTCGACGCAAAAAGTCCCGTTTCCATTCCCTGCGGTGTCATTACTGACACCCCCCGGTTTTCATGGCGGGGCACTATGCTGGATGTTTCCCGGCATTTTTTCCCGAAAGAAGATATTCTGAAATTAATTGACGTTTTGGCCCTTCATAAAATCAATACTTTTCACTGGCACCTGGTGGATGATCAGGGCTGGCGCATCGAAATCAAACAATATTCAAAACTGACTGAAGTTGGTGCCTGGCGTGTAGACCGAGAAGAGCAACACTGGAATTCCCGTGAAAAACAGAAACCGGGAGAAAAGGCCAGCTATGGCGGATTTTATACCCAGGAAGAAGTGAAAGAAATTATTAATTATGCTGCTGAACGGTTTATTACCATTGTACCGGAAATAGAATTACCGGCCCATGTAACCTCTGCTTTGGCTGCTTATCCGCAATATTCCTGTACTGGCGGGCCCTTCACGGTTTTGCCGGGAGGCGTCTGGCCGATTACCGATATCTATTGTGCCGGTAATGATGAAACTTTTCAATTTCTGGAAAATATTCTCAGTGAAGTGATTGACCTTTTTCCCGGACCCTATATACACATCGGCGGAGATGAGGCCACAAAAACCGAATGGGAAAAATGTCCCAAATGCCAGGCCAGAATCCAACAGGAAGGCCTGAAAAATGAACACGAATTGCAGAGCTATTTCGTTCGGCGCATTGAAAAATTTATCGTCAGTAAAGGCCGTAAAATGATCGGCTGGGATGAAATCCTCGAAGGCGGCCTCGCCCCGGAAGCGACGGTCATGTCCTGGCGCGGGTTTGAAGGCGGGATTGAGGCTGCTAAAAGTGGCCACGATGTGGTCATGACACCCACTTCCCACTGCTATTTTGATTATTATCAGGGAGATCCTGAAAATGAACCCCTGGCAATCGGCGGTTACGTTCCCCTGAAAAAAGTATACGAATTTGAACCGGTACCGGAGGAATTGAATACCCAAGAAGCCAGACATATTTTAGGTGGGCAGTGCAACCTGTGGACCGAATATATGTCGAATTTTAATCATGTCCAATATATGTTGCTGCCACGATTGGCGGCCATGTCGGAAGTTCTGTGGTCATCTCCTCAAAAAAGGGACCTTCGCCATTTTAGCGCCAAAATGAAAAATCTGCTGGCTTTATACGATAAACTGGGCCTGAATTATGCCCGCAGTGCTTTTCAGGTTTTCCTTGATGCGGATTTTGATGTTGAGGAAAAAAAATTCCATGTAGAACTCAGGTCTGAAATCGAAGTGCCTGAAATCCGCTATACGCTGAATGGTGAAAATCCTACCACCGGCTCCCTGCTGTACCAAAAGCCCCTGACCTTGAAAAAATCCACCGAAATCAAAGCAGCAGCCTTCAGTAATGGCCAGGCTATCAGTCCCGTTACCTCAAAAAAATGTCTCATCCACAAAGCAACGGGAATGAAATATATACTGACAACACCACCTTCAAAAAAATATACCGGCAACAGTGATATTGCTCTGACCAACTCCTTATTGGGTACAGCCAATCACAGCGACGGAAACTGGTCCGGTTTTGAGGGCAATGACCTGGAAGCAACCATTGAATTTAACTCATCGAAAAGTATATCCGGCGTTTCCGTTGGCTTTTTACATAATGCAGGGGCCTGGATTTTTTCACCGGAATACCTGCTCATTGAAGGGTCGGGTGACGGGCAAAATTTTACAGAACTGAAAAAGAAGGTCAATGTGATTGACCAGAAATCAGGGGACAGGGAAGTGGTGCGGCTGGATGCAAAATTTGATGAAATTTTTGTAAAATACCTTCGCATCAAAGCCAAAAATATCGGAACCTGCCCGGAATGGCACGCCGGGGCCGGCGGAAAAGCCTGGCTCTTCGTCGATGAAATCATTGTCGAATAAGAGGAATTTTTTATGTCTATCAAACACTACCTGTGGATTATCTTTATTTTAGGGCTTCGAACAGGCTGCGCCAAACCAGCCGCTCAGCCCAATTATATCGATATTCATCCCAATGATAATATGGAGACCATCGTCAAAAAAGCTGCTGCTCTTCGTCCTTCACCCCGGCAGGCTGCCTGGCAAAAACTGGAAATGACGGGTTTTATCCATTTCACGGTCAATACTTTTACAGATATGGAATGGGGGCAGGGTGATGAATCGCCCCAAATTTTTAACCCGACGAATTTTGATGCCGAACAGATGGTCAAAGCCTGCAAGGATGCCGGTATCCAACTGATTATTCCTACCGCCAAACATCACGATGGGTTCTGTCTCTGGCCCAGTAAATTTACAGACCATTCGGTAAAAAATTCGCCCTGGAAAAAGGGCCGGGGAGATATTATAGCGGAATTCGCTGCCGCCTGTCAAAAACATGGTCTTAAATTTGGTTTTTACCTGTCCCCCTGGGACCGGCATGAACCATCCTATGGCAGTGACGCCTACAATGAGTATTTTGTTAATCAACTAACAGAATTGATGACTCAATACGGCGAAATCAGCGAAGTATGGTTTGATGGCGCCTGTGGTGAGGGCAATAATGGGCAACGCCAGGTTTTTGACTGGGAGACTTATTATGCAATCATCCGAAAACTAGCCCCAAAGGCTGTCATTGCAGTTATGGGGCCTGATGTTCGCTGGGTGGGTACGGAATCCGGTTATGGCCGGGAAACCGAATGGAGTGTCCTGCCATTAGCAGTCCAAAATCGTGATAAAATAACGGAAAATTCACAAAGTGACGTTAATTTTATTCCCAACGAAGATAAAACCCAGGAAGATCTGGGCAGTCGCGAAAAGTTAAAAAATGCTGGCACTCTGGTTTGGTATCCGTCAGAAGTGGATGTTTCCATTCGACCCGGCTGGTTTTGGCACGAAAATGAAAATAATCTGGTCAAGACACCGGAAAAATTGGTTGATATCTACTACAGTTCTGTCGGCAGAAACTCTGTCCTGTTGCTGAATATTCCGCCCACCATGGAAGGAAAATTCCATGAAAAGGACATCAAAAGCCTTCAGGGGATGCGACAAATTCTGGACAACACGTTCGAAAACAATTTTTTAGAAAAGGCGAGTTCATCCAATATCAGCGGTATCAATATCCTTTGTGATGGTGATCCGGAATCCTCCTGGAAATCAAAGGACCTGACGCCAAGGTTAATTTTTGGTTTTGATCAGGAAATAGAATTTGACCGTTTTATGATTCAGGAAGACGTTTTCAATGTGGGACAACGGGTTGAGGCCTTTTCCCTGTTTGCAAAAATCAACGGAAAATGGCAGGAAATGATCAAGGCTACCACCATTGGCTATAAAAGGCTGTTGCGGTTCCCCCCTGTAAAAACCGATGAAATTAAAATTGAAATTTTCGAATCCAGAAATACTCCGGCCTTGTCAGAAATCGGCCTTTACAAAGCCCCGCCGGACATTAATATTATTCCGGAAAAGGCCTCTTTTAAAAACCATCTGGAAGTTCAGTTGGAAAGCAGTGAACCGGGTTGTGATATTTTTTATACCCTGGATGGTAGCGAACCGAATAGAAATTCACAAAAATACAGCGGTCCTATTACCTTGACTGAATCGACAACGCTAAAGGTTTTTGGCATCAGAGAAAATAAAACCACCCTGGTGAAAGAAACGATTTTCACAAAAGCCCGGTATGGGATCACCTACATTCATTCTTTTTCTCCAAAATATTCCGGTGGGGGTACTTTTGGCATCATTGACGGAAAAACCGGCAGCACAAATTTTGCCGATGGACTCTGGCAGGGATTTGAGGGTCAGGATTTTGAAGTGATTCTGGACCTGGGTGACAGCAAAACATTACAATCAGCTTCAGCCCGTTTTTTACAGGATTACAAAAGTTGGATATTTCTGCCGCAGCAGGTTGAGTTTCTGATTTCCCGTGATGCTAAAAATTTTGTAGTCATTGATCGAATCATCAATGATATTTCTGTCAATGATTCGGGCCCGGTAATTCAAGAATTCAAGACAACAGCCCTGATGGAAAATGTGAGATTCTTAAAAATTAAAGCAAAGAATATTGGACATTGCCCCCAGGGCCATCCCGGTGAAAATGGGAAAGCCTGGATTTTTACCGATGAAATTTTGATATTGTAAAAAATCCATGAAAACAATTCAATTATTACTCGTTGTCTTTACACTTATTTCTTCACTCATTGCTGATGAGAACAGGTATCAGCCCGATTGGGAATCCCTGGATAGCCGTCCGGTGCCGGAATGGTTTTCGGAGGCCCGGTTCGGTATATTTATTCACTGGGGGCCCTATTCGGTACCGGCCTGGTCGCCAAAAGGAACCTATTCCGAATGGTACCAGTACTGGCTTCAGAACAAAACCTTATTTGGCAATGGTGAATTTACCGGGACCGAAGTGGCCGACTATCATGCCAAAACCTACGGCCCGCACTTCTCCTACTACCATTTTGGTGAAATGCTGACAGCTGATTTGTTCCGGCCTGAGGACTGGGTCAAACTATTTGAAAAAGCCGGAGCAAAATATATTGTTATAACCACCAAGCATCATGACGGATTTTGCCTCTGGCCCAGTAAGGAGGCCAATGACCGCGGATTTTCCTGGAACAGCTGTGACATCGGCGCCAGACGTGACCTGATTGGAGAATTGACTGAAGCTGTGAAAAAAACAGACATAAAGTTAGGCTTTTATTACTCCCTTTATGAATGGTATCATCCTTGGTGGCAAGGGGACAGAAAGCGGTTTGTTGATGAGCACTTTCATCCGCAGTTCAAAAATTTGATAGAATCATACCAACCGGATTTGATCTGGGGCGATGGTGAATGGGAAATGTCCTCAGAGGATTGGAAATCCCGGAACCTGCTGGCCTGGCTTTTCAATGAATCCTCGGTAAAAAGTAAAATTGTCCTTAATGATCGCTGGGGCAGTGAAACGCGAAAAAAACACGGCGGATACTATACAACGGAATTTGAAGCCGGTTCAAAATTTGACAAACCCTGGGAAGAATGCCGGGGAATGGGATTTTCTTTTGGTTACAATCGCAACGAAGACCTTGAGGATTACAATTCTCCACAATCACTGGTGCTGATGCTGGTGGACATCACCAGCAATGGCGGCAATCTACTGCTGGACATCGGACCGGACCATCGGGGCCGGATTCCTGTGATCATGCAGGAGCGGCTCATACAAATGGGGAAATGGCTGAAAATCAACGGTGAGGCGATTTACGGCACGAAACCCTGGATCAAACCATGCCAATGGACAGATGGAAAGCAGAACATTGATTCAAAAAACCATTACATCAGCGGTGATTTCATTCTGAAAACCACTGTTCATCCGGACCACGGCTATGCCCGCAAGGAAGTGATTTTCACCAGCAGAGGCGGTGATATCTATGCCATTTGTCCGGTTTATCCAAAAGAAGAATTAGTGATAAAAGGGCTGACCTTGCCGGAAAACGGACAAATCAAATTTCTGGCGACACAACAACAACCGGAATGGTATAACAAAGAGGGCCATTTGCATATTCGCATGCCACAGTTTGTTCCGGAAATTCTGAAAGATGAACAAGCCTATGCTTATGTGTTTAAAATATCAGGCCTCAGGGAGTACACCACTGTACCCCGCATTGAAGTCTATTACAAAGATATTTCCCAAAAACCTGTGATTTCCCTGTTCACTGAAGATGAGAATTCAAAAATATTTTACACTTTAAATGGAGCTACACCGGATACCGGTTCTCTGGCTTATCATGCTCCCTTTACACTTGAGCAGAGTGCCACGATAAAATTTCGGGCCTTGAATCAGGATAAAAATCCCAGTATCATAGGTGATAAAACAATTAAAGTCATTGATGAGTTTGTTGAATTCAGGCTGGTCTATCCTGCCGATAAAAAATATGCAGCAAACGGAGCGGTCACGCTTTGTGACGGAGAATTTGGCGACAGTGATTTTGCATCAGGAAAATATCTGGGGTTTAATGGACAGGACCTGGTGGCGGAAATAAAACTGAAAAACAATAAACTGATTAATTCCGTTTCTGTCAGTTGTCTGCAAAAACCGGCCTCATGGATCATGTTTCCCAAAGAATTCGAAATTTATAAATCAAACGACTATGAGAATTTTGAATTTGTCCGAAAACTGGATATTGAGGATTATGGCCATCAGGATCTCAGGAAAAAATTTATTTTGGAAATCCCCGTCCAGTCTGCCGGGGCAATTCGAATATTTGTAAAAAACCATGGAATTTTACCGGAATGGCATGTTGGTAAAGGTGAAAAAGCCTGGTTGTTCGTAGACGAAATCGAGGTAAAATAATGATAAAAAGAGCCTTTTTCTGCTTTTTGTTGCTGACTGCATATTTCAGCAGTTCCTGCAAAAATGGAACTTTAAAAATTCAATATTCCAATCATGATCTGGTCTTTGATTCTCTGGCCACACAATGGGATGAAGCCATCCCGTTGGGCAACGGAATGCTGGGGGCTTTGGTCTGGAATAATAACGGGAAGTTAAGAATTTCCCTGGATCGCGCTGATTTATGGGACCTGAGACCAATGGAGAACCTGGACTCGCCCAACTGGAGATATTCCTGGGTCTATGAGCAGTGGAAAAACAACTCTTATCAAGAGGTCCAGAATAATTTTGACTGGCCCTATGACAGAAGTCCGGCGCCATCTAAAATACCGGCAGCTGCCCTGGAACTGGATATTGAATCGCTGGGAAAAATTTCTGAGGTGAGGCTGAGCATCAAAGACGCCTGTTGTACAGTAAGCTGGCAAAGCGGTGTGAAATTATTCATTTTTGTTCATGCGATGGATCCTGTCGGTTGGTATTCTTTTGAAAATTTATCTGATGAAATAAAGCCGATGCTGATACAACCACCTTATGCCTGGCCGGTTGATGCCGGAACCGCAGACCCTGTTTCCGGCCAGGACCTCAGGCGTCTGGGCTATGAATCAGGAAAGGTTGCCGAAACAGAAAATTCCATTGTTTACAAACAAAAGGGCTGGGGCGGATTTCAATATCAGGTTGCCACAAAATGGATAAAGGAGAAAAATAAACTCCTTGGTTCCTGGAGTATATCCTCCCATTACCCGGAAGAACCCCGGCAACATGACGCAAAAATGATCATTGATCAGCAATCCTTCAAAGACTTTAACAAAAAATATCGTTCCCATCAGAATTGGTGGGATACATTTTGGTCAAAATCCGCGCTCCAACTGCCAGATAAACTCCTCGAAAAACAATGGTATCTGGAAATGTACAAATTCGGTTCTGTGGCTCGTGATGGTGCACCACCGATTTCATTGCAGGCTGTCTGGACGGCAGACAATGGAAAGTTACCACCCTGGAAGGGTGATTTTCACCATGATTTAAATACGCAATTGAGTTATTGGCCGGCATACAGCAGTAATCATCTGGACCTGGAAGCCGGGTTTATTAACTGGTTGTGGAAAAATAAAAATACCTTTAAAGAATATACCCGGTCCTTTTTTCAATGTGACGGACTCAATGTTCCGGGTGTCTCAACTTTGACCGGACAGCCCATGGGCGGATGGATCCAGTATGCCTTCGGACCCACGGTTTCAGCATGGCTCGGACAACATTTTTACTGGCATTGGCGCTATACTATGGATAGAAATTTTTTACAGGAAAAAGCCTATCCGTGGATCAAAGAGGTTGCTATTTTTCTGGAACAATTATCAATCCAGGATGAAAATACAGGTCTTCGAAAATTTCCGCTCAGTTCCAGCCCTGAAATCAATGATAATTCCAGAGATGCCTGGTTTCCTGAAATGACCAATTTTGACCTCGCACTTGTTAAATGGACCTATGAAAAAGCTGCGGAACTTGCCAAAGAATTAGACCAGACCCGGGATTATGAAAGATGGCAGCATCTTTTGGCGGAATGGCCTGAATATGCAATTGATAATCAGATAGGATTGAAATTCGCACCTGCTTTGGATTACCAGACATCCCATCGTCATTTTTCCCATTTGATGGCCTTTCACCCTCTCGGATTGATCGATTATTCCAGGGGCGATTCAGACATTTTTATCATCAGTAATACTTTAAAAAATCTGGAAACTCAAGGCAGTGACTGGTGGACCGGTTATTCCTTTGCCTGGCAGGGCAACCTTTATGCACGTGCTCTGGATGGAGAAAATGCAGCTAATGTTCTGAAGACATTTGCTACCTGCTTTTGTCTGCCCAACAGTTTCCATGTCAATGGCGACCAATCCGGGACCGGTAAATCCAAATTTACCTATCGCCCCTTTACGCTGGAAGGTAATTTTGCCTTTGCGGCCGGCCTTCAAGAGATGCTGCTGCAAAGCCATACCGGAACCATAAAAATTTTCCCCGCCATACCAGACCAATGGAAAAACCTTTCCTTTGATAACTTTCTGGCCCAGGGTGCGTTCCAAGTTTCAGCCCAAATGAAAGAGGGAAAGGTAGAAAAAATTGAAATTATGTCCTTAAAAGGCGGCCATCTGAAACTAGCCAATGCTTTTCACTCAGAGCAACTGATTGTCAAAGGTTCTGATGGATATGATCTGAAGAATGGTCTGATAATGATAACTATGAAGGCAAATCAAAAAATAATCCTTTTGAACAGAAATCAGGATTAAGACTTTGAAACATCGATCATAATATTCATAGCACGATAATTCAGAAAATTTTCCATTCTCACGACAAAAGCCAATCAGTTTTTCTATTGTCGGCTCTTATAATCATTATTCAATGTATTTTTCTGGTTGATTTAAAAATACTTAATAAATAACTTGAATGAATAAAGTCAATGAGGGATGGTCATGAAATATACTAAGATTTATATGTTAATCCTGTTAGCAGCAATTTTGAGTTGCTCTGATGAAGACAGAAATCCTGTAAATGGAACTAATCAAAATACCGATTGGAAATATGGCTCAGCGCAATCTTACGATGTAAATTCTGCATCTGCTGTTACAGTGGTTGATGATATTACCGGGTATTCTTTTTTCTTTCCGGAAGGTGGTAACGGTGTGCTGGAAATCAGGAAAATCAAAAACGGGCCGTCATTGGAATTTGATGCGGACCAGTTTGAAGTGAATTACGATGGGGCTGAAAATATCTATATTCAGGTCAGCAAAAACGAAGGTGAAGAAATTGCCCTGTTTGGTCATTTTCAAATAGGGAATACCGTGCTGGACGGCGCTGAAAATTACCTTAATTGGTGGGAAATTCCGGCCTTCAGCGAATCGGGAGAAAGTGTTTTGTATGATTTGCAGGGTGAATGGGCTTTGTCAAAAGAAGCGCAACCGACAGTTAATATCAATAAATTTGCTGTATCGCGACTCAGCGCCGGCTCTACGCTGCAACAAAAAAAACTGGCCATTCGCACCACTGTGGCCCAGTGTATTGATGAGTGGCTCAATAATCTGCCGGCTGGTTTAAAATCTTCGGCCCAAACACAAATTAACGGCGACCGGGCCTATAGAATTAACTGGAGCAATGACGGCAATGCTTATGTGCATGGAAATAACTGGATCAGCAGCAATGCAAATTTTTATTTCACTCAAGATGCGCAGTTACCGACTATTGCCCATGAAGTAGGGCATTATATGCACCATGTTTTATGTGGCTATGAAGAGTATAATGCTATGTATGAACGGTTTCCCAGGGATTTTTGGGGTGCGGCTATTGCCCATGATATTGGTGATTACCGGGAAGGACGGGACGAGATTTTGGAAGATGTTGCCCAGTTTTCACAATTTATGATCGTCGGTGATGTGGACAATTATGATCCCCTGAATATTCAAAATCGGAACAGTGTCCATGATCTTTGCAATCAGAAGGACCCTGACGAAGTGGATTTTCCCAGTCATGAAGCCTATGGCGTCTGGATGCTGGCCAGTTTATTGAGAACAAACAATGAAATTTACACTTTCAGGACCAATTTGCCGAAAGTCGCAGTTCCGGTAGTGGGCGCTCCCATCTGCGATGTTTTGCATCTCATTGCCTCCGGACCGGACAATACCGATGAACTGAGGGAATTTATCTATGCTTATCTGCTGGCTAAAGGCGGCGATTATCAGTATATGCTGCCGGCTTTGCTGGAGCCTATTGGCTGGAGTTATAATGGCTTTGGCTATATTTTAGATGAGAACGACCAACCGGTTGATGATGCTGTGGTTATTTCTGTCTGCAAAGTTGGCGCAAAGGAATATTATACCCGAAAATCAACCGAAACCGGCAGTAACGGTAAATTTTATTTGGACCGTATTTTTCCCGGTGCCAATTACCTGCGGGTTTATACCAATAACGGCCACGACTCTACGGATTTTAATTTAGTACTGGACTGGGAAGAAATGACAAATACGACACTTGAACTGGGGAATTTTAAAATCAGTAACGAAGAAATAATTCCAATACTTCATCGTACTCATGAAATTAATGCTGAACTATATTTAGGCGGGGCCACTGAAGTTGAAATGGAAGTCACCGGGCAGGGAATCTCCAATTATTCTGAAGTTGATACGACTTACAGTTATACAACAGAAAGAACATCTGACTTTGAATTTGTCGATTTTTATGGCGTCGATCAAAGTATAACCTGGTCTGGTACATCTTTTTCTTCAATAGGAGAATATGAAGAGGTGGTTAGTGACGAGGTTATTAATTTAAAAATCACCATCACCGGCAGTGTTTCTTCTGATGGCAAAACCCTGCTTTCGGCAAAACAGGAATATATATTTACGAGAACCTACGAAAGAGAAACTGGCTACTATGGCGGATACGAACGCCAGGAAACAATTAATGATTATTCCCTTGAATTTAAAAATATTCCCATTGATTCCTATGATGAAGGTAGCAAATATGTCGAATACAAATTACCGGATTATATAAACCATACAGGATCGGCTGTCATTAGCTATAGTACCACTGAAAGTATGGTACAGGTAAATCAATATGGAAATTATGTAGATAATTGGACCCAGAAAGAGACCTTTAAAAAGTTTATTCCCAATAACAACAATTATATAAGGGTTGGATTTAATTAAGGATAGTTAAAATACCGGTATCAGGAATTCGTTGTTCAGCCGGTTTATCATCGTTGCCGGAGAAATTCGACATCATCTGACAGATTTTCTCCCATTGATGCCTGAACCGCCAGTTCGTCGCAGCGTTCATTTTCCGGATTACCGGCGTGGCCTTTGACCCAGATGAATTCCACCTGATGTTTTTCCAGTAAATCTAACAGTCGCGTCCAGAGATCAGGATTTTTGGCCATATCTTTTTTGTTGCGCTTCCAGCCGTTGGCCCGCCATTTAACAGCCCAATCCTGGTTTATGGCATCGACAATATATTTGGAATCGGAATAGATTTTTACCTCGGAATTTTCATATTTGAGGGCCTCCAGGCCTTCGATCACAGCTAAAAGTTCCATGCGATTGTTGGTGGTCAATTTAAATCCTTCCGAAAGTTCCTTGCGGTATTGACCCTGTTTCAGTACCACTCCAAAGCCACCGGGTCCGGGATTACCGGAGCAGGCACCATCTGTATAAATTGTAATTAAGGCCATAAGTTTTCTTTCATATTTGACACAGATAACAGAGAGCATTCAATAATCGAATCTGTGTCTTTGGGATAAGGAAAAATAAAAAAGCGGTAGACTCTTCTCAAGCATACCGCTTAATTTATACAAATATTCTATTTTTACATAAAAATTCCCATGAAAACACCGGCAGCAATGGCTGAACCGATCACTCCGGCAACATTGGGCGCCATGGCCTGCATCAGCAGGTGATTGTCCTTGTCATAATGCTGGGCAAAATGATGAACAACACGGGCTGAATCCGGTACGGCTGATACGCCGGCAGCTCCGATGAGGGGATTAATTTTTTCTTTCAAGAATAGATTCATCAGTTTGCCGAAAAGCACCCCAAAAAATGTGGCTACTGCAAAGGAAACCAATCCGAGAATAAAAATGCCCACCGACTGGAAGGTTAAAAAGGTCGTCGCCTGAGTGCTCAACCCGACTGCAAAAGAAAGCAGAATGGTACAGATATCCAATAAAGGGCCACCGGCTGCTTTTGCGAGCCTGTCTGTTACACCGCTTTCTTTCAGTAAATTACCCAGACACAACATACCAACCAGGGTCAGAGATCCCGGTGCGATCAATGCCGCAAGCAAAACCACTACAATGGGAAAGATAATTTTTTCAATTTTACTCACTCTTCGCGGTGGTTTCATACGAATTTTTCGTTCTTTGACTGTGGTGAGCAACTTCATAATAGGAGGCTGTATGACTGGAACCAGTGCCATATAGGAGTAGGCCGCGATGGCGATGGGGCCCAGTAAATGGGGCGCCAGTTGTGAAGAAAGAAATATTGAAGTCGGTCCGTCTGCGCCACCAATGATACCAATGGAAGCTGCTTCCATATTATCAAAGCCGATCATCAGGGCACCCAGATAGGTGATAAAAATTCCCATCTGTGCTGCAGCACCAAGGAGTACTGATTTGGGATTGGATATCAGGGAGCTGAAATCTGTAAGAGCACCAATTCCTAAAAATATCAACGGCGGAAAGATACCTGACGTGACTCCGTAATATATCAAACTGAATACGGAATTCTGAGAAAATCCGTTCTGGACTGTATCGTATACACCCAGAGGCAATCCTTCCATATAGGGAATATTGCCAACAATGACACCGAAACCGATAGGAAGGAGCAGGAGTGGCTCGTAATTTTTTGCGATAGCCAGGTAAATAGCAAATCCACCTACGATGATCATGGCTACATTTCCCCAGGTCAGATTCATAAAGCCGGTGGTTGCAAGAATTCTTAAAAATACATCCATTTTTTTCTCCCCTTAACCGATCACTACCAGCTCAATGCCTTCTTCGACAGAATCACCTTCTTTTACATTGACAGCTGTTACTGTTCCGGCAGCCTTGGCCTGAATTTCATTTTCCATTTTCATGGCTTCCATAATCAGCAGATTTTGTCCGGCTGCTACGGGGTCACCGACTTTAACCAGCACTTTTTGGATCAAACCCGGCAGAGGTGACAAGATAGCTGAAGCATTGACAATGGAAGCGGGCTTATGTAATTGTGGCTGTACTGTTGATGCCACAGCTGCGGTTCCTGCATGAACAGCAGGTTGAGCTGCTGCGGCTGTGGCAGAAAACTGCGGTTTAATATCTGCAATCTGTTCAATGCCCAGGTCTTTGATACCAACTTTATATTTTTTACCATTTACTTCCACTGCCGCTGTGGTGGCGGTAAAGTCGCTGATAATTACAGAATAATCATTTCCATTTATTTCAAGTCTGAATTCTTTTTCTTTCATGATTACCTCGTTCGAGTGATGGGTTGGCGGTTTCTTTGAATCGTTTTCCAGGGGGTCTGATTGACACCATGGGTAAAGGTTACTTCGTTTTGGAGAATTTCAAAATGAAGTAATCGATACACTTCTATGGCTGTGGCAATGGCAACCAATTCATCATTGGGAATCTTTTCTGATAAGGGCCCTGTCTTCACTGCCTGTATTTCCCCGGAAGGAGCCACTTTTTCCTTGCCGGATTTCTGAAAATAATGGGAGGCCTTGTTGAAAAGGGTAATGGCAAAGGAGATGAGTACCAATCCAAAAAATACCACGATAATGCCAGCCATGGAATTGATATGGCCGCTGTTTTCAATGATTTGCGTAAAAGCTTCTGAGAGTTTTTCTATCATCACAATCTCCTAAAGTGGAATATTACCATGTTTTTTAGGCGGATTATCTTCTCGTTTATTGGCCAGCATTTCCAGGGCTTTAATCAGCTTGTAGCGAGTCACTTTAGGTTCGATGACCTCATCCACAAGCCCTTTTGCTGCGGCGACATAGGGATTGGCAAATTTATCTCGGTATTCTTCCATTTTTTCAGTATGGACCTGGGCGGGATTTTCCGCACCTGTGATTTCTTTGGAAAAAATAATTTCCGAAGCGCCTTTGGGCCCCATGACAGCGATTTCAGCAGAGGGCCAGGCATAAACAATATCACCCCTCAAGTTTTTGGAGTTCATGACACAAAATGCACCGCCGTATCCTTTGCGGGTGATGACTGTAATTTTGGGAACAGTGGCTTCTCCGTAGGCATAGAGCATTTTGGCGCCATTTTTTATAATACCAGAAAATTCCTGGGCAGTGCCGGGCATAAAACCAGGAACGTCCTCAAAAGTAATGACAGGAATATTGAAGGCGTCGCAAAACCGGACAAACCGGGCGCCTTTGTTGGAGGAATTGGAATCCAGCACGCCGGCCATCACTTTGGGTTGATTGGCAACAACGCCGATGGATTTTCCATTTAAACGAGCAAAACCAACAATAAGATTTTTTGCATAGTCTTTTTGGACTTCAAAAAATACACCGTCATCAACAACTTTTGCAATCACTTCATGCATATCATAGGGTTTGTTTGTATCTTCCGGAACCAGATAGTTTAGGTCCTCATCAATTCTGTTGATTGGATCCTGGGAAGACAGGATCGGTGCTTCTTCCATATTATTTTGCGGTAGATATTTGATCAGTTCACGAACACCTGCAAAGAGTTCAGCTTCATCATCATAGGTAAAATGGGTGACTCCGCTTTTGGTTGCGTGGGTGTCAGCCCCTCCCAGTTCCTCGGCGGTGACGTCTTCATGAGTGACGCTTTTGACAATTTTTGGACCGGTGAGAAACATGTAGGCTGATTTTCGAACCATGAAAATATAATCCGTCAGGGCCGGCGAATAGACAGCACCACCGGCACAGGGCCCTACAATAGCACTGATCTGTGGAATGACTCCCGATGCCAAAATATTTTGTGTAAAGATATCGGTATAACCAGCCAAAGAATCAACCCCTTCCTGAATTCTGGCGCCGCCGGAATCATTGATACCAATGATCGGCGATCCGGTCTTCATGGCCATTTCCTGGACCTTGATAATTTTTTCAGCCACAGTCTTTGATAGGGAACCCCCAAAAACAGTAAAGTCAAAGGAATATACAAAAACAAGACGTCCGTGTATACTGCCATAGCCGGTTACCACGCCATCGCCCAGCACTTTGGATTTTTCCATACCAAAATCATTACAACCATGAAGTTTAAAAGCATCCAATTCTTCAAAGCTGTTTTCATCCAAGAGGGTATAAATTCTTTCCCGGGCTGTCAGTTTTCCCTTTTGATGCTGTTTATCAATCAGGGCCTGACCACCACCCAGTTTTGATTTTTCAATCTTTTCCTTTAGTTCAAGGATTTTTCTTTCCCTGCTCATTATAGCTCCTTAATATATTGTATTATTCAATTTTGAATGAAACCTTAAATTTAACAACTTTCAAAGAATTGTACATCTTTTTTTTAGACTGCAGGCTTCATAGCCTGAAGGTTTGGGTCATAAAACCAGTGGTTCCGGGGAGTTACTCTCCATGCTTCACTTCTGTCAATTCCGTAAGTACTTTTCCCGATGACTTGGGATGGATGAAGGCGATTTTGGTTTCATGGGCGCCTGTTCTGGGCGTTTGATCAATCATTTGAAGCCCCATGGTCTGTATATTTTCTATTTCTTCATCGATATTATCTGTCTGGTAAGCAATGTGATGAATGCCTTCGCCTTTTTTTTCTATATATTTGGCTATCGGGCTGTCTGCACTGGTAGGTTCCAATAGTTCAATTTTGGCTTCGCCTATTCTGAACATGGCAACTTTTACCATCTGGTCAGGTACTTCCTCGATTCCGGCAAATTCCATTTTTAAAACGTCCTGATAAAAGGGAATCTGTTCTTCCAGAGATTTTACGGCAATTCCGATGTGATTAATTTGTGTCAGCATTTTCCGATGACTCCTCTAAAAAATTTTTTATTTTTTGATTGAAAAATGAGTATGGACTGATCTCTCCACTGATCAATTTTTCAGCCCAGTGATCGATATTTTTTTCGGTTTCCAGGTTTTTGTTAATTACAGTCATAATTTTGGATATCAGGAGGTGTTGAATTTCTTCCCTGACCCGTTTTTTTCGTTTATGAGTCAGGCGGTTACTTGTTTTCAGTCTGCTATAATAGTCTTCAATAGTATGGGTTAATTCAACTATTCCGATATTTTCCACGGCCGAGGTGAGCACTACCGGATTTTTCAATTCATCATAACCTTTGAGGCTGAGCATGTAATTGACTTCTGCCTCCAGTTTTTCAATGCCATCGTGGTCTTTTTTATTGAGAATATAAATATCACCGATTTCCATGACGCCGGCTTTGAGGGCTTGGATTTCATCGCCCATTCCCGGCACGAGGACCAGCAGGACAATATCAGCAACTTCGATGATCTCAATTTCAGTTTGACCAACTCCGATGGATTCAATGATGATCAAATCATAACCGGCTGCGTCCAGTACCCGGACCGCATCAGTCGTATTGCCGGCAACACCACCCAGATGGCCTCGTGATGCCATAGACCGGATGAAGACATTCGGGTCTGTGGCGTGGGATTGCATTCTCAATCTGTCACCCAAAACTGCTCCTCCTGAAAAGGGTGAACTGGGATCAACGGCAATTACCGCAACTTTTTTTCCCTTACTTCGTTCCTGATCGATTAATTTGTCTACCAGTGTGCTTTTTCCAGCCCCTGGGGGGCCAGTCACGCCCCAGACAACAGCATTCCCACATTTTGAATAGATGGAATCAATGAATTTTTCTTTGTCAGGATGTCCGTTTTCAACCAGTGTAATAGCCTTGGCAACGGCCCTGATTTCTCCCTTTAAAACCCTGTCCACCAATTCCATAAATAGCAATCTATTTCACGGATTCTATAAATTTTACGACATCAGAAATGGGGGTGCCCGGTGTAAAAACGGCTTCCACTCCATGCTCCAGCAGAAAAGGAATGTCACGGTCAGGAATGACTCCTCCTCCAAAGACATGGATGTCGGATGCCTCCTGCTCTTTCAGCTTGTCGACTATTTTTGGAAAGAGTTCCTTGTGTGCGCCGGACAGCAGGCTCAAGCCGATAAATTGAACATCTTCCTGAATTGCTGTGGCGACGATACTGTCCGGGGTTTGTCTCAGACCGGTATAGATGACCTCGTATCCTTCATCCTTTAATGCGCGGGCGATGTACTTTGCACCTCTGTCATGACCATCCAATCCAGGTTTTGCAATTAATATTCTCACTTTTTCAGACATGTTTTTCACCTTTCCTATTAAAGCACGATGGATTCTTTGTATTCACCAAATTCTTTTCTAAGGACATTGCATATTTCACCGAGAGTCGCATATTCACGGGCTGCGTCCAGAATTAAAGGCATCAGGTTAACATCAGGATTTTTTGCGCCTGCTTCCAGGGCTGCCAGTTTATTGGCCACCTTCTCATTGTTGCGTTTCGCTTTGACATCTGCAATTTTTTGGGATTGTATTTCACGCAATCTGGGGTTGACTTCAAGAATATCTTCAGGTTGGTCTTCTTTGGTTTGGAATTTATTGACGCCAACGATAATTCTTTCACTGCTTTCGATCTCTTTTTGATACCGGTAGGCAGAGTCCTGAATCTGTTTTTGGACATAGCCTTTTTCTATGGCTTTGACCATGCCGCCAATACTTTCAATTTTGTTAATATAATCCCAGACCTCGGATTCGATACGGTCGGTCATTTCTTCAACGATATAGGATCCTGCCAGGGGATCTATAGTATTGGCAACTCCGGATTCGTGGGCTACAATCTGTTGAGTCCGCAGAGCAATCTGGACCGATTGTTCGGTTGGCAGGCCCAGGGCCTCATCCCTGGAATTGGTATGCAATGACTGTGTGCCGCCCAGTACTGCGGCTAAGGTTTGTATTGCTACACGAACAATATTATTATCCGGCTGCTGGGCAGTCAGTGTGCTGCCACCGGTCTGGGTGTGAAAACGAAGCATCATGGATTTGGGGTTTTGGGCCTGAAATTTTTCCTTCATGATTTTTGCCCAGATACGACGAGCAGCGCGAAATTTTGCGACTTCTTCCAGGAGGTCATTATGAGCATTAAAAAAGAAAGATAATCTGCCGGAAAACACATCAACATCCAGTCCCACCTCAATGGCAGCCCTGACATATTCAATGCCATCGGCCAGTGTAAAAGCCACTTCCTGAGCGGCTGTTGAACCCGCTTCACGTATATGATAGCCGGATATGGAAATGGTATTCCAGTTTGGTACTTCTCTGGAGCAGTAATCAAAGATATTCGTGATTAATCTCAGAGAGGGTTTGGGAGGAAAGATGTAGGTTCCGCGGGCAATATATTCTTTCAAGATATCATTTTGTATTGTTCCGTTGAGTTTATCCTTGGTGACACCCTGCTTTTCTGCTACGGCAATGTAAAAAGCCAGCAGTACAGCCGCCGGTGCATTGATGGTCATGGAGGTAGATACTTTGTCCAGGGGAATGCCATCAAAAAGGATTTCCATGTCCGCCAGAGAATCGATGGCTACGCCGACTTTGCCGACTTCACCAATGCTTTCTTCAGCATCAGAATCATAACCGATCTGGGTTGGCAGGTCGAAAGCAATCGAAAGGCCGGTTTGTCCGGCATTCAACAGATATTTATAGCGTTCATTGGATTCTTCGGCTGTTCCAAATCCCGCATACTGGCGCATGGTCCAGAACCGGCCGCGATACATTGTGGGCTGAACGCCTCGTGTAAAAGGATATTCTCCGGGGAAACCGAGCTTTTCAAAATATTCTTCACCGCAATCTTTTGGTAAACCCAGGCGTTCGAGGGGCATCCAGGAACCGGTGGTAAAATTCGCATTTCTTTCAGGAAACTTGTTAATGAGTTTATTGACAACGTTGGATTCCCAGCGTTCTTTTTCCTGAGCCACTTTAGATTTATTCGACATCCAAATCTCCCTTGTTTTTATATTCGATATTTTAAGTCCGTTATTAAGTGTCAAATTTTATGCCACAGGCTTTTTGGGATTAAAATTATTGATGAATATTTCTTTAAATTTTAAAATAGCCTCTGAAAAAATAACGGGCAAGGATCAACAGGGGAGTATTTTTTAATAGCAATCTACCCTAAATCCACCATTCAATTGAAAATAAAATTCCGAATTATTTTTAAATTTTAAAGAAATGGAAATGAATTTTCTCATTTTAGGGAAAATGGCAGACCCTTATTTATGGACCAGAAAACTTTTATTATGAAACACATCCTTGAAGTCAATTTTTTTGTTGCTGATCTCTTCGAAAAGACTTTCGACTTCATCGCTATGTTCCAGGAACAATTCCAGCAGCATGGGATCAAAATGCTTGGTTGAAATACGGTTATCTCCCTGAGTGATAATTGTTAAAGCCTGCTGGTGGGACATTCCCTCCTTGTAGGGGCGTTTGCTTCGTAAGGCATCGTAAATATCTACCATCATCACAATTCTGCCTTCAAGAGGAATATTCTCACCCGCCAAGCCTCGGGGATAACCACTTCCATCCCATTTTTCATGATGAGATTCGGCAATAATCGCGGCGGTTTTTAAAATTTCCGAATCCGAACCATGGAGCATCTGGGCTCCCATGGTGGTATGTCGTTTCATTATATCAAATTCCTTTTCAGTCAGTGCTGCCTTCTTAAGTAATATTTCGCTGGGAATACCGATTTTGCCGATATCATGCATAGGTGCAGCGAAGTACATTCTTTCGACTTCATCTTCAGAAAATCCAAGGATGGAGGTAAAAAGGGAGGAGAGGGAACTGATACGCAACAAGTGCTCCGTGGTATCACTGTCTTTATGTTCTGCCGCCATGGACAATCGGTAGACTGTGTCAATATAGGCTGCTTTTATTCTCTCATTAGCCAGGATGAGTTCATCATTCATTTTGAGAATTTCACCGGCTTTTTTTTCAATTTCCTGCTTCAGGGTGATATTGTATTGCTTCAGAAATTTTGAATATTCCCGTAATTTGAGCATGTTGCGAACACGCAGAATTAGCTCCGGAGCCTCAACCGGTTTGGAAATAAAATCATTAGCGCCAACCTTCAACCCTTCCATTCGGCTTTCAAAATCCCGCAAACCGGTCAGAAAAAGAACAGGTATGTCCTGGTAGGATTCGTTTTTTTTAATGGCCGTGCAGACTTCAAATCCATTCAGACCCGGCATCTGAACATCCAGCAGGACCAGATCATATTCCTGTCGAAAAACATGGTATATGGCATCTTCTCCGTCATAACAAAGGTCACACTGGTGTCCTTCTGTTTCTAAAATAGCTTTGAATACCTGGGCCAGTTGCTTTTCATCATCGCAAATTAAAATTTTTCCAGTCATCTTATCCTGTCATATTCGATTAAAGGTTTTATTAATTTGGTAATCATTATTTATCTTTTCAACCGAAGCAGCCACAATATTAGTATCGTGCGGAAATATCAACAATCCACCTTTTTCCCAGATTTTTTTTAGAAAAAAGGCTTTTTCCCTCAACAGGTCAACCGGATACAGGTCATAGGCCGATATATAATGAAGCGGAATATGGAAAGCCGTGGGAAACAAATCCGCACAATAAAACAGGGGCTGTTGCTGATCCTCAATTTCAAGGGTCAACAATCCCGGCGTATGTCCCCTGCTGTAATAAAACCGAATGCCATCCAGGGGTTGTTCTCCGGCCTTTAACAGCTGTAATTTTCCTTTTTCATAGAGCGGCAGAAAGTTTCTTTTGGTAAAACTGGCGCGATCGATCAAGGTCGGATTGTTGGCCCACTGGAATTGTTCTTCAGATGTATAATATTGGGCATTAGGAAAAAAAGGCAGTTGGGAACGATGGTTTATAAGACCGCCGGCATGATCAAAATGCAGGTGGGTAACAATAACATCGGTAATATCTTCAGGGGAAATCATGGCTTCAGCCAGGGCCCTTTCCAGGCTGGTATCATCCTCAATATTAAAAATTATTCGTAACTTTTCTCCAACCCCGTTTCCCACACCGGTGTCCACCAGGATTTTTCTGTTCTCCGATATCAATAATAGACAATGGGTTGCCATTTTTAATCGGTTATGCTCATCAGGGTTTACCTTTTTTTGCCAGATTGCCCGGGGTACCACACCAAATATGCCGCCGCAATCCATGGCCAGAAATCCGGCGTTGATGGTTTTTACTTCAAATATACCGGTTTTCATTTTTACCTCCCTGGTAAGAATTTCTCTTTTCCAATTCTCTGCGAATATATTCCAGTATCAGGGTTTTCTGGGTTGGAAAAAGAGGAGCAACCAGTGTGTCTCTTAAAGCGTCTCCGACCAACCGCTCAATCACAAGATCGGATCGTAACAATTCCAGATAATCGCAGATGAAAGGTATCCATTCTTCCTCGGTGAAAAGAGTGAAGGGTTTTTCTGCATAAATTTTGGCCAGGGGTGTGTGTTTAACGATATGCAAATTGTGAATTTTTATACCGGTCAATGGCAATTGATTGATAATTTTTGTGGAATCCAGCATTTCCAGCCGGGTTTCTGTAGGAAAGCCAAGAATATAATGGCCACTGACATTGATGTTTTTCGCAACAGCTCTGTTTATGGCTTTTTCTGCGGTGGCAAAATCATGTCCCCGATTGACCCATTTCAGGGTTTTGTCATAGACAGATTCGATACCCAATTCCAGGCTTACAAAATAATCTTGAGCAATATCCTGGAGCAGGTCCAGCACCGGACCGGGTAAACAGTCGGGACGGGTGCCGATAATGAGCCCTGCGATTTCCGGAAAATCCAGGGCTTCACGATACAGTTTTTCCAAATCTTTGACGGGTGCATAGGTATTGGTATAGCTTTGAAAATAGGCAAAAAATATACGGGTGTCTTTTTTTCGCGTAAACTTGTTGCTACGCAGAGTTTGCGTGATCTGATCATGGATCGAAAGAATATCTTTTCTCTGATTTGCGGCAAAACTGGTATTGTCACAATAGAGGCAGCCTTCAGTACCGATATGACCGTCGCGAACCGGACAGGTAAAACCGGCATCAATTCCGATTCGATAGACCTTCTGTCCAAATTTCTGCTTTATGTAATGGGAATAGCGATAATACCGATATTCCTGGGGAAAAGGTAAAGGATCAGGCATCATAAAGATCAGCGTATTTGTTTTTTTTTAGAATAAAGGAGACTAAGGCGATGGGTTTTTTATAAAATTTATGCATAATGGCCCGGTCAGAAACTTTTCGCAACCCGCTGGTCTTTTTTCTTTTCTCTTTAATCATTGGCAAATGGAACAGGAGCCAGAAGTGAGCTTTGAACACAGCCCTGAAGCGTCCGAAATCAAAAGTAACCAGTGATTCTATTGCTGCCATCCAGTCCAGCAATATTCTGGCCGGCAGAATATACAATAAAGTCGTCCAGCGGTAATTGGCAATCAGCATGTATAGAGAATTCCGGTGGTTCAGATATTTTTTAAAAGGTGACTCTGCACCGAGCGTGTACCCGGAACGATGAAAAATTCGGGCCCTGGGATCTACAGCAAGTGTGTATCCCATCAATCGTAGCCTCCAATCCAGGTCTATTTCTTCCATGTGTGCAAAAAAAGTGGCGTCAAACAGGCCCGCTTCCAGTAAAAGGCTTCTGCGGGCCAGAAAAGCGGTTCCGGAGGCCCAGATGATCTCCCGATCCAGATGGTCATATTGCTTTTCATCTTTTTCAATGTGGTGAAAAAAGCGGCCTCTTGCAAAGGGAAACCCGAAAATATCCATCTCTCCGCCATTGGCGCCGGAGTAATCAAAATTTCCTGGATTTTGATAAGAAATCAATTTTGGCTGGACGGCTGCAATTTTCTGATCGCTTTCCAGGGTTTCTAGAAGATATTCAATCCAATTTTTTTCATGGGTGGTATCGTTGTTGAGAATGAGAACATATTCGTTGGCGGCAGCTTTGATTCCCACATTGCATCCACCGGCAAATCCAAGGTTTTTTTCTTGTTGAAGGACCACAACATCAGGAAAAAGGTGCCGGACCATGTCCACACTGTCGTCAGATGAACCATTATCGACAAGAATGACCTCCAGAGCCACTCTTGTCGATTGAAATAATGATTCCAGACAATCTTTTAATATTTCTTCCCCATTATAATGGGGAATGATCACTGAGACCTTGGACATTAGTTAGTTTTTTTCTCCCGTGGTGTCAGCAGCAACCGCATTTTCAAGATTTCTTTTGTAGCGATCGCGCATATTTTTGGCCTGTGTATCGTTGGGCTGCTGTTCGAGCCAGACATCCAAAAGGTCGACTGCCTTCCGATACTCCTGGGTCCTTTCATAGCCATGGACCAGGAGACTGAAAATATTCGGGTTATTCGGGTCTGTGAGTTTCATGTCTTCCAAAATTCCGATTCCGATTTCCGGATTATCTGTTTCCGTGATATAATACTGGCAATATTCGATAATTTTTTCTTTATTGTTGTCTTTTTGGGCTTTTGCCATCAAAATTTCCAGCCGTTTTTCCAGGGGCAGTGGTTTTTTGATTTGCGCCTCCACTTCTTCGGGCCGGTTCTGGTTCATCAGTCCGGCTCTTTTCTGGGCCTGGTTGTAGAGCATACCCAACTGCAGATAAACACGTTCATTTTCAATGGGAAGGGTTTCTTCCGGTATGAATTTTTCCATGGTTTCCATGGTTTCCATGGCATCCAGAAATTTTTGTGAAGTCATCTGGTTGATGGCCAGCTGGAAAAAACTTGAACGGTAGTTCCCAATGAGTTTCTGAATATTGGGATTGAAATAAACATCGGGATTGTCCAGGTTTCTGTAGCGGTATACTTCCGTTATATTTTTCCTCATTCGCTCCACATCAATTTTTGTTTTCACTTTTTCAGGATACAATCTCCAGCCCAGACCTTCCATCATCATGTAATCTTCAAGGCCCAGAAGGTTGTCACTGGATACAGTCACCGCAAAATATACGGGGCGTTTCCAATCATTATTTTGAAGAATTTGCAGGATCATCAGGTCCTGAACGCGCAGTCCGCGTCCGGCAATCGTCGGCTCCAGCTTCCAGCTCAGGGGCTTGATGTCTGTACCTGCCGGCGGTTTTATTTCTACATTTTGAGCTTTCCAGGGAATTACCGTAATCCGGTCTATTTGTGAGTCTGTCAGATTTCCGATATTGATTTTCGGTTCATGGGTTTGCAATTGTTTTATATACCAGTTGGTGTTCAGCAGACTCAGATTGATTACCCGGACATCGAGACGCACACCTTCTACTTCCTGCAGGTACCAGAGAGGAAAAGTATCATTGTCACCATTAGTAAAAATAATCGCATCTTTTTCACAGGTATTTAAAATGTTGTAGGAATAATCCGAGGCCACATAATTTCCCCAGCGGTTGTGTTCATGGTAATTGGCTATCAGCACATTGACCGGAAGGGCAACGATCAGAAGAACAGTGGCGGCCCAGGTCAAACTGTGACGGATATTTTCTTTTTTTACTTTTGTAACAGCATCCAACAGGGCCGCTGCTCCAATCCCGATCCAGATTGCAAAGGCGAAAAAAGAGCCTACGTAAGAATAATCCCGCTCCCTGGGCTGAGGATCCGGCTGGTTCAGATAGAGTACGATCATAAAGCCGGTGAAGATGAATAATGCCAGCACGCTAAGGGCTTTGTGCCTGTCCCGCTGAAAATGGGTCAGCATGCCAAAAATTCCCAGTAAAAACGGAAAGGGCAGAAGGAACTGGAAAATATCCACGCTTTCATCATTTCTGCCAATAAATTGCCAGTTAAAATAGCGAATGTACATCTTTTTCACCTGGTAATTCCAGAAATAATACAATGCACTTTTGCCTTTATATTTGTGGGCCGCTTCAGGTTTCCAGACTTTTCTGTCCAGAATGTCGCTGAAAGAGCGCCGGCCATATTGTTCACGTTCCAGGTAGGAAATGGCATTTTCAATGGTTTCAGGATCATTTTCATCAATTCTGGGGTTTTGTTTGCTTCGAACAAAAATGGAAACATAGGTGGAATATCCGATCATGATCAAAACCAGGGACATCAATGTAATCGAAAGGATGTTCTTTTTATTTTTTACTGACCAGGCAATCGATGCAAATATCAGCAATATGAAAAGCGGAATTGAAAAAAGCCCCAGTTTGTCGGCCATTTTCGGAATACCTCTTATGACAGCATTGTTGACGATCAAAAAGGCCAGAGATGCGACAACACTCATTGCAACATTATGAACGTGTTCGATTAATCGCTGTGAAGTCGATAATTTCCAGATTCCCAAATATATTGCTGCAAATACGCCAAGGGTCAGCAGGGCAACGGCATTGAAGGATTCGACTGAGGAACTGAAGACAAGGTATAAAATGCTGACCACAGCGACTCCGATGACTAAATCCATTACAAGCCACCAGGTGTTCAAATTGGGTTTTCTCTTAAAATAGATAATCAGGGCAATAAAGAAAATCGCCAGCAGATTCAGTAGGTGGATACCAATAGCCAAGCCCATTATATAAGCGATGATCAGAATATATCGTTCGTGTCCTTTGGTTTCAGACTGTTCTTCCCATTTGAGAATCAGCCAAACGACGATGGAAGTCAGGAAGGTTGAAAAAGCGTAGACCTCGGCTTCCACGGCATTGAACCAGTGACTGTCAGTAAAAGCAAAGGTCATGGCCCCCACAAAGGCACCGCCAAAAACCACCAGGTCATTGAGTCTGGAATTGCCGGTTTCCCATTTTTTGAGCAATTGCGCAATGATCAGAAACAAAAACATGACGGAAAGAGCGCTAACGAGGGGAGACATTAGGTTCACACGGTAGGCAATGTCACTACCGATTGGCAGCATTGAAAAAAACCTGCCGATCAACAAAAACAACGGGCTTCCAGGCGGATGGGGCACACCCAGAGTGTGGGAGGTTGCAATAAATTCACCGCAATCCCAGAAGGAAACCGTCGGTGCAACCGTCATGACATAGACAACCAGACTGAGAAAAAAGGTCAGCAGGGTCAAGATCAGTTTCAATTTTTTCTTTTTAACAAAATCCATATCCAATTCCTTATGATATATTTTTTAATTATCGCTGATTTTTACAAAAAGCCTTTTTAAATGCGTCAAATATTTCCGCAACAGGTCCTGCTCGCTTTTGGACAAATTTCCATGGGTTTTATCCCGAATCATCTCCAGCATTTTGATGCTGTAAGCAGCCTGATTGAGATTTACTTCCTTTTTACCCGTCAGGGGGTTTGTCTGTTCCCCCAAATTGATCATTCCATTGGCCACAAAGGATTTTAACAGCCCTGTAAACATGATTTCTGATTCTGTGCTCAAAAGAAAACCCCTCTATAAAATCTCCAAAAATTCAAGATATTCCGAATAGTATTTAAGAAGATGTTCCCGGACTGGCTGATTATGTTTTCTTCTTAAATGAGTATCCTCATCGATCAGTTTTCTGGCTTCGCTTCGGGCCAGAAGCATGATTTTTTTATCTTCAATGACATCAGCGATTTTCATTTTGGGAAAACCACTCTGTTTTGTTCCGTACAACTCGCCGGGCCCACGTAATTTAAGGTCTTCCTCCGATATTTCAAAACCGTTAGTTGTATTGGTCAAAATTTCCATTCGAAAACCGGATTTCTGTGAAGAATTTCTTTCCACCAGGACGCAGATGCCATCTTTTCCACCCCGTCCGATTCTGCCTCGCAACTGATGGATTTGCGTGAGGCCAAAGCGTTCTGCATTTTCAATGATCATCATGGTGGCGTTGGGATTGTCCACACCCACCTCTATGACTGTGGTACTGACCAATATCTGCACGGCACCGGCTTTGAACCGGTTCATGACTTCATCTTTTTCCTGGCTTTTCATTCCTCCATGCACCAAGGCCAGGGAAAATTCCGGAAAGACTTTTTGGGATAAATATTGAAACCCTTCCACAGCCGCCTGCAGGTCCATTTTTTTAGATTTCTCAATCAGCGGATATACGATGTAAGCCTGTCCCCCGGCTTTGATTTGTTTTCGGGTATAGTCGTAGATACTTTCTATATCTGATTTTTGGACGATTCGGGTAGTGACTTTTCCACGTCCTTGGGGGTATTCATCAATTATGGAAACGTCCATATCTCCGAACACTGTCATGCTCATGGTTCTTGGAATAGGTGTGGCGGTCATGACCAGCACATCGGGGTTCATTCCTTTTTTGATGATTTTGCCTCTCTGTTCGACACCAAACCGATGTTGTTCATCAATGATGACCAGGGCCAGCCTGTCCATAACAACATTGTCCTGGATCAGGGCATGAGTACCTACAATCAGGTGGCTTTCGCCGGATTCAATTTCCTGAAGGATTTCATCCCGTTCTTTTTTGCGCTGCCCCCCAATCAACAGGGAAACTTTTATTCCGGCAGGTCTGCCCAGTTCCTGCAATGTCTTAAAATGCTGGCGTGCCAGGATTTCCGTGGGCGCCATCAGTGCCGCCTGAAAGCCTGAAGAAATGGCAATGCTGGAGACCAGCAGTGCAACCACTGTTTTTCCCGAACCCACATCGCCTTGCAAAAGGCGGTTCATCACCACCGGCTTTTTCATGTCATTCCAGATTTCTTTGATCACTTTTTTCTGAGCACTGGTCAGGTCAAAGGGCAATTTTTCATAGATTTTGCGTAATTTTTCGCCGGCCCCGTCATAACGGAATTTTTTGTGGATGGATTTGATACCTTTGGCCTTTACAGCCATAATCAACTGAAGATAAAACAGTTCTTCAAATTTAAAGCGGGTTCTCGCCCGCAGCAGTTGATTATTGTCATCGGGAAAATGAATTTGTCGCAAGGCTTCATCGACAGGTAGAATTTTGTACTGCTCCAGCAACTCTGCCGGCAGGATTTCCGGAACCTGGAGGGTGTATTCCTGAAAAATTTTGGCCATGATTCGCCTCAGCCCACGTGTGTCTAGCCCCTTGTTTTTCATTTCAGCAGAACTGGAGTACAAAGGAATGATTCTGCCGGTGTTCTGGCCACTATATTCCTCCTGGTCCAGTTTGTCATAGTCAGGATGGACGAACTGGATACCATACCTGAATTCCGGTTTGCCGCTAATGGCGACAAGGTCACCGGTTTCAAATACTTTCTGAATGTATCGGATACCGTTGAACCAGGTACATTTGACCGTCCCCGAACCATCCGTGATGAGCAATTGGTAAAAAGCCCGGTTGCCTCTGCGTACTAATTCACCTGAAAGCACTTTTCCGATTACCGTAACCTCAAGGTCCTGATAGGTGGTATTTAAATCCACGATTCTGCATACGGTGGAACGGTCCAGATAGCGTCTTGGAAAATTATAGAGCAGGTCATACATACTGTTGATCTCTTCGGCAGCCAGTGCAGCTGCCCGACGGGGACCAATACCTTTGATGTATTGCAGGTCGGAATTAAAGTTTAAATATTGATCTCCACTCACGTTTTAACTCTTTGCAGCAAGCCCCAGGGATTTTAAATATGATTGTCTCCCGTTTATTTTACCAGTTGCGCCGAAAGGTGTATTCTATGACTTTCTCTGAGTTCGGGCCCAGATCAAAAGCAAACTGTAACTCGGCATTGGATATCTTTTTGTAGCTATCGGTAGAATTCAAAACCTCCCAGTCATTGCTGTGCATTTCTTTGGCAATGACGGCTATTTTTTCATCTTTGCTATTTCTGATTTTTAGTCTGACGCGGACCTCTTCGGACCGGTTGAACTGTTTGCGGTCCATGATTCGGCGTTCACCTTTGACATCAAAGGCTTTCCCCACGGTCAGTTTCAGAGTGTCATTTTTTGAAGTATGCCGAATATTGTCTTCTCCGACCATTTGTAAGGTCTGGTCAGTATCTTCCTTGAAAATTCGCACGATTCCCATCGGCAATGGAAGACCCAGATTGTTTTCTTTGCGATTGGAAATATTGATCCAGACATCCAGCGGACGATCACTGTCTGCGTAATTGTAATTGGAAAAAATATATTTCTTGTCCACTCTGCAATAAAGGTCATCAAACATGGATACCTGTTTGATCTCTTTGTCTTTCAGGTCGACCTTGCGCTGTAATTCATAGAGGTGGTAATCCATGATCTCTCGTTCTTCGAAATTGACCGCTTCATCGGCCATGGCAGCAAAGGCCATTGATTTTTCAACTCGCGGCATTTGTGGCAGCTGGGGTGCAGCGCGATTGATTTCACCGGCGATGAGTTTTAAGTTTGCCTCTATAAAGGATGCGCCTGAATGATTCTCCAAAGAGACCCAGGAGGAAAGGGAGCCCTTTTCATCCTTTTGATCCAGAATTAAAATATATTCGGCATGCCAGCTCATTCCGCTGGTGAGATAGCTGAGTTTGGCGTCGGTTTCACCGGCAAAGCCGGATTTCAACTGCCATTGCAAAGTCGGTTTCAATATCAAACCGCCCGGAAGTTCCGGAAAATTGTAATCAAAAATCTCTTTGCGGTTAATAATGCGAATTCCGCCATCAGAATTTCTTACAATCAGATTGTTCCCTTCCATACTCAACAGGTCAGCAGTAAAGGCATGTCCGCCAATGGTAAAACAGGTGATCTTTTCACCGATGTATTTCTGAAAAATTTTGTCGGAATTTACGAGATCATAGAGATAGTTTTGCTCCAGGACCTGGATTTTGGATTTTTCCTGCGGAAATGATAAATGCACAGTTGTGGGATCAACCTGCGCTGAAATACCTTCGATTTTAAAAAGATCATGCCCCTGGTTGATCTCAACATTCATGACCTGCTGGACCAATCCCAGGTTGTGGTTATAAACAGTGATATGGGTTTCTTTGATTTCGCTAGCGCCCAGCAACAGGGGAAGGGTTAAAAGAAGAATTTTTTTTGGGATTGATGACATTATTGCCTCCGTACTTTTCTATGGTAAATATAATAAAAGCTTTACGGAAATAAAGGCAGAAAGTTTCATTAATTGTTCATTCCGTAAAAAAGCCTCCCGGAAAATGAGAGGCTTTTATAATCGGTGTTCTTCAACAGAAATTTGAACACAAGTTGGCGTTAATAACTATTCAAACATTGCTTTAAAATTGTCTTCCAGTTTTTTTAACTCAGCTTTGTATTTGGTTTCTTTGTATCTTTCATTTTCCACCACTTCTTTGGGTGCGCGTTTCACGAAATTGTGGTTTTTCAGTTTTCCCTGAACTGCCTGCAAACGGCCTTTGAGCCCGTTGATCTCTTTTTCCAACCTGGCTTTTTCAGCATCCAAGTCAATCAGACCTTCAAGAGGCACAAAAAGCTCTGTATTATCGATAACCAGAGCAGATGAGGCCTTGGGTTTGGCCAGATCGGCATCAATGGCAATGTCTTCAACTCCGGCCAGGCTCTTGATATTCAGGGCCAATTCCGGAATATTGAGAATTTTTACAACGCGTTTACTGTCGTCACCCTTGACCAGTAATTTCAACTTTTTGGAGGGGGCGACATTCAGTTCCGCGCGAACAGTCCGGATTGAAGTAATAATTTCCTGCAGGGTAATAAACTCATTGACAATTTCGTCGTTGGTCAGAGAAGGGTCGATTTCCGGCCAGCTAGAGACAATCAGGTCCGGTTCTGTAGAATCTTTGATTTTCTGATATATTTCTTCGGAAATAAAAGGTGCATAGGGGTGCAGCAGCTTCAGAATATTTTTCAGCATGAAGACTGCGATTTTCAAGGTTTCAACTTTGCCTTCGGGAGTATTTTTGTACAACCGGTCTTTCATCATTTCAATATACCAGTCACAGAAATCGCTCCACACAAAATCATATATATCCCGGGCAATTTCGTCAAACCGATACCCTGCAAAATGTTTTTCTATCCTGACAATGGTTTGGCTCAGTTTGCCAATGATCCATTTGTCTGCCAGGGTGAGGTTTGCGGAGCGGGGGTCCAATTTTTCCGCAAAGATCCCATCATCTTCCACATTCATCAGGATAAAACGGGAAGCATTCCAGACTTTATTCATAAAATTACGTCCGACTTCCAGACGTTTTTCTGCAAACATGATATCCTGCCCCTGGGGCGCAATCAGCATAACACCAAAACGCAGGGCATCAGCCCCGTAATTGTCAATCAGGACCAGGGGGTCCGGCGAATTACCCAGTGATTTGCTCATTTTGCGACCGAGTTCGTCGCGAATAATACCGGTGAAGTATACGTTTTTAAAGGGTACCTTGCCGGTGAATTCCAGGCTGGCCATGATCATTCTGGCCACCCAGAAAAAAATGATGTCCGGCGCCGTGACCAGATCATCTGTCGGAAAGAAATTTTTAAAATCATCGGTCTGATGGGGCCAGCCCATGGTAGAAAAAGGCCATAGCCAGGAGCTAAACCAGGTATCCAGAACATCCGTGTCCTGGCGGGTTTCTGCGCCGCAGGTCGGACATACATGGATGTCTTCCATGGTGGCATCCATCCAGCCGCAGGCATCACAATAAAAGACAGGAATCCGATGTCCCCACCACAGTTGCCGGGAAATACACCAATCCTGAATATTGGTCAGCCAGTGGTTGTAGGTTTTGACCCAGCGTTCCGGGTAAAAGTTGATTTCCCCTTTTTCAACAACTTCCAGGGCAGGTTTCGCCAGGGGAGCCATTTTGACAAACCATTGGGATGACAAATAAGGCTCAATCATCACATCAGCCCGCTCACTAAAACCGACTTTATGAACATGGTTTTCAATTTTTTCCAGCAATCCCAGGGTTTCCATTTTTTTTACCACCAGTTTGCGGGCTTCAAAGCGGTCCATGCCGACAAATTCTTCGCCGGCCTCTTCATTCAGTGTCGCATTGGTATTCATAATATTGATTTGGGGCAAATTATGCCTTTCGCCCATGCCATAGTCATTGGGATCATGGGCCGGTGTGACCTTGACGCAGCCGGTTCCGAACTCGGGGTCTACGAAATCATCGGCAATGACCGGAATTTCACGGTTTTGGATCGGCAGGATGAGGATCTTTCCAACCAAATGTTGATAGCGCTTATCATTGGGGTTCACGGCTACGGCCGTGTCTCCCAGCATGGTTTCCGGGCGCGTAGTGGCAATGATAACAAATTCACTGCTGCCCTTGACCGGGTATTTAAAATACCATAATTGTCCTTGTTTTTCTTTGTAAATCACCTCTTCGTTGGAAAGGGCTGTTTGGGAAACCGGGCACCAGTTGATGATGCGGCGGCCACGATAGATGAGCCCTTTTTGGTAAAGTTCAACAAAAACTTTGCGAACGGCATGAGACAGCCCGTCATCCAGTGTGAATCGTTCCCGTGTCCTGTCAAAGGAACTGCCCAGTTCTTCCAGTTGGTTGAAGATAATGGATTTATGTCTGTTGGCCCAGTCCCAGACCAGTTCCACGAATTTTTCCCGGCCGTAATCGTAGCGGCTTTTGCCTTCTTTACGAATCATTTTTTCAACGACATTTTGGGTGGCAATTCCGGCATGGTCCGTACCGGGCAGCCAGAGGGTCTTTTTGCCCTGCATACGGGCATGACGAACCAGAATATCCTGTAAAGTATTATTCAATACATGACCCATGGTGAGAATTCCGGTGACATTGGGCGGTGGAATGGTAATAACAAAAGAATCTGTGTCATTTTTTTTCGCAGGCTGAAAGTAACCTTTTTCCTGCCAGTGCCTGTACCATTTTTTCTCTACATTTTTCGGGTCATATACTTTATCCAGTTGTGCAGTCACAATATACCTTTCTTTTATTAGCATAACATTTCTGTCGCCAAAAACGACAGAGTGAAATTTGTGTATATTCTTGATTAAATGCAACTAATATATTGGGAAGGAGGTAGTACCTTTCTAACGATAGAAAAAAAAATCCTTGCAGATAACTTCAATCTGCAAGGAATGAAACCTTTAAAAATTACCAGCCTAATAAATAGGCGAAAATCAGCGGTGCTACGATGGTCGCATCGGATTCAATGATGAATTTCGGTGTCTCAATTCCCAGTTTTCCCCAGGTGATTTTTTCATTGGGCACTGCACCGGAGTAGGACCCGTAGCTGGTGGTGGAATCTGAGATCTGGCAGAAATAGCTCCAGAAGGGTGTATCGGTCATTTCCATGTCCTGATAAAGCATCGGCACAACACAGATGGGGAAATCGCCGGCAATACCACCGCCGATCTGGAAAAAGCCGATTCGTTTTTCCTGGGTATTTTCAATATAATAATTGGCCAGTTGCTGCATGTATTCTATACCGGATTTCATGGTGGAGGCTTTCAGTTCACCTTTCAGGCAATAGGAGGCAAAAATATTTCCCATGGTGGAATCCTCCCAGCCAGGGACGATGATGGGCAGGTTTTTTTGAGCCGCAGCCAGCATCCAGCTGTTTTTGGGGTCAATTTCATAGTATTGTTCCAGAACGCCGGAAAGCAGCATTTTGTACATATATTCATGCGGAAAATATCTTTCGCCCTGTTCCTGAGCATTTTTCCAGATTTGGTAGATATGCCCCTGTAAACGGCGAAAGGCCTCTTCTTCTGGAATACAGGTGTCTGTAACCCGGTTGAGTCCCTGTTCCAGCAGTTCCCATTCCTGGAGAGGTGTCAGGTCACGGTAATGGGGTACTCTTTTGTAGTGGGAATGGGCCACAAGGTTCATAATGTCTTCTTCAAGATTGGCGCCGGTGCAGGTGATGATCTGAACTTTGTCCTGCCGTATCATTTCAGCCAGTGAAATTCCCAGTTCCGCAGTGCTCATGGCGCCGGCCAGTGTGATCATCATTTTATTGCCGGACTCCAGTTGTTTTTCATAGGCAGCTGCCGCATCAATTATCGTAGCAGCATTGAAATGTTTGTAGTGCTTCAGCATAAATTGGGTTACAGGACCTTTATCATTCATATATACCTCTTTTCTTGATTTTTGGTTATTTTCAGAAATTTCTTTCCAAGTGGAATTTGTAACTGAGTAATTTGTAATAGAGTTTTGCTGCCAGAAAATTCGGGGCCGGATTGTCTTTCATGGGAGCCAGTTCAACCAGATCAAAACCAATGACTTCCCGGCTTTCAAAGACCATTTTTAAAAATTTTGTAATCTGATACCAATCCATACCGCCGGGTTCCGGTGTTCCCGTTGCCGGCATAACTGAAGGATCAAAAACATCCAGGTCAATGGTGATATAAACCTTATCGGTCATCTGTCCCACCGCTTTTTTCATCCAGCCGTCACTGCCATGCAGCCGATGAGCAAAATAACACTGGTTCGGGTTCAGATATTCTTTTTCGAGGACATCCATACTGCGAACCCCCACCTGAATCAGGTTGGTATTGTGGGCGGCATCGAAAACTGCGCAGGCATGATTGTATTTACTGTCAAGATATTCGGGTCGAAGATCAGCATGGGCATCCAGCTGTAAGACAGTAATATCAGGATATTTTTGGTACATGGCTTTGATAATGCCGATACTGATGGAGTGTTCGCCGCCGAAAAAGGTCAGAAATTTGTCAGTCTGCAACAATTGTTTTGTCCGACCGTGGACCTCTTTAAACAGGGCTTCCGGTGTGACATCGACATCGATTTCCGGTAAAAGATGGATCCCTTTTTTATAGACTTCGGAATCGGTTTCGATATCATATAATTCCATATTGGCAGCCGCTTCCATGAAAGCGTCAAACCCTTTGTCGGCGCCCTTCCCCCAGGTAGAGGTGCCGTCATAAGGGATGGATTGCAAAAGGATTTCAGCGTTTTCATATTCGTTGTAATAAGGATCAATATCACCAAAAGTTTTCATTATTTACCCTTGTTTTTATCAATCTTTTCAATGTAACCTAAAATTTTGAACATTTCACCAGCGGATTGTTCATTGCGATAGACATAATCGACAAAATTGCCTTTTTCGTCTCTGTCAATAATAACATGTTTTGGCGATGGAATCAGGCAATGCTTGATTCCGCCATAGCCACTGATTGCATCCTGATAGGCACCGGTATGGAAAAAACCCACATAAAGCGGTTCTTTATCTTTATCGGTATATTTGGGCAGCAATACTTCCTGGTTCAGGTCTTCCGAGTTGTAATAATCAGAATGGTCGCAGCTGATACCGCCGATATTGACACGAATGTATTCATTTTGCCACTTATTGATGGGAAGCAAAATAAATTTTTCATGAATTGACCAGGCATCAGGAATGGTGTTCATCAAACTGTTGTTGATGATATACCAGTCTTCCGTATCATTCTGTTGTTTGTGTTCCAATACTTTAAAAATAATAGCACCGGATTCTCCGACAGTATACCGTCCAAACTCTGTAAAAATATCGGGGTGGGGTATTTTTTCACGGTTGCAACTGATCATCAGATTATTGACTATTTCATTGATCATATATTCGTAATTATATTCAAAACCCAAATGGTTTCGAATGGGAAAACCCCCGCCCAGGTTAAAGGATTCCAGCGTTTCACACTCCTTTTTCAGATTGACATAAAGATCAACGGCTTTATGAAATTCACCCCAGTAATAAAGGGAGTCTTTGATGCCGGAATCAACAAAAAAATGGAACATTTTCAATTCAAATTTATCATTTCCCTGAATGTTATTTTTGAAAAAATCAATCATATCCTTGTTTCGAATGCCAAGCCGGGAGGTATAATAGGCTGACTGGGGCTCTTCATCAATGGCCATTCGCAGACCAATTTTGATCTTTTCTCCTCTGTACAGTTTATCCAGTCTTTCAATCTCACGCAGACTGTCAAGAACGGTAATGACATTGGAAAAACCCATTTCCTGCAAAGCGATAATTTTTTCCAGGTATTCGTCGGTTTTATATCCGTTGTTAATAATGATTCGGCTTTTGGAAATTTTACCTTCGTTATAGAGATTGATAATCAGGTCGATGTCAAAGGAGGATGAGGTTTCAACATGGACTTTGTGTTTCAGGGCTTCACTGATGACATGATGAAAGTGATTGCATTTGGTACAGTAACAGAAATGATATTTGCCTTCATAGCCGGTATTTCTGATGGCCCGGTTGAATAAATTTCTCGCTTTTTTTATCTGGTCACCTATTTTGGGAAGGTAGATAAATCGGAAGGGTGTTCCGTATTTTTCGATTAAGTACATGAGCGATATACCGTGGAAAGTCAGTGTACCGCCCCTCAAGTCAAAGCCTTCCTGGGGGAAATAATAACTTTGATCGATAAGGTCAAAATAGGTGTTTTTCATAGGCCTTTACCTTTTCTAGTTTTATATTTTTTGTGACAGGGAAAAATTTGTTCATATGTGGGATATGGGCGGAGATGAAAAAAATCCCTTTAAACAAACCCGTTTTTCCAATTCATAATCTTATGTTTTAGCATAATATACTTCATGTTCCCTGATATTTTTTCAATCTAATAAATTTCGAAAAATTTATGCAATATATGCAATAAAAAATATGATTTTGATTTTCGGATCTTTTATCCTTTAATAACCTGCCTGGCTTGTTATCGGCCGGATAGTTTTTCAAGTTCCCGGGATGACAATTGGTGTTCTATCGCTTTCAGAAAAATATGTTTGTTCTGGATCGGTTTTTTAATCTTCCACCTTTCGCCATTTTGCTTTAATTCAAAGAATACAGTGTCAACTTTTTGTTCCGGTTTCAGGTAAAAACCGTTGACATCCTGCAAGATGTCAGCCAATTTCCGGTATTCAACTTTTGCCACAGCTATTCGCGACTCAATTTGAAAATCAAGGATTCTGAAGGATTCTATCAAGGTTGAAGTATCCCAGGCCGGAATTGCTTCGGCATCAGAAAAATTCCCGTTGATCCAGTCGCTTTCACCCAGGAATTCTCCCCGTGCATCTTTCTCTAAATAATCTCTGATCAACATTTCGGGAGAGTAGTAATTGGTTTTTGCCCGGCCTTTCAGGTCCTGTATTTCCCAGGGCAGAATCACCGCATCCTTTTGGTTAAGGTTTTCTTTGACCCGGGTCACAATGATACCACAATATCGCTTTTGAGCGTATTGACTGGCCGCCCACTCATCAAAATCGGTCTCAAAGGTAGTCATTTTACTGGTTGATGCCTCCCGAATAAAAAGTTTGCCCCTGACCCGTACAGCCAGTATCATATGGCCGGAAAAAATATCAGTTTTATCTTTCAGAATCATGGCCATGATATCACCCTGGCTAATATTCTTTTTAATTTTTGGAATATCATCCCATCGAATATAATCAATGGTAATATCTTCATCAGGTTTTATATAGCGGTAATCGGCTAGTTTTTTAGATTCGAAAAATTTTGAATAGGAAATTCGACGTGTGGCTTTTTCCGTATAGTTTTCCCCAACCTGTTGGGTTACATCATCGAGAACCCACCTGTTTTCTGGCACCCAGTCCGCCATGGTATAATGATTTCTGGTTTTGATGCCGATGATGCCGTCACGGTAGCGAATTTGTTGTAAATTATTGAAAAAATTGTCCCAACTGTCAGATATCGCCAGGGCCAGAGAATGTTCACACAGCACCATGCAATTGGATTGGGTAAAACTGAACAAAGGCTGCGGCTCATAAAGTGCATGTTCCCCGTCACCCGTCGGTGTCCAACTGTATTCCGTACCCAAAAACATGTGGGAATAAAGATCAATGCGCTCTGAAATAGTCAGTCCCTTTTTTGCGTTGGCCCTCAGGAGCGAGTCAATTTCAGCCGGTTTCATATCCATTAGTCGAAGATCGCCGGCAAAGCAATGGATGAGCAGAAATGTGATTGCAAAGATTATTTTTTTCATCAGAAAGCAGCCTTTCTTTTAGCGTTGATACCCAAGGCATAGAAGCCTTATTCAAACCGACTTTCTCAATAGTATCCGGGGCCCATATCTTAGGGTTTTAATTTGTTTCAACAATCCGTAAATTATAATGAATTTTTATCGATAAAAAAAGGACTGAACCATGAGTGTCTATGAAAATGTCCGTCACCTGTTGCAGGAAATCCCTGAAAATGTCCAAGTGATCGCAGCCGCAAAGACCCGTAGCCTTGATGAGGTGCGTCAATCTATTGAAGCCGGTATTCGCCACATCGGCGAAAACTATGTGCAGGAACTGGAACTGATCGGGAAAAACCTGGAGCCGGCCTATCGCAGCCAGATCACACTCCATATGATTGGGCATTTGCAATCCAATAAAATCAACAAAGCCTTACAATATTGCGATGCCATTCAAACCATTGATTCCATTTCGACAGCAGATAAGATTAATCAGAAAGTTCAAAATTTCCGTAGTTCTCCTCTGCCTGTCTTGATAGAAATCAATATTGCCAACGAAGAGGCAAAAAATGGGGCAAACCCGAGTATTCAGGAGATTGTAACCATTGCCGAAGCCCTGTCCCAAATGGAAAATCTTCGCCTTGAAGGCCTGATGACCCTTGGCCCCTGGGACCACACAGCCGAAGAATTGCGGCCCTACTTCAAAAAAATGAAATCCTTTTTTGAGCAACTTAAAACCCTCAACCTGCCAAATACCAAAATCCAGACCCTTTCTATGGGTATGTCCGATTCCTATCACGTGGCTATTGAAGAGGGTGCAAGTATGGTAAGATTGGGGACTGTATTATTTGGAAAAAGGACCTGATTCGATTCAAATCGCTGTTGTTCCTTTTATTCCAGTAACTGACCCGGTGGCGTTTTCTGCCTTGCTTTTCGTATGACCCGACTATAAATTTGTCATCATGAAAAAACCTGCACTTCAAATCATACTCTTTTTTCTGCCATGGCTGCTATTGGCCCATTGTTCCCATTATTATTACACTCCCAATTCCCAGACAATTCCTTTGTTCCGGGAAAAAGGTGAAGCCCGTATTTCCGGTGGTATCTACGGCGCCCGGGAATCTGAAGGATTCGTCTTAAACACGGCTCTGGCACCGATGGACCATATTGCCTTTTTGGGTAATTTCATGACCGGTGATGCAACCGGTAATGAAAACTGGGGAAAGGGAAATTTTGGTGAAATCGGGATTGGCTATTATCATGCGGACCGGTCTTTTGCTGTTTTTGAGTGCTATAGTGGCTTTGGTTTTGGAACAATAACCAACCACTATGCACCCCGGATGGAATCCGAAGTGGACTATTGGCGGTATTTTATTCAACCCTCCTTTGGTTTGCGAACCAGTCTCTGTGAACTGGCCTTTTCCAGCCGACTATGCCTTGTTGCCTACGATAATGTAAATATTGATTCAGAGTTAGGGCAGAGTTTCGAATACGGCCCCGTCGAATATATCATTGAAAATAAAATTTTTTTCCTGGCTGAACCGGCAGTGACCTTTCGCCTTGGATCTGAAAAATTTAAAATTCAGGCACAAATGGTCCGATCAATACCCCTGAACAATGATGACCTGAAAATGGAAGAGATCAATTTCAATCTGGGTTTTATTCTCACCTTTTAAATTTAATTCGAATTATCGCTTTTCTGTAAGTTCCATCTTCAATAAATTCATTCCATGCAAAAAAAAGAGTTCTTTCTGGAAGTCATATTTCCGGCAAAATTAAGGCAAACATTTACTTACAAGCCAATTACTGATAATACCCTTCACTACTTCAAGGGACAGCGTGTTCTGGTGCCTCTTCAAAAAAGACTGGTGATTGGATTTGTTCATCAGATTCACTTTAACAGACCAGACTACAAACTTCGCAGCATAACCCAGATTATCGATACAAAACCGATTTTTCCCGGCGAATTGTATCTGTTTCTGGAAAAACTTTCAGATTATTATCTTGCGCCGCTCGGAATGGTTCTCGACTCTGCCCTACCTTTTGAAATTAAAATGCAGAAATTTCGGACCTTTTACCCCATAGGCAATTCAAAACTAAATGCGCCTTACCAGGATGTTTTTGACATCATTGTGCAACGCCCCGGAATCTCCTTTTCTGCATTAAAATTGAAATTTGAAAAAGCCAGCCTCAATAAGGCCCTGAATGCCTTGAAATTGTCTCATTACATCGAAGAAAAGCCCGATTTTTCGGCGGCTAAAGTCAAAAAAAAAGTGCAAAAAACGATTTATTTAGCCACCGGGTTTGACAGCGACCCAATTAACAGCAGGGGGGTTAAACAACAGGAGATCATCAATTATCTCAAAGAAAACAATCAGATTCACCACGACCGGATATCCTTCTTTTCTGCCAGCGCCATTAAAGCCCTTCGTGATAAAGGAATGATTACCATCGAAGAAAATGATGTTACCATGGACCATTTAATGGACCAATTCCTGATCAAACAAAAAACCATTCAACTCAACGAAGAGCAGGAAAAAGTCTATGAGAAAATAGACCAGGCTATCAAGGTTGGCCGTTATAAAGGTTTTTTACTTCATGGGGTCACCGGCAGCGGCAAAACCGAGGTCTATATTAAACTCATTGAATCAGCTTTGAAAATGGACAAATGCGCCATTATCCTGGTGCCGGAAATCGCATTGACGACCCATCTGGCCAATCGGTTTTTCGGTGCCTTCGGAAACAAAATTGCTGTCTGGCACTCCAATCTTTCGTCCATTGAGCGGAGCAATATCTGGCACAAAATAGCTTCCGGTGAAATTCGCATTGTCATCGGCGCCCGCAGTGCTTTGTTCATGCCCATGCACAACCTCGGATTGATTATCGTCGATGAAGAACATGAACAATCTTACAAACAGCAAAACCCGGCACCTCGCTATCATGCCCGGGATGCTGCACTTCTACGCGGTTCCCTGAGCCATTCCGTTGTGCTGCTGGGTTCTGCAACCCCAAGTCTGGAAACCCACTACAATGCACTGATGGGAAAACTTGAAAAACTGGTAATTCCAAACCGATTCACCTCCGTCAGACCCAACAGACTCCACCTGGTGGATATAAAAAAAGAATTTGAACACACGACCAGTCCTTATTTACCATTTTCAAAATTTCTGCTGGAAAAAATCCAGGAAAAATTACAAAAAGGGCAACAGATTCTTTTATTTCATAATCGCCGGGGTTATTCCAATTTTCTGCTTTGCAATCAGTGCGGCTGGTCCCCCAAATGCAGCCACTGTGACATTACGCTGACCTACCATAAAAATATTAACCAGATGGTTTGCCATTACTGTGATCATTGGGAAAAAATCCCTCATCAATGCCCGGAGTGCGGCAACCGAAAATTTCTTTATCCCGGTTTTGGTACGCAAAAAGTCGAAACCATATTGGAAAAGCGCTTTCCAAAAATTAAAATCGCCAGGCTTGATATGGACAGCACGGCCAGGCGGGGTCATATGCAAAAGGTCCTGCAGGATTTTGAAAAAGGTGAAATTCAGGTCATTGTGGGCACCCAGATGATCGCCAAAGGGCTGGATTTTCCCAATGTTTCCCTTGTCGGTGTTCTCAATGCCGACATCGGCCTTTTTCTGCCGGATTTTCGCTCGCGGGAAAAAGTCTTTCAATTACTGCATCAAGTATCGGGACGGGCCGGGAGAGGAAATATTGCCGGCGAAGTGATTATCCAGACATACAATCCCGAGGATTTCACGGTTAATTGCGCCCTTCAGCAGGATATTGTCAAATTTATCAACAATGAATATTCTGAGCGCAACCAGATGAATTACCCCCCTTTTGCCCGCCTGGCAACTATCAATTTTGCCGGTAAAAATGAAGCCAGAGTCCGACAAATATCACAAGATACGGCTGCATTTTTGCAAACACATAATCAGCAAAAAATGGAAATCCTTGGCCCTGTCTCCAATCCAATCAGCAAAATCAAAAATCTGTTCCGCTATTTTATTCTCTTGAAATCAAGAAAAGAAATTGATCCCTCCGGTGCCAACCTTCGTCGGCTCATCACTCTTTTACTTCAGAATGAGTTTTATTCCAAAACCAGCAGCGTCAATATTTCAGTGGATATTGATCCCCAGGGCCTGCTATGAAATTTCTAGTAATCTTCCTTCTGCTCTTCACCTTTTCCTCTGCCCATACTATTGAAATTTCATCGAGCAACGCTTCGTCAGATTATGAAAAACTAACTTATAAAATTGTAGAAGACAAGGCAAAGGAACTGAGTCGGTTTCTTGAATTATCGGATTTGACCCTGAAGGTTTCACTTTTTGATGACCCGGATAAATTCTATCAGTTGACGGGCCTTCCTGAGCACATTCCGGGCGCCTTGCTCTCAACCCAAAATATTATCTATCTCAAAACGCCTGATGTAACCATGATGGACCGAATGCAGTTTCAAAATCTGATTGTTCATGAAATGCTGCATGCAATTCAAAATCAAATAATCAGCCTGGTCCTTTTTCCTGATTGGTTCAATGAAGGCTTCGCTGAATTTTTTTCCGGCAGTTTCGGAGTCAATTCAAAAATCAGGTTATCGAAACTGTTATTGACAAAATACCAGCCGGATCTGTCCCAGTTGACTCACATTGATCACTGTTTCAGCCAGCCGGCTTCGGACAAGTACATTCTTTCAGCTTCAGCTATAGAGTTTCTTCAAATCAATTTCGGTGAAAGCATCTTCAATACCTTGTTTCAGGATATGCACCAAACAAAAAATTTTCAAAAATCCCTGGAAAATGTAACCCACCTGACTTTTGACCAGTTTAATTTCTACTGGCAACAATATCTAAACAAAAGATATGATAAACTTTTTCTAATGGATTTGAATTATATTATCTGGTTATTTCTGCCTTTTCTTTTTATATTTTCTTTCATTGTGAAACAAATCCTGAATCAATCGATTTTAAACAAATGGAAATATGAAAGAATTGAAGAAGAAATTAACCAAATATTTACTAATTTTAGTGTTGATGACCCAAGGAGCGAGGGGACAGGGTCTGTTCCAAGGTCATAATCATGTCAAAAGTGCTTCGGGTTGGGGCATGGGCGCAGCTGTCTCTTCTCTCAATAATAATCCTGACGGTGTCTTTTTAAATCCCGCCTCACTGGCTCGATCGCCTGAATTTTTTCATTTAAACTATACTCGATTTGTACTCGACATCAATACAACATCCCTGGGTGTTGGTCTCGAAAATAAATATTTTCATTACGCCATAAACATCAGTTATCTTAATTATGGTGATTTTGAGGAAAAAGACGAAAACGGTCTGGACTTCGGGTCTTTTTCTGCCCATGACAAGGAGATTGCCCTGGTGGTCGCCCGAAGAATCGGCCGTTATGTTTCTGCCGGCTTATCAACAGCCTTTATCGGGTCCACGATTCAAAATTATTCCGCCAGCGCATTGACCGGCGGCCTTGGCCTTCAATATTTTCACCCGGAACATGAATTCGCCGTCGGCATCAGCTACAGGAACATTGACTATCAATTATCGGGCTACACAGACAAAAAGGAAAACATGCCAAACCTTGCCATTGTGGGGTTATCCAAAAAATTACAGTACCTGCCGGCTACAGTCAGTCTCGACATTATGGCTTATCAAAAGAGTAACATCATTTTTAACACCGGAATCAAATTTCAACCCAATGCCATGTTTCGCCTTTTTCTGGGAACAGGCAGCAGAAAATTTGATCTGCAAAACCGCACCAACCTCAATAGTCTGTTATCAGGTATCAGTTTCGGTACCGGTTTTCAAATCAAAAAAATGAATTTTGACATCAGTTACAGTTCACTGGGCGATGCCGGACAAATTACTTCCTTCTCTTTCTACAAATTGCTAGATTAATCCTATGAAAAACCTTTGGAAAATATTCTTACCCGCAATTGTTTTATTATTATCCTGTGATCCTGCAAACAACATGAAGTTGAGTTATGATTGGGATGTTGACCCGATTTTTCGTGATAATTGCATTGCCTGTCATGGCAATGGGAAAAATTCCAGCGCCAGCCTTGATCTCACATCCTATGAAAACCTGATGAAAGGTGATTCTGACAGTGGCCCGGTTGTGGTCCCCAAATATCCCGAGCAAAGTTTACTCATTGATAAAATTGCCAGCGAATTTCCTATTATCGGCTCCCGCATGCCCATCAACCTGCCGCCTTTGAGTGATGAAGAAATTCGTATTATTGATGTCTGGATTTATCGTGGAGCAAAAGATAATTGACCCATTTTTTATTACGAATTTCCCCTAATTTTAAATAACTTCCCATTAAATATTATCAGAGGAGTTGTCATGTTCAAATGGTTATCTTTGCTTATTATCTCTATTTTATTGGTTCAGTGCAATCCGGTTTTTATCAAAAAATCCCAACCACGGACGCTGGAACATTATATTAAAATACTGGGCAATGAGATTAGCCGAAATCATACAGGGTCAGAATCCCTGACAATTGCTGTTCTTGAGTTTTATGGCAGTGATGATCATTCCATCCAACTCGGTCCTACGATAGCAGATGAACTGACGGTCCGGCTATTTAACGCTAAAAAATTCAAAGTGATTGAAAGACAACTGCTCAATAAAGTGATTGAAGAGCAGAGACTTTCACTTTCCGGACACTTAGATGAGCAATCCGTCAAATCCATTGGAAAAATTCTAGGTGTTGATGCCATTGTGACGGGAACTTTCAGCCGGATCAATGATCAGGTCAATCTTTATGCCCGCCTGATCTCAACAGAAACCGGTGAAATATTTTCCGTTGCCAAAACGCAAGTTCCCTTTGAGATTGTAAAACCTTTAACATTCAAGGACTTGTCCAGCGAAAGCAATCCCTTAGAAATTAAAGTGGTGCAAAAAAATGATCTGGTTTATGAATTGTCCGAAGTCCAGTTCAATAACAATCAATTGACCTGTGAAATCAGAATAACCAGCAAGGAAAAGGACCAGGAAGTCGTTTTCTTTGGTCGAAATACTATTACAACCAGCACCGGTAAAGTATATAAAAACAGGTTCAGGAGTATTGGTGACCAAAAAACGGAGTATATTTCAAGTGCGCTTCACTTTAAATTATTCAAAGATGTTCCCTATACTTATGTTCTAAATTTTGATGAAATCTTTGACAAACCTTCAATAATTTCTGTTTTGGAACTGGATATCAAAGACGGCCTAGTCAGGGAGTTTATCCAATTTCGAAATATTGAAATTGAATAGTAGAAAAAATTCTCTCTTAAAAATTATTAAAGCCCTAATTTTTAACCAGGGTGGATTTGCATGTTTCATGTCATATGATACTGGTTTTGAATAATCCCTTGGTTAACCCATTCTTATGAAAAAAGGGTAAGGAAGGGTTAAAAATCATCCTTTCTACCACTTGTTTTTTGATTCAATTTTTATCAAACCTGATGGGAACAAAAAAAGGGGTCAAAACATGACCCCTTTTTAAATACTTATGATATTTTATGAATACTAAATATTATCCCTTTAATTTAAATACAACAGGAATTGAAATCCAGACACCGACTTTTCTGTCTCGTTGCAGTGCCGGTTTGAATTTTGTTTTCTTAATGGCGGTAATGGCCGCTTCATTTAAACCGGTATTGGGAATTCCTTTTAGGACTTCACAGGTACCGACATCACCATTTTCATCAATAAAAGCCTGAACCACAACTGTACCTTCGATACCGGCTTCCTGTGCAATTTCAGGGTAAATTACATTTCGTTGAATTGCAGCAAACCCACCAATGGGATCCGGTGCCTGATCGTAAGGTATGAATCTGACCCTGGGGCCGCTGGATTCATCTTCATCAGGTGGTGGTGGAGGAGCATCATTGAAATCGAGGTCAAAATCCTCAAAAGATTGGAGTTCAAAATCAATATCTTCATCCAGATTTTCGTCTTCAGATTCGACCGGTATGGCCGGTTTTGAAGGAGCCTGAACCTGTTGAATCTCCATTTTTGTTACCACAGCTTCTGATTGTTCGATGAAAGTTTGTGTTTCCTGTTGAACGGTAATTTCTCTTTCAAATTTAGGGAAAAGATACAATCCAATGATGAATAGCACCAGGGTAATGACCAGTGAGTTTTTCACCACTATTGGATATTTTAATTTTAGACTGACTTCAGGTTTTTTTCTAAGTATCATGATAACTTCCCTAAGATGCTGATTTAGTTGAATAATTGATTTTAAAGGCTTGGCCTTTTCTTAGTTCATGATGAATTTTATCAATCACTTCATATCTGGTTTCTACATCTGCCCGCAGGGATACTGTCAGGTTCCCTTGAGCTTCTTTCTGTGCCACAAATGCCAGATTCCTGATATTTTCAGGTTCAACAATTTGACCATCAAAGCTGATCATGCCTGCTTTGTTGACCCAGATATAGGAAACGTCAACTCTGGATTTGAGTTTTTTGATTTCTTTGGCCTGGGGCAGATTGACTGGCAATCCTTCAGCAGTTCTCAATACGGAAGATACCATAAAAAAGAATATCAACATAAACACAATATCAGGCATCGCTGTAGTAGGAATTCCTACACTTTCTTTTTTTCTTTTCCATTCCATAATCAAATTTCCTTGCAGATATTGTTATTGGGCAATTGATATATTTTTATCAGCTTTTGCCATTTTCAACTGGTCTAATACAGAGATATAATCTTCATATTTGGCACTTTCGTGAGCTTTGATCGAAAAGATCATTTTGGGGTTCTTGGCCAATAATTTTTCCACTTCGGTCCTTACTCTGTCCACATCAACGGTTTCGCCATCCAGAAAGACATTTCCTTTGGGGTCGATGAGGACATTGGTGATCATGTCTTTGTTTAATTTGACTTCTTCCTCGCTGTCGGGTGGAAGAATCAGACCGATTCCTTTATCCATATCAATGGTTGTTGCTACCATGAAAAAGATAAGAATCAGGAAGGCTATATCAGCAAGCGAACCATCAGGAATTTTAGCTTCACGTTCTTTCTTCTTTTTTAGTACGGCCATTTTTTATACTCTTATATTAGTTTTTACTTTGTTCGTAGGAAATTGTATCGATAAGATTGATTGAACTTTCTTCCATATTGACAACGATACTATCAACGCGTGCAGTAAAAATGTTATAGAAAAATTGTATAATCATAGCCACAATAAGTCCGAAAAGAGTTGTTAACAACGCTTCGGAAATACCACCCGCAACAACTGCCGGGGAAATATTGTTTGCGGCTTCGATATCCTGGAAGGCGTTAACCATACCAGCAACTGTACCGGCAAAACCAAGCATCGGGGCAAGAACGATTACAGTTGACAGCCAGATCATACCTCTTTCGAGGAAAGCCAGTTCAACAGCGCCGGCATTGGTGATGGCTTTTTCAACTGCTGCAACACCGTATTTGTATCTTGATAATCCGGCATGAAAAATTTCAGCAATCGGACCAGGAGTATTTTCACAAACTTCGAGAGCTGCTTCAACTCCATCTTCTTTTAAAGTTTTGTTCATTTTGGGAATAAAACTTTTTGTCACAATGGTCGACTTTGTTAAAGTATAAATTCTTTCTAATGTAACAACCAAGCCAAATATGAAAAGAAACAAGATCGGCCACATCATTACTCCGCCATCAATAAATAATTGAACCATTAGTTAACATCCTCCATTTTAATTTCTAAATTCAATTTCATATAAATTATTTCTGAGTAGTTTAAATTAACATGCTTAAAAAGTCAACTATAAATTAAGGTTATCAGATTTCCTAATCAACTAAAATCTTTTCCGCTTCATCAAAATAGCTGATTACTTTTTTGAGATAATCATCTCCAAGCCGAAGAACTTTATAGGATTCGTCATATCCCCACAGCTCTTTTGCGATGGAAGCCTTCAATCTCAATTTAATAAAATTTTTGTCTTTCAGGACTTCTTGTTCTTTGGTTTCTATTTTTTGTTCCTGAACAATTTTTAGAAATTCTTCAAATTCCTGGTCTGTAATTTCAAATTTATTGAAAAATTTATCTTTGTTATTCTTCAAATCCGGATTTTTGTCAATATAAGCAATGGAATATACAAATTCCGGACGCGTGGCAGCTGTCAGAATTTTTCGACCGGATTCGGTAATATCAAACTCATCATCAATATGAAAATCAGGGGAAATGCCACCGCCGCCGAGGACTGTGCGTCCTTTTTTGGTTTTATATTCCGGCCTGTTTTTGATAGAATCCTGTACGGCAAGCAAGGAGTCCCTGTTTTCAACAGCAAAATCTTCGTAATAGGATACCATATCACCATTCTCATAAGGACGCTGAATCAAACGACCTGAAGGTGTGTAATACTTTGCAATGGTCACGCGAATTGCCGATCCGTCTCGAAGCCGGTACTGCCTCTGAACAAGGCCTTTGCCGAAACTGGTTTCACCGACGACAATGCCCCGGTCAAGGTCTTGAAGCGCACCGGCCACAATCTCACTGGCGCTGGCGCTACCACGATTTATCATCACAATGACCGGATAGCGGTCACCAGTTTCAATCTGCCCGGAATAATAGACTTCATTGGAACTTGGAATCCGGCCTTTGGTGGATACTATCGTTTCTTTTCCTTCAATGAAGATATCGGAGATTTTGACTGCTTCTCCCAGAATACCGCCACTGTTGCCCCGCAGGTCCAGAAGAAGCTTTTTCATTCCTTCTTTTTTTAATTTATTGATAGCGTCCTGTACCTCATCATAGGTGGTTGCTGAAAAACGATTAACAAAAATATAACCGATTTCATCGTCCATCATGAAGGAAGCGGACACGCTGTAGAGCGGAATTTCATCGCGGATGAGGGTCACGTCAAAGGCCTTTTCGTCACCACGCTTGATGGTGACAATAACCCTTGAACCTTTTGGCCCGCGTAATTTTTTGGGTACTTCATCCCGTGCAATTTTAAAAGCTGATTCACCATCAATTTTAATTATTTTATCGCCGCTTCGCAGGCCGGCTTTGTCAGCCGGAGAATCGGCAATGGGTGATATTACAGTGATAAAATTATCCAAAATATCAAATTCAATCCCAATGCCGGTGAATTTTCCGTCAAAACTTTCTTCGATATTGGATAATTCCTTTTTATCGATGAACACAGAGTGGGGATCTAACTCATCCATGAGGCTTTTATAAACACCATCAAAAATATTGTCCCAGTCCGGCACTTCGGCGTAATTTTCGTTGACCAATCCAATAATGTCACTCAGGATATTCATTTTCATATATAAATTATTTCCGGCGACAGCAATCTTTTTTCCAACAGGTGAAATGATGACTGCAAAAATGATAACAATCGAAACCAGTAAGGCTAATCTGACAGGTCTTTTTTTTGCTTTCAAGTAAATTTCCTTTCGAAATCTTGTTCTCAAACTCATTTTTAAACTATTTTGTAAACCTCATAAAATACGATAGTTCCCGTAAAAATAAAAAATATAAAATCATTTTACCAAAACGCCTTCAGCAGCAACAATCCCGGTTACCGCCGCATAAACAATTCCACGACTGTGTCCACTGGCATCTCCGGCTACAAAAAAATTTTTACAGGTGGTCTCCATATAAGGTGTCACATGGTAATTTGTATCATAAAATTTAATTTCCGGTGCATAGAGAAAGGTGTTGTTGGACAGAAGGCCGGATATGATTTCATCTAGTACAGTGATACCTTCAATCAGATTGCGTACGATGCGATGGGGAAATACCATGCCGATGTCGCCGGGCGTCACATCCATAAGCGTTGGTGTTATGGCCGATTTGGCCAGGCGCCCCCAGGTTGATCTTCTGCCATTTAAGAGATCAGACAATCGCTGGATAATGGGTTTGCCGCCACCAATCGTCATGGCCATTCTGGCGATGTCCCGCCCGTATGCGGTGGAATCCTCAACCGGATTGGTCAATGAAACCCGGGACAGCAGGGCAAAGTTGGTGTTGACGGTTTTATGGTCTCTTTTGGCATGGCCGTTGACCAGGACAAACTCATCATAAACCTCTTTGGTAATAAATCCTCTCGGGTTGGTGCAAAAGGTTCGTACAAGGTCGTCGAAACTTTTTGTATAGAGCCGGAATTTGGCATCGTACATGACCGTAGCAATTTTATCGTAAATTTCATAGGGAAACTCAACCCGTATCCCAACGTCAATAGGGCCATAGGAGGTCTGGACCCCCAGGTTTTTTACCTGCTCGCGCAACCAATAGGAGCCGGCGCGTCCCGGTGCAGCTATTAAATATTTACCCCAATATTTTGACTGCTCCGTTTCAATGAAAAACAGGTCATCTTTCTTTTTAATATCCTTGACGCGATCATTTTTGGAAAATTGAATATTCTTCTCGGCGGCCAATTTTCTATAAAACCGATCGATAATGATATGTAAAACATCGGTCCCAATATGACGCTGCTTTGCATAAATAAATTCCACGCCGGCAGAATGGGCTTTTCTTTTCAGTTCCATACTTCCCATATCGCTCAGACCGGAATAGCCCCCTTCGGCGCCTACTGAATTAAACACATCATCTACTTTTTGAATTAATTGTTCTATTTCTTCATCTGTCCGGCCAAAAGAAGTAGGATCACCACCGATTTTGCTGGTTAGATTCAGTTTGCCATCGGAAAAAGTACCTGCGCCGCCAATGCCAAAATTCATATCGGTGCGCAAGGAGGGTTCATCGCCCCGCTCAACCACCAGAACCGATAAATTTTCTCCGCTGAGACGTTCTGCGGCAAACATACCGGCCGGTCCGGAACCTACAATTATTACATCATATATTTTATCCATACACAGCTCACTGTTCCCAAGGGTGTTACATTTCTAAAAATGACTGAATTTAACGGGATAAACAAGAAATTTATTTTCCCTTTTTCGTTTCATATTTTTTATTCAAATTTTATTAAATATTGCCTATTTTTCATAAAACCTTTTGAGCATCCGGTTCAAAAAGGATTAAATGAAATATAATTATCCGTTTCAAAACTTCCGGAGACCTGTATGCGAAAAATTTTTATTATCGATGATGAACCTCAAATAATCGCCAGCATAGAACAAAACCTTCCTTCTACGATCTATGATATCAATTCTTATAATAATGCACAAACAGCCTTCCGGCAAATCGGGGAGTGCCGGCCGGAATTAATCCTGCTTGATCTGATCATGCCAGAAATGAACGGTTTCCAGTTTTTGGAGTCTCTGAAAGCCCAGAAACACAACATTCCCGTAATCATCATATCCGGTGAAAATAAAATTGATTCGGCTGTCAAAGCCATGAAACTTGGCGCCGTCGATTTTATCACCAAACCTTTTGATTTTGAAAAACTTAATGATACAATCAATCAATATCTTCCAATCAAATCTCATCAATCACCCCGGAATACAGGCGTCTCAATTATCGGTGACAGCGAAGCCTTTTTTCAAATTCAAAATCAAATTGCGATTATCAGCCGGTCACCGGATACAACTGTCTTGATCTGTGGCGAAACGGGAACCGGAAAAGAATTGGTGGCCCGAAAAATTCATGAACAAAGTGAACGAAGCAAAGAGGCCTTTATTGAAATCAATTGCAGCGCTATCCAGGAGACTCTTCTGGAATCTGAACTGTTCGGACATGAAAAAGGCGCTTTCACCGGTGCAGGTGTCACCAAAAAAGGACTTCTGGAAATTGCTCATAAAGGAACATTTTTTCTCGATGAAATTGGTGATATGCCGACAATCCTGCAGGCAAAACTGCTCAAGGTTCTGGAGCAAAAAAAAATCAGAAGACTGGGCGGACTGAAAGAAATTGAGTTGGATTTAAGGTTTTTATGTGCCACCTCCCGGGATTTATTTCAATTGATGAAGGAAAATAAATTCCGACAGGACCTTTATTACCGCATCAGTGTTGCCACCATTACCCTGGCGCCTTTACGCGAAAGAAAACAGGATATCGAAGTGTTGGCAAAATATTTTCTAAAATTATATAATGAAAAATTTCACAAAAATATTAAAGGTTTCAGTCGTCACTGCTTAAAATCCATGGCTGAATACAATTGGCCGGGCAATGTCAGGGAACTTAAAAATTTCGTTGAACGGGAGGTCCTTTTCCAAAATGCCGACATCATCAGTGAATTGACCATTATCACCCCATCGGAGTCCCCTGCAAAAAAGGGCCTTCCCAAAAATATTCCCGGAAAAATCACTCTGGACCAATTGGAAAAAGATTTTATCATTGACACCTTAAAAGAAACCAACGGAAATCAGGTGCAGGCCGCTAATATTTTAAATATAACCCGGTCACAACTGAAACATCGTATAAAAAGATATAATATTGATGTAGAATCCTTAAAAAATGGTCAAATATAGCCATTATTGTATAAATATGTCCATAAACCGATATCCTGCCGGTCAGTCAAAGAGGTCTAAAATATTCAAAAACATGTGGTTGTCAATGCGGCATTATCTTTGACTTAATAGAATTTGCGTAAACTATTAATGAAAAGGAGACAAAAATGAACAAGAAACACACATTCGTAATTTTGACAATCCTTCTGGCGGCTGTCTTTTGTATGATCATCAGTTGCGATGAATCCGCATTAATCAACCCGAAAATCACGGAATCCAAGGGAATTCCTGCCCAGGAAATTCAATTTCTTCAATGGAATTCCGATGTGGCCTCAACCCTCAGGGCACTGAGCAAAGTCACCATCAGCGAAATGGTCTTTACCCATGCAGGCGGCGTTCTTGCGACAGATGACATGCTGGGATGCAAACTGATTGTTCCCGCCAATGCCTTTGAGGAAGAAGAAAGGACCATTCAGGCAACTCTCATTTCTGAAGGTGATAACATGGCCGGCATCAGTTTTTTACCGAGTCAGCAATTTACAAAATATGTGACTATAGAACTGCCTTTCAATGCCATAAATGTTGATGAAAATACATTGGTCGAAGATATTCGCGCCTTCTGGCTCGATGAAAACACCAACCTCTGGGTAGAAATTCAGGATGTCATTGTTGATCTTGAAAACCAGGTGGTAAAAACTCAAACGGATCATTTTACCCGGTTTGGCTGGGGTTTTTGAAACAAACACTTTATGAGGTTGAGGAAAATTGAATAATCAAAAACTTTTAAACCATCTTCTTGAACTGGCCGGAAATTACAGTAATCGATCAGTCGTTGACAAAGTCAACCAGTTAAAAACCAAGCGGGAGCAGTACCTGAACAATATCTGGAACAAAGAAATTTATAAAAATCTGGTTACTGTCCATCAAATCAATAAAGCCACCCGAAGAATTGATTTCGATACATTGTTATATTTTGTTCAAAAAGAAGTGGATCGAATAAAATTTAAACAATTTCTGCTGGCCGTCGTTGATTTAGCCTTTGATTCCGGAGAATTGGAGTATTCAAAAGAAGTTATCAATTCCCTGATTAAAACAGAATTTGATAACCTGACAGGCCAAGAACTGGCATCCTTGTATTTTAAACTCGGGGAAATCTATTTTTACCAAAATGATTTGGAAACCTCCAACAATCATTTTGAAAATAGTATGAGTCAATGTATGGACAATGAAGACCTCGAAGGAGTCGCACGGGTAAAAAACTCCCTCGGCGTGCTGATGATCGAAAAAGGGCTTTACAAAGAGGGGAAAGCCCTTTTCGACTCAGCCAGGAAACTGGCCAGTGAAAATGGATTTTCAGACCTGATCATCAAGTGCGATATCAGTCTGGGAAATTATTACACCATGCAAAGCGATATTCCTGCTGCCCTTGATAAGTATTTCACTGTCAAGGAATACGCTGAGATCAATCAAAATGAATCCTTGCTGATCAAAGCATTGCTGAATATTGCCAGTACCTATCGTCATAACAGGGAATATGAAAAATCAATGAATTTCATTGCCAAAGCTGAAAAACTGTTGGATAATGCAGATAAAAAATTCCTAAAAGCACTCTTCTACCTTGTAAAAGGAGAAACCCTGATCTACCGGGATGAACTTCAGAGTAGTTATGCCGTTCTCACCTGTGCCTTTACTTTATTTTCTGAAATTGGTGATAAACTCAGTATTGCTGATATTTATCGGGCCATGGGTATTCTGGCCGGGAAGAAGGGTGAAGATGATGTTGCGCTTTCTTTTCTTGAGACCAGTATAAAATTAAATCTGGCGGGCCACAACTACCTCAATCTGGGCGAAACACATCTGGCCCTGGCGGAATTTTATCAACAAAGAAACAATTTAATCAAAGCAAAAGAATTCTTACAAAGTGCCAAAAAATGCTATGCGATTATACCCGGTTCACAAAAAGTCCTACAGATCGACCGGATAATAGCCAGTTTATAACCACTTTTTCATGAACTTTCAAAAAAAAACTAAAAGACTTTTGTCTCTTAGTTTTTTTTTAATAGTTTAATCAGTCCTTTAATATCAAGGAGGAATTCAAAAAAACATGATGTTTGATTGCAATGAAAAAGCCTTAACCAACCTGCATAATATTCTAACTGATATCATTCTTCTATGCACCATGGACTTTACGATAGCTGCGTCCAACCGTGCTGCGGATATTATTTTGGGAAAAGGAGAGCGCCTGTCGGGGAAAAAATGCTATAGTGTTTTGAAAAACAGATTGCTCCCGTGCCATGATTGTCCTTTGCAGACCATTTTGGACTCGGGAAAAATCCTTCCTGTTTCTTATTTTGATAAATTCCTGAACGAATATTTTGAAGAGCGGCTATTCCCGGACCCGGGCGATGATGGCAAACCTGAAAAATTTGTATTGATTTGCCGCAATATTTCCGAGTCCAAAATTATTGAGAACAAATCGTTGCAGGTCAAAAAATTATCGGCCCTGGGGAAAATCAGTTCCGGTGTGGCCCATGATTTTAATAATATTCTGACGATTTTATCCGGCCGTATCAATCTGATTGAAAAACAAAAAGTCCCGTCTTCTGTTCAACAAAACCTGGACTTGATGAAAAAAGCCATTTCAGACGGCGCCGAAAAAATCAGGGCTATTCAGGATTTTGGAAGACATAAAATCGATGAAAAATTGTCTAAAATCAATGTCAGTGAATTGGTTGAGGATGTTCTGACAATCACAGAACCCAAGTGGAAAAATATTCCCTGGGAAAAAGGCATTATTATCGAACCGGTCCTGGAACTTCAGGAAAACCTCATTATTCGTGGCATACGTTCGGAACTCAGAAACGGATTGGCCAACATAATTTTTAATGCCGTGGATGCCATGCCCGATGGCGGCCTGCTCAAGATCAAAACAAAATTCGTCAACAATTTTGTTGTTTTAACCATTGAAGATACCGGCATCGGAATGACAGATGAAGTGATAGAAAAAATTTTTGACCCATTTTATACCACCAAAGGTGACAAGGGGACAGGAATGGGTATGAGCGAGGTCTACGGTTTGGTGAAACGTCACAATGGTTTCATCAATATCGACAGCCAGGTGGGACTCTGGACCCGGGTTGTCCTGGGTTTTCCCGCTGTTAACAATCCACAGAAGGGGGAAAAAAGCAAAATTTCAAATTCCTTCAATCAGATCAGCCTGATGTCTGTAAGTTCAAACGATGTCCTGCAGGATTTTATACAAACCATTTGTTCCAATTATGAAGTTTCTCTTTACCTGGAAAATGATTATGACAGGGCCTATGAAACCTTTCTGCAAACAAGGCCCTCGATCCTCATCACCGATTTGAACAATCCTTCAATGACCGGCTTCCAGCTGGCACAAAAGGTAAAACTACTCAAAAATAACACGGTTACCCTGCTAATTTCTGAAATGATCATATCTCCCGATGATATGTTTGTCTACACACGAACTTTTGACCACATTCTCAATCCACCCCTGCGCATGGACAAAGTCAAATTAAAAATATCCCAAATCCTTAATTCCAATAAAGAGTGATTCCATGACAAAAAAAAATATTCTGATCACATTGTCGCTAATGGTTTTGTTGACCTGTAGTCCAACCCAACAAAACCATCGGCATATATCCATTGGTATCTATTATGAGCCGGAAACCCTGCTGCCGATTATGCCGCTTTCAGCCACGGCCCAGAACATCAATTCCCTGATTTTTAGCAATCTTCTGAAAATGAATGAAGATTTTTTCACCTTTTCACCGGAATTGGCCCAATCCTACTCTTTTAGTGATGACAGCCTGGAAATTACATTTCGGCTACACTCTGAAATCTATTGGCATGACGGCGTCCGGTTGACGGCTCACGATGTGGTTTTCACCCATCATTTATACACCAACAAAGCCATTGGCTGGGACGGGATATCCTACAAAAAAAATATTAAAAAGGTCCTGGCGACTAATGATTCCACGGTTGTTTTTTCTTTTACGCAAAAATCACCCTTTATGCTGATGAATGCAGTTGAGGGGGTCATTCTGCCGAAACACCTGCTCGGCAAAATACCTGTTGAGGAATTATTTCACTCCGATTTCGGACATTTCCCCATCGGTTCCGGGCCTTACCAATTGGTTAAATGGGAAAACCAGCAATATATCTCTTTGAAAGGATTTGATCAATATTATCAAAAAAATAAACCTGGCATACCGCAAATCCTCATCAAAATTATCTCTGAACCAGCTGTTGCAGTACAACAGATTTTAAATGGAGAACTGGACCTTTTGCTGGACCCGCCAACCCTCTACCTGGAGACTATAAAAAAACAAAATCAGGAAATTGAAATCCTCAATATTCCCGGCAAGGATTACGATTTTATTGCTTGGAATATGGTGGATAGTGATAGTTTTGTTCGTTTCAAAGATTCAACGCAGCAATCTCCTGCTGATTTTATTCCGTCAATCAAAGCTCACCATCTTTTCGGCAGCAGAAAAGTGAGGAAAGCCCTTGGACTAATAATTAACAGGCAAATCATAAGTGAAAAACTCCTTGCCGGCAGTGCAAAACCAATCTCAGGGCCCCATGTCCTCTTTGGTAATTTTCAGGAAAATTTGAACGGGGGAAATGAAAAAGCAGACCTGACCACCGCCAGACAATGGCTGGCCGAAGAAGGTTGGCAGGACCATGATGGCGACGGCTTGCTGGACAAAAATGGCCATCCCTTTATTTTCAATCTATACACCAATTCCGGCAATATTGTCCGTGAACAAATTCTGGATATGCTGATGGAGGATTTTTTAAAAATGGGGATTAAAATTGTTCCACAAAAAGTTGAGCCCAACTATCTGGTGTCGGATATCGTGCCCGATAAAAAATATGATGCTTTACTGTTGGGCTGGAGCGCCGGAATCAAACCGGATTTCACCGCCCTGTTTCACAGCTCCCAATATCTGCATCCTTTCCATCTGACCGGATATTACTCAAAGAAATTTGATGACTTAAACGACAGAGCCTTAAAAGCGAAAAATTTTGAGGATTTTCAAACCAGCCTGAAGGATCTCCTGTGCACATTGACTGATGATTGTCCCTATGCCTGGCTCTATGTCAAAAACAACATTATTATTTATAACAAGCGACTCAAAAATCTGAAGCCCTCGGTCATATCACCGCTATGGTATTTGGAAGATGTTACATTATAAAACTTTTCTGAAATTATTTATTTTTAAAATTTTCACCTTTTTTGTTATGGTCCTGGCTGGGTTAACGCTGCTCTTTCTGATTGTAAAAGTTGTTCCGGGATCAGCGGAATTAAAATTTTTGTCTCCGGCATTTAGTGTTGAAAGGCAAGTGGAACTGCAGGGTTTTCAGAATACGGAGCAAAATATTTTTTCCCAATTTGTGGCCTGGCTTCAAAAGGCGGTCTTTCTGGATTTTGGCTATTCCGCCCAATCAGGGCTGCCGGTCCGTAAAGTTTTGTTTACCAGTCTGATGCCTACTTTACTGCTGTCCGCTTTGGCGATTATCTGGGGGCTGGCGATTTCCCTGCCACTGGCCCTCTTTTCCGCAAAATTTCGAAATCGGGCAGGAGAGAAAATTCTGACACTGGTCATGGTTTTGTTATATTCGTTGCCGGCCTTTTGGATTGGATTATGCCTGGTCCGGCTGTTGTCTTTCACCTTTCCACTCTTTCCATCTTCCATGCTATACAACGCCACCCTAACATTTTCATCGTCTCTAGCTAAATTGGCCAATATGATTTACCATCTGTTCCTGCCTTCTTTGGCTATGGGTCTGAGCCTGGCCGCATATTTTTATCGTTATCTCAGAGCCAAATTGGTTGAAATTATGGACAGCGATTATCTGCTGGCAGCGAAAGCGCGGGGACTGTGCAAAAAAACAATCCTTTTTGCCCATATTGTTCCCAATTTAATTCTGCCCCTGCTGTCATTGTTTTCAACCATTACGCCGTTATTTTTCAGTGGCGCTGTCACTGTGGAATATATTTTTTCAATTCCGGGTATTGGCCGGACCATGGTTAATGCGGCCGTGGCCCGGGACCTGCCGGTGATTATGGGGGGAGCGGCAATCTCTTTTTTGGCAATTCTTGTCATTAATTCCCTAATCGACCTGGTTATGGTGTTTATTAATCCCACCTTAAAAACGGAATGGCTGTATGAAAATTTCAGCTGATAAAATATTACACAACCCAAACCTTTCAATTGGCCTCTTTTTACTGGCGTTAGTGCTTATCTTGTCGTTTTTTTTGCCCCAAATACTAAAAACCAACCCCAACCAGCAGAATCTTGAAAAAATCTATGAGGCGCCAAGCCCCGGTCATTTGCTGGGAACTGATAATCTGGGACGTGATATTTTCGCCCGTTTAATTCATGGTTCACAAATGAGCCTGAAAATCAGCCTGGCATCTTCGCTATTAACACTTATCATCGGATTATTCTTCGGTGTGGTCAGTGGCGCTAGTCCCCGCGGTATTGATCATTTGCTAATGAGATTCACAGACCTGATGATGGGCTTTCCAAAATATTTTCTGCTGATTATGGTGCTGGGGTTCGACCAGTTTTCACTGATCAGAATAATCCTGGTGCTGTCTCTCTTTTCCTGGATGGAAACGGCGAAAATGGTGAGAGGAGAGACCCGGCAGATTCATACTTCACTCTTTGTAAAAGCCGCCTTTTGTCAGGGACTTTCAAGAGGAAAAATATTCTGGCTGCACCTGTTGCCAAACCTGGTGCCTGTCCTCATTTCCGCTTTCGTATTACAGATATCAACCATTTTTTTGGTAGAAAGTGGCATTTCTTTTATTGGACTGGGAGTCCGGTCTCCTGATATCAGCCTGGGAACAATTCTCAACCAGGCCCGATATTATCCAATGGGCAATTATCGCCTGATTTTTTTGTCCGGCTTTTTTATTCTTCTCAATGTGTCTGCCTTTTCTTTTTTAGGTGACGGGTTAATGGCAATTTTTCGAAAGGAAAAAAACCACCCATGAAGGAATATCTGCTGACTGTTGAAAATCTTTCTCTGGCACATCGGGACCGGTTTTTTCAGCGGCAGCCTGAGTGGGTTTTGCAAAACCTCTCCTTTTCGATCCTCCAAAATGCCTCTGTTTCAATTGTCGGGGATTCGGCCACCGGTAAAAGTTCTCTGATCATGGCTTTGCTGAATCTCACGCCTCTTTATAGTGGCACAATTTTCTTCAAAGGCAAAAATATTGCTTTTTTTTCTAAGAAGGAAAAGACCCAATATCGCAGGAACCTGCAACCGGTTTTCCAGAATTACGAAGCCTCCCTGAATCCGCGACTGTCGGTGAAAAACAACCTGGTCCATGGATTTTCCAATTCACTGACCAGTCGTGAAAAAATGGAAAAATGTGAATATTTACTGGATATGGTTGGTTTGTCCGGTGGCATCCTGGCGCAACATCCTGACCAGCTCAGCGGCGGAGAGAAGCAGCGGATCAGTATTGTACGCGCGCTGACCACCAGCCCGGAGATACTTCTTCTCGATGAACCCTTTTCTTCTCTGGATATTTTAAACCAGGAAAAATTACTGACACTTTTCCTACAGATAAAATCAACCCTGGGGATATCTTACATTTTTATTACCCACAAATTGCCTCTGGTGAAATATTTTTCGGATTCTGTCTACCGGATCAGGGATGGAAAATTGATGGAAGTGACGGATTTAAACCAATTGCAGGATCGCTAATATGGAACCCTTGCTCAGTCTGCAAAATCTTTCCCTCTATGCCTACGACACAATACTGCTGGACAGGATTTCCTTGAGTCTGGAAAAAGGTCAGATACTGGGCCTCTTCGGGCCCTCCGGCAGTGGTAAAAGCCTGCTATGCAAATCAATTCTCAATCTTCAAGACAAAGGCCTGCGCCGCACCGGAAAAATCTTCTTCGACGGGATAAACCTGTTCGAATCCCAAAATTTAAAACAGTTAAGAGGCCGAAAAATATCCCTGATGTTTCAGCACGTCCGCCAAAGTTTAAATCCAATGCTGACGGTAGAAAAGCATTTTCAGCAGCTGGGTATCGGTGACCTGAAGGCGCTTTTCGAGAGAGTTGGCCTTCATGAGGGCCAGATACAAAAGAAATTTTCGCACCAGCTGTCAGGCGGTGAATTATCAAGAGTCGGACTGGCCCTGGCCCTGGCCCCCAATCCTCAGCTGCTTATCCTAGATGAAGCCTTTGCTTCAATTGAGGAGCGACTACAAGGTCAGTTTATCCATTTACTTCAGGAAGAGGCCCAGGAAAAGGGCAGGGCTATCATCCTTGTTACACACAATCTTGTTATATTGGAAAAATTATCCACTCACTTCATTGTGCTGGAAAGCGGAAAAATCACTGATGCCGGTAACTGGCTTTTGTCCAGACCTGAAAAGGGATTTTTGGGAGAAACCTGCCAGTCCTACAAAAGACTGTATCGTTCTTAGTGTTTTTTTTAGAAGGGTACTCTAGGCAGCTGTTTGAATGATTGGTTTCATCCCTGATTTTGAAAATCAGCCTGATGGATTAAACATTGCCGGTTCGACTTAAGCCTTTTGGCTCAATTTCACAGTTTCCAATTGAAGGCGATAATTCCCATGATTGTGGAGGATTTGGAGAAAGGACAATAGGAATTGTCACCTGCGTGATTTTTTATGATAAATGCTATAAAAGATTATCCAAAAGAATTACCGGGCAATGTGAAAATTTCACGCCCGGAACTTGAATTTATGGCACCCACTCCAAAACAGATCACTTCATTAAAATCAAGCGCTTGGTAACCGATTGGTTATTAAATCTCAACCGGTAGATATAGACGCCGGTACTTAGCTCGCTGCTGCTCCAGTTCAATTCATAAAATCCCGCAGCTTTCATTTCATTGACCAGCACATCTACTTCCTGCCCGATTAAATTGTAAACCGCCAAATGGACTTTACCCATGGAAGGGACGGCATACTGTATGGTCGTGCTGCCATTGAATGGATTGGGATGGTTTTGTTTCAGTTCAAAAGTGTAGGGCAATGTCACATCTTCGCCCAGTTCAGTCAGGTTTTCCACCAAAGTAAATTGAAGGGCATCAGCCCGTAACACGACCCCCTGGGGATTTGAATTTTTTCCAGTGTCCTGGACTTTGACTTTGATTTCATAGGCTGACGGTAGAAAATACCTTCCCAGTGTGACCCAATCTCCGCTGCCTTCATTCTGATCGATGATTATCGAATCGATGACAACATTATTAATATAAACAATATAGAGGGCATGGTTGGTCGAATTAACGGTTACCGGAACAATAAACTCAATATCATATAATCCCTGGTAATCCAGTTGCTTGGCAAAGGTGGCATAGGCTCTGGGATTTTGGTTCAGACTGCTGAACCGGCTGGATAGGCCATAGGCCTGGGTGACGCTGGTGTTCCATGTACCGACTTCATGATAGTGAAGGGAATCTTCATTGTCCAGGGCCAGAAAGTAGGTGGTTACATTGGCTGAAAAGCAGATTTTTTTGACTGGTTCCAACTGGTCCGAGGATTCAATGATCAGAGTATCCAAAAATTCTCCAAAAACATTCGAATAAAAGGATACCTCCACAGTCGCTTCCCCCATGGCGGGTATTTCCGACGGCGGGTCCGGCAAATAAAAAAGGCCTTTCTGAAAGTACATATCGCTGATTTTCAAATTCTTATACCCGCTGTTTTTCAAGGTCAGGGATTTGAAATTTTCAATGTTGACACTGACTTTGCCAAATTCCATGCTGTTGAAATCAGAAATCAGGTCATATTCCCGTACCAGTGGCGATACTTTCAATACATCGAAAAGTGCAATTTTCGAGGTTTGGCCCGCTGCTGGAACTTTGATGTACAACTGATTGGACTGTAACTCCGACAGTTCAAGGGTCGCCAGATAGACCCAGGATTTTTCTGGTAATTTGTCTTCAAACCGGGTTTCTTTTAAAAGTACGCCATCAGCGAGAATCTGAAAAATATAATTTGCAGCCTGTCCGGATATTCCGGGTATCTGGTAAAAAAGGTTGTACCATCCTGATTGTTCAATATTCAGATCATAGACCACAGCAGCCGTATCCGGAGAATTCAAGGCAATATAGGTTGCCGTTTTTCCCCATGAACTGCTGTTGGTGACTTTTCCGTTTCCCGTAATAACCTGAAAATTTTCATCCCCATCGTCAAGGAATCGATCATCTGGCAGATAGCACAAAAAATCCAAGGTCTGGTTTCCCACGGAATCACAGACAGCAACGCCGATTTTGGCAATTTTGCTTTTATCCAGCGGGGCAATGGTCCGCCAGGTGAGATTTCCGCCGGAAATGCATTCCATCTTGTAATAGTTTTCATATACATCCTTGACAGCCACATAGGGATATTTCTGGAAAATCGGTTCATCCACATGGATATCCACATAAAAAGCATGGTCAGGCCCGCTTTCAGTCAGTGTCATTTGGGGCGCCGTCAGATCATTCGTCTTCAACCATTCCTGCATGGCTTCAATGGCTGTGGAATATTTAAAAGTCACGCCATATTCAGATTCTTTTTGATGGGCAATACTATCGATAATCTCCAGGTTTTGGCAAAAATCCGTTTCCGGTAAATGTCCCCACAGACAGGCGACCTGCGGTATTCCTCTTGAGGCCCTGGCAAAAATCGTATCTAGGGTGGCCCGGTATCTCACATTGCCGATGTGCTGGGAGCGCAGATTCCAACTGCCGCTGTTACCAGGAAGCTGGTAGTTTTCCGGAGAGGGATGAAAGGGCTCCCAAAGGTCTGTGGCCTGAGACCAGTCATAATTATTGTCCAGTGGTTCTTCATTGTCAATACCGTGGACAGGATAATCATTATGCATGCTGAAAGGCATCAGTTCATCAAGGTAAGCCTGCCAGTCGTTGTCCATAAAATGCCAGCCGCTGCGAAAACTGACAAAGAAATTTTCCTCTTCCAACAGCAATTGACAGAGGGTAAAATCAAAGTCCTCCCGGGATTCCTCAAAACTATAAGACTGGTTCCAGTACCATCTTCCATCCTTGTCATAATCAGACCAAAAAAAGGTATGGTAATGAAGGGTCAGTTCATCGCCCCATTTTTCAATTTGCGGCAGGTGGTTTTCTTGCATATGATACATGGTCATGATATTGGGTATTGGACAATCGGTATTGGTGGCATAGCGGAAAATATTCCCACACATCATCCACCAGGTGAGTTTCATGGGGGTACCGTAGGAATCCACCAGACGGCTTCGGTAAGCATCGGACATGACCAGGTGACCATTCATGTTCGGGTCCGTATAAAGTGCCGGATCATAGGTGTTGTGATATCTTGTTGTGGACATACCATTCCAAATGGCCGTATCGGAACCCAAAACCAGGTGGATTTTACACTCCTCAGCGATCACCGTTGCGGTAAAAAAGCCCAAAAAAACTGCAAAGTAAAAGAGTCTCTTCATAATCATCCTCCGGTTTATAATTTAAATTAACTTTCCGGATGAGGCAAAAAATTATTTTACGTCATTTCGACCTCAGCTTTTGGACAATTTCACAGCTTCCAAGTGGAGGCGATAATTCTAATTATTAGTGAGGATTTGGAAAAGTGACAAGTGAAATTGACAGCTGCAAAGTAATGATCAGATAATTATTTCAATAATTGGGTTGGAAGTAATCCAAGGAAAATTTTTATTGCATTAAATATCATCAGTTCGATTTAGGGTAAACTGTCCACTTTCATTTGTTTCCCAATCTCCCTTGTTCTCTCACGCTTAGCCTGATTTTCGACCTTGATAAAGGGAGAGTCGAACTCATGTTAAAATATTGAAGATAAAAAAAAATCCCGGCCAACAAAACCGGGATTTTCATTTTCATGGGGACAACAATGATTTCATTTCATGGTTAATACCTGGAAATGAACCTATCCGTTTAGTCCTTATTTTTTTCGAATTTTAATATTGCCATTGGTGTTGACCAGTTTTATTGACTCTTCACTATCACCCGTTTTTTTATAATAGGTCCTGTCACCAGAAATTTGATCCAAGTAAATTTTGCCAAAATTTGTGCTGAGGTCATAAGAACCCTGATAATTTTCCGGAATTTCAAGGTCAATTTCGCCAAAACTGTTCGAAATACCGATATCAATATCAGCAGATTTCAATTCGCTGATTTTAACGTCACCATTTACTGTTTCAATTTTTATTTGTGGACTGATATCAGACAACACTGTAGCAGCAAAACTATTTGAAATAGTGATGGGTTGGAAAGCATGGGTCAGAATAATTTTTCCATTGTTGGATGTAATTTCCGATGTTCCATGAATATCACGCAGAATATTTTCCGCAAAGGAATTATCAACATGCAGATTTCCCATGACATTTTCTGCAGTGATCTGTCCATTTTGTGAACGTATATTGAGGTTGCCATCTATATTTTTAATAGTTATTTCACCAAATTCACCTTGCACTTTTGCTTCGCCGGCCACATTTTCAAGGCGAATATTTCCATTTCTTGAGGATACTTTTGCATTTCCGCCAACGGTCAATATCTCAGAATTCCCGAACTGGTTGGAGCAAACCAGGTTGCCATCACTGATATTGTGTATTTCCAATAAACCGTTTTTGGTGCTGATATTAACTTCACCCTTGCAATCTCTGACAGTGGTGTTTCCAAAACCATTGCTCACATGCACTTTGTCCTGACAATTAAAGATATCAATCTGACCATTTACATTATTCAGATCAACCGTTCCTGTAACGTTCGAGACCTGGATATTGCCAAACCGGTTATTTACAAACAGGTTCACATGGTTTTGTGCTTCGACAGATCCGTTTGTATTGGAAAGACGGACCATGGATTTGAAGTTGTTTGCAGTGATGCTGCCAAACCGGTTGCTGATTTCCAATGCAATAGATTCATGACATTTAAGATAATAATTGAATTCTATGGAGCCTTCAAAATCATCGACAATATCCTTTACATCTTGTATTTGTATTTTACACTGACTGCCTCTAGGATTAATATCCAATTGAACCTGGTCGATAATTTTCTGAGCATTTTTTTCTTTTTTTGTTTTGACTATGACATCAAGGAATAATTCGCAACCCTTTTCCTTTTGTCCGATTATTTCAATTCTTCCCATCTGATTATTCAGGATGATTTCCCCACTTTTTGGGATATCTATTTTTTTTTCAATTTTTTTTGTCAGTTCAACACCCAATATGGATTGAAAAAGTATCAAAGAAAAAATAACGGTGAATAGTAATTTTTTTATCATGAGATTTCCCTTTCTTTCAGGTTTTGCATTTCCTTGTATACTTTGATCTTTTCATTGTAAGCAAAGAACAATTGTCTGTGAATTTGTGAATTGTAAGGATTATCTTCGAGTGAACTTTTACAAATCAGTATCATCTGGTCCAACAGGTGCAGTTTATCAAAATAAGCCTGGGCCAGATCATTTTGGCTTGTCAGTTCAGAAACCGGGCAATGGGCTTCCATTTCTGCTATCACTTCTTCATATTGTTTTTGAGCTTCAAATACTTTTTTATCAATGTTATTTGCCAGTTTCTCTGCTCTGGAAACGGAAATCAGATGATGGGGATTTATTCGGTCAAGGATCATTATCATAGTGAGAAATACAATTGCGAACCCAATGGCAGCCTGTATTTTGTATTCAAACAATGTGTGGAAAAACTTTTTCCGGGGCTGTGGTGTTTCTGTATCGATTTCTTTGAAAACCTCTTTCCACATGTTCGGTGTTTTTGGCGTGGACTCAATTTCTATTTTGGCATTCTTCAGAATATCTTCCATCTTATATGTCTTCAAAATTCAACTCCATTTTTATTTCCAATACTTCTTTGATCTTTTGTTTGGCCCGGGCATATTGGCTACGTGAATTTTCCGGAGTACAGCCTATGATCTTTGCAATTTCACGATGCTTCAGTTCCTGAAAAAAGTGCAGAATGAAAACGGTTCTGTAGCCATCAGCAAGGTCTTCAAGGGACTTCAAAATCAAATTCGTATGATAAAAAGCATTATTCTCATTTTGTTCTATCAATTGTTTTTCTTCGATATTATCAAACTTTCTTTGTCGGATCAGGTCATAGGAACAATTCATCATGATCCGGTAAAACCAGGATTCAAAATATTCAGGTTCCTTTAGTGTTCCGATACTTCGGTAAATTCGAATGAACCCTTTTTGACAAGCCTCCGTGGCGTCGTCCCGATCCTGACAAAGAGCCAGACAAACCTGAAATCCATCATCCTTTTTCAGGTCATAAAGTTTTCTAAATGCTTTCACATTTCCGGATTTTACTTTTTCTATCAGTTTATTCAACAATTCACCAATTTTTCAGGGATAAGACTTTATGGAAATTAAAACGTTGTATGCCGGAGCGGAAATTTTTTATTTTTTTCCAATTTTAACAGCAACAATAACACAGATTTTAGGTGATTAGCATAAATTTTGTCCAATTTTCAATATTGTAAGGGATAAATTCTATTATTGCATTATGAAGTTAAAAGTGATAATGGGAATGGTCACTAACAAGACACTTCTTTATAAAAATGCAATAAAACCGGTTTTTTGGAATTCCAATTCGACATGAATGAGAAAAAAAAAGCCCCGATATGTCGGGGCTTTTTTGATAATCTAGGATTGCTCAATCAGTCTATATTTGGATTGTTATGACGTTCGCGGGCAACAATGGGCAGATAACGCCATGCGCCCTCCGGCAGGTGCCATAGACCGTCAAATCTTCTCTGATCAATCAGTCTCTGTCCGGTGAGAAAGAGTTCCTTGTCACGTTCAACGATCACGGTATTCATATCCGCTTCAGTAAGGTCTGCTATACCATGACTGGCTCTGACAGCATTGACCCAGGCAACTGCATCACCACCCTGGCCTCTCAAAGCCAGTTCAGCCAGCATGAGGTTGTTTTCCTGCCAGGTCATATAAGAAATAGGCGCGTCAGCAGTGAAGTATTTGGTCTGCAGGTAATAGGTGGTTGTGGTATCGGAAGTCACCAGCAGGCCTGCCGGTACTTCTTCGATAAAAACCCTGTTGGCTTCATTGGGATCAGCCGCAATGTATCCGGCAAATCGGCCATCAACATAGTTCTGAGCCCTCAGTGCGGAACTTCCCTGTTGCCAGACATAGTTGTCTGCAGAGATTGAGAATAAAGCATTGAAGGGCGCATCGCCTTCAGACATACCGTAGGCGGCAGCAGCTTTCGCAGCTGCATAGTCACCATTGTACAATTCGCATCTTGCAATCAGGGATTTAACAACCTTTTTATTTGCCTCGGAAGCATAATTATAGGCTTCATCATAAGCGGCTACAGCCATATCGTAAAGGTCGGCAGAGGGAACGAAAGGACCGGCATCAATACAGCCGCCGCCCTGGTTTTCTGCCAGCCCAAAAAATCCAGCCAGAACTTCGTAAGAAACAGCTTCGTAGAAATTGGCTATATAAAGCGCTTCATTTTTTTCTTCTTCTGTAGCGTCATTGATGATGTTTTCAACTCTGTCTTTCAGCAGGGTAGCATGTTTCCAGAGTTCCCCGACATTATCGGCCAGTCCGTCAATACTGTTGTTGTCAAGCAGGATATTTCCGGATTCAATTTCATCAAACTGGCTGTAGGTTGCGTCTTTGATGATGTCTTTTCCGTAAACAAACTGGTCGCCCAGCAGGTCGCCAAACATGACAATTCTTTCGACGGTTGATGCAAAGTTGGCTTCAATACCGACGATTAATAAAGGAATATCCATCGCGTCTACCAGTTTTTCGTCCTGGATAATATCTTCTCTGAGCGGGGTTTCATTGATCCAGTCTTCACAGGATAAAAGGAACAATCCGCTGAGTATCATTAAGAAAATTATTAATTTTTTCATATTTCACCTCCTATAATCCTACCTGCACAGTAAATGTGAAGGTCCTTGGGTGCTGCAATGTCATAAAATCCATGTTTTGAGAAGTTGATCTTGCACCATCCATGTTTACTTCCGGATCAGGGCCGCTGTAGTCTTTCCATGTCAGCAGATTCTGGGCAGAGAAAGTCAGGCGCAAACTGTTGAGGTTCATATAAGGAACATATTTATTGATCAGATCAGAAGCATTGTATGAAACACTCAATTCCTGAAGTTTCAGATAATCCGCTGATTCGATAAAACCAACATAGGTACCCCATTCCAGCATGGATCTGTATTTTACGAAATCTTCAACAGCATTTTTGTATTTTGAACCGTAATTGCTGGTCGAATCAGCTTCAGCCATGATTTCTCTGGCGTTGTTGTAGTCGGCATTGTTGCCAAAATAAGTCTGATATACTTTGGTGTAGTTCAGAATTTTGGACCCCATCTGCCATTTGAAGAGAGAGTGAATCTGGAAATTTTTATAGAGTGTGAAATCCAGAGAGAAACTTCCCCTGTAATTTGGCAACACACTGCCCAGGTCAACATAGTCTTCAGTCAGTGTGTAGCCTGCAAATTTGCCGTTATCATCATAGGTGATTTCATCTATATCCTGCTGGTAAAAAGTCCTGATGGGCAAGCCTTCCTGAATAATCTGGGTATCAAAAGCAGACCAGATGGCCTCGTCTTTACCACCGAGATCAACGACTTCATTACCCTGCCAGGAATTGGTCTGGGTAAAATCAACTTTGACATTTTTCTGGTCAACCAGACGGCCATCCAGTGTCAGTTCAAAAGCCCAGCCTTTGGTTTCACCGACATTGACGGGAATTGAAGTCGCAATTTTTCCTGTTGAAGGAGCAAGTTGCTGACCATAGATACCATCTTCAGTGTTGACCTTTGAATAGGTCATTTCGATATTGTATCTGTTCCAGACTGAAAAATCCATACCGAAAGTCATTTCTTTGACTCTTTCCGGTTTCAGTTTCAGGTTGCCAATTTCACTGATGGTGAGACCTGCACCGTAGCCGGAGGGTTCGGCAGCCCAGATCAGTTCAATAATGTCGTTGGCCCCGGGCAGACGTCCTGTTTCGCCATAGGCTGTTCTTAGTTTGAAATAATCAAACATGGAAGGAGTCAGCCCAAACTTGTCAAGTCTGACAGCCAGACTGGCTTTGGGATAAACAATGGTTGAAATTTCTTGAGAGAGTGAATTGGCATATTCTTTACGAATATTCAGTTCGGCCATCACTTTTTCCTGCCAGTCAAAGTAGTTATACAGATAGATACCGCCCTTTCGGGTGGGAACAAAGGATTCGCCAAAATACTGAAGCTGGTTTTCAGAAGCGATTTCAATATCTTTGATTTTGTCGGAAGCCAGAGAATCCATCTGCAACCAGTTGGACCTGAAAGTCTGTTCCATGAAATTGAAACCGACTTTTGTATTGCCCACCAATCCGTCAAGGATGTCATATTTGTATCCAACCTTGCCGTCATAGGTAAACTGCAGGTTCTGACGGTCATAGAGCTGTCTGGAACCATGGTCATACAGATATCCGCCCCAGGGTGGGTAGTAGGAAATATGCATGGTGTTGGTATTGTCAACGCCGAGGGTAAAATCAGCTTTCAGGTTTTTAATCGGAGAATAGGTTGATTTAAAAAATCCGGTAACCTGTTTGATGTTGAGTTCTTCTTCGGTGGCAGCAATGCTGAGACTGTCCAGCCATCCGAAGGGAGTGGTGCGCAGTACGGTATTACCCAGCCATCCGTAGATATTGTTATCATTTTCCGGTCTTTCGGTAATGAATTCAACCCAGGACAAACCGGCGGAAAAGTTCAATTTTTCAGAAGCATTGGCGTCAATGTTAATTCTCAGATTTTTTCGATCCAGTTTGTTGTTGAGCATAATACCATTTTCAGTTCCCTGACCAAGGGATATGAAATATCTGGCCATTTCACCGCCACCCTGAACGAGCAGGTTCTGCTTGGTGAAATCGCCGTCTCTGAATACACTGTTGGCCGCTTTGTAGGATTCAATATCATCCTTGGTGTATTTATAGGATTGTTCGTGATGTCCGGTTTCATATTTGTAATTCACTGAATATCCTTTGCCACCAGCAGCCAGTTTTCCTTTTTTTGTTGTAATCAAAACAACACCGTTTGATCCGTCTGTACCGTATTCAGCCGCTGCTGCCGGTCCTTTCAGGATTTCCACTGATTCAATAATTTCCGGGTTCAATGCAGACATGGTGCTGACCATCTGTCCGCCTTTTCCAAAAGCGCCTTCAAATTCAACATCATTAGCCCGAACACCGTCAATATAAATTACCGGTTGCCCGTCGCCATTGAGTCCGGCACCGGAGCGAATGTCAAATTTAAAACCACCACCCAGGTTTCCGGATGATGAAGAGAGCGCAGCACCGGCAACTTTACCATCAAGTAACTGGGAAATTGATGAGTAAGAGTTTAACTCAGTCAATTTTTCAGCTTTGACTGATGCTACAGATACACCGGATTTCTCTTTGGAAGTTGAAGATGCAAGACCGGTTACTACGACTCTTTGGGTTTCCAGAATATCTTCCGCCAGTCTGATCACAAGACCGGTGGTCTGGTCGCCGGGATTCAATTCAACCTTTTGGGTTTTGAAGCCCATGTAACCGATAATCAAATACGCAGTTTGGGATACTTCGTATTCGAAGGAAAAATTACCTTCATTATCACTGGCGGTACCGATACCGGCACCATCGATGATAACGTTTGCTCCGATGAGCGGTTCATCGGTAGCAGCATTCAGGACGCGACCTGAAACTTTTCCATCTGCTGCAAATGCAGAAACTGCAAATAACAGAGACAGCAACAGTACAAAGTAACGTTTCACCATACTAATCCTCCATTTTTGGGTTAACTGATACTATGATTTATACATTTTGGTATAGTTTTTTCCCCGTGTACCATAAACATTATCTCGTCAGAAACGAAGAAAATGTGGTAGAATTTATTAGTTTCCCCTCAAAAACAAAAATATTTCTTAAACAAATTTTATATTTTTTATGAATCCTGTCCATTTATTACAATATTTTGTTAACGTTGTCCTGGTGTCCAGGATATCAACGTATCGAATAGGTTCAATATTTTGCTAATTAATTTGTAAAAAATTATATTTGGTGTCATTTTAAACCATGTGGATTGGGAGTAAAAAACATGAAAACCAGTTTTGAAAAAGGAATTGAACAGGTCAAAGTAAAACAATTCAGAATCGCAATTCAATCCTTTACTGAATCGATTGAAGACAATGACCATCTACTGGAATGTTATCTTTACCGCTCCAGTTGTTTTTATCATTTGAAAGAATTTCAAAAAGTTGTGGAAGACCTGACTCAGGCCATTGAGATCGATCCCACCTACGAAGAATTTTATTATAATCGGGCGGCAGCCTATGTCAATCTGGACCAATATCCCAAAGCCCTGGATGATTATAATATTGCTCTCACCCTCAATCCGAAATATGTCAACGCCCATTACAACAAAGGCTCGGTCCACATGAAGCTGGAACAGTTCGAACAGGCTGTCATAAGTTTTATGAAAGCCGCTGATCTCGGCCATGAAGAGGCCAAAATATTGCTCAAACATTTTGAAAAACGAGGCAAAGAGATCAATGAAAATGTTGATAAAACCTTCAACTGATTCTGCTTTTCCCCGAAAAAATCTTCTTCCGGGCAAAAAATCACTAACCCGTACCATCAAAATTTCCTTATATTTTTTCAATCTGTAACCCTTGAGGAAACCATGAAAAAATTCCTGTTGCCCATCGCTATTTTTTCTTTACTAATGAGTTGCTCAAACAAACAAAGCCAGCCGGATTATTCGTCCATTGCCTGGATTGCTGAATTGGACTACCAGGAGGCGGAAGTTTTTCCTGTCATCACGACTGGACGAATACCGGCGCCGAAAATTCCCGTAACCGTGGAAAATCTCACTCGAAATTGTATTCTTGACCTGGGCACCTATGATTTTGTCCTCCATGAAAGAGATTATGATCTGCAGCAATTCGAACCTTCGCGTCTCGTCAACCGGCAAATATCCACTCGTGAAATGATGCTGGAAGAGGGGCTTCTCAGCCGGGTTACTTTTTTAGGCCAGGAAAGGCAGGACATTTTTACTTATCTGATGAAAAAATGCGAGCCTGCAGCCTGCTTCAGCGGTTTGGTAGGCTGGCAGTTTTTTAAAGACCAAAGGATCACCTTTGATCTGAAAAATAACCTGGTGGGTATTCAGACGCCTAGGGAGTCTCTGGCCGGCGGTCAGGTCTTTTACACCTCGGAAAATCCGGCTCAAAAGAACAATATGCTCAAATTTGATGGTTTTTTCTACAATGAGCCTGTCACTTTGTCCTTCAGCACCAGTTTGCGCCACACCCAGATCAGCCCGGAAATCCTGGCGCGATTGAATATTCGGCACGATGGCACCTTTACCCAGGTGGATTCCATTCAGGCCGGCCAGGTTTTCTTCCATCACGTGACGGGTCAAATCAACAACAACCTTGTCCTTCTGGAGCCCGAGACCCGTCGTCCGATTGACATCATTATCGGATTGAATGAACTCAAGCACTGGTTACTGACAGTGGATTTTTCCAACGGTATTTTTTATTTAAAAGAAAACTAAATTATTTCAAGCAAATTGATTATATACAGGTTATCTTTTCTTTATTCAAAACGAGGGTTTTAGTTTTAACATTAAGGAAGATCCATGAAAAGCACTGGTCCCAATTATCAGGTGTATCTGAATCTATTGGATGAATTGTCCTCAAATCTATCTTCAGACCCGACCCATAATATTGAATTGATTGTCAAATACACACACAAAATTCTGGGAGGTGTTTGTTCACTCTACAATAAACTGAATAAACGCAATATGTCGCTTATCAGCTGGGCCAAAGAAAATACTCCTCTGGACCTGCCCTATGCTGATGATGCCCGGGGACACATCTGTTATGAAGCGGCTATCAAAGGCCATGATTCAATTGTTTGCATCGATGATATTGCCAAAACCGCCTATCAGGAATCAGATCCCTACGTCAAAAGGTACAATTTGCGGTCCTACCTGGGCTCTCCTGTCAAAGTGGACAACCAGAGTCTGGGTTCCCTCTGCATTGTCGACACTTCGGTGCGTCAATTCAGCAACGATGAGCTACTGTTAATCCGGCACCTGGCCAACCTGGTGAGAATCGAAGAGGAAAAACAGAAAATTGACAAAACCCAAAACCTGCTCTATAAAATATCACGATCTTTATTATCCAGCAGCAATATTGCGGAATTGTCTTCTCAGATCCATAAACACCTCGAAGAAATCATGACCATTGACCGCTTTTTACTGCTCCATTACGACCCTGAGGATGGCTCGCTGAAATTTGCTCACCCCAACGGCCTGCAACCCCTGGACAATACAACACCGGATTATTATTTAACCCCTTTGGTCATGCAATCGGGTCAACCCGTGATTGTCAACAGCTCAGGCCTTGACCAACGGGTGCCGGCCGGTTTCCCGAAGGACCTGACATTCCATTCCTGGATGGGTGTGCCCCTGAAAATCGATCATCAAATCATTGGCATAATCTGTATGCAGACCAACGGACATTTTTCCTACATTGATGATGACAAGGAAATACTGGAATTTATCAGTTATGAAATCGCCCATGTACTGAAAGAAAAAAAACTGGAAGAGGAATTAAAACTCAAAGAATTGGATTACCGGACTGTTTTTGAGCAATCAACCGTCGGTCTGTACCGAACAGATTTTATGGGGAATATTCTGATGGCTAACCAGGCCCTGATCCATATGCTGGAATACGATAATTTCGCAGACCTGGCAACGGTCAAACTGAACAATTCCTATGCGCCGGAATATCAGCGCCGGTCCTTTTTGGAAAAATTGAGACAGGAAAAATTCGTCACCCTTAACGAAGTCTTGTGGAAGACTAAAACTCAAAAATCAATTTTTGTCAATGAAACCGCCCAACTGCTGACCCTAAGAGGCCGGCAAATCATCGAAGGGACCGTGGTCAATGTTACCGATAAGGTCAGAAGTAAAAACGCTTATGAATTTGAAAAGCAAAAATTCAATGCCCTTTCAGAAAATATTTCCCTGGGGATCATTCAGTTTGATTCGGCCCACAGCACCATCTTTTTGAATGAACGGTTTAGAGAATTGACAGGATTTGGCAAAGAAGATATTCAAACCCTGGATGATTTTTACCACCGACTGGAAATTCACCAGAGAATAACAGTATCAGCAGGAAAACCTGATGGCGAGGAAATCGGGCCCTTCTTCATCATTACCCTGAAAAATGGCAAAAAAAAGCATGTCAAACTGATCGTCACCAATGAAGTGGACCACAAATATATGATTTTGCTGGAAGATATTGAACATCTGGTTGAAACAAGGGACCGACTGGCCGTTCAATCCCATTATCTATCCGCCCTTAATGAAATTTCCCACCTGCTGATAAACAACAATCATATTCCCTATGACAACATCCTCAAAATCATGGGGCAAACCCTGAAAATTCCCCACTGCCTGTTTTTGGAAATCAAAAGGGCCAACCTAAGCCTTTATACCCGAAGAATAGCCTGCTGGAATGACAACGCCAACCACATTGAGGATGGCGGCATGAAATACAAATTTAACTTAACCAAAAATTTTCCCAACTGGTCCACCAGGATGGACTCCCATAGTTATATTACTGGTATGACCCGTGAACTTTTTGAGCCGGAAAAATCCTTTCTGAAAAACCTGGGGGTCGAATCAATTTTCATTCATGCTATCAAGGACAATGAAAAAATCATCGGTGCCCTGGTGCTTGAAACCGATGAAAAAAACAGGTCATGGCAGGACCACGAAATCATTTTTGTCCGTACCATTGCCGCCAATATTGAAAAAGTTACTGAAAGTGTCCACATGAAGAAAATTTTGGAAAACTCCAAATCCAGCTATATGGAATTATTTAAAAAAAGCAGCTCCGGCATAATCATTTTCAATGAAAACAGCTTTATCGAAAACATCAACCCCGCCGCCCAGGAATTTTTTAACAAGACTTTTGGAATTGTCGGCAAAACCGTGGATAATCTTTGTGAAGACAAAAAGGTCATGGAAGTGCTTCTGAATTCAATCCAATATTGCAATACTGAAGGCAAACCGAAAACCGCCGATATTGCGCTGCAGTCCAGAGAAAAAAACAGATATCTCGAGCTGCATTTTTCACGAATTAAATATTTTGATAAATCCTGTGTCATCATGTATGCTCATGACATCACTGAAAGACACGAAAAAGAACAGTTGATTCGGGAAAATCTGCAAGAAAAACAGACACTGCTTCAGGAAGTTCATCATCGGGTAAAAAACAACCTTCAAATTATCTCCAGTCTCCTCAATATGCAATTAAGAGATATTGAAAGTGAAAAAGATCGGCAGCTGTTTATTGACAGTCAGAACCGAATCAAATCCATCGCCCTGATCCACGAGTCCCTCTATCATACCGGGAACCTGTCGCGAATCAATTTTCGCCATTATACAGAAAAGCTGATCAGCCGGCTTTTGACCATCTTTCATTTTGACAGCAGCAAAATTACCTGCCGGATTGAAGTTCCCGATATTGAATTTGATCTCAAAAAGGCCATTCCCTGCGGACTGGTTCTGGATGAATTAATCACCAATTCCCTTAAATACGCCTTTCCCGAAGGACGACGGGGTGAAATATCAATAGTCCTGAAGCGTCTGGAAAAAAACCTTCGGCTGGAAGTCCGGGACAATGGCGTCGGTCTGGACCCGTCAAACATTTTTCAAAACACTCATTCTCTGGGATTTGAACTGATGACCACACTGGTCCAGCAATTGAAAGGAAGTTACCGGCTTCTGGACAGCGATGGTTTCGGCGTGGAAATCACCTTTCCGGAATAGGTCATTCTATTTCCAAAATCATGGTGCCGATTTTACCTTTGCTGACGATTTTGACCGGAATTCTGGGCTGGTTGATACTTAAATATAGAATAATCTCATTTTTGGTTTTCATGCTCTTTTCCACCCGTTCTGTGGGCTTGACCACCCAGCAATCAAAAGTCCCTCCCATAACATCCACTTTTTCCTGGCCCACAACATAAGCAGAATAATCCTTGAATTTATTGTTGTCGAAGAAGGTCATTTCAATTTCTTGTCCCTCATATAATTCAACGGTTCGAATATAGTAAATCATGGACAGCCAATCCATTACAGGGCCAGTTACCGGGACTATTTTTTTGTTCCGGAGAATGGCAATAGAATCCTGGTAGAGAAATTCAGCCTCAAAGGTTTTTTCATAGTTGACTTCATCCACATCTTTGAAATATTTACGGGAAAAAAGTGAGTCACAGTCCGTCCATGATTCCATATGTTCCCGAATATGAAACATGCGGTCCCATAGGCCGGTGGTTTTGGTCTCCGAGATAATATGATAAACTTCATGCCCGCGAATATTTTCTACGTCGAGGATTTTGATATAAGAAACGCCGGCTTTGACAAAATTGAGCTTTACCGAATAATCAAATTTTTCACCCACACTAAAACCACAGGTTGCGTTTAAACGGCTGAAAAACACGAGGCAAAATCCGAGCAGAAAAAAATTTTTCACCTTTGACTCCCAAATTGTTACTGGAATACTAAAAATTAACTTTATCAATTCCAATAGAAATTTGTAATTTTACAGAATATGGAAAAGGAAAAAAAAACCAAAATCGAACTGCTTGCACCGGCAAAAAATCTGGATTCAGGAAAAACAGCCATCCTCAGTGGCGCTGATGCCGTTTATATCGGGCCGCAAAAATTCGGTGCCCGGGCCAAGGCTGGCAATTCCCTGCGCGATATTGCCGCCCTGATTGGGTTCGCCCGTCAGTACGGTGCAAACGTCTATGCCACCGTCAATACGCTGCTGTTTGATGATGAAATCAGCGAGGCGGTCAGCCTGATTCACCATTTGCACCATATCGGCATCAGTGGCGTCATTATTCAGGATATGGGTTTGCTGGAATGTGATTTGCCGCCGGTCCCTGTTATTGCCAGCACCCAGTGTTTTGCCAATACCCCTGAAAAGGTCAGATTTTTTCAGGACTTGGGCTTTAAACGGGTGATTCTGCCCCGGGAACTTTCCCTGAAACAGATCCGGCAGATTCGGGCTGAGGCCAGGAAAGTGGAATTAGAATTTTTTATTCATGGCGCACTTTGCGTCAGTTACAGCGGCCAATGCTATCTGAGCTATGCGCTTGGCGGAAGAAGCGGAAACCGTGGCGTCTGCGCACAGCCCTGCCGCAAGCTCTACTCCCTTTTTGATTCTTCGGGAAACCTGATTCAAAAGGAGAAACACCTTTTATCACTCAAAGACCTCAACCTGTCGCTCCACCTGGCAGAACTCCTGGACGCCGGCATCACCTCATTTAAAATCGAGGGACGGCTCAAGGATGACAACTACATCAAAAATATTGTCAGTTATTACAGAACAAACCTGGATAAAATCCTGACCCAAAAGAACCTGTCGAGAACTTCTTCCGGAAAATCAGCCATCACCTTTGAACCGGATCCGAACAAGACCTTCAATCGTGGTTATTCCGATTATTTTTTTACCGGAGAACAAAATAAAATCGCTTCCATTGATACCCCTAAAATGCAGGGTGAATTGATTGGTAAAATCCTTCAGGCTGGCGATCATTATTTTGTGCTGGATACCCCTGTCCGTCTTGCCAATGGCGACGGTATCAGTTTTTATGCCCAGTCCAAACTGACGGGAACAAAAATCAATCAAGTGGAAGGACCCAGGATTTTTCCCGATTCCATGCATCACCTGTCCCGGGGAACAGAGATTTTTCGCAATTTCGATCATGCTTTTGACAAGGTGGTCGTAAATAGTAAAACAGAACGCAGGATTGATGTTGAATTTAAATTTTTCCAGGCTGGAAATACCTATCAATTATTGGCAATCGATGAAGATGGTAACCAGGCCCTTCGGGAATTTTCAAATTTACCAACGGCGGAAAACCCGGAGCAAAACCAGCAGGTGATTCGGGAGTCTCTGGCAAAAACCGGTAAAACTATTTTCAACTGTACACATATCGATCTGAAATTTACGGAAACGCCCTTTTTGAAAAAATCTGAAATTAACCGTCTTCGGCGCGATCTTTTAAATGACCTTCTGGAAAGCCGTATCCAAAACAGGACTGTCACCCAATCAACCCTGGTGAAAAATGATCAGCCCTGGATGACGGAAAATCTGGATTACCGGGGAAATGTCATCAATCAAAAGGCGGTTGCTTTTTACCGAAGACATGGCGTAAAAGAAATCCGCTTCGGGGCAGAATTGACAAAAGACCTGGCCGGCAAAACAGTCATGACGACGCGATATTGCCTTCGCAAAGAACTGGGCCGCTGCCTGCGTGAAACTGCAAGAGGGGAGAAGCCGGACTGGATTCTCAAGGACCCGGAAGGCCATGAATTTCTATTGAAATTTCATTGTGATGTCTGCGAAATGGAGGTCATCGCCGCCCTAAAATAGATCCTGTCCCGGGATCAATGGGACCGTCGGGATGTGACAAGCCTGATTACAGAATGCTGGAAAAGGTGAAAATCAAGGGATAATCCGGAATTCCGTCCATCAGCATCATGGCAAAATCAAACCTGAACTTGTGGCTATTGAAACCGGCGCCAATGGAGATATCATTGAATTCCTTTTGAATGGAATATCCGCCGCGAAGGAAAAATTTTTCATAGACCGATAGTTCACCGCCAACTTTGATCGCTGTTTCATCCGCCACGAGATTGTGATCAAAATTAATTCCCAGCGCGCCATTAAAGGAGCCTTCATCGCCCAACAATCGGGGACGGACAAGACCGATTTTCAGAGAGGAGGGCAATTGTGTTGCTTTCTCTTTCAGAGGGTTCATTGAACCCAGATTGTGCAGGCCGACGGAAAAATTCATGTTGCTCGGCATTTTCCATAGCGCCGCGACATCAAAAGCAAACCCGGTTGCTGATTCGGTGTATAGTGATTCGTATAAGAATTTTCCGTTGACTCCCATCAGAATATTGGGAATGAGTTCACGGGAAAAACCCAAATCTGTTGCCAGGTATTGGGCCTCAATCTTTCCTTCCGGCTCATCGCTGGGCCGGGACCGTACTTCAATTCCCGGAGCGTTGATAAAATTCAAGCCGGCACCGAAAGTTCCCCATTTTGTATTTTTGCCGAGAGTCAGCACACTTTGATTGACATCGGCAAACCAGAAATTGTTGGTGAAACTGATGTTTGTCACATCGCAACAAATGCCAACCGGATTTTCAAATAGATTCATGGCATTTTCAGGTTCAGCGGTAAAAACACTCATTGTGGAAGCAGACATGGCCGACGTGGGCATATCCAGCATGGCAAATCCGCTGGTTTCTGCATAGAGTTGGGAAAAGGCAAAAAAGGCTGCGATTCCAAGGATCGTCATGGTCTGTTTAAAATTTCTGGTTCCTGCTGGTAATTCTTTTTTATTCATCTTATTTTCCTAACGTTTAAAATTCCAGGTGAAGACATGGCTGCTGCCCTCACCAAATTTTTCCTGCACAAAAGCATAGTCCAATTCCGTCCTGGTTTTCCACAGGAAGCCATATTTCAGCCCGCCGCCAAAAGTAAAACTATTGTCATCCCATCCGATTCTCAGGGAACCGATGTCCTGGCAGGTGTATTCCGCACCGGTATGGAAATAATTTTTTCTGTCAATATTAATGATATCAGCAACAATACGAAAATTTTTTATTTCATACATCAGTCCGCCCCGAAAAACTTTGGGAAATTTTTCGACATAATTGCTACCTTCTTCTTCAAACAATGATGTGGTTTTCCATGTGTAGGAAGAGTTCAGGTCTTTGGCCTGCAGACCGAAGGCGAGATTGTCAAAAATTTTATAAAAAACACCCATGTCAAATCCGACCCCTGATCCCGCAATGTCCAGCAGGGAGTGGCGCAGATATTTCACCGTGAGGCCAATGGAGAGTTTTTCGCTGAGTTTGTTGCCAAAGGAGAGCATGACCGCATCTTCTCCGGTGGAATATTTTTCATCGGGTATTCCTGAGGATGTGCGTCCCTGAATATCATCCACACCGGCATGGATCCAATGGACACTGACAAAAGCGCTTGGAGGCAGCGGCAGTGAAAAACCCAGATAATTGAATTTCCGGTCAAGACTTAAATAATTATACCCAGTTACCAGTGAGATACCTTCACTAAAGGGCAGCAGGGCAGGATTGTAATAAAAACTTCCGCCGGTGTTGGGCATCGCTGCGCCAGCATTTCCCATGCCCAGGTTGGTGGCGCTGACGCCCAGCCGCAAAAAAGCACCGGCCCAGCCGCCGCTGTATTCCGTATCGCTGGCTGGCAAAGAGGAAAAAAATATGACTAATAAACTGAGAACCAATCTTCTATAAATTTTCATAATATGCTCACTTCACAATAATTAGTTTCGTCCAGCCGGTCTCGCTTTTGCCCGTTGATTTTTTGGTCAACTTGCACATATAGGTTCCATTGGCAACATAATCGCCATCATCGGTGCGGCCATTCCAGACGATTGCATTGTCACCAACCGAATTCTCCTGGAGGGTGCTTTTGTAGACAGGTTCCATGGCGAAAGTAAAAATTTCCAGGGTGACTTTTGCCGGTGCTTCCAGGTCATACTGAAAACGAACATGGCCCTCACCATACATTTGATTGTGGTGCAGGGGAGCAAAGGGGTTCGGATAAGCATAAAACAGGGGCTGGTTTTGACTTTGGGTACTCAGGACAGAACGATAGATTTCCCAGTCCATTGTATTTAACACTTTTTTGGCCACACCATCGGAAGTACCGATCCACAGTTCCGGAATTCCATTGCGGGTATCGACCATGGATTCATAAACAATCTGGTCCAGGATCAGGTCGCCGCCGACTTCTCTGGCAGTTCGGAACAGGGCCCAGTTTTCGCCGTCAATGGATTTGTAAAGGCCCTTTTCAGTGGCCGCAAAAACAACCGAGTCATAGGAACTGACGCTGTAGCCGCGTATATTTTCCAGCACCACTTTCCAGTTCAGTCCACCGTCTTCGGACTTGCAGATTCCCTGATATTCGCCGGCATTTTCGGCAGGCAGGCAGACGCTCCAGATCGTTTCCCGGCCTTTGTAAAGCTGCCGATGCAACCCCACAACAAAATTTCCTGAAATGGAGGAATTCTGGGCATTGAACTTCGTCCATTGAATGTAATCATCCTTAACAATACCGCGATTGATACCATTGGCTGTGCCTACCCAGACTGTATCGGCATAGGCAATAACTGAAAAACATTTATGGTTATGATTACCGCCATCCCCCGGGTCGCGGGGATTGATCTGATAATCGATATGTTCGTTACCCAGTGTGGAATGGTCGTCGGCTGGCAAAGGAATTCGCTGCCAGGTTTCTCCCAGATCAGCCGTTCTTCGTAAACCGCCGGCCCAGCTGACGATATAGGTATATTCTGGAGTTGTGGCCATGTCCCAGGTTGTGTTGCTGATCTTGGTTGTATTGGGAAGAAATTCAACGGTATCACCCGCCCAGATGTCCCAGTCGTCATAACGGTCATCGAGGGGTTGTTTCATATATTTCCAGGTGAGTCCGGCATTGGTGCTGACAGCCAGTCCGGTTCCCATATTGTATTTACCCAGGGGCGTTGTTGTATCAGCAACACCGGCCACCCAGATCAGAGAATCCAGGGTTGAAATAGCGGTGATGGTTCCATAAGGCAGCAGATTTTCACCGGTGAAGTAACTATGGAAGCTTTCACCGAAATCGTCTGTCTGGGAAATGCCGCCGCCTGTGCCGAACCAGATGATGGAATCCAACTGAAAGGCGATGGTGGTGACACCATTACTGGGCAGGCCGTCATACATTTTTCCCGTGTCGGCCACAGCCTGGGATAAGCGAAAGTCAAACCCGTAGGACGGGGCTGTTATTAGGATCGACATCAATAAAATAAAAATTTTATATTTCATCACTTCACCTCGAAATAGTTATCACTGAAATCAGACCGGTAGCCATGGTTCTTATGGTAAATGTAAATCCTACAGGTTTCCGTTTTTGCCGCTGCCGGTATGGTCCAGGAAAAACTCTTGATATAGGAGGGTTGTTCGGTAATGATATTAATATCGGGATTTTCTCCGTCACTACTGGTTGTATAAGAAACAACAATCGTATCCAGAAAGACAGAATCCCATTTCAATTCAATCTCGTCACCCACCAGAAAACTTTCTCCGCCGTCCGGATAGAGTACTGCCAGGCCCGGGTTTTTTACGGTTACGGATAGGGAGTTGCTGCTGTTTCGGGCTTTATCAAGGGCTTCAAAATGGAACTTCCAGAACCCGTGACTTTTACTGGCCTGGTTTGTCGGAAAGGAAATCGAGTAAATGCCATCCCGGACTTCCCGGTCGCCCAAAAGCCCGTCATCCCGCAGATAATCAATACGATTGATGAGGGTCCCATCCGGTTGTTCAATACGGACTTTGACATAAAAAATATCATCGATACCTTCGGGGTCCGTGACTTTTATTTCAAAGGTGATGGTATCACCTTTTTCAAAACTTTCAGGAGCACTGTAGAGATAAATTTCAGGTGGAAAATTGTCCAGGGCTATCAGGGTGTCTTCGGCGACAGTGCTGGCATGATCACTCATGTCAAAGGCCTCCGCCACAAACCGATAGATCCCTTTTTCCATGTTAAAAAATTTTTTACTGAAAGCGCCGTCGCCAGAAATGATATCCCCGCTTTCACCGTCATCCAGCAGAGCGCCGGAAACAGCTTCATTTTCCAACGAATCTCCGGCGGGTGTAAAGTACATCCAGTATACCACTGTTTTGACATCTTCATAGCCCTGAGGATCATCGGTTTCCACCGCCAGGAAAAGGGACTTCTCACCTGCTATATAATGGGTGTGCAGAGCATGGATGATGGGGTCTGTACCAATTTCATTATTGGATCCTTCCTCACAATTCAGCATTAAAATTATCAGCGAAAAGAGGAGTATAAAAAACCGAGCTAATTTCATTCTTTCTCCATGATTATTCCGGTACCACCAAAAAAGCGGCCCATTCATTTTTTGTCCGGTCACCTGTCACTTTCCGACCCAGGTCGCCAACAATTTTTAAAAAATGGTCGCTTTCATCCTTTAATATACCTGTGAAAATCACCGGGTTTTTAAAATTGTGCTGCTGCAGGGTTTTCAGCAGAGCGACATTGGGATTGAATTGAATATTGCTGACAATCAGATCGTATTGATAGTGTGCCAGGGTCGTAACATCCTGCACCAGCATTTTTCCCTGGCAATGGTTCAGGGCCATATTTTCATTAAAATTATCCAGAGCTTCGGCATCAATTTCTACGGAATCTACAGCTGCAGCCCCCAGTTTCAGGGCCGCAATGGTCAAAATACCGGTACCGCATCCGGCGTCCAGAATTTTCATACCTGTTGTAAGACTTTTTTCCAGTAATTGTATAGCCATCTGGGTGGTTTCATGAGTGCCGGTGCCAAAAGCCATGCCCGGCCGTATCAGGATGGGTATCGTTGTCGCAGGGTCTGGTCTGAGCCACTCCGGATAAACGGTAATGGTGTCGGTTATTTTTTGCGGTGTAAAATATTCCTGCCATTTTAGGTGCCAGTCTTCGTCTTTTATAGAATGGTCCAGGACCTCAAATTTTGTGAAATTTTGGCCAGCCAGAAATTCTTCAATCTGCCGGGGAATATCCTGGGGAGATTCCGCATCAAAATATAGGACCAGCTTGTTTTTGTCTTCCGTAATTCCGAGGCAGCCCCGTTCAAATAAGAAATTGGCCACCCGGCCATCGGGGTCCTGGATATTCAAAATTTCAATTTCTCGCCAGCGATCGGTTTTTTTCTTTGAATACATCTTTTTTCCTTTATCTCATGGACTACGCTTGTAAAGCTGTGCTCCAGCCTCAAACCTTAAACACCAGTTCACCTATTTTCCCAGAATGAAATCCAGAACCACCTGGCCCACCTGCTCCAGACTTTCGGCGCTGCATTTGTCCGGTGTGTCCGCATGGGTGTGCCAGTAATTGGTGTACGAGTGAGGATAGGTAAAATCAATCAGGTCCACCGACGGAATGCCGGCCTCGATCAGGGGCACATGATCATCGTAGATTTCACTGCCCATCTGTTTCTGAAACCCGTCATAGCCGCGATCTTTGGCTATTTTCCAGAGTCTGTCCACCAGGTTTTTGTGGCTGCGATAGGATCCCCGCTCGATTGGTATTTCCAGATACTGATCGCCGATCATGTCAACAATGATGGCCTCGGTAATGTCTTTGACAGGCAGATTTGCGGCAAAATATTTGGAACCCATGCAAAAAAATTCATTGCTGTCATGGTAGCCATAATCTTCACCGTCAAAGAAAACCAGGTAGACCGCTCTTTCGGGTTCCTTTTGGGCTAATATTTCTGCCAGGTGCATCAGGACGGCGATACCACTGGCGCCGTCATTGGCGCCCAGGATCGGCAGATGCCGCCTGGCCGGGTCCGGATCAAATTCAGCACGGGGCCGTGTGTCCCAGTGGGCGCCCACCAGCAGAGCATTGCCTTTTTCCACACCAAAACCAGCGATGATATTGGTCAGGTGAAAAGTCACTGAATCCCTGGGTATCTCCTGGTCAAATTCCTGCAGGAGGATATTGTCGGTGTAATTTTTCAAAAATTCGATGTAGTAATTTTTAGCCTTTTCATGCCCGGTGGACCCTGGGTGGCGGGGACCGATTTCACATTGTTCCACCAGATAGGCCATGGCCTTTTCTCCGTCAAATTTTGCAGCAGAATGACAACTGATCATCATAACACTCAACCATAAAATAATAACTTTTTTCATAAATTATCCTCGAATTGCGATATTGACATCAAATCCATAATTCATATTCTTACGTTCACCAATTCGAGCATCATCCTGGATCTGGTACTGAAAGAAAACACCGCCGGTCACTTTCTGTGTGAAAGAATATCCGATTCGCGGTTTGATGCTAATTGTCATTCGGTTATCCTTGGAGGAATATTTCGTCATCGTCAGAGTTTTTTGGTCTGCTTTGGCGGTATTGTATTCAATGTTCATGGTGAAATCGATATTGTTGTCCAGGCGTTTGTTTTCCATGAAAGGCAGAGGAATGGTCATTCCTCCTTTACGCTTGTAGCTGATATCTGCTGTCATGCCAAAGGTTGTCGCCCGATCCACACCGGTTTCACCGTTGGTGATGGATTTTGTTGAGGTGACACTGAAATTGGAGGTGATATCCTTGGCGAACTTCATGCTGAAGGATACCAGGGGTGAAAACCGCATCTGATAATTGGAATTCAGCAATTCTCCGTCTTTGTAATTTTCAGATTTTTTACCGGAAAATCCATGGGTGATACTGAAGGATTTAAAAATTTTGTCGACACCGGGTATCTTTTCCAGTCCGCCGACTTTCAACTGCCAGTTGGGGAAAGGAAATCCTTCATTTCCAAATTCTCCGCCTGGAAAGTAGTCTTCGGCTATGGTTTCCTTTTCCACACCCTGGGTAATACTGGAGGTGTTGGTGTTGGAATAGGAGAAGGTGGCCTTAATATTTTTGGTGATGTCCAGGCCTGAACGCAGTGATAAGGTCGTTGAGGTCTGGGGATTGTTGAGGTCCGTCAAGGCGTTAAGAGTATCCAGACCAGGATCCTGTGAAAAACCGAGTCGGTAATCCAGCCCGGCCTGTCCCATTTTGCGGTATTTGCTGGTAACGGAATTGGTGACGGTATAACTGGCGGATATGGTGTTGAGCTTATCCAAATATTTATGAATTCCATCCAGAAGCGGATGGCCCTCTTTGGCTTTGTCATCTTTTTGAACATCTTTATTTTCTTCCGCCGGACCAGCCGGTTTTCTACCGGCATTTCTGCGGGGTGCTCCTTGTCGGCTGTTGTCCGTGCTGCGGCCCGAAGAACCGGATTTTTTGGATGTGGCGCCGGGTGCGTATATGGACTTGAACACCTGGGCGATATTCAGGCTTCCGGAAAACTGCAAATTATTGTTGTTCGCCAGTTTGTCGATATATTCCGTCTGGCTTGACACCGGTTCCTGCCAGGAGTACTGGGAAGAATAGGTCATCTGGGGCTTAAACCAGGAAAAGAGGTTGGGATTGAAAGTCAGAGAGTATTTTTCCTGGTAATCTTCGTTGGTTCCGAATTTGAATTTTTGAAATTGACTCCATTTGTCATCAACAATTTCATCAAGGTTATTTTTTAATATCAGGTTATACCCAACCTTGACGTTTTCCGTGAATTTGTAGCCGAAATCCACGGTCTGGCCCAAAGACATGATGTGGGTCTGGGTCGTGTCTCCCTTGTAGCGGGGAATTTTTTCATTGATATTTTCCACGGTATTCATGTTGTAACTGAATTTTTCCGGCAGATAGTACAACTTCATCTGACTGTAATTTTTTAACAGGGGAATATTTTCGGCCCATTTGAAAATTTGAAAATAGGTGTCCCGACCAAAAGGGATCTGGTAGGAAAAGCCCGCTGAATACTGCTCTGATTCCTGCCGTTCGATATCCTTGGTTGAAGACTGGTTGTGCACCATGGAAAAATTGACCTTCATTTGGTCAATGGTATATTTGGTTAACCAGAAATCCGAAACCCGTTTGGATATCTGGGTGTTAAAGCCATAGCCCTGGTTGATGTTCGAAATGGAATCCGCCGGGTTATCGCCCGCCAGAATATCTGTTCCCGGCAGGTACTTTGGCCGTCTTTCACTGTAATTGAAAGTGGTGGCAACAGGTATGCTCAGCCCCCATTTTGAGGGGAAAAATTTATGCAGATAAAGCCTTGAAGAGGCATTGTAGGTTTTGGAGTTTGCCAGGTTGGTGGCATTGGAACTAGGCTGCTCTTCCACCCGGTGAAAATCGGCATCATTGGTTTCGGCATTGAAGGTGAAGTCGGCCAGGTCAGCCAGATTGATGGCAAAAGAGGCGCGGGCCGCCGTTCCGGCATCCTTGCGGACCTCCGAAAGCCTCAGCTCGTTGAGCCAGACTTCTCCAAAAACCGGAGAATCGCCGGTATTGATGACACCGGTTTCCATCCGCTTGATTCTGGAAATGGCCGGGGTGCTGTAGATGATGATTTCTTTGCCGGAGTATTCGCCGTTTTTGACCTCTTTGTAGATCCGAACTTCTTTGTATTTCGGGTCATCCAGTATCCAGAATTCTTTGAGTCCGTCATTGTTTTTAGGCACATAATCTTCCTCATTGACCCATTGTTTCAGAGAAGTCATAAAATCCAGATCGACTTCAAAGTCATTGTATTCCCAGCCGGAATAGATAGGCTGACGAATTTCGAAATACTGGGAGGCACTTCCGCCCTTACCAAATCTCAAAAAATAGAGCAGCGGTGTCTTCTCGCCGTCAATATAATTGTGGCCGTCACTAACGTTTTCGGCTGTGATATACATTTTCATCTTTTTATAGTTGATGAGACTAAGCTCTTCCAGCAGGTCTTTTTCGGCCGATGCTAATTTCCCCGGAGCCAGTCCGATGGCATTTTCCACTTCGTCAATGTCATAGATTTTCAATACCAGGGATTGTTCTTTGCGCTGAACCTGGTTGACTTTATCGTATTCACCTTTTACATCTTTGGGCGGTGTATAATCCTCATTTTCCTCAGTGTTTTTGACTGTTGTGGTGAAGATTTTTTCTTGGGGGATGAAAGCGGAATCGGAATAGATATAGCCCGGTATCTCACTGTGCTCCAGGCCCTGCGCAATCCCCATGGCTTCCCACTCATTGCGTACCATTTCTATTTTGGCAATGGCGATGCTGGCCAGGTCGGTTTCCACGCCGTCGAGCCATATTCTGAAAGCCTGAATGTTTTCCCAGCCAAAGGACTGGTCGCTGAAGCCGTTGGCATTTTCAAATTCGATGATCGGAATACGATAGAGTTTCCAGCCGTATTCGTTAGGTGGGTTGGCTACAAAACGATGATTGTTGTCACCGAGTGGGATTTCCACTGAGCGGTAATTATTGTCTGTATCAATGGCCAGGTTGTTGTTTTTATCTTCCAGATCAGGACGATGATTGGAACCGCCGTCGTCTTCATTATTTTCCGTTCCGTTGATGGTGCGCAGATATTTGTATTCCGTAGAGCCCTGCTTGTAATTAAAGTTGTCGAGGTGAGGATCTTTTGGGCTTCGCAAATATTGAGACAGTTTTTCATCATCATAAACCAGGGTTTCGGTCAGGCCGGTGACCGGGTCCCGAACTACCAGGGTTTCATCCTCATCCTCTTTTTTGTCCAGGCCGATATCTTCTCCGTCATCATAGAGGTCGTTGGGAAAATCGTTGTACCAGTCTTCGGTGTTCATCCTGTTGTCGGGGAATTGGTCTTCGCTGATGATTCCCATATCTACATGCATGGTGCCTACAGTTCCTTTCATCCAGATATCGATGAATTTGGTTTTGGACTGGTCCCAGTTGCTGGTAGGAAAAAAGTAGGTAATTCCGCCCCAGGCTTGCTTTTTTTGTTCAGGTGTTCCGCTCACCCCGAAATCAGGGGCGGCGCCGGGTTCTATCGCAAGATAGAGAGGGTTGATATTGCGCTCCTGCTGACTGGCGCCGGTGCCAATGTCTTTGTCCGGCCAGATCTGTTTGATAGAGACACCATCATAATCGATATACCAGAAGGTATGGGCAGCCAGGCCGTTGCGGTCAAATTCTGTTGCATGTTCCTTGTCTGTCGGTGGCGATGACAGGGCCCAGAAACTTTTTGTCAGCACCGGTGATATGGTGCGCTTGCTGCCTTCAAAATCGTCAATATAGGCCACTCCATTGTTGTCGCCGGTTGCCTGATTGTTACTGGTGTTTGGATTGGGTAGAACGCGGGCTACTTCACCTTCGATGGTGACCACCGAGACTTTATCGGTGCTAATCAGCGGCAGACGGTCAATTCCTTTAGTGAGGAAGTTCATTTCCTGCTGGATTCTGCCGTTGATATCAAATACAAAGTTGGCCATGGGTTCGTAGCCAACTTCCACCTTGTCATCTACGGTGGATTTACTGTAATAGAGGCCGGTAGCGCCGATAAAATTCCTTTTGTCCTGTCCGAAATCATATTGGGCGCGGGCGCCGAGAATGGTTTTCTTTTTCAGCTGGAAGAAGGAGTTTTTTTCAAATTTTACATCCAACTTCGCATTCGGGCTGGTCGCCATGGGGTCGTAGAGCGTCAGCATACCGGACATGTATTCGATATCATAATCGGTACCCTTCAGCAGTGTCTTTCCGTCAAGTGTCACTTCTTCGGAGCCCTCCATAATCATGGGACCCAATTGAAGCACGGAACTGCGGTTTTCATATTTGACAGCAATACGAAATTTGGATTCCTCGACGATTTCATTTTTGCGGCTGCGGTAATCCACTTTGTACATTTTGCTGCTGTTGTAGCCTTCTATGTATCCATTACCTTCGCCATCTCCGGTACTGTCGTATTGAAAGGGGTGAAGGAAAGGGACCCACATTTCCCCGCTTCGAAGCCGGACCAATCCGGTAGTCAGATCGATATAATCGTCTTTGCCGGGATTGCCGGCGGCATCAATCCGGTCAAGGCCAAATTTTTCAAGATAGGTTTTTCCATCAGAAGGGTCCCGGGGTACAAATCCCGAAGGCCCATCCCATTCGATCTGTACGTCAAAGCCGGAGGAATCGATGTTGGTGGCGCCCAGATAATAGACATTGCGGAACATGAGGTTCCAGCAGGGATGTTCGTCACTGGTCATGGAGCGCGGCTGAATCAGTTTCAGACTGATGTTGGCCGTAGTGTCGGCCGGATCATGGTCCCAGTCGCCGTACTCAGCAATAATAGTTTCGGGATTATTACGATCGCGAATTGTGTAGACGACAGCAATCACTTCGTCGGTATAGGTCCGGTTCATGACCATGTAGCCCAAATCCCGTGAATAGGAATAATCCTTATCTTCCAGCATTTTTTCAAAATAGGTGGTTTCCTGCTCATCACTGTAAAGTGAGGGATTGTTAGGGTCTACATAAGCGGTACCGTACAGTGAGTTGGCTGATTTTCGAGTGACGGACTTGTAAACTTCAAAATCATCGACTATTTCATTGGTCCCGACAAACATGCCATATTGCCAGAAGTCCGGCCACATTCTTTCACGAAAGGTTTCGTCCAGATAGTAGTATTTGTTGCGGATGTAGTCATAATCATTGATTTGAATTTCTGTTTTTTCAGAACCGCCTTCATAACTGAGTTTCTGTTTTTCTCCCTTTTCCACTGAAGCTATGGTGGTGAGGTTGATGGCGCCAAGTTTCAAGTCGGCTTTGAGGCCGAAGAGGCCACTGTTTTTACTGGAAAAAGTGACAAATTTTGTTCCCGGCAAAGAGAGTGAAATATTGCCAGCCTGAACCGACTGGACGATTTCATCCTCCTTACCTGTATAGACGATTTTCATGGCATTTTCAAAATCAAAACTGCGCTCGCTGTCCTGGTCTACCAAAATACTGATCCTGTCGCCAATAGTGCCTTCAATATTGAAACGCATGGTCTGGTCGATTTTAAATTCTGTGGATTTTCCCTCCTGCATGGTGGATGCGACAGTGCTGGTTTCCCGGTTATTCATAGCGCCGGAAATGGTGATGTTACCGGACACGCGCAGGGCAACTTTTTGTCCGGCGATTTCCGCGCCCAGAATTTCCAGGCCACGGCCAGTGGATTTTTTTTCTTGGGGTTTGGTGTTTTCTATCCCGATTTGCCGAATTTTTTCCCGCAGGTTCTGGTATCGCTTTTCCCTGAAATATTCATCCACGCTCATGGCTACGGGCAGGTAGAGGTCATAATCATCCAGCACCGAAGTAAAAAAGATATTGTTGCCGGCTGAATCTACATAGGTCTGGGTTTTCAGGCCGTTGAGGTTGATTTTGTACAGATGTCTGTTCAGATTGGGATAATCATCGGAAACCAGACTCATGCCTCGTGTCTGATACAGATCAATAGGGGTATATTGTTTTGCCAGCCAGTTGTAGTGAATTGGAAAGGTCACACCAGTTGTGTCATTACTTTCGGCAAAAAGAATGTTCAGTAATACAATAATGATTAGTGCAGCTTTTGCATGTATTGATAGACGCAAGTTGTTACCACCCTTTAGATTCTGGTTAATATTTCAGATTTAAAAATAAAAAACTGTAACAATTTGTTTAGGGTGACACTCCTTGGTTGACTTGATTGATAAAACTGTGATACAGTTTTTGAAAGGCTATGCCGCGATGGCTGATTGTATTTTTTTCTTCGCTTCTCATTTCTGCAAAACTTTTTTGGTATTCCTTCAGGTAAAAGACAGGGTCATAACCGAAACCACCGGTTCCGCGTCTTTCCCTAAGAATTATCCCTTCACAGGATCCTTCTTCATGAAACCGGTGCTGATCGGAATAATAGACAGCAACAGTTTTGAATCTTGCTGTTCGCTTTTCATCGGCGACTTTTTCCAGTTCTTTCAAAAGTTTATTCACATTGTCATCATAGGTCACATTTTCACCGGCATACCGGGCAGAGTACACACCAGGCGCTCCATCCAGAGCATCAACTTCCAACCCCGTATCATCAGCAATCGTCGGAATTCCGGTAAAATCAAAAAGCAATTTCGCCTTTTTAAATGCATTGTCATACAATGTGTTCCCATCTTCAATGACCTCGGGGGCGCCGGGAAAATCAGCCAGAGTCAGCAGTCGAATGCCTTTATTATCGAAAATTTTTTTGATTTCTTTAACTTTATCCTTGTTGTTGGACGAGATTAAGATTTCCATGGTTTTCCATATTTACGTTCATAAAAAACAGCGTGAAATATTATCAATAAATTTGCTCAATGTCAAGGAATTGCCGACCCTTTTCGGCCTGGCATTATCTGACTGCCGGTGAAAATCGACAGGTTTCTACAACAAGTGGTCTATTCCAGACCGAAAACAACTATGGATTGTGCCCGGCACCTCCTTTGACCTGATCGATCGAAGAGCCGAAACTGTCAGTTTCGGCTGATGTCAATCAGGCGGTTTTCGGTATCTCCGGAAATGATCTGCTGCTTTTTCACGGCTTCCAGTAAGACATCACGTCCCAGATAACTGGTTTCTCTGACTGTCAGTTTTTTGGGGTCTATTCCAAAAAATCGTTCACTGTGGCTCATGATATAATTGTTGGTGGCAATGGTGTAGGTCTTGTCGTCTTCCACCGGTTTATCGTCAACAGTGGCTTTCTGCAATATTCCGGTTTTTCCATCGTAATATATTTTCAATCCTGCAATCTGCAACAGGTCTCGGGGATTTTCCAGCCGGTAATTGATCATGTCCAGCAGCTGACGACCTGACAATTCGACAATCTGGATTGAATTATCAAAAGGAGATATTTCCCAGATATCACGCACAGTAATCGGCCCGGCACTTAGGTTTTTCCTTATCCCGCCGCTGTTTTGCAGCGCGATATCCACCTGGAATTTTTCTTTTGTCGCATCGCAGATCCAATTGCCGATATTGGATTCGTCATGGGAATTTCGCACCCAGTCTTTTTCAAGGGTACCGATCTGCTGGTCCATCTCTTTGCGGATATTTATCTCAAGGGAATCCACCAGGGCTGCAACTACGGCATTGGGTTTCACTTTGGTTACATCGGTACGGATAAAATCATAGGTATAGGATTCAATGGCATTTTGTTCTTTATCCATTTTTATTTTCAACAGGCCCAGTCGCTCACCTCTGGCCCCAGCCTGAAGGATGAGAATTCCGTTGACTTTGCGGGGTTCATTGACCCAGGAGTGGGAATGGCCACCCACAATGATGTCCACCTCTTCCAGCTGCGTTGCCATGGTGCTGTCTTCGTAGAGTCCGCTGTGGCTGAGGACCACGATCAAGTCCACTTTTTCCCGAATTTCATTGACATATTTTCTGACTGATTCAACCTGGCTGAGTATTTTCAGTCCTTCCACATTAGACGGAATGACACTGGATTTCAGGGTTTCATAAATGGTCCCAATGACTGCGATATCAACATCGCCTTTATGTAAAATTTCATAGGGCTTGACAAATAATTGCCCCTTTTCCTCATCAAATATATTGGATGAAACGATGGGAAATTTGGCTTGGGAGACAGCGGAGCGCAATTCATCCCGGCCATAGTCAAACTCATGGTTCCCGATTGTCATCACGTCGGGCATAATTTTGTTCATAATCAAAATCTGGGATAGTCCCTTTGTGATCGATGAGACCGGTGAGCCCTGAAAATCATCGCCGGCATTGAGTACGATTGGGTCTTCATAAACCTTTCTGAGGGAATCAATATACCCCGCCAGCACAGCGCTGCCTCCGACTTCCACCTTTTCAGGATTGTTGATGGTGGGTACAAAAGGTAAATTGGCCGAATGAAAATCATTCCAGTGGATTAATTGGACTTCCACAATCTGGGAAAATAAACTTTGGATCAGAAAAAAAACGGTAAAAAGCAAAAATATAAATTTTTTTATCATGTTTCTCTCCTTAATATTCATGGTTTTTTTTATCCAACTGCAAACAAAGCCATAATAAGGGCCCGTTTGCAACTAAAGCAGATTAAAGTTAAATTTCTTTCGATATTTATAAAACTGAATTGTGCAAAAATAAATCCAGCCGGAGAGAAGATGCTGAAAATTGGAATAATTGGTGTCGGTTACCTGGGAAATTTTCATCTGAAAAACCTACTTACTCATAAAAATATTACAGTACCAGGTTTTTTTGATATTGATGAAAATCGCAGTGCCTTTATTGCCGCAGATTACCGGGTGAAAAGTTTCGCCAGCCGTGCGGAATTGCTACAGGCCTGTGACGCGGTCTTCGTGGTGGTGCCGACAAAATCCCACTATGAGGTCACCCAAGAGGCCCTGGAAAATGGCCTGCATGTCTTTTGTGAAAAACCGGTCACTGAAAAAATTGAACAGGCCGAAAGGCTGATGAAAATTGCCGCTCAAAAAGGGCTTGTGCTTCAGGTTGGCCATATTGAACGGTTCAACCCTGCTTTTAAAGCTCTGGAACATTGTCAGCTCTATCCCAAATTCATCGAATGCCATCGTATTTCCATGTTTAATGAACGGGGTATCAAATCTGCAGTGATTCCGGAACTGATGATCCATGATCTGGACATTCTTCTCACCATCGTCAATTCCAAAATTACTGATATCCAGGCCAGTGGCACACCAGTCCTGACAGACAACGTTGATATTGCTAATGTTCGTATTAATTTTGAAAACGGCTGTGTTGCCAATGTCACAGCCAGCAGGATATCTGACAAAGTGGTAAGGAAATTTCGCATATTCCAGGAAAACGCCTATATCAACATCGATTTTCTGGAAAAAAAGACTGAATTTTTCGCGATGGAACCCCTTGATAAAAACTATTATCTGATCAAAAATTTCGATCTCCCCGGCCACAACAAAAAGACCATTTACTATAAATGTATCGAAGGCAAGGAGGTCAACGCCATGGTGGAAGAGCAAAAGAACTTCATCGATGCTGTTACGAAAAACCAGCCGCCCCTGGTAACCGGTGAAGATGGATTGGCAGCCTTGAAACTGGCCCATAGGATCGAAGCCGTGATTCAAAAAAATTTAAGCAAACTGGAATTTTAATGACCCAAAGGATTTTCATTTCAGCCGGTGAGTTGTCCGGCGACATTCATGCCGGCAGGCTTGTAGCAGAATTACTGGCTCAGGACAAATCTCTCAAAATATTCGCCAATGGAGGCGATAATATGAAAGAAGCAGGAGCTGAATTGCTCTACCATATCAACAGTATTTCTTTCATGGGATTTGCTGAAGTTATCAGGCATTTGCCAACCATCAAAAAACTGTTTGAAGAGACGTTGAAACTGATCCTGGAAAAAAAAGTTGAATTGGTGGTTCTGGTCGATTATCCGGGATTCAATCTGCGTCTGGCCAAAGCATTACATAAACATAATATCAAAGTGGTTTATTACATTGTGCCGCAAATCTGGGCCTGGCATCAATCCCGTGTCAAACTAATGGAAAAATATGTGGACAAAGCAATATGCATTCTGCCATTTGAGCCTGAATGGTTCCTGAAACATGGCGTTGATGCGGTCTATACCGGAAATCCGCTCATGGATAAAAACCCGGTCACTGAAAATCAAAAAATTAACGGCCTCAGGGAAGGGGCCCCTTTTATCGGACTTTTTCCCGGCAGTCGCAGGCAGGAACTGGAAAACCATTTCGATATAATGATTGAAAGTGCTTTGAAAATTCGGGGAAAATATGAAGATATGAAATTTGTCGTGGCCATGGCGCCGGGACTGGATTTTTCATCCTATGAACAAAAATATTCCTATGATTGGCTCCTTTGGAAAAAAGGTCAGAATGATGCCATTATGCAGCAGGCTGAGTATTTAATCATGGTTTCAGGTACTGCCAGCCTGGAGGCCGCTTTGATGGGATCGCCCATGTTGATTATTTACAGGACCTCGCAAATCACCTATTATCTGGCAAAAAAACTGGCCAGGGTTGAGTTTATCGGACTGGCGAATATTATTGCACAAAGAAAAGGTATTCACGAATTGATCCAGCATGAGGTGACTGCTGGGAATATTTTCAAAGAAATTGACAATCTTCTGCAAAACCCTTCAGAGCGTCAGCGATTTGAAACTTTTTACGCCGATGTACGGCAGAAAATCGGTGGTCCCGGGGCCTCGCAGAAGACGGCAAAATTGATTTTGGAATTACTGGAAAAATAAATGAGAAAACTGCTGAGACCTATTGCCGGATTTTATGGTGGAATGACATCCTTTCGCAATTATCTCTATGACATTGGATTAAAAAGCGTAATTGAACCGGATATTCCGGTGATATCCGTTGGCAATATCACCGCCGGCGGAACCGGCAAAACGCCCTTTACGATTGCTCTCGCAAACCAATTGGTAAAAAAGGATTTTAAGCCGGCCATTATTACCCGGGGATACAAACGAAAAAGCAGGGGCCAGCTGATTGTCAGCGAAGGCCAGGGGCCGATGACTTCAGCAATAGCTAGTGGCGATGAGCCTTTTGTCATGGCACATAAAACCCGGGGTGTGGTGATAATCGCCGATAAAAATCGGGTCCATGCAGCAAAGACCGCCCGACAAAAATATAATTGTGATATTATCATTGCCGACGATGCTTTTCAGCATCGAAACCTGCATCGTGATGTCAACATTGTTTTATGGGATTCCTATACCGCACCGGAAAAGGAGGCATTGCTTCCCAAAGGAAGATTGCGGGAAAGTTTTACAGGTTTGAACCGGGCTGATTTGATTGTCCTTACCAGGACTGAAAATCCAAACCCAAACTATATTCGGTTTTTCAATCATTTTCGATTAAAATGTTATGTCTCTTCGACGAAAGTGACAGGAATAAAAAATGATGAACAGGATTATGATCCGGAACTTCTGAACGGCAGAAAGTTATTGGCCTTCTGTGGTCTGGGCAATCCTCAGCAATTTTTCGACACCGTGGAAACACTTCAGCCTTCTGAACTTGTGACCCGGAAATTTTCTGATCATCACAGGTATTCTGTTAAGGAAATCGACGAATTGATAACTGTTGCAAAAGGACACTGCTGTGATTTTATGGTGACAACCGAAAAAGATAAGGCAAACATTCCGGAAGATTATATGAGTTTAAAAAACCTTTTGTTTCTGTCGATTGACTTTCAAATCGGCGAAGATTTGCTCCAGGAAATCCTGAAAGGAATTTGATTATGCAACCTTTTGCTGAACCCATCTTCAATTAATTTTTTATTTTACCGGAAAAAATTTTTTATAAACAGAGTGAAATCCTGTTTTAGTGATTGTATTATTATTTTCTATTCCATAATTTGTTCAATTAAATGCATCTCATCAAACATCAAAGGCAGGAGGAAACAATGACCCGGAAACCCATTTTTTGGATTGGTTTAATCATATTATTTATAGTTGGTGCTATTTTTTCATTTTATTATTTTGATAAGGCTAATCCGATCGTAAACCTTGATATTAAAATGGATCGGGAATCCGCTCTGGAGCAGGCCCTGAAAATAAGTGAAAAATTTGATCTTGGCCCGAATTCTTATCGGCAGGCTGCCACCTTTACGCTGGATAATGCGCTTCAAAATTATGTGGAACTTGAACTTGGTGGTGCAGCAGCTTTTAATGAAGTGATTTCCGGCGATCTATATTCTCCTTTTACCTGGCAAGTCCGGCATTTCAAACCAGAAGAAACCAATGAGGTAACGATTTTTTTTAAACCTTCCGGCGAGTTTTATGGTTTTGCCGAAAAAATTCCCGAAGATCAACCCGGTAGCAATATTGCTGTCGATACTGCTGTAGCTTTGGCCCGGCAATTTGCCACTGAAAACGATGTGAATTTAACGCCCTATACCCTGGTGGAAAACTCACAGGAAACCCAACCCTGTGAAAGGATTGATCACACTCTTGTTTATGAAAGAAACCATGAAAAACTAAAAGAAGCGACCTATCGGTTGCGCATAAAAATCAGCGGCGATAAAATCACCGAATACCGGCATTTTGTGAAAATACCGGAAACGTTCACACGACAATATGATGAAATGCGGTCGACCAACAACACCATTGCCACCATCGCCACGGTTGCCGCTGCTGTCTTATACATTTTCGGGGGCTGTATTTTTGGGCTGTTTGTTCTGCTGAGACAGAACCGGGTTCTTTGGAAAACGGCTCTTTTCTGGGGTTTTTTCATTGCCCTTTTACAGGTGCTGGTGCAAATCAACAATTGGCCCCTCATGTGGATGAATTATGATACAGCCATTGCCGTTCAGGGATTTCTCATGCAGCAAATTGTACAATTACTGGTCCTTTTCATTGCCGAATTTTTACTGCTGACTCTGACTTTTATGGCGGCTGAATCCCTGGGCAGAAAAGCTTTTCCCGGCCATCTGCAATTCTGGAAAATCTGGTCCGCTGATGTCGCACCTTCACAACCGGTTTACGGGCAGACTGCAGGGGGCTATTTCGCCGTTACTCTTTTCTTTGCCTTTGATGTGGCCCTCTATTTTTTTACCACAAAAATCCTTGGCTGGTGGGTGCCTTCCAGCATTCTCTTTGATCCTAATATTCTTGCCACCCACATGCCCTGGTTTGACGCCATTGCCCAATCTCTGCACGCCGGTTTTTGGGAAGAATCTCTTTTCCGGGCTGTGCCGATAGCCGGCGCTGCTTTAATTGGCAGTAAATACGGCCGGCGAAATTTATGGATTGCAATTGCCTTTATTGTACAAGCCCTGGTATTCGGCGCTGCTCACGCCAATTATCCGATGCAGCCATCCTATGCCCGAATCATAGAATTGATTGTACCATCTATCGCCTTTGGGCTACTGTATTTAAATTTTGGGCTCTTACCGGGAATCCTTTTGCATTTTGCCTATGACGTTATCTGGTTTTCCCTGCCTCTCTTCAGTTCCTCTGCACAAGGATTGCTGGTGGATAAGCTGCTGGTTATTCTTCTGACCTTTGTGCCTTTAGGGGTTCTCTTTTGGCGCAGAATACAGGCCGGCAAGAGTCTGGTGCTGGTTTCAAAAGAACATTACAATCAATCCTGGCAACCCACTGTCAAGGCTGGTGAAGATCTGAATAAAATTGACAAAACACCGCAAAACCTTTTTTCAGAAACCACCAATAAGCAAAAATCCTATATAATTGTTGCGGGAATTATCGCCCTGGTCTTGTGGTTTATTTCGACTGACTTCAGTCGGTTTACTGCCATTGTCAAAACAGACCGAAAAGCAGCGGTCGCAACTGCTGTCCAGGAGCTGAAAAACAGAAATATTGTTCTCAGCGACAGTGTCACAACATTGTCGGTTTTCCAAGAATCTGATGACCAGGATGACAAATTCATCTGGCAGGTATACGGAAAAGAGACGTACAAAAAACTGTTGGGCAATTATCTGCATCAACCCTACTGGCTGGTGCGGTTTGCTCAATTTGAAGGGACAGTTAACGACCGGGCCGAGGAGTACCAGGTCTTTATTGAAAAGGGAAAGACCATTCGTCTCAAACACCTTTTGCCTGAAGCAGCTGTGGGAGACAGTCTATCTGAACAGGAGGCCAGAAAACGGGCCCTCCAATTTATTGATGACCATTACCAGATTGATTCAGAATATTTACAGGAATTAACGGCATCGCCTTCCCGGCTGCCCCATCGAACCGATTGGAATTTTGAATTTGCTGACACAATTAACTATAATTTTTCCGAAGGTGGAAAAGCGGTAATTGTCATCCACATTGCCGGCCATGAGATCGTGGATTCCTTCAAAAAAATCCAGGTGCCGGAAAAGTGGGAAAGAGAAGAAAAAAACCGCAGTCACAGTGTGAAAATTATCAAAATCATTAGCATGATTGTTTTTATACTGACTTTTCTCACGGCCCTGGTCCTGGCCATTATATCCTGGAGCAAGGGCAGGTTTTCTGTCAGAATTTTTCTGTCTGTCTTGGTGTTAATCGCCCTGGTCCTGGCAGTATCCTTTATCAATTCATGGCCTTTGCTGCTTTCTCAGATGCAAACAGCCCTGCCCTTATCCAACCAAAAAATCCTTTTCGGCATCGCCGGATTTTTTAGTGTGCTGCTGGCCTTTGTGCCAGCCCTGATTTTTGGGTTTATTAAAAACCGAAAGCAGGACCAGGTTGTCACCTGGAATTACCTGTCGGTTTTATCTGGAATTGCTGCCGGTTTGGTCCCTGCTGCAATCTCCGCATTTCTGACCAAATTTTTCGGCCCGAACCTGCAGCCCAATTGGTCGGATTACACTTCCTGTAGCAATTATCTTCCTTTCATCAGCAGCAGTATAAATTTCATTCAAAGGACCTTTTTACAGGCTTCCTTATTATTTTTTATTTTTTTGGCCTTTGAGTTTTTGACCAAGAAGATGAAAGTTCATTATGCACCCGGAATTGTGCTTCTGCTTTTATATAGTTTTATCATTTCAGGAACCCAAATTGAGTCTGTTTCTTTTTGGATTTTATCTGGTCTTGTGCTTGGCGTTTTTTATATTTTACTGGCATTTTTTTTCATCAGGGACAATATCTTTTTGCTTTTATTGGTCACTGCCGGCAATTTAATACCCGGATTATTCAGGGAAATTATCCTTCAGCCTTATAAAGGCTCAAGATCAGAAAATATCCTTGCTTTGATTTTATTGTTGGCTGTGTCGATTTTTTATTTTGGAAAGCTGTGTAAAAAAGAGCATTAAAGTCACTGGGTGAGGACTGTTTTCAGAAGGATTTCAGTCCTCACCTTTTTTGCTTAAAAAATCATCAATACTTTGTCCAGGTCTTCAAGGGTGAGGCTCTTTAACTGAAAATTGTAACCCTGGTAGTATTTTAAAATTATATCCGCACGTTTTTCCATCTGTTTTTCATTGATTTGGCTTTTTTTCATTTTGATGGTGTAGATATGAAGTATTTTCTTTTTTTCGTTAATTGCGATGATTTCCGAGTATTTTTTATCGGATTTTTCCCAGAAAAAACCGACCTGGGTATAGCCGCCGGAATCTTCCAGAAGTTGTGCAAACAGCTGCTTGAGCATGGTTTCGCGGTATTGATGAAAATCCTTTTGAATCGCCTGCAGGTATCGGTAATCGCCGGACTCCAGGGCTGTACTGTTGCGGTAGATAAACCGAAACCAAAAATTTAAAAAAATATCTTTGATAAAAATCCGCTGTCGCCTTGCATTTTCCTCAGCGTTGGCAGGGTTGACCTTTTTTATCAGACCATAATCTACATCCAGCCGTTTCATATAGCCGCCAATATTATTGCCCAGTAGATCTTCAATATCGCTCCGCCGGTTAGTGCCGGTTGCAGCTAATTGCAAAATGGTGAAATAAATACCGTAATTTCTTCCGAAAACCTTGATTAGCCGGTTAATACCTTCATTGATAAAGGGTGAGTTTTTATAAATGGCAAAGGGTAAAATATCTTCGGCTTTAGAAATTTTATTGTCTTGCAAGATACTGATATACTTCGGTATTCCGCCGGTGATAATATAATAACTCAGAAGGTTTTTTTCCGAATAATCCTGAGTGCTTTCCAGGAGTTGTTTGATTTCAGATATTGTAAATGGGTGAAGATCAATTATATTATCAAATTTTTTAAACTTTTTTTCCGTAATCATGTTTAGTTTTTTTGTATCGGAACTAATGAAAACCAGGTGGATTCTGGCTTCTTTTTTATAGGCTTTCCACTCCTTTTCCGCTTTTTTCAAAATTCCGTCATGCATTTCATCGAGTACCTGAAATTCATCAAAAATAAAGGTGATAGGACGCTTTCTGGAAATCGCCATAATAAAGGAGAAAAAGTCTTCCAGGTTATTTATATTGCTGATAATAGGAATATTGTAGGTTTCCTCGACAATGGCCATAAATTCTTTGCAAAGCAGTTTCTCGGCTTTTTTATTGACTTTCAAATAACAGGTGTTCTGGCCTTTCGTTGCTTCCAGTGCCAAAGTGGTTTTGCCGACACCTTCGTAGCCTTTTATCAGTGTAATTTTAAGACCTTCGTTTTCCAGCAGTTTATAGGTGTTATGAATGATCTCAATTTCTTTTTCACGTGCAACAAATTTCATTCCTATACTCCCCTAAGATGAAAGAATATATCAAATTGAGTTGAATTTTAATAGTAGATTAATTTTTGGTCTAGAGAAGACCTTTGGCTTTCAGGCTTTCATATTCATCAGGATAGAGTTCTTTAATACAATCCGGACACAATCCATGACTGACCTGGCTGTTCGTATGTTTATGCAGATATAGATCAAAATTGTCCCAATGATCGGTTTTTTCATCGTGAACCCTTTTACAATTCGAGCAAATGGGCAAAATGGATTTCAGTTGTTTGTTTTCTTTGATCTGGGCGTTCAACTTCTCAACAGTGGTCTTCAGGTCCTGTTTGTAGTTTAATAAATCCAGGGTATTTTGAATCAATCCTTTCAATTCATAGGAGGTAAAGGGTTTATGCACAAAAGCTGTCACGCCTAAATCATAACAGGCTTTTACGGAATCATCCGTTCCGTGACCGGATAATACAACCACGGAAAAATCATCGGAATTTTTATGGTTTAACCGCTTTAAAACTTCAATGCCGTTCATTACCGGCATTTTGACATCCAGAATAATCAGGCGGGGTTTTTCCTGCTCCATAACCTCCAACCCGATTTTTCCATTTTCAGCGAAATAAAGATCATAATTTTCCTGTCTCAGTATTCTTCTGGCAGAATCACGGGAACTTTTTTCATCATCAATGATTAATATTTTCTGTTTTTTCATGATTACCTTTTGACAGACTCCTACGGATGATTGGACAATTTAAAATAAACAGCCTTTATGAATCAAATTCCAGACCAAAGTAATCCATCTCAATGATTTCGTTCGTCATGATATTTTACAAATTTGTTACATATATAAAATTTTAAAAATCCAAATAAATTCTTATATTTTCATGAAAAATCTAAGGACCATGATCTATGCAATATTCTGATGAATACCATGATATCATTCCCTATAATGATGAAAATATGAAACCGGTACTGAATAATCTGGTTCGGGAGCCGGCCTTTTTAAAACTTGCCCAAAGCATCAATCCGGCAATTACCAGCGATCTTCTTGCGGCCCAGGCTGCCGGTATCCATAATATTCATGATTTTCAAATAAAATTCATTTCACCGATTGTCGCTTCAATCCTTCAAAAAAGTGTCAACAAACTGACGTATTCGGGGTTGGAAAACCTGCGTCAGGATTCGGCCTACCTCTTTATCTCCAACCACAGGGATATCCTGCTCGATTCAACCTTGTTAAACTATATTTTGCTTCACAATGGTTTTAATTCCACCCAAATGGCAATCGGCGATAACCTCCTTATTGAATCCTGGATAACCGATTTTTTTAAACTTAATAAAAGTTTTATCGTCAAACGAGGCTTGCCTGGCAGAGAACTGCTGAAATCCTCAAAAATTATGTCCCATTATATCAATGAAACAATCAATGTAAAAAAGGAATCTATTTGGATTGCCCAGCGCGAAGGCCGCACCAAAGACGGCTACGATGAAACCAATCCGGGACTTTTGAAAATGCTCGTCATGGCGGATAATCATTTCAAGGATTTGATTCTGAAATTAAATATCGTGCCTGTGGCCATATCTTACCAGTATGAATCCTGTGATAAACTGAAAGCCAAGGAACTTTATAAACGTGAAAATTCAGAATTTAAAAAAGGACCAAAATCCGACCTTTTCAGCATGATCACCGGAATTCGTGGACACAAAGGAAATATCCATATCGCCATCGGACAACCTTTAAACCGTCAGATCATGAATTTCGATGAGGCTCTGCAAAAAAACGACTTCCTCAAGGAACTGGCAGACCTGATTGATGAAAAAATCCATGCCCTTTACCGTTTATGGGACACCAATTATATTGCCTATGATCTTCTGAATAATACCAACTCTTTTGCGGACAAGTATTCGTCTGCTGAAAAATCAGAATTCAGCGAATATGTCGAAAAACTTTGCACTCCCAACGAAAAACTAAAACCCTTTCTTTTAAAAATTTATGCCGGCCCGGTTGACAACAGCATAAAATAAAAAAAAACCGGAAGCATTCTACCAGGCTCCCGGTTTAGGATTTTGTGTGATTAAAACCGTGTCTTATTTACACTGGTTTGCAAACCAGGATGAGATATCAGAATTGCCGGATCTCATGGTGTCTACTGTATTGATAAATTCAATAACTTTTTCCTTATCGAATTCCAATTTGTAGTTTTCCAGGCACCAGATCACCATCAAAGCCGTCAAAGCCTTGTTTTTACTATTGAAAGGCTCTCCTTCCAGCATATAATAGACAAACCATCCGATTTGGGCAAAAAGGTCTTTTCTGTTTGTCAATTTTGCTCCGGAAAAACAGGTCAGGGAGCCTCCGCCAGGCATTGTTACCACTTCTTCAAGGGTATAGAGATCCCGGACTCCGGAATCCACTTCAAACCGTTTACTCAGGATCCAATGCACATAGCATAATAATTTAACCTGTCTTCTTTGTTCGCTAGTCATCTAAACCTCCCAACACATCAAAATTGTTTTTCAGGGTCCTTTCAATTTGTTTTAAATGTTCCGGATTGTAATCATCAGGGATATCTATTTTGATGGTTTTTAAAATAACCTGGCTCATATCTTCGTCAACCGTTAATTCGGTTTGAGAACCGAATTCCCAGTTCATCGCTTTGGTTACTTCTCTTGGTAAAAGAACACCCCGGCTGGAACCAACTCTTATTATTTTTCTTTTCATTTTATCCTCAACTGTTATTCTTTGCTATCAATTTCTTTGAGAATATTTGCATATTCCCGTTGAAAATCAGTAAAGTTTTCCAAATATGATTTTACTTTCTTTTTTTTCTTCTTCATATTTCTGAGGTAAACAGTCTCTTCACTTTCATCCAGGATCAAATCAATATAATCATCGAAATCCCAACTCATAGAGTTTACAACGCTCTTCGGCAACAAAATACACAGACTAGCACCAACTCTTACTATTTTTCTTTTCATTCTAAACTCCTAAATATAATAAGGTTTCTATTGTGTAAAATTAAAATAGATTTATCATTATTAAATGTCAAGTTGATTTAAATAAAAAATCAGAAAAAATATACAATTTTGCACTACTTAACAACTGTCTAAAAAAATTATCACTGAGAAAAATTATTTACTATTTTATTTTCTTTGAAAAAGATTTAATATCTTTTCAACTTTGCAACAACCTTAACCAAATAAAACTTAAAAATATTTTTTTATAAATAAAAGTATTTCTTTCCATATTGACATGGAAGGTTATTATTTATGCAATATTATAGTATTTTATCAATTTTTTGAAAAATATTATCCAAACCTCCTCAATAACATCCAACGGCCTTTAGAAATAAGGAGTTGGTGTTGAATACTTTTAAACTTAATGTTTCTGTTATGAAACACTTTTGCCCTTTAACAATACAAAAAATTAACACACCAATCCCGCAATTATTGTTCATTCTAAAGGAAACTTTTTATATATTTTCTCAGGGTTTTGAGAACCCTTTGAAAGGAAGCATGATAAAAAGTAAAAAAGAATCTGTTACCCCTGTAATGCGCCAGTACTATAATGTGAAAACTGAGTACCCTGACGCTCTGGTGCTTTTTCGGATGGGTGATTTTTATGAGACATTTGAAGATGACGCCAAAACTGCTGCCCGGGTCCTGAATATAACGCTGACCAAAAGAGCCAATGGAAAAGCCAGTTCCGTCCCACTTGCCGGATTTCCCTACCATGCGCTGGAGTCTCATTTGTACAAACTTATGAAAGCCGGACTTAAAGTCGCAATTTGTGAGCAGGTGGAAGACCCGAAGACAGCCAAGGGAATTGTCAGGCGAGAAGTGGTAGAAATCGTAACACCGGGCACGTCCATATCCACGCGATTTCTTGAAGACAAAAATAATAATTATCTTCTTGCTGTTAATATTGATAAAAATATTGCAGGAGTTTCAGTAATCGATGTCTCTACCGGAGAATTTTTTGTTCAGGAGTTTCCGGTCAGTAACCTCAAAGAGCGGATTCTTTCCTATTCTCCCACGGAAGTTCTTTGCCCGGAAAAGATTGAAAATGAAATCATGCAACTAATTGGCAGCCAAGTCCTGAAAATTACCCCTCTTGATCCCTGGATGTTTCACTATGAGGAGGCCTATTCCGCCTTAACTGAACATTTCCAGACCCAATCATTGAAGGGATTTGGCATTGTTGATTTAAAACCGGCTGTCCAGTCCGCAGGGGCAATTCTGCTTTACCTTCGGTTTAACCATCAAAAGGACTTGGCCCACATCGACAAAATTTCCGTTGAAACGGACAAAGACGTCATGATCGTGGATAATTTTACCCGCAAAAATCTTGAAATCTTTACAACCCTTCAAAGCCAGGGCCGGGATGGCTCACTGATCCATGTTCTGGATAAAACCATCACTTCCCTGGGTAGCCGGCAGTTAAAAAAATGGCTCCTGCGTCCCTTGTTTAGGGTCAGTAAAATCAATGAGCGTCTGGACCAAGTCGAGGCTCTGGCTTCTGATAACCTTTTGAGAGACGATATTCGTGAAAAATTACAGGAATGCAGTGACCTTGAAAGACTATTGGCGAAGCTCAGCACCAATCGCTCATCGGCCCGAGATCTTGTGCAGATCAAGACCACCTTTGAAATCCTGCCTCAAATAACAATCCTGATAAAAAATCTGCCGGTATTTACACCAATTTTTGAAAATTTTGATTCTCTGCCTGAACTTGTGGCCTTAATTAATAAAACCTTGGCCACGGGAGATTTACCACTGTCCATCAAAGATGGCGGATTTATCGCTGACGGATTGAATGCAGAATTGGATGAATACCGCTACATGATGCGTCACGGTAAGCAATGGATTGCCAATCTTCAGGCCAGTGAACGGGAAAAGCTGAACATACCGTCCCTCAAAATTGGCTACAATAAAGTCTTTGGTTATTTCATCGAAGTGCGCCGGCTGCATACGGAAAAAATTCCTGAAAATTATATTCGCAAGCAAACATTGGTCAACTGTGAAAGATACATTACTCCGGAACTCAAGGAATATGAAGAAAAATTGCTTCACGCAGAGGAAAAGGTCAGTATTCTGGAATATCAGATTTTCCAGGATCTTCGCCTGAAAATATTAGACAGGATTACAGAAATCCAAAAAAACGCCCACTTGATTGCCACCCTCGATATTTTGGCTTCATTGGCTGACATCGCTGTTAGAAATCATTATATTCGACCGGAGATTAATCAGGGATCGGAAATCCTTATCAAAGAAGGGCGCCATCCCGTTGTTGAAGAGCTGTTGCCTGCCGGTGAAAAGTTTACACCCAATGATCTTGAAATCGACAACAATGTCAAACAGATTTATATTATTACGGGCCCGAATATGTCCGGAAAATCCACTTACCTGCGCCAGATCGGGTTGATTGTGTTGATGGCCCAAATCGGTTCCTTTGTGCCCGCCAGCGAAGCCCGTATTGGCGTGGTTGATCGTATTTTTACACGGGTAGGCGCCAGTGACAACCTGACAGCCGGCGAATCCACTTTTTTGATGGAGATGAATGAAACAGCCAATATTCTCAATAATGCCACGCCAAAATCCCTGGTCCTTCTGGATGAAATCGGCAGAGGCACCTCCACCTATGACGGGATGTCTATTGCCTGGGCTGTAACTGAATACCTGCATAATCATGAAACCACTGCGGCTAAAACACTTTTTGCCACCCATTACCATGAATTGACCGAATTGGAAAAATTACTGCCTCGCGTGGGAAACCTGAATGTCGCGGTCAAAGAATATGGAAATACCGTCGCATTTTTGCGTAAAATCCTGCCCGGCGGTTGCGACCGCAGCTATGGAATTCATGTGGCTAAAATGGCCGGTGTCCCGGACAGGGTCATTCACAGGGCCAATGAAATTATGGCCAATTTCAATATGGAAAAACGAGATTTGCCAACCAATCCGGAGACTTTTCATAAAATTCCGGAACAGAATCCCAACCAACTGAGTTTATTTGACAGAAAAGAAAGCGAGTTAAGGAGAAGACTTCAATCGGTGGATATAAACAATCTCACACCCTTGGAGGCACTCAGAACACTTGACGAACTGAAACATCAATTTGGAGAATAATTTGAAATATATTTTTCAGGCATTCATCATTTTTCAGATATTGTTGGCCCCCTTGTGGGCTTTTGGGGACAAATATGCCAACAGTTTTTTAAAAACCGGCACCGGAGTCCGGGAAATAAGTCTGGGCGGTTCGGTGGTGGCAGCAGCCGATGCAAGCACCGCCTTCTACTGGAATCCGGCTTTACTTTCTGGCATTAAAAATCTGACCGGCAGAATGATGCATGCTGAAGAATTTGCAGGCGTACTCAACCTGGACCATTTTTCAATCACCATTCCCAACTTCAAAGACTACAAAATTGGCATCGGCTTCCTGCGCAGTTCGGTGGACAATATTCCACTGGTTAAAGAAAGCAGTTTAATGGATATTGGCAATGACGGACTGGCACCCGGTGATGAAAATTACCCTGGCCCCGATTCAGATGGCTCGGAGGGTAATGGAAAAATGGACAGAGGTGAACGCTTGAATTTTGGCAAAATCGGTAAGTTCGGCACCAGCGAATCAGCCTTTTTTTTGGCTGCAGGAAAATCCTTTTCAAAAAAACTATCCCTCGGGATTTCGCTGAAAGGAATTAGTAAAAATCTTTATAACACTTCAGCCCTTGGTTTTGGCCTTGATCTTGGCGCCGTTTACCAGGTGACTGATAAACTCAATATCGGGGCATCCGTATCCGATTTCACTACTACCTATCTCTTTTGGAATGACGGTGAAAGAGAGATCATCGCTCCGGAAATTCGAACCGGCGTTGCCTATCGTTTGATTATCAAAACGATTCCCTTATCAATAACACCCATGGCAGGTTTCAACATGACATTTGATGGCCGGAAAAATAACAGTCTGACGGGTTCTTCGATCTTGAATGCCAAGGCAACTTTTGGTCTGGAAATGAACTTCAAAAATTTACTGGCCTTCAGGTTCGGCCGTGATGAAAATGAAAATTTTCATATTGGTGCAGGAATCAGCACTGCCATCACAAGTCTGAATTATGGCTTTTCCCTGGGTGACAGCTATTCCCAATTGGGCAATTCACACCAGATCGGATTGGTCTTCAATCTTCAGGAAGTCTATACTTTGATTAAAAATAATTTATAGGTTTTTTATTTTTTTCGTAGATTTAGTCTCAATTAAGACGAAGCAGTCTGGGGATTAATGAAAAAAATAAAAGTATTGTTCAATCTGCATCATTTGTATTATTTGCCACAATTTCTGCCAGTAGTCGAAGCAATGAAAACTAATGATCGTTTTGATATATTTTTCTCGGCCCCTATGGACAAAGAACGAATTGAATACAATTTGATCACAAAAGTCCTGGGGACCTGGAAGAACAAGTTTATTTCGGGTGAAACCGAAGAGCATAGAATTGAAAACATTCTGAATGAAAATTTTGACATCACTGTTTTTGGAAAATCTGCTCATGCTGAACGATATTGTTCACCCGATACCCTGGCTGTATTGCTCTATCATGGAATCGGTGTAAAATCCTGTTATTACACGGATTATAATCCTCGTATTAATGTTCGTTATATCGAAGGGGATTATCGAAAAAATGAATTCTTTCGTCGAAAAATAGATACTGAATTGGTTGTAACGGGGTTTCCTAAACTTGACGTGATGAAAAAAGAGAATCACCCTTTAAAAAACCAACTGGACCTTGATCCCTCAAAAAAAACGATTCTCTATGCCCCGACCTTTTATCCCAGTTCCATAGAAGTCTTCGGAGAAAAACTCGGAAACCTGACACGGAATTTCAACCTGATTATCAAACTTCACCATTTTTCCTGGGTTCTGAAAAAATATAGCCATCAAAAAACACTTATGGAAAAATTGACCAAAACCTATCCCCATATTCATCTGATGCCCGCCGAATTTACAAATATTGCAGAAATTTATAACCTTTCCGATGTTTTGCTAACCGAAGCAAGTTCAACCTTGTTCGAATATCTGGCCACAGAAAATCCTGTGATTGTCTGTACATTTGTCCATCTGCGCTGGAACCATCGCTTGTTTCCATCCCGGTTCAACAAAAGAATGGACCAGGAAATCAGCAGCCAACTGGATTTTGTCTACAAGTTGAAAAAACCGGGAAAATTATCTTCCCTGGTGAACAAAGCAATTCTTGAAAAACCGACCCGAAAAAAAATACTTCAAACCAGACAAAAGGATTTACTCGGGATCGTCGATGGAAATGCTGCCAGGAGGGTGGTAGAGGATTTAATCAAAAGAATTGATGCGAAATGAAATTTTTACATTTTATTACCAAACCCTATTCAATCGGTATTCTGGAACCCCTGATTAGGGAAATCGAGAAATCAAAGGCTGGCGAAAACCTTGTTTATGTTGCTGAAAATCTGAAAAATTTATTGCCCGAAAATCTTAATTATACAACCACAATCAATCAGGCTTGTGATTTTCATCCAGATATTCTGTTTGCACCTGGAAATATCATACATCATAAAATTCCGGGTCTGAAAGTGCAGGTTTTTCACGGACTTTGTGAAGAAAAATTGGGCCATTATAAAATCAACGGTCTCTTTGATCTCTATTGTACCAGCGGCCCGTTGGTGACGGAAAAGTTTCAAAAACTTGCAGACAAATACAAGTTTTTTGCCATTCGAGAAACCGGTTGGATTAAAGTTGATAAATTATTAAAAAATTACAACAGGAATGAGATATCTGAAAAATTGAAACTGCCGGAAAATAAAAAAATAGTCCTCTACACACCGACCTTTAGTCCGAGATTCAAATCGTCGGATAAAATACTGCCCCAACTGCACCAACTACCTCACAAAGATGAACTTTGGATTCTCAAGTTTCATGATTTAATGGATAAAAGGGACATCGAGAAATTTAAACATCTTTCGAGCGATAATATTTTGGTCTACGAAGCTGCTGATAACACAGAATTGCTGCAGTTAGCCGATGTTCTCATTTCCGATACTTCTTCGATTGTGTATGAATTTATGCTTTTGGACAAACCGGTCATTACCATTGATGCTTCCGTACGAATGGACAAGGGTATCAATATCACTGATATTTCACAATTGAGAAATGCCCTGGATCGATCCTTTTCCAATCCTGATGAATTTCATGAAAACCGACAAAAATACCTACGACAAATTCACCCATACCAGGATACAAATAACGCAACCAGAGTCTTACAGGCAGCAATCGAATTTCATTCTTTAAGGGAACAAATAAAACTGAAACCAAAACCCTTGAATCTTTTTCGTAAATACAGAATAAATAAAAAGTTTGGTACAAAAATTTGACATTTAATTATTTTTTCATTAAAGTAATTTTTGCGGTAAAAATATGAATTAAATTGGAGGATTTATCATGGAGCAAAGTAGCGTTAACAAAGTCATTCTGGTTGGAAGACTTGGAAAAGACCCGGATGTCCGGTACACATCATCCGGTGATGCAGTTGCTGAAATTTCTGTTGCCACATCAGAAAGATTTAAAAACCAACAGGGAGAATTTACGGACAGAACTGAATGGCACAAATGTATCGTATGGAGAAATACTGCCGAGTTTGTAAAAAAATACATGACCAAGGGACAACTGGTATATGTTGAAGGAAAATTGCAGACTAGAAAATGGCAGGACAAAGAGGGAAACAACCGATATGCCACGGAAATTCAGGTCAACACACTGACACCTTTGGGGACTTGGGCAAAAGGAGAAGGAAGCGGCAATTCCAATTTTCATCCTTCACCGGATTCAGAAACAATGACACAGGTCGCTGAAGACGGAGAAGATGATATTCCATTTTAACCCCTTCTATTTATCCGTCTTTCAAGAGTATACTGCATTATTTTTTTAAACATCGGTATACTCTTTTTTTTTACAGCCACATTTTTCGATCCAGACTTCTGTATTGGATTGCCTCACTCAAATGACGCATTTCTATGTTGGGTGAATGTTCCAGGTCTGCAATGGTACGGCTGACCTTCAAAATCCGGTCATAAGCCCGTGCACTGAGACCCAGTCTTTCCATAGCCTGCTTCAACAATTCAGCGGACTGGTGATCCAGCCGGCAAAATTTAGCGATCAATTTGGATTCCATGTGGGCATTGGCGTAAATATTTTCATAAGTTATAAATCTTTGAGACTGTATCTCTCGGGCTTGTTGCACTCTCTCTCGAATGATACTGGAGGGTTCACCGGTTTTTTTGGATCCCAGGTCATTTAAATTGACAGCAGGTACTTCAATATGGATATCAATTCTATCCAGTAAAGGCCCGGAAATTTTCGCCATATATTTTTGTATCTGGCTGGAGGAGCAGGTGCATTCATTTCTGGGATCTGTTGCATAACCGCAGGGACAAGGGTTCATGGCTGCAATCAATAAAAAAGAGGCCGGATAGGTCAGAGACATTTGGGCGCGGGCAATGGTCACTGTTCCGTTTTCCAGTGGTTGGCGGAGAACTTCAAGAACATTTTTTTTAAATTCCGGTAATTCATCTAAAAATAATACACCGTGATGACTGAGACTGACTTCACCGGGTTTGGGTATTCTTCCGCCACCAACAAGAGCAGCATCGGATATGGTGTGGTGGGGGGCCCGATAGGGCCTGTGAGCGATTATGCCTTCATTTTCCGGCAATATACCTGCCACAGAATGAATTTTGGTTGTTTCCAGAGCCTCACCCAGAGTCAATTTCGGAAGAATGGTCGGAAGTCTTTTTGCCATCATCGTTTTTCCAGACCCGGGAGGTCCGATCATCAGCACATTGTGACCTCCGGCAGCGGCCACTTCCAGGGCTCTTTTCACATTTTCCTGGCCCTTGACATCCATAAAATCTTGTAAATAGGTTGAGGATTGCTGGAATAATTCGTCAGTATTGACTTTCGTCTGTTCTATAGTTATTGTTTTGTTTAAAAAATTAACAGCATCCCGAATATGTTCAACTCCGACTATCTCAAGTTCACCTGTAATGGCTGCTTCTCGTGCATTGGCTTTGGGTAGGATGATGCCTTTGATATGTTTATGTTTTTTTACAGAGACACTGATCGGCAGGGCCCCTTTTACAGGTCGGATTTTTCCATCGAGTGACAGTTCACCCAAAATCACATAATTATCAATCAGGCCTTCATTGATGAAGCCTGCTGATTTGAGTATTCCAAGGGCAATGGGCAGGTCCAGGGAACTGCCGTCTTTTTTTATATCGGCAGGGGCAAGATTGATAACAATTTTATTTCCCGGAATTCGAAACCCGAGGTTTTTAATTGCCGCTAACACCCTTTCCTTGCTCTCTTTTACAGCTCCTTCCGGTAATCCGACAGTAATGAATTTGGGCAGGCTGCCTCCTTGAATGTGACATTCAACATTAAGGATATAGGCGTCAATGCCCAAAACGGCAGCTGATTTGACATGCGAAAATCTTTGCATCAGAATACCTTCCATTTTTACTTAAACTATAGATTAATTGCCGAAAAAAAAAGGGGCGCAAAGGGCCCCTTACTATTATTCAATTTCTCCGAATGACCAGATAAAATTCAGATTCAGAATTTCACCTGGTATTTTTAGTTTTTCAAAGAGTTTCAACAATTCTCTTAAAATGGCAGTCTGGAGTGTAATATTTTTTGCCGGGCCCAGTACTCTGCCAAAAGGAAAGTTGACGAAAGCACAGCGCGGTGGTGAATAGACCAGGGCCTGTTCGTAAAAAGGTGTCAATAGTACGGTTGAGATTCCGGCTTTTTCAATTTGTTTTGCAATCTTACAACTGGCTTCTGCCGTCATAGGAGATACCGGAATAATCAGTACGCCCTGATTTTCGTTATCTTTTAAGGATTTAATAACACTTTTTACGCTTTCCTGAAGGGTAGATTTTTTTTCGTGCAACCCTGTAAAACTATAAGCAACATCGTTGAGTTTGCCAATAATACCCTCTTTTTGCATGAGGACCAGATGTTCTGCTGGAAATATTACATTGGCATCTTTTAATGCTTCCGAAGGATCCCAATCCAAAGCGAGGTAGTGAAGGTCTTCTGACTTGGCTTTGATGCTGATTTCTTTAGGCCCATAATTTTCCTTTTTATCTTTATCTACAAAAGGCTCATCATTGGTTTCAAAAGCGCCACTGACTGTGATCAATGCGATTTTACTTTCAATCAATTTGTTTTCAAAAGGTGTCCATGGAATATCCTTTTGTTGGGTTTCTTCACGGTAAACCCTTGCCATTTGCTCAAAAGTATAACGCTTTACTCTTGAATAATATGAAAAATCTGTTTTTCTCATAATTTGTTATTCACCTTATTTTTGAGTTACTAAATACCAGTCTGGATTTTAATAAATATCTGAAATAAATGAAAGAATATTTATTAAAATCTAAAAGAATATTTCTAGTTGTTAATATTTTTTTATAAATTTTATTAAAATTTTTGATTTTCTATTATTTGAGTATGATATTTATTGATTTATCGGTATTTGAAATTATATAGGTAGAAATTATCGGGAATACCATTATTTTTTCTAAATTTTCCTAAAGCTTTCCATTTTTTCTCCGATATTTTTTTTACAAAGGATATTTGAAAAATAAAAAAATTTTTTTGTATCATAATTTGGAATTATGGAGTGCTGCTGATAGCCACATGATGTGAAAATCTGAATCTCCAACTCGGAATATTTCAAAAAATGATATCAAATAGGTTGGGAAACCGACAAAAAAAATTAAAAAAAAGGAGGTTCAAGTATGACAAATGGTATTATGGACATCAAGGAAACTGCTGATTATTTAAAAATGAAAGAGCAAACTGTTTACCGTCTGGTTCAAAAAAAGAAAATACCGGCTTTGAAAATCGGTGGACAGTGGAAAGTAAAAAAAGAACATATCGATAGAATGTTTGATGAAATATTAAATGAAAAACTAAAAGAAATCGGTTAAGATTTTCCTGATAAAACCTTTCAAAACCTTTAAAAGCCCTTCATCCGGAAAGGGCTTTTATTTGGTAGGATCTATGAAAATAAAATATTCGCTCATCCTTCTACTGGTTATTAATATTCATTTGATATTTGCCGATAATACCCGCCCCAAAATCGGGCTGACATTGTCCGGCGGTGGTGCTCTGGGTTTTGCCCATGTTGGCATACTGGAAAAGATCGATTCCCTGGAAATTCCTGTTGATTATCTGACTGGTACAAGTATGGGCGGCCTGGTGGGTGCTCTATATGCTTCGGGCTGGAGTTCAAAGAAAATAGTTGAATTCATTGAAACCACACCATGGCCATCTTTGTTTACCGATTCACCTCCCAGAGAGCTATTGCCTTATTTTGAGAAAATTGATGAACATAAATACCAGTTTCAAGTCAATATTTCCGAAGATAACAGATTTGAAAAGTTGGGATTGATAGAAGGTCAGAATATTGAATTGCTGATGTACAGAATCATGAAAGACCATCTATCGGAAAAAGATTTTGATAAGCTGCCCATTCCTTTTCGTTGTATTTCTGTGGATTTACTGACTGGCAATGAAGTGGTGATGAAAGAGGGAATTTTACCCAATGCCATGCGGTCAACCATGTCTGTACCCAGCATTTTTTCTCCGGTAATTTATGGGGATTCTTTACTCATAGATGGCGGTGTATTAAACAATATGCCGGTTGACATCGCACGGGAAATGGGGGCTGATTTTGTATTGGCAGTTTCTGTCAGAAACCCAAATAAAAAGAAAGAAAATTTACAGAGTTTTATCGAAATTCTGGCCCAGGCCTATAATATCATCGGAAATGATCAGATCCATAAGCAGGCAGAAAATGCTGATCTATATATAGAATGCATGATTGAAGACCTGACGCCCATGGATTTTACCAATGATAAAGCCATGGAAATTGTAAAAATCGGCCGGAAATATGCAAACCGAAATATGGACAAATTAGTGGCTTTGAAAGAAATGGTCCAAAAGTATGAGAAAGACTTTACAAAAATTGTTCAAAAACAAATCAGTATCGATACAATCTCGGTTTATAATAATTTATCTTACAAGGATGATCTTTATTTTGATTTACTGCAAATGAAATCCCGGACTTTTTCCATGGACCAGTTGGTCGACAGACTGGAGTTGGCCAAAGATTCCCTCAAGCTAAAAGAACTAACCTATAAAATTGAAAAAACCTGGAACGACCGCAATCACTTAAAAATTACAGTCAGAGAACCAAAACCGAAAATTTTTGGTGTCTATGTCCATGGAAATAAAATCAACTCCTTTGCTTTTATCTATCGTCTCTTAGGTATCAAACCCGGAACAACGCTCGATTTGGATTTGCTGGAAGAACGCATATCCTACTTGTACAGTTTGGGCTATTTTAAAAAGATCACCTATGATTTGGACTATGCAATTCCGGGATATATCAAACTGAACCTGAATGTTTTGGAGAATCCTCGCAGGACTATTCGAATCGGGTTCCACTATGATGAATACTATGATATGGTAATGGCTGTCTCAGGAAAATTCAACAACTTCCTAATTCCGGGTATGAGAATTGAGGATGAATTTATTCTTTTGGGGTACACCAATATTTCAGCAAAAATGTACTATCCCTCCAGAACTCTGGACATCCCGGTTTATCCTTTTATTGAGGCGGAATATTCCAATAAACCCTATCTGATTTATGACAACCGCGGCAGAAAACTGGCCAAATTCAATTATATTTCCAGTAATCTGGGGGGCGGAGTCGGCCTGTTGTGGAAAAATATCGAACATATTTCGGCTTATTTAAATTATGAATACATTGAAGCCAGACCTGAAATCCTTCCCCAGTTTCAGGAAGATTTTGAAAATTATCGTGAAAAACTGGCCAGCCTGAAAATAAACCATAATTTGGACCTGCTTGACAATTACCTTTATCCGAAAAACGGTATCCGCCTGGACGGTTATTATGAGCAGGCAGAGGATTACTTTTTTTTAAAATCCTCACGCAATTTTACTAAATTCAGTACATCAGGCGACTTGTTTTTCAGCATCAGGGAAATAACGCTGCGATTACATGGATTTTATGGCAGCACAAAAAATGCACCTGAATATAAATTTTTCTGGATAGGCGGCGCCAATAGTTTCATCGGTGTGGACTACAACCAGTTAATCGTTCAGAAAATGGCCTATGTTCGTCCGGAAATTAAATTGGAAATTTTTAAAAATTTACGATGGTCTTTGATTTATAATTATGGGTTTAATTATCATACCGTATTTGATACTGGCCAGACCGATATCAACAAAACCCTGTCGGCCTGGGGGTCAGGCATTGAATACAATTCACCCCTGGGGCCCGTCAATATTGTCCTGGCCAAATCAATTCAATCCATTTCGGATAAGCTGAATAACAAATTTTACTTCTATCTTTCTGCCGGTTACAATTTTTAATTGGGGAAATATCCATTGGATATTGGATAATTTTCAAAAAAATTACCACCTTAAAATGAAATGAAAATAAAGGATATATCATGGATATCAGCAATCTATACATGCCTAAAAAATCAGAGAATACAGTGACAGATGAAAAACAAGCCAAAGTTATCTACGGAGGCCCCTTGTTTGACGGAAAAGGCACTGTCTTTGAAAATGGCTGTATTTATCTTTCCGGAAGTACAATTCTGGCGGTAGGCCGAGAGGAAGATGTCTTTCCACTAATACCCAAAAACAAAAGCGAATTGGAACTCATTGATACACAGGGCAAAGTGATTTTTCCGAGCCTGATTAATACTCACCATCACTTTTTTTCCGCCTATATACGTGGTTTGTCACCTAAGGGAGAAGTGACCAGTTTTGAGGAAAAACTGGATAAATTATGGTGGCCCCTTGACAAAGCCCTTGACGAGGAAAGTCTCCAGATAGCAGCTTTGATTTCTATCATGGAATCAATTGAATCAGGCGTCACAACAATTTTTGATCACCACAGTTCTCCATCATGCATTCGAAAGAGCTTGGACATCATTGCCGGGGCTGTTACAAAGTCAGGCATTAATGCCGTATTGTGTCATGAAATTTCCGACCGGAACGGGAAAGAAAAATTTACAGAGGCCTTAGAGGAAAACCTGTCTTTTATTGAAAATTACGAAGGACATAAAAATCTTCGTGGTACGCTGGGTCTGCATGCCAATTTTACTTTATCGGAAAATTCTCTCAAAATCATTGCCAAAGAACATGATCCTGACCATGGCGTTCATATTCACGCCGGTGAAAATTTTTCCGATTTCAATTTTGCCAAAGAAATTGGTTATGAAGGAGTTATTGACCGGCTCAACAGATTTGGCCTGATTTCCCCCAAAGCAATTCTGGCCCATGGTCTCTATTTATCAGAGATTGATTTGAACCTCCTGGAAAAACACCAATCATTGCTTGTTCACAACCCGGAATCCAATGCCAACAATAATCTTGGGCCCTTTGATATGGAAAACACCAAGAGATTGAATGTCGGACTGGGAACCGATGGTATAAATTCCAACATGATCCAAACCATGAGGTCTGGCTTTTTTATTCATCGCCAGAAAGGGATGGGCGAAAATCTACTGTTTGAAAAACTGTCAGAAATGCTTTTCAGGAATAATGTTGCCTGTGCCCAAAAATTCTTTGAACGGAAACTGGGGGTGTTGGAAAAAGGTGCATCCGCAGATATTGTGATCTTTGATTATGTACCTTTTACACCCTTTCATGAAAACAACATCTATCGCCATCTGTTGTTTGGTATGCATGATAAAAAAGCAGATACGGTTATATCCAACGGAAAAATTATTTTTCAGGGGGGTGTGTTCATATCGTTGGATAAAGAGTTGATTTTGGAACAGGCAACGGAAATTTCCAGGAAAGTCTGGGAAAATTACCTGTAAAAATAAAGACAGGCATTTTTTAAATGCCTGTCTTCCCTCCTTCAACCTCAAAAGCACTACACTTTATTTCAATTTTTCTTCACCTGCAAAATTTCGATATAACGTCAGTTCATCAAAAATATCCTGATAATCTAAACTATTGTCAACAATTATTTCAGATAATATTTCACCCAGGCCAGGCCCTAGCATAAACCCCTGCCCGCACATACCAATGGCCAGCAAAAAATTGTCGTATTCCTTTGGATAACCAACAATCGGAAAACCATCGGGTGTCATGGGGTACAGACCCCGCCAGGTTCGACGAATCCTCAGGTTTCGCAACCTTGGATAGAGTTGGACCATTCTTTTTACAACCATTGGTAAAAATTCTGAAGTGTTGTCTCTGTCTTTGCCGGAAACCTTGGGCTCCGGGGTGATACAAAAAACAACCTGACCTTCGCCATTTTGATAAAAATAGTAATTGGCAGACCCTTGAGCTGGACGTATATCCACAATCATTGGTTCAAAAAATCGCTTGACAGGCTCAGTAATACCCCCTTCGTGGGAATCAGGATATACGGGGACTTCCAGACCTACTTTTTTACAAAGTTCCCTGGCATCTCCACCTGAGGCATTGACAACAATTGCAGCTTCATATTTATTTTGAGTTGTGATAATTTGTGAAATTTTGGTTCCTGAAATTTTAAAATCGATTACCTCCTCGTTAAACCGGAATTCAGCACCTTCATAATTGGCCATCACATAAAAAGCATCGATCAGTTTCAAAGGACTGGCAGAGCCATCTTCCGGTGAATAGGTGGCGCCAAGCAGGTTTTTTTTATTGATTCCCGGGGCCAGATTTTCAACTTCCTTGGCAGAAATCCAATCTATATTCAGTTGAAAATGTTTCTGGTATTCCAGCAAATTTTTCAAATTCATTTCTGTTTCATCTTCATAAACCGGAAACATATATCCGCCCTGAACCCAATCAACATCAAATCCAAATTCCGGCTCCATGCGACGAACGATATCCAGGGATTTTTGGCAAATCTGAATTTTTGCAGGGTCTGAATGGGTTGCCCGAATCCCTCCGATGGCGGCTTTGTTCTGGCCTTGTCCTACAGAGGGCAGTTTATCAATGACTCCAACCTTTACACCGCGGCTGGAAAGTTGCCACGCCAGAGGAGTTCCGATACTGCCGGCACCAATAATCAATACATCATAGGTCTTCATTCTTATTTCCCCTCATTTTCATTGATAATTGCAAACATTGGGACCTCAACACTTAAGGGGCGTTTTGTGCCTTTGGCTACTTCTGACCACTCCACGCCGGCCATTTTGAACAATCGGGGCAGCAGAACGCCACAGGTATTTCCGCCACAGGCCCCCATTCCGAGACGCAGGGGTTTTAACTGATTGACGTCTCTGACTTTGTGTTCTTCAATATAATCCAGCACCTCTTTTACAGTGATTTTTTCACACTGGCAGACGATACCATTATCAGGAAGATAGGAAAATCGGGCTTCTTTCAGGGGAACTGACACTGCCGGCGGCTGTATGACGATACCCGCAACTTTATTTCCGATTGCCAAATCAACTTTTACAGTGATCAGGTGGGTTTTAAATTTTTTCATTGTCCGGATTTTAAGGACTACTCCGTCGCCGATGTGATTTCCGGTTGCATCAGCGAGGGGGATTTTATCGCCGATATCAAAGGCCGGAATAAATTCGTAGGGAATTACCACTTCGGCAAAATTTTCATCCGCCTGACGGGCCAAAACAATGGCTAATCCCGGACAGATGGCGACGCATAACCCACAGCCGGTACATCCTTCTGTGTAGATTGGAATATCCATAATTGAACCCAGGTTTTCTTTCAATTGGATTGCCTGCACCGGGCAAACCGAAGTGCAGGGATTACAGGGAATTTCCTGGCTGCAATTAATGATTGGCTGAAATTTTTCTGTTAATATCGTTTCCGGCAAATCATAGATTTTACCGGGATGGCTTTTAAGCACTTCGGCTTTTTCATGATAGGATTCATCGATTATTACTTCTTTACCAAGCAGTTGCGCCATTTCAAGGCCTGCAATTCTGCCACCAAACATGGCTGATGAAGCTTCTGCAATTTCCCGGGCATCTCCGGTTTTTACTACTTTAAAGCCAAAACTTTGGGCCATCTCATAAAATTCATCCACCGGAGAAAGGCCCACGGCGATCAATAGTGTGTCTACCTTGAATGTTTTTGCTGTTTCCAGAACTGGGTTCCAGTTTTCGTCCACTTTTGCAATAGTGACCTTTTCTACTTTACGGTCCCCTTCTGCTGACAATATGGTGTGGTTCAGATAAACCGGCACTCCCATGCGCCTGATTTTATCGGCATGGACTTTATAACCGGAAGGCTTGTCCAGAATATCACATATACCCACAGCCTGTATCCCGGCCTGCAATGCATGATAGGCCGCGATTAATCCAACATTGCCACTTCCAATAATAAAAATTCTGTCCGAGGACTTGACCAAATCCCGATTGACCATGGTCTGAAAGGCTCCGGCGCCATAGACTCCCGGCAAATCATTGCCCGGAAAAATCAGGGACCTCTCCCGGGCACCGGAAGATACGATGATTCCTTCAAAATGAATGATAATATAATTTTCCTGATTTACAAACACACCGGCACTCTGATCCTTGAAAATACCGACTATTGAGGAGCCGGTGAAAATTCGAATATTTTTAAAACTTCTGACCTTGTCCTCCAAAATATGGCCGATATCAATTCCCCGGGTACCGGCATAGCAATCCTCAATAGATCCGAAAAATTTATGGGTCTGCAGCAGTAGTTTTCCACCCAATTCTTCTTTGTCGTCGACAATAATGATTGAAAAACCCAGTTCCGCCAGTTCAACAGCAGCTGTCAGCCCTGATGGTCCGCCACCGACGACCAAAACGTCACATTTAAACTCTTTCTTTTCAAAATGTTCAAATGGATGGTCATCAGTTGGCAATTCCGGCAGATGTTTGAGTGTCTGAATAGACATATCCTCACGTAGTGGTGTAATGCAGGATTTTTGCGGTACGCCATCGATAATTACTGTACAGTGAGAACACTGGCCGTTGGCGCAATAGATTCCTTTGGGGGAATCGTTTTTTTTGTGGATTGAAAATTCCTTAACGCCATTGGCTATCAGGGCTGAAGAGACAGCTTCCCCTTCGTAACCATAGAATTCCTGTTCATTGAAATAGAACCTGACTTGTTTGAGGTTTTCCTTTTTTGTCAAGATCGGATGTTGTTCAATTCTCTGCATGTGCTCTCCCTAAAAAATATTCACGAGGATAAGACAAAGCGTATGCCATTGCTGTTCCCCAATTTCATCTTATTTGAAAAATCCCTTGAAAAGATAATTTTTTCTTCTAAACTTTCAAATAAATCAATTTTTTTAGTGAAAAGAGAAAAATGAAAAATTCTGCAGTTTTTTTTATAATTGGTATAATTTCTATTCTGATTTTTCAATGTTCGGGAAAATCGGAAGAAAACCTGATCAGAAAAAATATTATTGCCGGTAATTATGAAATTGCCCAAAGACTGTTGCTGGACTTAATCATTGCCAACCAGGACAGCATTGATCAGGATTATATTGATTCCATCAAGTTTGAAATCGAGCGACTGGACCGGATAAAACTGGATTTTAACCTGGACTCTTCTCAAGTTTTGGAAAAAGTCAGAAAATATGTGCCCTCGGCCAAAGATTCCAGTCTGCGACTTTGGACACAACAAAATTACCTTGAATCAAAAATCATCGAAGGCAAAGTGAAATATTTCAACCATGCTGTGGAAAACCTCTTTCGTGTCCATCCCGAATTGAGGATGATAAAGACCAAAGCAGACAGTATCACAACCGACCAGAGAAAAATCAGAAAATATGTCTCTTTCCCGCTGGCCATGCATATCAACCGCGTCCTAAGTGATGGTAAAAAGTATAAAAAAAAGTATTTACTTCCAGTGACCATGCATGTCACTCACACCATTGAAATCGAACCCAATCTCCTTCCCAAAGATGAAATCGTCAAGTGTTGGATTCCCTATCCTCTGGAAATCGAGAAGCAGCAGTATAATATCCAAAGAATCACCTCAAATCCCCATGTTCACGTAATTGCTGATAACAACAATCTCCAAAGGACCATTTTTATGCAGGCAATAGCCAAACCTGATACGGGCATAACCTTTATGGTGAAATATGAGTTTACTTCAACGGCTATTTATAACAATATTGAGGCTGACAAAGTAAAAGTTTTATCGGATACAACGGAATTTTCCAATTATCTCAAAGAAAGACCACCCCACATTGTTTTTCCGGAACCCTTGATTGAACTGTCGCACAGGATTGTGGGCAATGAAAAAAACCCTTATCTCGTTGCAAAAAAAATCTTCACCTGGATTGATGAGAATATTGACTGGACTTTGTGCCGGGAATATTCAACAATCAGAAGCCTGGCTCTTTACCCTTTTTTCTACAAACAGGGTGATGCCGGTGTGAAGACCTTTCTATTTATGAGTTTGTGTCGATATAATAAAATTCCCGCAAGGCTGGTTTCCGGCTGGCAGTTTCAGCCACCCTTAAAATCCCTTCATGACTGGTGTGAAATTTACTTGGATCCCTATGGCTGGGTGCCGGTTGATGTGACTTACGGTATGCAAAATTTTCCCGATGATGAGCGTCGTTATTTTTATTTGGGAAATATTGACAGCTATCGCCTGGTTTTCAACAGGGATTACGGAACACCTTTTACGCCCCCCAAAGAATTTTTTCGTTCTGATATGATAGATAATCAGAGAGGTGAACTGGAAACGGCTTCCGGTAACCTCTATTTTGACAAATGGAAATGGAATATGGACTTTGAAATAAAATCCACCTACAAATAGAACGTTAGCCCATGACAAAACAAAACAAACAGTTTCTCAAAAAAATTTTTACTTCGGTAATCGTGACCCTTGTTTCCATAATTACCAGTGTCATTGTTCTGCTGTTTTTTTCAGACTCTGAAAATATTTTCTACGATAAACTGTTTCGTAATTTCCGGCATTTTAGTTTTGACGAAGATCCCATTATCATCGCTATCGATCAAAACACCCTGAATGAGTTTTCCCATATTGTTTGGCCGTGGCCCAGGGAAATATATAAGCCTGTTATGGATTATCTCGGCCATTGTGGTGCAGATGTTGTCGCTTTTGACATCCTCTTCACAACACCGGGAGTTGACAGAATCAACAGTGGTGGTGCAATGAGCGATTCCCTTTTCGCTGCATCCCTGGCCAATTACGGCAGAACCTCACTGGCCATGCAGTTTGAGGATAGTTCTCTTACAAAAACCGATCAATTATTAGATGGTTTTCTGGAAATAAATAAAAATATTCCCCGGGAGATTTATCATGAATACAGAAAAGCTTCTCTTCCGATTGAGATTTTTCAGCGAAACACCCGCCTTCTTGGAGCAGTGAACATTCCTTCAACCAGTTCGGGTATTATCCGGAAATTGCCTCTCCTGTTTCAGTACCAGGGAAAACTCATTCCCCATCTATCACTCTCTTCCTTTATGCTGAAGCACCAGATTGATTCTCTCAAATTTAATATAAAAACCAATTCCATCATCGCAGGCAATCTGGAAATTCCCGTTGATAAAAAGGGATATTTTCATATTAACTGGTATGGTGAAGGTGGAGTAAACCATAGTTTTCGTTATTATTCCTTTGCCAATATTCTCAAGTCCGCTATTGCCTGGGAAACCGGCGGAAAACCTATCGTTCCTGAAGAAGTTTTAAAGGGCAAAACGGTCTTCATTGGGGCTATCGCCTCCGGGCTTCTGGATATGAAATCCACGCCTGTCAGTTCTTCTGAACCCTATCCGGGAGTAGAAATCTATACAACCATGCTTAAAAATTTCGAACAACAGGATTTTTTAAAACAATTCCCGCTATTTTTCTGGTTTTTGATTCTGATTGCTTTTTTTGCCATCAAATCCGCCGTCTGGCAAAGTGAAAAATTCCTGCCTGCAATTTTACTATCTGTTGTTTTGCTGGTCCTTCCCCCTTTGTTTTCCATTATCCTGTTCCGCTCTTATTCAATTCTTTTTCCTGTTGTCGCTTTTGAATCCGGGCTGGTTCTGGATCTGGTCCTCAGTATTAGTATTCAATATCTTTGGGCTGGTCAAAAAAATAGAAAATTACGGAAAAATTTCAGCCGTTATCTGGAACCAAGACTGGTAAAACTGGTCGCCGATTCACAGGGTACTTTCGAAACTGAGGGAAATGAAGTCGTTGCAACCGTTTTGTTCACCGACATCAAAGGTTTTACGACCATTTCATCAACCTTAAATTCAAAAAAGGTCGTCAAAATGTTGAACCACTATTTCGAAGAAGGGGAAAAGATCATTTTCGCCAACAACGGCATGTTGGACAAATACACCGGTGACGGACTGATGGCCCTGTTTGGTGTGCCGGTGCCAGACCAGCAGCATGCTGTTTCGGCCTGCAAAGCTATTATGGACTTCAACAGCCAGCAGGAAATGGAAATTGACGATGGCCGTTTTGAACAAATTACAACCCGGATCGGGGTTCATACAGGACCGCTGGTGGCAGGTAATATCGGATCTTCCAGAAGAGTTGATTTCACTGCGATCGGATCAACAGTCAATATCGCAGCCCGGCTGGAACAGGTAAACAAAGCTTTCAATACGACCAATGTTATTTCGGCTGACACCTGTGATTTGGTTAACAATAAATTTCTATGCCGTGACTTAGATTATTATATGATCAGAGGTATTAGTGAACCATTGCATATTTATACAGTTCTTTGTGAGAAAGAAAAAATCACACCGGAAATTGAGATAATCATGGAGATGCATGACAAGGCCCTGGTTGCTTATCGGGAAAAAGCTTTTGAAAAAGCAATTATTTTATTTCAGAACATTATGGAAAAATTTTCCAATGATTCAATTTCTGAGTATTTTATTAATAAATGTAAAGAAAAGATGTCATGAGGTAAAAAATGATATTACAAAAAAGATTTTTATTGGTGGTGATGATGTTGGCGGGTGTCCTGCTGGCCCAGCAATTACGGACCATTTCCCAGGATAACATTCACCTGCGTCAGGGACCGGGATGTTATTATCCCCTGCTCAAAGTATTAAATACCGGCGATACTGTGGAAGTTAAAGCGGTAAAAATGGGCTGGGCACAGGTCAGCCATCATGATACTTTAGGCTGGATTTGTGAAAATTGTTTTGGCCAGCAACCCGTGGGAAAAAACTTGTCTGATGATTTACAGTTTGATACTACCGCCACGGCCATTTCCAAAATTACAGCCGGAGGAGCCGTGAAAGGGTTTGCGGTAAAAACAATGGCTTATGAATATGCCGGAGATAAAAATGTCATATTTAAATCCCATTTGGATCCTGATTATTACATGGCAATAAAAAATTCCATGAAAAACAACCGGCTCAGCGATCGGAAATACCGAAGCCTGACGAAACCTGACAAGGATTTTCATATTGACGGAAGACTGCTGAGAATCGGAAATAGTGTTTCACGGCAAATTGCTGCCCGGGGCCTGGTCGAAGATCAAAAGCAGCTGGCCTATCTCAATGCCATTGGCACGCTGGTCCTGGAAGAAACGGACCTGTACTATTATCCCATGAAATTTTTCATCGTGGATGAAGAAAAGAAGGGGGCCTTTGCCACACCCAACGGTATGGTTTTCGTCACAAAAGGGCTCCTCGACCTCGTTGAAGATGAAGCTGAACTAGCCTGCCTGCTGGCTCACGAAATCTCACATGTCATTTACCAGCATGGTTACGAAGAGTTGGAAAAACGTCAGCCCCAGATAATTGCAGAAGATGCTTTTTCACAAATGGAAATGGAAATTGCCGAAGAAATGTCTGCTGATGAAGCAGAGTTGGAAGACCTGTCAGCAAAATTTTATGATAATGCAACGGCTTCTCGACAGTTAGGTTATGAGTATGAAGCAGATAAGATGGGGGCTATTTTCGCCTCCAAAGCTGGCTATGACCCCTATGCTCTGACAAGATTGCTGGCCCGGATAAAAGAGAGTGAAGAAATTGATTATGAAAATTTTGAATCCAACTGGGAAAAGCATTACATCAAAGACCGCATCAAAAAAGTATCCAACTTTATCGGCAAGCACCTGGAACCCAACAATATTCGCAACCGGTCCAGGTATCAGTCTATTTTCGGCTGATTTTTCACCCAAAATTTTTATCAAGGCCAGAATATTTTCTGGCCTTTTTATTTCGGCTTCTTTACTATTTGAAAAAAAATCTGAATGTTTACTATTATGAAAATCGCAGTATTATCAGATATTCACGGCAATTACGAAGCACTCAGAGCAGTATACGAAGACCTTCAAAAGGAAGAGGCAAAAAAAATCATTAATCTGGGCGATTTTATCAATTACGGCCCCCAGTCGGAAGAGGTCGTTGCTTTTGTTAAGGACCATTTCGATGTATCCATCCTGGGAAATCATGAAAATGCAATTCTTCATGAAGAAACATTATCCAATTTTCAGGTGCACTCCAAACTATCCTTTATGATAACAAAAGACCAACTTTCCGGTAGATCTATTCGCTTTATAAAAAAACTTAAATATTTTTATTGCGAAAACGAGTGTTATTATGTTCATGGAATACCACCCAAAAATTGTCAAGACTATATTTTTCGACTCAGTGAGAGCGAGATCAGGGAAATTTTTTTGACCTTTGAGCAAAGATTGTTTTTTGTGGGGCATACCCATGTACAGGGATTATACTTTTTTGAAAAGCAAAACCTGGTGGTCCAGAAAATGATTCCGGATCACAAACAATACCTTTCATCGAATAAAAAATTCTTCATCAATGTCGGAAGTGTCGGGCAACCCCGGGGTCATGATAAGGATGCCCATTACGTTATCTATGATGACAGTAATCATTATATAAAAATGAATACTGTAAAATACAATGTGGAAAAAACCCTTCGCCTTCTTGAGGAAAAGAACTACCCGCACATCAACGGTGAAATTTTGAAAAATTATTGACTCTGAAAAATCTCTGATGACTCCCTGAAATATCCGTTAACCAGCAATTCCTCCTATTTCATGAAAAGGCATTTTTTCACAGTGACAAATTCGGGGGTTTCTATCTTGTAAAAATAGATGCCGGAAGCAATGGACCCGCTATTCCAGATCACTCCGTGAAATCCAGCTTCCCGGGTCTCATTTTCTAAGACAGAAACTGTTCTGCCGGTGATATCATAAACGGTAATTTTCACCATTGTTCGAAGAGGTAAGCCATAGCGAATAACCGTAGCCGGATTAAAAGGGTTCGGATAATTCTGGTATAAAACAAATTGGTCCGGAATCCCTGTTTCATGTTCTTCAATGGCAACCCGCCCTGCAATGGATACCTGAGCTGTGTCCAGGCAGGTTAAATCCCCGTCTGAGGCTGAAATAATCACCCTGAAATTCGTATCTGTGGTAAAGTCACCGATTTCCCATTGAAAAAAACCGGTTGTATCCAGGGAAGTATTTTCAAAAGCCGTTACTAACGAAAAGAAAAGGGGATCAGCGTCGGGATCAATAGCTTCATACTGGAACCGCAAGGTGGATTGATAATCTACTAATGTGTCCGGTAAAACCGATGAAAAATAAGGCGCGCGATTAACATTGTTGACATGAATTTTGGCAATAGTGGAATTAATTTTAAATAATCCGTCCGATATCTGGACCCGAATCAGGTGTTCACCGGCTTGTTTGTAGCCTGGAATCCATTGGAACAATCCGTTTAAAGAATCCATCATCATTCCATTGGAAGACAAAACTAATTTGTAAACGATCGTGTCTCCGTCCGGGTCATTGGCTAGATATTGAAATTGAAGTTCCTGATTCTCATCGATGCCGGTGTCTGGTAGTTGCATGGTAAATTCCGGCGCATATTGTTTGTCCAACAGCCTAACTTCCGCCGTATCAAAGACCAGGGCTGTATCATCGGTCAGGGAAACAACAATCTGATAAAGAGTGTCTTCAAAAATCTCGTCAGGGTTCCAGTTCAGGGCCCCACCCGGTTCCATCGTGGCCTTGTCCATGTCGGAAATTAAGGCAAAATGAAGGGTGTCACCGTCAGCATCGTACCCCTCATAGGAAAAATTAAATTCACTGCCGCTGACTGCAAAGGTGTCCGGCAATACTTTTGTAAACAGGGGCCAACGGTTCCGGTTTTTTACCATGATTTGAAGGACGGAAGACAAAACAGTGTCCTTGCTGTCACTGACTTCCACCTGAAATGGGTAGAGTCCTGACTGATCATAGTCGGGTATCCAGCAGAACAATCCCGTTGTCGAGATCTCCATTCCAGAGATGGAATCCGGCAGTGAAAAGATAACAGAGTCCTTATCGTTATCGTTGGCCTCAAATTGATATTCCAGTGTGTCCTTTTCCTGAATCGTAGTGTCCGGTAAAATTTTGGTGAAATAGGGTGATTGATTGGTGTTTTTCACAACAATCTCAATTGGTTCTGAGCCGGTTGTGGTCATTCCGTCAGACAATGAGATTTGAATTTGATGGTTGCCAGCCTGGTGAAAATCCGGTGTCCAGGAAAAAATACCGGAACCTGAATCCAGGGTCATCCCATCACTGAAGTCGGTCAGTACAAAAATCACCTTATCGCCATCCAGATCTTCGCCGTCAAAATCAAAGACCAGTTTCTGCATTTCATGAACTTGTGTATCCGGCAAAAGGGTGGTGAATTGAGGCGGTTGGTTCACATGGATCACTTCAATGGAAAAAGTATCGGATACAACCCTAGAAAAATCATCTGAAAGACCGACTTTGAACCAGTGGTCTCCGGACTGAAAAAAATTCGGAGTCCAGGAAAAAATCCCTGATATCGAATCGATGCTCATGCCTTCGCTGGAATCAGTAAGCATGTAGGTGACAGTGTCGCCATCATCATCATTGCCCTGAAAAGCATAGGTAAAAGATTGGTTTTCATAGGCCTGAGTATCAGGCAATACGACGGTAAAATACGGAAGTTGATTTTGATTGATCACCGTTATAATAACCGGGTCGGCATAGACTGTCACAATGCTGTCACTAATAGAAAACCGGGCGGTATGCTGTCCGGATTGATAACTCCCGGGTATCCAGGAAAAACTACCGGAGAGGGTATCCAGCATCATACCGGCACTGGAATCAGCTAAACCATAAACCACTGCGTCTTCATCCGGGTCCGTTCCCTGAAGACTGAATTTGAGTTCCTGTTGCTCAAAAATCTGGGTATCAGGTAACAAAACAGTCCATTGTGGTGGCTGGTTGACATGAGTCACTTCAATGATGATTGAATCCGACAGTACATTAGAACTGCCATCGGATAAATTTACCAGCAGGGAATGGACCCCTGATTGATAAAAATCCGGTTTCCATGTAAATAGTCCGCTGGCAACTTCGATGACCATTCCGCGACTGGAATCCACCAGTGTATATTCCAGTATATCCTTTTCCGGATCTGATCCCTGAAATTGGTATTGTAGTGTCTGCATTTCGGCAATCAGAGTATCCGGAAGGAGGTTCATAAAAACCGGTGGCTCATCGATATTGACAATTGCAACATTGGTCATATCGATGGTTGAATCTAAACCGTCACTTATCATAACATTAATCTGAATGCTTGTATCAGAAAAAATCTGATTGCTGACATACTGAAAAAGCCCGTTGATATCAATTGATGCATCAGGCAGCGGGCTCGAAAGTGTAAAGGAAAAATCATCGCTATCGGGGTCATTGCCTTCATAGTGATAGATGAGGGTGTCAAATTCCATTATCATCGTGTCCGGCATTGAACGTGTAAAAACCGGTGCTTGATTTAAATTTTGCACCGATATGGTTGCCGGGCCGCTTAGTGTACTGTCCACCCCATCGGAAGTCACTACCTGGACGATATGATCACCTGACTGATAATAGGTGGGTTGCCATTGAAACAAACCTGTATTTTTATCTATCAACATACCCTGGCTTGAATCGATTAAAAAATAGGCAGGTTCATCACCGTCCTCATCATTGGCAAGAAAGGTATATTGAAGAAGGTTTCTTTCGATGGTCTGTGTATCCGGGAGAACATCTGTAAAAACCGGTGGCCGGTTGACATTGAGTACTTCCAGGGTAATTGTGGGACTTAGTGTCGAGGTTAATCCGTCATTGACGGCAACTTTCAATGGATGGCTGCCGGCCTGGAAAAACCCCGGTTGCCAGGAAAATTCTCCTGTAGTACTGTGGATTGTCATTCCGGCACTGCTGTCTGTCAGAGAAAAAGTCAGAACATCCATTTCGATATCTTGGGCGGTAAACGTAAAAAGCAGAATTTGGTTTTCAGAAATGACTGTATCGGGTAACACCGTCACAAATTCAGGCGGTTCATTGATGTTTGTGATATTCAAAAAAGCAGTATCGCTTACTGTGGCACTGCCGTCTGAAACCTGAATGACAACTTGAATGGTAGTATCAGAAAAGACTCTGGAAGAGACAAATTTGAACAATCCGTTGTTAGCAAGACTGCCGCCCGTCAAAGGCTCTAAAAAATAGGTCAAAACTTGATCGTCAGGATCTGTTGCGGCATATTGAAAGCTGGTGGAATCAAATTCATTGAATGTCCGATCCGGCATCACCGCAGTAAAAACCGGCGGACGGTTGACATTGTTTACGCTTACTGTAATCGTTTCGGTATCAGTTGACTCTTTTCCGTCGGAAACGGTAACTTTGAAACTGTGGCTGCCAGCCTGGGAAAAGGTGGGTGTCCAGGCAAATACACCGGAGGTTGAATGAATGGACATGCCACCGGATTGGTTTTTTAGTGAATAGGTAAGGTTATCATCCTCTTCATCACTAGCCTCAAAAGTGAAAGACAAGGCCTCATTTTCATCAATGGCCGTATCCGGCATTACTTCTGTGAAAACCGGCGCATGGTTGAGTTCTGTGACATCAATTCGGGTTTGTGTCGAATTTTTTGATGTAGTCCCGTCGTTGACAGTTACCCGAACATAATGGGCGCCTTCTTGTCCGATCGACGGAGTCCAGCTGAAAACACCGGTGGTTGTATGGATCATCATGCCGGGAGATTGTAGAGAGAGTGAGTATTCGAGATCATCATCAATATCCGGGTCATCGGCAATGTAACTATAGGTCAGTGTTGAAGTGGCTACCATGGTAGTATCGGGTAGTTCCTGGCTGAAATCCGGGGCACGGTTGACATTGAAGACATTGATCTTCCCGGTACTGGAGGAAACCGTCTCAATACCGTCACTGACATTAACAATCACATCGTGCAGGCCAGCCTGTGTGTAACTGGGGGTCCAGGAAAATAAACCGGTGGCTGAATTGATTGTCATGCCGGGAGAGTAGGTGTGCAAGGAAAAAGTCAGATCATCACCATTTCCATCCGTAGCATTGTAATCAAAGGTAATGGTATTATTCTCCATGATCGATTGACTGCCCAGGACCGCTGTAAAAACCGGTGTGATATTGGGTTCATAATCCATACCATAAACTTTGATGCAAAGGTCATAGGTCCCGCCAATACTTTGCCAGAACCCGCCTTCATAGGTTATCCAATACCGGTCTGTTTCGAGTGATGGGCTGGCATACCCGGCATAGTTCATTTCCACCGGGAGAGGAAAATCATAGCCGTTGTAAGTGTATTTGACCTGAATATAAACATCATCATTTTTTGTCAGCGACAAGGTATCGGGGAGACTGAAACTGTAAAATCCTGCATAGTCTGTGGACTGGTTTGATATGGCTGCTAGTTGCGAACTCAGCACACCGCCGGAAAAACTATCATAAATTGTAATTCCAATGACGGAATTTGTGGCCACAGCCCAGGTACCGATTTTCAGGACCTTTTCATGATCATGGGTAGGTGTGTAACGCATAAGAGCATAATGGTTGTAGGCGCCATAGCCAATCTGGGCGATGTAGCCGATTTCATCATAGCCGCCGACAAAGTGATTGTTGCTGTATTCATCATGGTCCGGCCAGCAGGTTACGGTGTAATGGACAGAGGCATCATGATAGGAAATATAAAAATAGCCGGCTTCTCCCCATCCTGTTCCCCAGCTGTTTTTGATGATCCAGGCGCCATTGCCAGGTGCACCGGGTACTACTTTATTATCATCCCAGCCCACCAGGGTCACGCCATGATTGACGGTGCTGCCACTGTTGTCATAATAGGTGTAGGTTCCTGAATGATAAGAAGCCGGATTCCAGTACATATTGGTCGCCAGGGCGCCATAGGTCAGCAAAGCAGATTTCAATGTGTTGGCATCATCGGGCAGATATAGGGCTTCACCGACATAAATTTGAGGCGTATAGTAGGAGGAACTTCCATTGCTGACAGAATAAGGGTCTTCGGATTCTAATACCGGGCCGTCTCCTCTTACCAGGTAGCAGGTGGACATATAGGTTTCACCGCCATCACAGGGTCCGTAATCAAATCCATGCCTGTTTTTTAGATTTTGCTCGGACAGATCAAATGTTCCGGTGCCGGATTTTTTCAAGTGGGATTCCAGCGCCCCCATGGTGGAAAAAGTCCAGCAGGCGCCACAGCTGCCCTGGTTTTTTACGCTGGTCAGGTAGGCAGTAGTGCGTAAATCGTAGGAGGCATCATAAGTCACCGGAATTCGATGGCCAAAATCACGACCTTCTGGAAATTCTGTTTGCAGGGGATTGGGATGGGGCCGGTAGCCGGTGTAAAAGGGAGTTGTTACAGGTTTGAAATCAATATATTCTTTAGATTTTTTGACTTTCAATTCCTGGGCTATTGCCAATTGAAGAGCCAGCAGGGCTATCAATAAAAATATTTTCCTGTTCATAATTTCCACTCAATTTTTTTACAAACCTAAATGTCAAGCAAATACCAAACCACAAGAAATTTGAGGGGGCGGGGAATTTTTTAAGCAGGAAATATTGGAAGGGAGAGGGAATTTTTTTAAAAAATATAGCCCAGGGAAGCCATTAAGGAAAGATGTCTTTTCCCTAAAAAATCTGCATGGGTATTGTAAGGAATTAATCCGGCCGAAGCACGAAAATCAACATTTAAATGGTGCCCTGCCATTTTGTTGGTCCCCAGGATCAGGGTTATGTCATACGGACGAATATTTTTTTGGATATCCACCGAGTAAGATTTATCATCCACTTTGGTTTTGCCAACATTGCTGATATTGACCGCCGCACCGAAACCGGCCATCCAGATGGATTCTATCTCGATGACCGAACCTTTGAACTGTATCAAAAAGGGTACTTCAAGATAATTGGATAAAAAATAATATCGTTCATTCCTGTCCTTATAATCTGCGGACTTTATTTTTCGGGTTTTAAACCCTTTGCCGATCAAGTACACTCCCGACCGAAAATCAAGATTGTCCGCAATTTTCCTGATCAGGGTGACGCCACCATTCAGACCTGTTTTAAAAATTTCATGGGTCATGTATTGCCCGTATATGCCGGAAGCGTTTCCGCCGATAAACAGGCCAAAGTGAAGATCTTTGTTGTCGTGAGTTTGAGAGAATCCAGTGGCGACTGTGACCAGTATCAACAGGGCCTTTTTGGCCTTATTCATGGGGCACTTTCAGATGGAATTTTGCTACAATTGGCCGGTGGTCCGATGCTTCCGGTTCGTTCAGCACCTCGCAGTCTAGCGGAAAAATCGCCACCTTGCCAGCTGGCCGAAAGCAAACATGATCCAATTCCTCTGTAGGATTGGCTGCTTCCCACGTCAGGTGATTGTCACCTTTTTCGATAAAAATGAAACCGGCTTTTTGAAATAAATCCAGAGTCGGTGAACCTGGCCCGGCATTAAAATCTCCCAAAATAATGGCTGGCAAAGCTATTTCATCGAGGCGGCGCACCAGGCTTCGAGCCTGGGACAAGCGAAACTCAGGTTGGGTCCAGTCCAGGTGAACATTAGCCAAAGCCAAGTGAATTCCGGGGAGATATTCAATAGTTTGAATGATTGCGACACGGGGTTCTGCACCCTCCGGTAATGACATTACTTCCGAATCCAATACTTTCATTCCTGATAAAACAGCCATTCCATACTGGCCACTATCAAAGTCCATAAATTTTCCAAAGGTCCCGTCCATTTGGAGCCATTCAGAAAAGCGATTCGTCTGGTCTACAAGGCCGGACCGTCGGCATATATTATCTATTTCCTGTAAAGCGACCCAGTCCGGAGCCTGGTTTTTCAGGATTGATGCCTGGTTTTCAAGTGCAGGTTCCCAATTCATAGATACACCATGCCGGACATTATAACTCATCACAGTTAAGGTATTTTTGTTTTCACAAAAGGACAGCAAAAACAATGACAGCAGCAAAAAATAATTCTTCATTTCCTTCCTATACTTTCCTGTTAAGGTCTAGATTTTTAACAGCAGTAATATACAATGAATTGCTACCTGTTCAAAATTGTTTGATTTTGACAATGGGAGAAAAATTGGGTTGATTATATTAACAACAAAAAATCACGGGAATTTCGGCCGGGATTAGAAAAAAATAATTAAATTCTGAGAACACCGGGCAGTAAAGAATAAATCCGGTGTTGAAAATTAAGAAAGGTAAGGAGGAAAAAACCATGAAAGTGTTATTTATCGGAGGGACTGGTATTATCAGTTCGGCCTGCTCACAATTAGCCATTGATCGGGGGGTTGATCTTTTCCTGCTCAATCGCGGGCAAAGTTTTCGTCCTATCCCAACCGGTGCAAAAGTTCTCACCGGCGATATACGGGATAAAGCCTCTGCCCTCAAAGCCCTTGGTCATCATAATTTTGATACTGTCGTGGATTGGATCGCCTTTACACCAGACCATATTGAAAAGGATATTGAAATTTTCACCGGCAGGACCGAACAATTTATTTTCATCAGCAGCGCCTCGGCTTATCAGACACCGCCATCATCATTACCTGTGACAGAATCTACACTCCTTGACAATCCTTACTGGGAATACTCCCGCAATAAAATCGCCTGCGAAGAACGTCTGATAAGAGAATATCGCGAAAAAAAATTCCCATACACCATAGTACGGCCTTCTCATACCTATGACAAAACCCTTGTTCCCTTTGGCGGTGGCTATACGGTGGTCGACCGTATGCGAAAGGGCAAAAAGGTCATTAGCTATGGAGACGGGACTTCTATATGGGTGATGACCCATCACCGGGATTTTGCCAAAGGCCTGGTTGGTTTATTGGAAAATAGCCATGCTATTGGTGAAGCCTTTCATATTACTTCAGATGAACTACTCACGTGGAATCAAATTTTTGAATTGATGGGAAAAGCCGCCGGAGTGAAGCCGGACATTATTCACATTCCCTCGGACTTTATTGCAAATATTGATAAAGAAATGGGCGCCGGACTACTGGGAGACAAGTCCAACTCCATGATCTTTGACAACAGCAAGATCAAGCGATTTGTGCCGGATTTTGCCTGCACGATACCCTTTTCAAAAGGTGCAAAGGAGATTATGGAATGGTATGATGCTGAACCCAAAAGACAGGTCGTTGATAAAAACCTGGATCAGTTGTATGATGAAATAATTAAGGCTTATTTGAAGCGATGACTTTTTCAAATTTATTTAATACCTGAGATGAGATTGTCAGATCATTATTTTTTTCCTAACAAATCTGGGTCTTGATATTTCCTGGTTTTTCATGATGGTTTCTGTCACCATCCAATTACCTTTGGGAGTCATGTATTTTAGGATTGATCAATTCATTTTGGTTGTAAAGATTTTCTGAGATTCCCTCAATAGTGCCCAGGATGAACCCCAAATTTCTTTCGAAAAAGATTCCTCTCAGAAGAAGTCCCAGGCAGGACCAATAATGGCATAAAATATTTATTTTAGTTTGTTGCCTATTCTTTTTAAATAAATAGTGATAATTCTTCATAAATAGTTTTTGTTTTTCACGAATTGCTGTCCTGGTTTCCTTTGAAGTTTTTTGATGATGAATGCACCGGGCTTTGGGATTATATAATAATTTAAAATATCTGGAAATTCGAAAGGAAAAATCGACATCTTCCATATACCCATAACCCTTTAAATTTTCATCAAATAATTCATACTGAAATACCGCTGATTTATAAAATTGGTTACTGCCTGAAAGCCATTGTATTTCTGTAATTTCTGATAATTTAAAATAGTTATTATTTGCTCCTGATTTTTTGATTTCTCCTTTACCGTTTTCAGGAAGAAAAAAGATTTTTCGAACAAAGGACGAAAACAAACCGAGTTGGGTTGCATTTGTTATCAAACCAGTCAGGCCGCCCACGTCATGACCGGCATGATTAATGGTCAACAACATTTCCCGGATATAATTTTTATCCAGGACAACGTCATCGTCTAAAAATAAAATATAATCCTTTTGGTTGTTTAAAATTCCCAGATTGCGTTGATGGGTTAATCCGGGTTTTGAATGAATATAGAAAAACTCAAGGTCAATGCCCTTTAATTGATCATTTATGATTTTATCCAGGCCATTTTTTTCACTGGCATCGACTACAATAAGGGTCTGTGGAAAAAGGGTTTGATTGATAATACTTGCAATACAAGTTTTAATGTCTTCAAATCTGTCTTTTGTGGCAATTATAACCGACAAAGATATTTCCATGTTCCCTTCTGAATAGTTTTGTTTATAGGTTTTTTTTAATGATATAATTTTTTATGACCTGGACTCGTTTATCTAAGCCAAATTGGTTAATGATTCGTTCTCTCGCTTTGTTTCTTAAATATTCCGGTGCCTCCATTGCTTCGATTATTATATTTTTTATAAGAGCCATGTCAGGGTTGTCAACAATATACCCGGCATCACCGATTGCAATCGGAATTCCGCCATTATCAAAACCAACCGGGATACAACCGCATAACATCGATTCACATACACAATTAGGCAATCCTTCGCGCATGGAAAATTGTGCATACACTTTTGCCTCCTGGTAATAGGGGATTAATTCATGATTTGGTAATTCTCCGATCAATTTGAGATTTGATGGTATTTTAAAATATTCTTCCAGGATATGAACACCACCGATAAATACAAATTCATATTGAGGTAATTCCTGTGCTAATTTTACAAAATAATCAAGGCCTTTTAATTGAATGGTTTGGGGCGTCTCACAGATGGCCACTGTCATGACCCTATTCCTGCGCTGACGATTGCCAGGTGTAAAAAGAATGTCTGAATATCCGGTGTGCAAAACCTGGGTTTTGGCCCGGGGAACTCGTGCTAAAGCATCTTGCTGAATATTTTCTGAAACACATAAATTGATGTCAGCGCTGGAGATTGAGTATTTTGTCAAAAGGGCCCGGACTCTCGTGTTAAAGGAACCATATTTGATCTCAGGCAGTGATGCAACATCATAACCCCCCAGGACAAGGATCGTTTTCTTTCTGAATATTCGGCCAAACAAGACAGGTAAAAAAGAATGATAGTCTGCAAACCAAATATATATCAGATGACAGCCGGATAGAGTGCTTATTAAAAAATGTAACAGTTTTATCTGGTTAACAATATTTGTTTTCAGAAATTTACTCGGATTGTACTGGAATTTTAACACCTCTCCAAACTCTGATAATATCTTGAAATCAGTTTTGATAAATGTTGAAAAGGAATTACAGATCAACAAAATCTTTCGACTTTCCATCATTTTTTTTCTTTCCGAATCAAAAATCATTAAAGGGTACTTCTGTAAACCGTAAGAATTATAAAGTCAATCCGCGTCGATCTGAGTGATGGTGAAGGGTTATTGGCCTGAACTTCCAAAAAAACGTAATACGATTATAGTCCGGATGACCGGATTTTCGAGGTGTTCTAAACTTAGTAGAAGCAACATGTTCTATCATTTATAAATTAGGTTCTCTATCTATTTTCAAGCAAACTAAGTACAAGCGCACTTATGATTGGGGAAAAATACAAATTTATGAAATATAAACCGAAATTATTTTTAAATTGTCGGTTCATTTGAAAAGATTGTTAACCAATCCTGAAGGCATGATATTCCGGATTTTTTTTACTTCACCAGCAAACACTTCTTTTGCAGAGTCACATTCGGGGTTTTCAATTGATAAAAATAGAGCCCCGATGAAAATTCTGAAGCATTCCAGATTTTATGGTATTCTCCGGCATCGAGGGTTTCAGAGACCAGTTTTTCGATTAGATTCCCTTTTAAATCAAAAATGTTCACGTCAACATTCGTGCGTTTTGGGATGGAATATTTGAATGTTGTGGCTGGATTAATGGGATTGGGGTAATTTTGGGAAAGGGTGTATTCAGCAGGAAGTATTCTTTGTTTATCAATGACAACAGATTTATCGCCATATGCCACACCATTTATTATACAGCCATGAGCGGAGTATTCTGTAAGAATGAAAATCTTCCGAAGGTTCTAATTATTGTTTTACTTTTTCTTTCGGAAAATTAATAATACGATCATGCCGATCAAAACAATAAAAGTCACATAAATCGTCCAGATGTTGAGGCTGCGGGATTCTACTTCCATCGAAAAATCATTCAGGGAGAACCGCTCATGATCAAAGGTCCATTTTACACGATTCCCTTCGATTATATTGGAATTTGTGGACAAAATTATACCCGGCATATCAACAATCACCTGGAATTCGCCAATTAGTGAAAAAACACTGACCGTTCTTTTTTGGAGTTCGTATAAAATATCAGTCAATTGTGCTTTCAAATCATGAATTGGGTAGGAACCAAATTGCTTCCCCAAAATATTCAAAATTTCATCAACAGATTTCTCCAGGTCTTCCAATTCGACAACATTTTCCACTACAGTAAGCAGTGTGTCTTCAATTTCATCCAACTTTTCAATGCTGGTTTGCAGGCCATTCAATTGCGTCAAAGCCTTTGAAAACTCAATCTTGAAATAGGTAAATACATTCTCCTTCATCCATTTTTCAATCAGGTTGTCAATAATATCGGTACTATCCTTCCCATTGTAGTACAATTCCAATTGGCCCGGCGTCAGGTATTCTTCAATTTTCACATATTGTCTATAACCAAAATAGGGATAGATTTCCCGATAATGATAATAAGTATAGAACCACTGAAAATGTTTTTTCAATGTTACCCGTGGCATAATTTTGTAAAGACTGTCACCTTCTGTCTGCATTACTTTGTTTAGTGCCTGATCATTTTTAAATAGACAAGATGCACTATAGATCAAATCAGAACTATCCGTTTTATCAAACTGAAGGCTTGTTTCCCAATTTTCGCCAGTAGGAATTTGCAAAGCAGTTTCTTCCTCACCTGCCAGAATTTTCATAACTGCTGAAGAATCGTCTTTGAAAATTATAGTTTTTTCCAGGGAACCGTCTTTATTAACTTTTGTCTGGTCTGTTATTTCAAAACAGCCTGTCAGGTTGAGAATGGTGAGACTAATTAATAGCAGCGTTTTTATATTTTTAAACATGGAATCCTCCTTTTGAAACAAGGTTTTTGTAATACTTGATGATCTGGTCAGAGTATTTAGCCAGGAGTTGCAACTCTTTATCACTAAAACCATCCTTGACCTCTATTTTTTTTAATTCCGGAATTGTTGAAAAAAGTTGTGTAATAGTGGGTTGGTCTACCGAAATATTGAATTGTTTTTCAAAATAATTTGAAAGTTTATCAATACTAATATTTCTTCCATCTAATCTGATTTTTGAAAGTTGGTTCTTGATCTTTATTTCTGATGGCATCTCAATATTCTCTGCCGCCAGTTGTGAAACCTGCTGCTCCAGTTTTGTAACTTTATTGAATATATAAAATTCATGGCCAATAAAGAAAAAAACCAATAGTGACACAAAAATTTTTATCGCCTGGGGTTTTAATAGTAATTGTAAACCTTCATCAATAAAATCCAACCAATAGGAAGAGTATTGTTCAGGCAATGCTCCCAGAATTGTATGTTTTAATAATTCACATTCTTTAGAAATATCCAAAGTAGTCTTTGCAGATTGTTTGAATACTGGCAACGTATTTTTCACATTATCGAATTGCTGTTTACATACTGTGCAATGACGGAGATGGTGCTGCAATCGTGCCATTTCTCTTTCTGAAAGTTCGTCATCTAAAAAGATCATTTTTTCATATTTTTTACAACTCATGATGATAGTCCGTATTTATTTTTATTAAATGTTGATGCAACTTTTTTCGGGCGTAAAAGAGGTTTGTTTTTACCGATGATTTTGAAATATTCAAAATGGATGAAATATCCGCAATATTCAATTCCTGCAAGTCCCTCAGAATATATACCAACTTTTGTTTATCGGGTAAAACATTGACAATTGACAGGACTTCCGACTCCTGAAAAGCCAACGAATTTGATGGTTCTTTTTCTATAGATTTTTCCCGTGAATAGTCATCATTCCGGATTGCTGTTTTAGAGTTGGAACGCCAGTAATCCTTACACAGGTTTGTGGTAATTTTAAATATCCAGGGTGTGAAATTTTTATTCAGGTCAAAGCGATTGCTTTTTGTCCAGATTTTGATAAATACTTCCTGCACAATATCTTGGCTGTCATCCCTGCTACCAATTAGAGAATAGGTATAATTCAGGATTGTTTTTTGGTATATCTTCAACAATTCCCCAAAAGCCTCTTTATCTCTCTGTTTAATTCTAATCAATATTTGTTTTTCATTATCCATTAATCTATTTCTATATGATTTTTCAATTCACATCACAAGCACTACGTCTGAAAGTTTAAAAGGTTAAATTGGATTTTTTAACCCGTTGGAAGATGTTAACAAATGACAAAGCAATGAAAAATACAATTATTTCACTTCTTAATCTAAAAAATTTCTGAAGGATTTATTGTCCTACTTAACCACCAAACATTTCTTCCGCAGAGCCACATCCAGGGTTTTCAATTGGTAAAAATAGAGTCCCGATGAAAATTCTGAAGCATTCCAGATTTTCTGGTATTCTCCGGCATCGAGAGTTTCAGAGACCAGTTTTTCGATTAGATTCCCATGTAAATCAAAAATGCTCAGTTCAACATTTGTACGTTTGGGAATAGCATATTTGAAGGTGGTTGTTGGATTGAAGGGATTGGGATAGTTTTGGGAGAGTGTGTATTGGGAGGTGAGATTTTCTTCTAGTTCTATAGATGTGTACTTTGTCGGGAAAACAAAATCAAGGTATAATATTGAATCCGGGTAGACTATAGTGCCTCTGGACAGCCAGTCTTCAACATTGTTGCTGTAAAATGGTTTTACAAGCAAAAAATAATAAGAGGCTAAAACCGAAAATTCTTTAGATCCGGAAATGTCACTATATATGCCTATTGAATTAATTGTTGCGGGCATAAAATTCCCGCAGGAGTCATGAATCGAAATAACCAGAGATCCTGTAGCATCAATTGAATCATTTTTTACCCCGATTGTCGGGCTCATGTCTAAATAATATTTAAACAAAAATTCCGGTGATATAATATTATCATTTTCCCGACTCAGTGAAGCACCCGGAATTATCGCCGGATTTTCCGAATGTGACTCAAGATTGAAAATATCAGTGCTTCCCCAAATAAGCTCACTGTGATAAGAAAATACCATTGTGTCCTTTATTTCTAAAAAAATTATTTCGTAATCAGGATTCAAACCTATATTTTTGTCAATAGAATCACTGCATAAGCAACAATATTCCTCAAAAAATTTCATTTTTCTGACCGGATAGTAAATTGAATCAGAGGTTGTTCTGAATATTAATGTATCATTTAGGAAGTCATCAAAGGTTTCGGAAGTATAGGTAAATTTCCATGGTAATTCAATAATCCAGGTGGAATCTTTTAAAAATACTTCATTGATATAAAATTGTGTCGGGTCAATTGGATTTCCAACCAAAAAAGTGATTAAAAGTGTAAAAGCAGCAACCCATCTTTTCATTTTTTTCTCCATTTGACAATTAGATTTTGCTCCGGCATATAGTTCGTTCGACTGATATAGTAAGTTGTAAAATCATTATTTTTTTCAACATGGTTATAGGAAAGGGATAAATCTGATAATTTCAACTTATTTGAAATTTTAATGATAAAATCCATTTTTTCAAGTGCCCGGCCCCATTGCCGGGTAGATGTCAATATATATTCAAAGTAATTTTGGCAGGATTTCTGTCGATAAAAAGCTTTGAAGAAGTCGGCGTTTTTAAATGGGAAGGAGACGCCAGTTTCTGTCGCTGCAAATTCGATCGGCACATTGTTTTTGTCACAGATTCTGACAGAATCCGGAAAGCTCAGACTGTCGTTGATCACAAACGGATAGAATAACAGGGTCTTAGTGCTATCCTCATTTCGAAAATAGTAATTGCCTTCCAGTTCACAATAATCACCAAAAACAAATAGGGTTATGATTTCTTTGTGGAAATTTAACTCTTTAGAAAACAGTAAAGTCAAGATGTTCAAAAGTAACAATATAATTATCAATTTTCTCATAATCAGGGACTTATAAAAAATTTCAGCCTTAAAATGCCTTTGTTGAATTTTTCAGTCAGGGATTTAACTTAAATTATCCTGATAAAATATCATAGAAAAATAATGATGAAGAGGACCGGTTTTCCCGGTTTGTCGTCGATATAAAATTTGGCAAAATTATTGCTATTGCTTTCCTTGATTTCCCAGGCCAAAATCTTTAAATTCAACCATATTTTTTTGAATTCACGAAGGATAAGGAATAAGATTGAATAATATTTTTAATTCACATTTTTGCCCGGGGATTTACAGAGTGAGCAAAAGCCCTGACAAAAATTTTAAGCGCACTTTCCGTTTAATTTACGAACCCGGGAATAAAATTTTTTCCCAAAGGGAATCTGCATGAAAGTCCTGGCTGTCATCCCCGCCCGCTATGAAAGTTCCCGCCTTCCCGGTAAACCACTGGCAGACCTGGGCGGCAAAACCCTCATTCAACGGGTCTATGAAAATGTCCGCAAGTGTAAAAAAATCGATCAGATTATTGTTGCTACTGATGATGACCGAATCCGAAAGGAAGTTGAAAAGTTTGGTGGTACTGTTCGTATGACGGATCCTCAATTACCCTCAGGCACAGACCGTGCAGCAACCGTTGCCCGGGATTTGGATTGTGAAATTGTTGTCAATATTCAGGGGGATGAACCCTTTCTCTCTCCGGAAGTCATTGACCAGGCTATTGATGCTTTGATTCAAAACCCGGAGTACAAGGTCAGCACGGTGGGCAAAATCGGCCTTTCCGAAGAAGAAATCCAATCACCCAACACAGTGAAAGTCATTACCAATAAAAAATCCGAAGCCCTCTATTTCAGCCGCTTTGGAATTCCCTATGTGCGCGATAAAGAAAATAATTCCTGGGAAAATCCGTCTATGAAACATATCGGGCTATATGTCTTTCGCAAAGAATATCTGATGAAATTCATTGAAATGGAACCCGGCACTCTGGAAAAACTAGAAAAACTGGAACAACTACGAATCCTTGAAAATTGTGAGAAAATATATATTGCCAAAACCCATCAGGACTCTTTTGGCATCGATACTTCTGAAGATTTAACCAAAGCGAGAAGGTGGCTGAGTCATGACTAAAGAGAAAAGAACAAAGTATATTTTTGTAACCGGAGGTGTGATATCCGGCCTGGGTAAAGGAATTGCTTCTGCATCAATCGGTTATCTGCTGAAAGCCCGCGGTTTCAACGTCACGATCCAAAAATTTGATCCCTATATCAATGTGGACCCGGGCACCATGTCTCCCTACCAGCACGGCGAAGTTTTTGTGCTGGATGATGGTTCCGAAACCGATCTCGATTTAGGGCACTATGAAAGATTTATCGACGTGAACATGACCGGTATCAACAATACCACAACCGGACAGGTTTACAACGAAGTTATCACTCGTGAACGCCGGGGCGATTACCTGGGGGCTACCGTTCAGGTAATTCCCCATATCACCGGTGAAATTCAACGTCGCATCGTTGCTGTCAACAAAAACAAAGATTTTGATATTGTAATTTGTGAAATCGGCGGCACGGTCGGTGATATTGAATCCCTGCCTTTTCTGGAAGCCATCAGGCAATTTGCTATGGAGCAGGGACGGGAAGACTGCATTTTCATCCACCTGACCCTGGTTCCCTACATCTCGGCTAGTGGTGAGTTGAAAACCAAACCAACCCAGCACTCCGTTGGTAAATTACGGGAAATCGGCATTCTGCCTGACATTCTGATGTGCCGGTCAAAATCCACCCTGCCCCTGGACATCAAAAAGAAAATCTCACTCTTTTGTAATGTGGAAGCGGAAGCGGTCATTGAAGCATCCGACGCCGAAACCATCTATGAAATTCCGCTGAATTTTGACCGTCAGATGATTGTCGAGATTATCAGTAAAAAACTGAACCTGCCTATTCGTAAAGGCAATCTGAAACAATTGGAAAATTTTGTTGAAAAAATCAAAAAACCAAAACACGAAGTCACGATCGGAATCTGTGGGAAATATACTGAACTTCACGATGCCTATAAATCAATTATCGAGTCATTCACACATGCCGGCGCCGACAATGACTGCCGGGTCAACATCACATGGATTGAATCGGAAAAAATAGATACATTCCAAAAAGGCAAAGATGCTCTATCAAAAATAGAGGGTCTGCTGGTTCCCGGCGGCTTTGGTGAACGGGGCATTGAAGGAAAAATCACCGCCATTCAGGCGGCCCGGGAGACAGGTAAACCCTTTTTTGGAATATGTCTCGGTATGCAATGCGCGGTAATTGAATTTGCCCGGAATGTCTGTGGGTTGGAGGGCGCCAACAGCGAAGAATTTGATGATCAGACCCCCTATCCGGTTATTGCCTTGATGGAAGAACAGAAAACTGTGTCTGAAAAAGGAGGCACCATGCGTCTGGGGGCCTATCCTGCCACCCTTCAGCCGGGCACCCTGACCGAAAAAATTTACAAGGAAAAAATGATTTCCGAACGCCACCGACACCGCTATGAAGTCAACAATCAGTTTGTTGAAAAACTCAAAGAGAAGGGAATGGTTATCGGTGGAATAAATGAAGACCTGAACCTGGTGGAAATTTGCGAATATCCGGAGCACCCCTATTTTATCGGATGCCAGTTTCATCCGGAATTAAAATCAAGGGTCGGCAGAACCCATCCTCTTTTCAAAAGTTTTGTGAAAGCAGCTCTGGACCATAAAAAATCTAAAAAAGGATAGAAGAGGTATCTGCAGTGGTGGCAAAGCAATCGCAGCCGGTTAAATAATTTTATCCCTTTACCCGTTGTAACCATTGCACTGAAAAAATGAAAAATGTACAAGTAAATCAAATCGTCTTCGGCAAAGGCCAACCCCTGAATTTCATTTTGGGCCCCTGTGTTATGGAATCCCGTGACCATGTGCTTTTCATGGCAGAGAAAATAAAAACTATATTCCGCACAATCCCGAACCAGCTGGTTTTCAAGAGTTCCTTTGACAAAGCCAATCGCACTGCCATTGACTCTTTTCGCGGACTGGGTATTGATGAAGGCCTGAAAGTCCTCCAGGAAGTGAAGGAGCGTTTTGATTTAAATGTCATCACCGATATTCACGAGCCGGAGCAGGCGGCAATTGCGGCAGAAGTGGTTGACATTCTGCAGATTCCGGCCTTTCTTTGCCGCCAGACAGACCTCGTGGTGGCAGCTGCAAAAACCGGCAAAACCGTGAACATCAAAAAAGCACAATATCTGGCTCCCATGGACATGGTTCATGTGGTCAGAAAAGTTGAAGCCTGCGGAAATGAGAATATCCTTTTGACTGAGCGGGGGACCAGCTTTGGCTACGGTGGTTTGGTTACAGATTTTCGTGCCATACCCATGATGCAGCAAACCGGCTATCCTGTCATTTTTGACGCTACCCACAGTGCACAGGTGCCTGGCGGCAAAACAACCGGTGGCATGAGAGAATTTATCCCCTTGATGGCCCGGGCAGCCATAGCCGCCGGATGCAACGGGATTTTCATGGAAACCCACGACGATGTCGTCCGGGCAAAAAGTGACAAAGAGACACAATTTCCTCTGGACCGACTGGAAAAATTGGTATTTCATCTGATAGACCTGTACAATAAAATACAAGATTTGGATAGAGAATGAGGCAGCAGGGTGTCATGGAAATACGGGCAAGACTTAAAAAAATAAAACTCTTTATTTCCGATGTCGACGGGGTTTTTACCGATGGCAGTTTTTTTATCAATGGTGAGTTGGGGGAATTTAAAAAATTTAATGCACTCGACGGACTGGGGGTCAAATTACTGCAAAATGCAGGCATTCCGGTTGCGGTGATTTCCGGCAGACAGTCTCTTGCCACGACTGAAAGAATGACCAAACTTGACATTGAAGATATTATCCAGGGAGAGGTCACAAAACTGGAAGCCTATGAAAAATTAAAAATAAAATATGGCGTCAGCGATGACGAGATTGCCTATATCGGTGATGATGTTATCGACGTGCCTCTGTTGAGAAAAGTCGGCCTGGCGGTTTCTGTGCCCAATTCGGTGACGGAAGCCAGAGAAAATGCCCATTACATCACCCAAAAATCAGGGGGTGACGGGGCGCTTCGTGAAGTTGCCGATATGATACTAAAGGCCCAGAATAAATATTATTTCGCCCTTGAAAAATTTACCGGAATAAAATATTAACCTGAAAGAAGTCCATGCAACATCTGGAAAAAGCAAAAGAAGTCATCCGTATAGAGTCCCAAGTCATCGCAGACCTGGAAAACAGAATTGACCAAAATTTTCATAAAGCCGTTGAAATAATCCTCAGCATCAGTGGCAAAGTAATCGTTATGGGAATGGGTAAATCGGGACTGGTAGGACGCAAGTTATCGGCGACCCTGTCCAGCACAGGCACCCCCAGTTTTTTCATGCATCCGGGAGAAGCTGCCCATGGCGACCTTGGCGGATTATCGGAGCGGGACCTGCTCCTGCTGGTTTCCAACTCCGGTGAAACCGGGGAACTGATACAGATTTTACCCAACCTAAAGCGCCGAAACATACCCATACTTGGAATTTTTGGCAACATCAATTCCACCCTGGCCAACAGTTGTGATGTTGCGCTTGATACCAGTGTTAAAAAAGAGGCCTGCCCAATGGGAATTGTACCCACGGCTTCTTCCATAGCGGCCTCTGCCATGGGTGACGCCCTTGCAATTTCATTACTGGATAAACGTGGTTTTGAAGAAAAGGACTTTGCTGAATTCCATCCGGGAGGCTCATTGGGGAAGCGGCTTCTGACCACTGTGGAAGACCTGATGAATACAGGAAACACCATTCCTCTGATTTCCCGGGATAAGGCCATGAAAGAAGTCATTGTCACCATGACTCAGAAAAGCCTGGGAATTGTGGGGCTGCTGGACAGCGACAACAATCTTGTTGGCGCGATCTCAGATGGTGATTTGCGACGTAGCCTGGAAAGTGGCACCAATGTGCTGGAAAAAAAAGCATCAGAACTCATGACAAAAACCCCAAAATGGATTACCAAGGACAGGCTGGCTATTGATGCATTGCAGACTATGGAAAAATTTGCCATTACCTCGCTCTTTGTTTTTTGCAAGGAAAATAAGGGTATTCCCATTGGAATTATTCATATACATGATATCTTAAAATATGGAATAGGAACATGAGACCTGTTATCCTTTTAGTTTTAATTTTGCTCTTCACCGGTTGTACTGATTTTTCTGAAAATCAGCAGGAGCCATCATCCGTCAATCTGCCCCAGCATGAGAGTTGGAACTCGATCATCACTCTTTCCAGCCAGGGAAAAAACACCGCCATTGTCCGGTCCGGATATATGGCTAAATATGCAGAAAACAAAACAACTTATTTGTCAGATACCGTGAAAGTCGATTTTTTTGACCGGCAGGGCCGTGCCACCTCACACCTGAAGGCTTTGATGGCCGAGGTGGATGAAGAACAAAATAATTTGCTGGCCTTGAAAAATGTCGTTGTAAATTCTGACAGTGGTGTTACATTATATACCGAAAAACTGGCCTGGGACCAGAAACGGGAAAGAATTCTGTCAGACACCCTGGTGACCATCGTAACCGAAAAGGACACCCTGCAGGGTATCGGCCTGGAATCCAATGCCCAACTGACTAACTGGAAAATCTTTAACCCCGTCGGAGTGACCGATCGGAAATTAAAAAAGAAGCAATGAAAACTTTAAGGGGTACATCCATAAAACAATGACCCATCAGGAAAAAATATTAAAAGCTGAAAATTTGCATAAAACCTACGGCAAACGGGAAGTAGTCAAAGCGGTTTCTTTGAATGTACACAAAGGAGAAATTGTCGGGCTTCTCGGACCCAATGGCGCCGGAAAAACCACGACTTTTCGAATGGTCACCGGAATGATTAAACCCAACGAGGGCGATGTTTTTCTCAATGATCTTAAAATTACCAAAATGCCCATGTATAAAAGGGCCCGGCATGGAATCGGTTACCTGTCCCAGGAACCCTCAGTTTTTCGAAAATTGACCGTTGAACAAAATATTCTACTTGTTATGGAATTTTTAGGGTTTAGCAAAAAACAAAAAAAAGAAAAACTGGAAGAATTATTAAGTGAATTAAAAATAACCCATATTCGAAAAAGCATTGCCGACACCCTTTCAGGAGGAGAGAGGCGCCGTCTGGAAATCACCCGTGCCCTTGTGACCAATCCTGACTTTATTTTGCTGGATGAACCTTTCGCCGGTGTGGACCCCATCGCTGTTGAAGATATACAAAATATTGTTGTAAGTTTAAAAGACCGAAACATCGGTATCCTGATCACTGATCATAATGTCAGGGAAACCTTGTCTATTACCGACAGGGCTTATCTCATGTTCCAGGGTTCTGTGATCAAGACCGGAACATCAGCCTTTTTAGCCAACGATGAAGAGGCAAGAAGATTATATCTCGGAAGTAGTTTTAGTTTGGGAAATTAAATGCAATTAAATCAATCACAAATACAGAAATTATCTCAGGAGTTAAAACTAACTCCGCAGCAGATCCTGCAATCCACAATCCTTCAGCTGACGACCCTTTCCCTCGAAGCACGCATTATGAAAGAAATTGAGCAGAACCCGGTACTGGAAGAAGATGAGTCCGCCAAAGACAAAGAAGAGGAAGTTGAAGAAAAAGAAGAGGACATTGATTGGGATGATATTTTACCCCAAAATGACGATTTCAGGCCCAAACAGGAATATGATTATTCAAAAGAGGAACGCTCCTTTGTTCAGCCCAGCATTACCGGCTTTATCGATGAATTGATGGACCAGCTGAAACTGCTCAACCTCAGCGACAATGAAAACCGGATTGCCCGTGAAATCATCTGGAACCTGGACGAAAAAGGTTATCTTACCCTTCCTGTCGAAAACATTGCCCTGACTCTCAGTGAATCCATTGAAAAGGTGGAAACAGTTCTGAAACAGGTACAGACTTTTGACCCTCTTGGCATCGCTGCCCGGGACCTGAGAGAATGTCTGTTGATCCAGCTGAAAAACGGTGAAAACACCAGTCGCGATGCCCTGATTGTGATACGCGACCACTTCGACGATTTTGCCAACCGCAGATTTGAAAAAATCATCAGACACCTGGGATGGACCAAAGAGCGCCTTTCAAGGGCCCAGGAAGCCATTGTAAAGCTCAATCCTAAGCCGGGAAATGCGATTGATGACCAGGATTCCGGCTACATCACGCCGGACCTCATTGTACGCAAACTGGATGGCAAATTTCTGGTTGAGGTCAACGACTCCCGCGTACCGGAACTGCGCCTGAATTCATCCTACCTGCAAATGCTGAATGCCAAAAAGGGCGTTGACAAAAACACCAAAAATTATCTCAAGAAAAAAGTGGATATGGCCAACTGGTTTATCCAGGCAATCCATCAACGAAGGATTACCATGATCCGTGTCATGGAAGCTATTATTGAAAGACAAAAAGAATTCTTCGAAGACAATAGCGCCCCACTGAAACCCATGATCCTGAAAGATATCGCTGAAGATGTCAATATGGATATTTCCACAATTTCCCGTGTATCCAACGGAAAATATGTACAACTTTACTCCGGAGTCTATGAACTGAAATATTTTTTTAACGAAGGCATGATGGATTCCGATGGCAATGAAGTTTCCACCAGAATTATTAAAAAGACCCTCAAGGAAATTGTTGACGGTGAAGACAAGACAAAACCGTTTAGCGATGAATACCTCTCCGAAAGACTGGAAAAAGCGGGTTATCCGGTGGCAAGAAGGACCATTGCCAAATATAGAAAACAACTCAATATTCCTGTAGCACGTCTCAGGAAAGAAATTTAGGAGGAGAAATGGCCAGGAAAAAAATCAAAATCGGTGATAACGAATTTGAAGTCAATACATCGGGTTACTGGCTTGTATTATTCGGTATTGTCATTATTATAGTATTAGCAACTTTTGCCATGTCATTTTTTACAATCGATGCCAACGAACGGGGAGTAATTCTTCGTTTTGGCAAATACCATCGCACCACCATGCCGGGACTTCACTGGAAAATGCCTTGGAACATTGAAAAACTTTATAAAGTCAAGGTGGATTATCAGTACAAAGAGGAATTTGGGTTTCGGACCCTGCGCGCCGGCGTCCAAAGCCGCTACTCCAGCGATGATTTTTCCACAGAATCCTGGGTCCTTAACGGCGACCTGAAAATTACGGATATCAAATGGACGGTCCAATACCGCATCGGCGATCCGGTAGCCGTCTTGTTTAATGTGAAAGATGTCAGTGAAACCATCCGCAACATATCGGAATCTGTGATCCGTGAAATTGTGGGAGATCGTTCCTTTCATGAAACACTCCAACTGGAGCGAGTTCACATATCCGACATGGCCAGACAACAGATGCAGGAGATACTGGACCGTTACAATATTGGCATTACTGTGAAAATGGTACAATTAAAAGACGTCCTTCCGCCGGAACCGGTTCGGGATTCCTTCAATGAGGTCAACCGCGCCAAGCAGGAACAGGAAACCATGATCAATGAGGCCCAGAGAGCATACAACAAGGAGGTTTTCAAGGCTGAAGGCGAAGCCAAAAAAATCATACAGGAAGCCCAGGGCTATGCTATCAACCGAACCAATAATGCTGAGGGAGACGCAAACTTTTTCAATTCCGTATTTGAAACCTACCAGAAAGCCCAGCAAATCACTCAAAAAAGGCTCTATATCGAAACCATGGAAGAAGTCATGAAAAAAGTTAAAAATAAATATATTATCGACGAGGATTTGGGAAAAGGTGTCTTGCCTTTCCTCAATATGACAGGAAAGGAGGCCTCCAAATGAAATTCAAAGGATTTATACTTTTTTTAATGATACTGGGAATTTTTCTCGGGGCTAATTCAATCTTTATTTTGGATGAAACCGAACAGGCCATCGTAACTCAATTTGGAGAACCCAAAGGAGGTCCACACACCACAGCTGGAATTAATTTAAAAATTCCATTTATCCAGGTGGTCCACAAATTTGATAAACGTCTGCTCAGCTGGGACGGAGCGCCCCAGGAAGTGCCAACCCAGGATAAAAAATTTATTCATATCGACACCTTTGCCAGATGGAAAATTGTGGACCCCCTGGCTTTTTACAAAGCCTTAAAAACAGAAAATTCAGCCCATTCCCGTCTTGATGATTTGCTGGATGGATTGGTTCGCGACGAGATTGTCAGATATTCCATGTCAGAGATCGTCAAAAGCAGTGACCGGGAAATGGTTGTTGATGAATTTGACCAGGCCCAGGCTGATATGAACCAGGAAGTTGTTGAAGTGGGGAAACGTCAGGAAATTGAAAAATTTGTATTGGAAAATTCAGTCAAAAAACTGGAAGAACTTCAACTGGGAATCAGTGTCATCGACTTTCGCTTTAAACGGGTGAAATACAACAATGAAGTCAGACTGAAAGTTTTCGATCGCATGATTTCCGAACAAAAACGGATTGCCGAAAAATACCGGGCCATCGGCGAAGGTGAAAAACAACGCATTATGGGAGCCACGACGCAAAAAATCAAAGAAATCATGTCCGGTTCCTACAAAGAATCACAGACCATCAAAGGTCAGGCTGATGCCAGGGCAATTCAGATCTATGCCGACGCCTACAACAAATCAACGGAATCCCGCGATTTTTATCAGTTTATGCGAACCCTGCAGGCCTATTCTGAAGCCCTTGATTCGAATTCAACTATCATTTTTTCCACTGATAATGAATTTTTGAAATACCTGAACACCGTAAAATAGAAAGAAGATTATTCCATAAAGATGAAAAAATTTAAAATCCGGTCCACCACAGTTGTAGGCGTCCGAAAAGATGGAAAAGTTGCCATGGGAAGCGATGGTCAGGTGACTCAGGGCAATACCGTACTGAAACATCATACAAAAAAAGTGAGAAAAATTTACAAAGACCAGATCATTATTGGTTTTGCCGGCGCAACTGCCGACGCTTTTACACTTTTTGAAAAATTTGAGGGCAAATTGCAGGAACTCAACGGCGATGTCAAACGGGCAGCCATAGCGCTGGCCACCCTTTGGCGCACCGATAAATACCTGCGCCATTTGGAAGCCCTTTTGACCGTCATGGATCGGCAAAGTCTGCTGATCATATCCGGCACCGGTGACGTCATCGAGCCTGATGATGACATCATTGCCATTGGCTCAGGCGGGGCCTATGCCACAGCAGCAGCCCGGGCCTTGATGAAACACAGCAACCTATCCGCCAAAGAAATCGTCGAAGAATCCCTTCGAATCGCATCGGAAATCTGTATCTATACCAACAATAATTTTAGCATTTTGGAACTATAAATATGAAATTTTTAGAATTCGGCAAAGAGCTGACGCCGAGAGAAATCGTCAAAGAACTTGATCAGTATATTATTGGTCAGGAAAAAGCCAAAAAAGCTGTAGCCATCGCCTTGAGAAACCGCTGGCGCCGTCAGCATGTTGAAGGGGATATCAAAGAAGATATTATGCCCAACAATATTATTCTCATTGGGCCCACCGGCGTTGGAAAAACAGAAATTGCCCGCCGCCTGTCCAACCTGGCTCATGCTCCCTTTATCAAAGTGGAAGCATCCAAATTTACAGAAATTGGTTATGTCGGCCGGGATGTGGAATCCATGATCCGCGATCTGGCCAATATTGCTGTCAATATGGTACGGGCCGAGAGAATGGAAGAAGTCGAAGAGCAGGCCGGGCTCATGGCCAACGAGCGAATTCTGGATATCCTTCTGCCGCTGTCACCGACCAAAACACCGGAGGAGGGTGAAACGGTTTCAATCTCCAACACCCGTGAAAAATTTCGCCAGATGCTGGATAACGGAACCATGGAAGACCGGGTTGTCGAAATCAATATCAGCGACAATGGTAATGTCGCTTCCATGCAAATCTTTGGCCCTGTGGGTATGGAAGAAATGGGGATGGACCTGAAAGAAATGCTGGGCAATGTTTTCCCGAAAAAAAAGAAAAAGAAAAAAGTAACCGTCAAGGAAGCCAGAGAACTTTTTAAAATTGAAGAAGCCCAGAAAATGATCGACATGGAAGCTATCAAAAAAGAAGCGATTCGCCGGGTCGAACAATCGGGAATAGTATTCCTGGATGAAATTGATAAAATTGCCAAAAACAGCGACAGTGCCGGAAAAGGCCCTGACGTATCCCGAGAAGGTGTTCAGCGAGACATTCTGCCCATTGTTGAAGGTTCCAATGTCCAGACAAAATACGGGGTTGTCAAAACAGACCATATTCTCTTCATAGCTGCCGGAGCTTTTCATATGACCAAGCCCTCGGACCTGATTCCCGAATTGCAGGGTCGTTTTCCAATTCGCCAGGAATTGTCCAGCCTTTCGAGGGAAGATTTTATCAAAATTCTAAAAAACCCCAAAAATGCATTGCTCAAGCAATACAAAGCCCTGCTCAGTACGGAAGGTGTTGAAATCGAATTTGAAGAAGACGCCGTTGATGAGATTGCCCTGCTGGCCACAAAAGCCAATGAAAAAATGGAAAACATCGGCGCCCGCAGATTGCATACGATTCTTTCCACCTTACTGGAAGATATTTTATACAATGTGCCCGACGAAATGACGGAAAACATCACCATCACCCGCACAATGGTACAGGAAAAATTAAATGAAATTATTCAGGATAACGACCTGAGTAAATATATCTTATAACTAGGAAATAACAGGGAGAAAATAGAGTAACTTATTAACAGTGAAAAATTAAGGAGAGAAAATGGCTTTCAATTTTTTACACATCACGGACTTCACATCAGAAGAAATTCTGGAAACTTTTGAGATTGCCAGAAAAGTCAAGGCAAAAGTGAAAAATGGCGAAGAATTTACCCCCTTCAAGGGAAAAACACTGGCCATGATCTTTGCAAAACCCTCAGCCCGAACAAGGGTTTCCTTTGAAACCGGTATGACCCAGTTGGGTGGACATGCGATTTTTCTCGGGCCCAATGACATTGGCATCGGAAAAAGAGAAGCCGTCAAAGACATTGCCCGCGTCATTTCAAGGTATGATGATTTTATTATGGCCCGGCTTTTTGATCATGCCCATATTTTGGAACTGGCTGAACATTCACGTGTTCCGGTCATCAATGGTCTGACGGATTACAACCATCCCTGCCAGATTATGGCGGATATGTTTACAATCCTGGAACATCGCGGCCATTTGCGGGACCTGAAGATTGTATACATCGGCGATGGCAATAATATCACCAACTCCTGGATCAATCTGGCCGCCAGGCTGCCTATGCATCTGGTTGTGTCCTGTCCCAAAGGCTACGAACCGGATCGGGCAACCATGGAAAAAGCACAAAAAGCCAATCTGAGTAAAATCGAAATCATTGAAGACCCCAAAAAAGCTGTCAAAGATGCAGATGTAGTTTATACAGATGTATGGGCTTCTATGGGACAGGAAGCCGAAGCCGAAGCCCGCAAAAAAATATTTATCCCTTATCAGGTCAACAAAGAGTTACTGGCCCTGGCCAAACCCGGTGTATATGCCATGCATTGTTTGCCGGCACATCGCGGTGATGAAATCACCAGTGAAGTTGTTGACGGACCGAACTCCATCATGTTTGATGAAGCGGAAAACAGAATGCACATCCAGAAAGCCATTATGCTGAAACTGGCCAATGTAAAGATTCCATAAATTTTAATCATGTAATGCAATACTCAAACCTTCGGGGTTTTAAAAACTTCGAAGGTTTTTTGTTTCTATTTTATGATCTGATAATACCAGTAACTATCCCCATTTACGTCACAATTTTCTGCTTTGATATCATAGCCGTTAAATTTTAAATCATCAATTAATTTATCAAATGACAGGTCCATTTTTTCAATATTAAATGTCTGTGTAGTTCGGCTGGAGCCATTGATACCACCTAATTCTGATAACTTTACAATCCGTTGTTTATTATTTTTTGAAAAGGTAATCATGGTGTAGTATTCTTTTTTATTTTTCATATCTTCAAAATTTTGTATGGAATAATATACACCTTTCATATTTATACTTGATGACAAATCATACTTAAACAATGATTTTGTAATCTGAGTAAAGTCTTCTGCATTTTCATCAACACCTTCAGCAGAAAAATATTTTGCATTATCGTCTATTTTAGATTTTTCCTGTTCTTTTTGATAAGCGTAATTGTGAACTGCAGATATCAACGCTGCTTCCTGATTTTTCGATGACCCAACTGAGACTGTCTTTCCTTTGATTCTTTGTGGATAAATATACCAGACCGGGACTTGATTTTTTTTGGCTTTGACTAATTTTTCTAACTGTTCCCTAATTTCTTTTTCATCATATTTGACTTCTGCTTTTACCCAATAATAATTGCCGTCCCAGGACTCATCAAGAATTTTTGATTTTACATTTCCAGCGGCGGAGCTGCGTATTTTTTGGTTTGTGGTTTCGTTGCTTGAATTTTTCTCCTCAAAAGAGTATAAATTAAACTCTGATTCAACATAAGACGCAACTTCCTGGATGGCTAATTTCTTTAAATTGGAAAGGGCATTATCCTGGGCTGTTATTTTACTGTCATTTTCGCTTGCCTGATATCTGTACTCACGAATAATCGTTTTCTCTCTTGAAAATAATGTAATAAATAAGACTAAAATGGTTAAGGCCAACTTGTTTTTCATAATAACTCCGGAAAATTTTGATTAGATTTTTTGCAAATTAAGAAATTGAGTATAAAGAATGAAATAGTATTTCATCTACACTATTTAAACTTCCTTCTATACATACATTATAACCAAGTAAACAACACCAAAGTAGCAAATACAAGAAGAACCAGAAACAGCCGAAAATCTATCGCCCTTGCAGGACAAGCATTCTGCTTGTTTTTCACCCGCCAGGGTGAATCGAACCAAATGTTGTATAAACCGCCGAGGTCTTACAGACCTGGGAGGTTTATTGAATAGTTTAAACTTCCCAGGTTTAAAAAAACCTCGGAGGTTTGGGTTAGAACGTGTTTAATAGGATTGTATTGTATATAAGCGATTAAAGCATTAAGATATTCATCGGATTTAATCAGTTTTCTCTGACATTTACCTTCAAATAATCCACCTGTTCGATTTTCCTGTTTATTAATAAATTTTATGTAGGAATTGAACATATTAGAAAATGCTTGTCCAATAATTTTATTAACAATTTCTTCATTATCCGAAACTTCTTTTCCTTTACCCGGGTATTTTTTTAGAAAGTTTTTAATAATTGTTCTTTGAGTTTTTATCTTAATCAGAAAATGAAAATGGTTTGAAATTAATGTGTAGGCAATAATATCAATGTAATCTAGCAGATATTCAGAAAATTTATCTAAAAAGTAATGATAGTTAGAATCGGTGTAGAAAATGGTGCTGTGATTATTTCCACGGTTATAAATATGATAATATTGTTCAGGATACCATTTTTCTGCATTTGCCATTGAATAATCCTTCAATTGCTTTTGAAATTATTAAATTACAAGTATATGTCAAAATAGAAAATCTATAAACGTAAAAACCTCCGAGGTTTTGGAAACCTCGGAGGTTTTTTATAATAAACTTTTGACTTAAACATATAAATTTTATATACTTTAATAAAAATGAAGTATATAAAAGGAGAAGTGATGAGCCAGCCATTTAAATCAAGAGTCAAAGAGAACATCGCAGTGCTTCTGGCATTTATTGTGATCATCATCGTTGCGCTATATGTTCGGAATTCCTATCCCGAGGAAACCAAAAACCTGGTTTTCGGGATCATGATGGTGGCCTTTGTTTTAATAAATCTTGTGATTCTGATTATTACCAAACGGACTTACCTGGTCTATAATATTATCATATCGGCAAACCTGGGCATCAGTTATCTGACCAATCACAAAGGTGCTTATGTCGCTATTACTTTTCTTGTATTTTTTACAATTGGCGCTTATTTCTTTTATAAAACCATGAAGTTTCAGCGGAATTTCTTCAAAATCCTAAGATTGGCAAGTGCCAGAACGGAAAGTAAAAATAATGGTTTAACCAAAAGGCCGATGCCTTTGGGCAAACATGAATATAGTAAAGATGAAATAATTGAATTTTCACGATATCTTAATAAAGCCACTATTGCCAATTACTATAAAAGTGACAACGGTGTGTATGTTGTACTCACAGGCTGGCACCATTTCCCTATCAATAAGCCGAAAGAAAATCATGACAGTTATGTCTTTTTTGAGTTTGATGGAAATATTCTGGTGAATATTGCTCAACGGGACTATAACCAATATCAGGACAAACTTACTTTTCATGAATTGTGTGAGGCCCTGGGTGGATTATTTCTGGAGTTTTTTGAATTATATAAAAAGGGTGAAAAAGAAAAGATCAGTGATCTATTGAATTCAAAAACCGGAGAGAACAAATGAATTTTACGGACATTCAAAAACTCTCCGGATTGCTGGCAAAAAGTTTTGCTGAAGATTTCCTGAAATTGCTGGTGAATTATCAAACTATTTCAGCATCGGAAGCAGCTTCCAGGTTGAACCTGCATATCAAAACTGTGCAGGATTTTCTGGAAGGATTGTGTGAAGTTGGATATTTATCCAAAGAGGAAATCATTGATAAAAAGCGTCCCTATTTTCGCTATCAATTGGTGAAGCAAGCCATTGAGATTAATTTTGATATTAATTCCTTAATAGATGACCGGAATGAATTACTCGAAATGAAAATCCGGGAGCAGAATAATTCCAACTGCCTGTTCAATGTGTCGCCGAAAACCAATGAGATTGCATCCATAACATTTTTTGTCGGTGAAGGCCGGGCGAAAAAGGAACGCAAAATCCAGTTGACCAAAAACCAGAGCAAGTTCCTGTTTCATTTACCATTTCCAACTGCAGTGCCGAAAAAAGTGTTATCGATTATTGAAGAAAATCATATTGAAAAAGAATCAACTCAGGAAATTTTTGATTTACTTTTGATACTGAAGGATAATGGTGTCATTGAAATGTTGGAATGATAGTTAGTATTCATTATTTCACAACCACAAATTTATTGATATAGGTTTTGTTATTTTCAATATCCTTCACTACAAAATAATAAATCCCTGAACCGACAGTATGATTATTGATGTTTAGCAGGTTCCATTTAGCCACATTTGAACCGCTGGTAGTTTTGTTATGATCAATGGATTTGACCAAATAACCATCAATTGTGAAAATTTTGATATTACAGATATCAGGAATATTCATAAAGGTAATATTTCGATCGATCTCGTACCAGGTTGTCCTGCCAAAGGTCGTTGATGGTTCCCAAACCGGATCTGTAGTATAATCATTATCACTGCAATATGGATTGGGCACGGCGTAAGGCTGGTCATCAGTTTCATTATCTTCCAGAATTGGGCCGGGCACAATGGATTTTAGTGAGACAAATTTGGGTGACTCCATCGACTCCTGCCCGGCAGTTTGGTCTGGGAGATCAAAAGCTGTGACAGCATAGTAATATGTCATTCCATTGATTAGTCCTGTATCAGTATAGCGATATTGTAATCCGATATCATATCCATAATTATTAAGCGAATCGTACTCTGCAATCAGTTGCCATGGGCCATTTTCTCCAACTGTACTTCGATAGATTCTGTATCCTTCAAAATCTTTGAGAAGAGAATCTCCCCGGGCATTGTCGATGGATTCTTCCGGAGGCATTCCTTTTTCATAATATTCATCTTTCCACGACCAGTCGATTGTGATCTGGTGAGATGTTGGTATTAATTCGAATTGCGGTGGGTTTGGTGGTGATGGCAATCGGAATTGTGTTGAGTAAACGCTGCGGGCCTTCTGTATTCTATTGATAAGGTCGTATTCTCCTTTACCGCCAACCATTGCAACAAAAACCTCCATTGTATCACCAACCTCTACATTTCCAAGAGGGCCTAGTCCAAGAATTCCCTTTTGATGACCGGAAAATTCAGGACTTCCCATTACACCTATGGAATTTGAAATCATTTTTTTGTAGCGCCATTATCTCCTGAAGCATCATAAAACCCATATTGCCACTGGTGAAACATATATTTGGGGTCAGCTTCATTATTATCAAAAGATCCGCCTAAAATTACCATTCCGATTCTTTCATCATTTTCAAAACGATCGTCAGCCCATGGCGCATTGGCCAATATGATTGACTGCTGGTCAAAATTGTAATAAATATAATCATTACGGGTGTCCATCTTTTCAATGTTTCCAATATTCGGGTCCTGAACCAAAGCAAAACAGGCATCCTTCCATAGATATTTTCCTTCATTGATGAAAAGATATTGAATAAATATTGTTTGGTTATGAGATGGATGGTCCCAGGCCATTGATCGTTCAATTATGTGAACATTGAGTTGTTTATGGTCTTTTAAAATTATCGGTGATTCAGGTGTATAATATAAAATTTTGTTGTCATAATACTGGCAAATCAAATCATCATGGGATATTGGATAATATTGAGGATGGAGGAGTCCCTCGCTGTCAAAGAAATTATGATAATCGATCGCATCTTTACCTGCTGGTGGCTTTTTAAATAAAGAAGAAGCATGATAGATTGTATCATTTCTATGAAAATCAGGATAGGTTTCTACAGTAGGGCCTCGGTGTAATCCAATAGATTCATAGCCGGCTGATGTTGTCACAAGTGTATCACTGCCGATAATAGCACCCAGCCAAAATCCGGAAGCCAGTTTAAACGCATTGTTACTTCCCTGTGGAAAATTGACTTCCAGTGATGAATATTGCCTATATAATTCTGGGACAATTATGTTCGAGCGAGTGTTTCCAAAATTAGTTTTGGTGTACAGAATGTGATTTATTCTGTGGAATTTAAAGTCCATGTTCTGAGGAGGAAAAACATGTTCCTGGGCTTTAGAAATTGTAATTTGCAATAAGATAAAAATTATTAATGAGTTACGATACATTTGGCCCCTGTGTTTACATTAAAAAGAAGTAACCTGTGAATATAATTAGAAAATGAATTTTTTTAAAAAAATATTTATTAATGTGGATTAAGTAAAATTTTTAATAAATATTTTGCTGAGAAGTTCAATTTCCAGCCAATAGTATTTCCAGTCAAGATGATTATAAACTATCAACATAATTTTAATATTATATTTTAATTAAATGAGTTTAATTAAAAACTGAAGGTTGATTTTTGTCGTAAAATTTATTATAATGTTTTATAACGAATATTAGGAGGAAGAGATGTCATCTTATGAAAACCTCGACAAAATTGCGATTAATGTAAAATCCCATCGATTACTTTCAAAATTGCTAAATGAAAATCCCAAACTGGAAAAAATTATGAACCAGTCGAAAAATGAAACCGAAGCCCTGGTGGGTGTTAAAGAATGGGTTTTACATGAATTGAAAAAAAATGAAACAGCTTACCGTTACTATCAAGGTCAACTTAAAGGGGCTGAAAATCTGGCCCAGTTACAATGGTCCGATTACGCAGCCATTCGAATACTGGACTACATTGACAATGCCGGACGGGAGTTTAGAGACCTCAATCTTCGTGGCAAAGTTGCTGTGAGCAATCCAATCAAATTAATCTGGCTGGGGGTCCATATGGGTACCGGGGGTGCAAAGCCTTTCTTCTATCAGGACATGCTGCATCTTTTTCAACAATTTTCCGGAAAAAAAGAGAGAAACCCAGTGACTCGGGCGGAATTGGTTAAATGGATGGATCGCTATCCAAGCGGCCTGGATCCGAGAATTGTTCGTCTCCGTGAAGAGAACAGAGAAAGAATAATCAAAATACTAATCAAAAAGATGGATTCCGGTGAAATTCATTCCCAGCGCTATCAATTCAAAGAAAATCTTTCGGAAGAACAAAAATTCCTCACTATGCTGGAATGGTGGAAAGAAATGACTTTTCATATGACTTTTGCAGTACGTTCACCGGATTTATTGAATGAATTGCTGGATTTTTCCCTTGATCCGGACACGATGGAAATTCTCTATCAGGCCGAAAAAAAGAAAATTCCCTTTTTTGTAAATCCCTACTATCTGTCACTGCTTCATGTCCGCGTGCCTTATTTTGCAATTGGAGCCGATCTCGCCATTCGATATTACATCCTATACAGCCAGGAACTGATCCATGAATTCGGTCATATTGTGGCCTGGGAAAGGGAAGATGAGGTTAAACCCGGAGAACCCAATGCTGCAGGCTGGATATTGCCCAGTGATCACAATATTCATCGCCGCTACCCTGATGTTGCTATTTTGATTCCGGACACAGTGGGACGGGCCTGTGGCGGGTTGTGCAGTTCCTGTCAGCGGATGTACAATTTTCAACGGGGTTTGTTAAATTTTGATCTTAAAAAACTGGAACCCCATAAATCCTGGTCGGAAAAATTACCGGAACTTATCAATTACTGGAGGATGGATTCCCAACTTCGTGATATATTAATTACAGGTGGTGACGGCCTGATGAGTTCAAACCAGTCACTCCAGGAAATCTTTGCTGAGATTTTGGTCATGGCAAGACGCAAGCATGAGGACAATCAAAAACGCAAAGACCACGAAAAGCATGCAGAGATCCAAAGAATCAGAATCGGAACGCGATTGCCTGTTTATCTGCCTCAACGCATTACGCCGGATTTAATAAAAATCCTGAAGGATTTCAAAGACGAAGGAAGCCAGTTGGGCATCAGGCAATTTGTCATTCAAACCCATTTCGAGGCACCAATGGAAGTGACTCCGGAAGCCAAACTGGCGATTGAGCGCTTGATTTCAGCAGGCTGGGTGGTGACCAATCAAACTGTTTTCACAGTCTTTGCGTCGAGACGTGGTCACAATGCAAAATTACGAAAAGTACTTAATGACCTGGGGGTTTTAGCCTATTATACCTTTACAGTCAAGGGCTATATGGAAAATTTTCATAATTTTGCACCCAATTCACGTTCTGTTCAGGAAAGTGCTGAAGAAAAAAGCTTTGGCACCATTCCCGAATATATGCAAAATGAATTGCAGGACAATATGGCGTCGCCGGAAAAAATCCCCCAAATAATTCAGGGAATAAAAAATAAAACTCAGATACCATTTCTTTCGACTGATCGGAATGTTCTCAATCTGCCGGGGGTTGGAAAATCTCTGACTTTTCGCACAATTGGTATCACCCGCTATGGTCGGCGTATTCTTGAATTTGATCACGATCGGACCAGAAAACACAGCCCGATCATTGAGAAGATGGGGAAAGTCGTCATTATTGAATCTAAATCAATTGCCGAATACCTTAAGCAGTTGGAAGATGTCGGCGAAGATATGTCTGAATATGATGATCTTTATGGGTATTCCATCGGAGAAACCGAAGCCAGAAACCCCATCTTTGAATATCCGGACTACGACTTTTTTACCACTGATGAGATGACCAATCTGAAAATTTAAATCTGCTGTCGGTTTTGTTGAGAAAATTCCCAGACAAAACAACTTCCTGTCCAGGGGGGATAACTGGGCCATATCTTCGATACTGTGACCTTTTGGCCAAGTTTCCCAAATCAGAGGATCAGGTATTCCAATATCTCTTGGCTGAGAGAAAAAGTTTTCGAATAATTTTCAAAAATATTCTAAAAAATTATTGCAAATTAATCAGAATACTTGTAAACTATTTTTCGAATAATTAATTAAAAAATTCGAAAGTAATACTATGCAGAAAATCAGTCTAAAAAAAGAAAAAATACTCAACGCCGCCCGTGAATTAATTGACAAAATCGGTCCGGACAAAATCACCATGGAGCTCATTGCCAAACGTATAGAAATGGGAAAGGCCAGTATCTATTATTACTTTAAAAGCAAAGAAGAAATCATTTCCGAAGTGGCCAGCGAAGAAGGCAGAAAAATCCAGAGGGAGGTGTATAAAGCCATTCAAGAGGAAACAAATCCGGTGGACAAACTCAGGGCTTACATGATTACTCGTGTAAAATTCATGAAAGAATTGGCTGGTTATTACGGCGGAAAAAAACTTCAGAAAGAGCTGCACAAATACCACTTTGCTTTTGAAGCCTTTCAGAAACAATTTTATGATTTTGAACAAAATATACTGCATGTCATCATTGAGACGGGCCTGGAAAAAGGAGTCTTTGAAATAGAAGATACCACTATCGCCACCGGTGCATTGCTGTCGGCCATGCGGGGTATTGAATACCAGTGGACCTTTTACACCGATCTGGATGAAGCATTGACACAGGCAGGAGTTTTATTCAGGATTTTGCTAAACGGAATTTTGAAGCGCTAAAAATTTTTTAATCATTTTTCGAATAAATTTGAAAATAATTCGAATTTTCAAAAATGACCCGCTGAAACGAAAGAATGGAGAATCTATGAGAAAAAGACTCATCTCGAATTTGATCATGGCCGTGCCTATGGTGGTTTTTGCACAACAGCAACTGACGCTGGATCAATGTCATCAACTGGCACTGAAAAATAACTATGAGATAAAAATTGCCCGGGAAGAAGTCCAGGCCGCTGAACACAATGTTAAAAGTTCCCGCACCTTGTTTTTACCGAAGTTCAGTTTTACAGGGACCTATCTGCATAACGATGAATCAATTAAATATAGGATTGATGAAATGGCATTGCCGGTAGGTAATGCTGACGGAACTTTTCGGCCGGACCAGTTGACCACTCTAACCGATGCAGCCGGTAACCTCGTTCCCTATCCGATGAACTGGGTCCACATTCCGTCAACAGACCTGACCTTTGGGCAGAAAGATCTGTATCTGCTGAATCTTGGCCTGGTGCAACCGCTTTTTACCGGTGGAAAAATCCTTCAGCAATACAAAATCAGCCAAAGTACTGCAAAAATTTCTAAGGCTCAAAAATGGCTCACCGATTCTGATGTCCTTCTGCAAACCAGTGAACTCTTCTGGAAAATTGTCTCTATAGAAGAAAAAGTCATTTTAGCCGAAAGCTATGTTGCCTTAATTGAGGACCACCTCACCATTTTGAATAATTACCTGGGCGAAGGTATCATCACCAGCAATGAACTGCTCAAAGCCATGGTCCGGTTAAATGAGGCGAAAATGAATTTGCTTAAAGCGCAAAACGGACGCGATTTGGCAAAGATGGCTTTGTGCCGGCATCTCGGCCTTCCTATCGACAGCACCATTGAGTTGAAAACTGAAAAGATGGATGATTATTCGGTCATCGATAACCAGTATTCCGGTGATGAATTTGCCAACCAGCGCAATGAATTAAAAATGCTTCAGGAATCTGTTAATATTACCAAATCGATGGAGCAAGTCGCCCTCTCTGGGTATCTGCCAAACCTGGTTTTGACCGGCAATTACACAACCCTGAATCCCAATCCCTATAACAGTTTGAAAGAGGAATTTGGTGGCGGATGGAATGTGGGTCTGTCAGCCCAGTTTGATATTTTCAGTTGGAATGAACGTGGCCACAAAGTGGCTTCAGCCCGGCATACACGAAAAGCGGCAGAACAGAAACTGGAAGATACTCAAAATCTCATTAAACTGGATATTCAGCAATCGGTTTACAAGGTCAATGAAATTGTCAGGCAAATCAGGCTGGCGGAATCAACCTTGTCGCAGGCCGAAAAAAATCTGCAGATAACCCGGGATAATTTCAGGGAAGGGATCGCCACCAGTACTGATGTTCTCGATGCACAAATACTTTGGCAGCGGGCTAATTCCGAACTCATTGACAGCAATAGTGAATATCAAATTAATCTGGCTAAATATTATAAAGCCATCGGACAAAAATAAATGATTTTAACCATGAAATACACAGATGATATGCAGCCCAAGGACGCCGGGGAGGCTGGGAAAACCCGAAAAATGTTAATAATATGTTCAGTGAGGTTTTTGTGACCCTGACTGTGAAAAACTCAACGCCTTCTCTGTCTCTGTGGCAAATAATAAAGGAGAAATATAATATGAAAAAAACGCTGGCACTCAGTTTTACATTCTTACTGCTTCTATCCGCATGTTCAAAGAACGAATCGAATAAGACCGTTGAGAATCGACCACCTCTGGTAAAAGTGGAAACAACCCGGTTGAGAAAACACCAGCCCTTGGAAATTCACAGCGGTACCATTGTGGCCCGACGTGAAGCCAACCTGGCATCCATTCTTCCTGGTAGAGTTGAAAAATTCCATGTGAGTGAAGGAGAAGAGGTCGAAGAAGGCCAGTTGATTGCAGAACTTTCCGGTGAATTGCTCACCACGGCACAAATCGAATACGAAAGCTACAAAAAGGATTTTGGCCGGGTCAAGCGTCTTTTTGAAAAAGGCAGCGTGCCGGAACAGCAATATGACCATGTAAAAGCCCAATATGAGGCCAAGGAAGCCCAATACAATCTGGTGAAAAAAAATACTGAGATCAGAGCGCCTTTTGCAGGAACCATTACCCAAAAAATGATCGAAGAAGGTGAGACCTTTATGCTGCTGAATCCAGGATTGGACGCAGGCTATTCTCATGCTTCCGGTGTTGTACGCCTGATGGACCTGAAAACTCTGGAAGTAAAAATTTCTGTCAATGAAAAGGAAATCAGTCGTTATCAAATCGGCCTGCCGGCAATGGTGGTTTCCGATGCCTATCCGGATTCCAGATATCCGGGCCAGATAACCAAAATTGATGACACCTTTGATGTCCTGACCAAAACGGCCCAGGTTACGGTGGAAATCAAGAACCAAGAGAAAGCACTCAAGCCTGGCATGTATGCCAGAGTTGAAATTCCAATGGCAGAACGGGAAAATATTTTTGTCCCCCTTGGAGCCATATATCGGGAAGCTGCCACCGGCCGGGACTACGTCTTTACCATTGAAAACCAAAAAGTGAAAAGAAATACGATTAAACGCCTATATACTGACAGAGATTTTGTTGCTGTTTCCGGTTTGACTGCTGGACAAACCCTGGTAGTTGAGGGAAAATCCAGAATCAAAGACGGCACAAAAGTACAAATTTTCGGTCAATAAGGAGTTATGATTCATGAAATTACCACAAATAGCTGTCAGTCGTCCTGTATCAATAGCCATGTTGTTTACGGGGATTCTGATTTTTGGAATGGTTTCCCTTTTTCAATTACCCCTGGATTTGATGCCAGACATGGAATTACCTGTAATAACGGTAATTACGGTATATCCGGGGGCTTCGGCAGAAGAAGTAGAAAAACAGGTCTCCAAAAAAATTGAACGGGTTCTGGCCGGAACTGAGGACCTGAGAAACATTTCATCAGTATCCCGGGAAAATGTTTCCTTTGTTCAGTTGGAATTTGATTGGGGCACCAATCTGGATAACACCACCAACAGTGCCCGTGATCTGCTGGATATGATGAGCCGGGAATTGCCAGAAGGCGCAGAAAAACCCGTGATCTACAAAATCAGTTCCTCTATGGCCCCGGTCCTGGTTTATAGCATTACTGCTGATAAAAATTATTTTGCCCTGAACAAAATAATGGAAGATGATATTATGCCGCAATTGCGGAAAATCAAAGGAGTAGCCTCCAATATTGACATTGCTGTACCTGAACGCCAGATCAAGATCAATGTGGACCCGAAAAAACTGAAGGCTTATGGAATTTCTATGAATGCCGTCGCTACCGTTTTGCAGGCGGAAAATATTACCATTCCCGGGGGCAATATCAAAACCTGTAGAAGTGATTTGTCCGTTTCGGTTCCCGGTGAATTTGAAAGTTTAGATGAGATAGAAAATTGCGCCATCGCCAGTTTTTTGGGTAAAACTATCCGCATCAAAGATATAGCAACTCTGAAAGATGAATACCGCGACATGGATGTCTATGCAACCTCTGAAACCGGCCGGGGTGTCATTCTTATGATTCAAAAACAATCCGATGCCAATACCGTTTCGGTAGCCAGATTGGTCCGTGAAGAAGTGGCAAATATACAAAAGGAACTGCCTGATGATGTTAAAATCAACGAAGTGATGGCCACTGATGAAATTGTTGTGGAAGCGATTCGCAATCTGGCCATGACCATACTCTGGTCTTTAATTTTTGTGGTGCTGGTTGTTATGATATTTTTACGAGACCTGAAAGGAAGCCTGGTGGTATTTCTGACGATTCCATTTTCCTTGATAGTGGCCTTTATTTTTATGGCTCTTGCCGGCTGGACGATCAATATTTTTTCATTGATATCGCTTATTATCGCTCTCGGTATGGTTGTCGATGCTGCCATCGTTGTATACGAAAATATCACACAGCATGTGGAACGGGGTGAAAAACCACCAATGGCCGCAGTCTTTGGTACCAGTGAAATGGGAATGGCCATTTCGGCCTCGACAGCGACGACAATTTCAGTTTTTCTGCCGATGGTTTTTATGTCGGGAATTGCCGGTATTATGTTCAATCAGCTGGCTATCCTTGTAGCGATAACATTGTTGATGTCATTGTTCACTTCTATGACCCTGACGCCAATGGTTTCATCGGTAATTTTAAGGCCCCTGAATCAGCGGCGTAAACCAGGAAAACTGTTTCAGTGGTCAGAAAGAATTTTTGTGGCCATTGAAAACGGATATAAAAGCCTACTGAATTGGACTGTCTGCCACAACTGGTTCATTATTATCCTTGTGGCTGTGATTTTTACCCTTTCCTTGGTTATGGCGCAGTTTATCAAAACCGACTATTTGCCCGATTTTGATGCAGGTGATATCATTGTCGTTTTCGAAACTGAAATTGGTACCAGCGCTTCGGAAACCAATAAAGTAGCAGAAAAAATCAAAAAAATTTTGCTGGATGAAGCCCGGGAAAAAGTACCGGGTTCGCTCTTTTCCATCGTAGGTCAAACGGAAAAAGGTATTTTAACCACAGTGGGTTTTGAAGAAGGTAAAAATATCGGGAATGTTGGCATTCACTTAAAATTGAAGAACCTTCGGGAGCGTTCTGCCAAAGAAGTCGGAGATGCGATTCGTGAAAAAGTGGCACTCATACCGGAGATCAGTCATTTCCATGTCACAGCCGGCAGCATGCTGGCCACCGGAGTTTTGGGCAATATTAAACCGATCGAAATTGAAATCAGCGGCAATAATCTGGATCATTTGAACAAAACTGCAAAAATTCTGGAAGAAAAATTAAAACTGGAAAAGGCTCTTCAAGATGTGACCACCACCATTGATGAGGGGAAGCAGGAAATTATTTTTGATATCAATCGGAAAAAAGCTTCTGAACTGGGTCTTAATGCCATGATGATCGCCATGCAGGTCCGGCAGGCAATTTATGGAACCGATGCCGGTGAATACTCAGAAGAGGGTGAAGAATTCAAAATCAAAATCCGCTATGATGAACAGCATCGCAATGAAATTGAAGACTTAAAAAAAATCATCCTCACCAATCTGCACGGGCAACAGATTCTGATTTCAACAATTGCCAATATTAAAATGGACACCAGTCCTTTAGCTATTGACCGAAAAAGCCAGCAACGCATCGTACAGGTCCGTGCTGATCTGGCGACAGGGGTGTCTTTGGGTGAAGCAGCCATCATCGCTCGAAATGTCGTCAGCCAGATTGATGTTCCCCAGGGAGCATCGGTAAAACTTGTAGGGCAGGTAGGCGAACAAGGGGACTCTTTTGGAAATCTGGGTCTGATTTTTGGACTGGGTCTGGCCCTTGTTTATATGGTTATGGCAGCCCAGTTCGAATCCTTCCTGAATCCTTTGATTATTCTGTTTGCTGTCCCGCTGACCATCATTGGAATTATCTGGGCTTTTCTTTTGACCGGAACAACCCTGAGCATCAATTCTTTCATCGGCGCTATCATGCTGATTGGTATTGTTGTGAATAATGGAATTGTGTTGGTGGATTATACCAATTTACTGCGCGCCAGGGGTAACCGCTTACTTGAGGCGGTTATTGAATCCGGTGGTTCAAGACTTCGTCCGGTACTGATGACCTCCCTGACAACCATTCTCGCTATGGTCCCTATGGCCACCAGTAAAGGCATGGGAAGCGAAATGTTTGTTCCCATCGGTGTGACAATGATTGGCGGCCTGATGGTTTCCACTTTGATTACATTGGTGTTTGTTCCGTCGCTGTACGTGGTTTTCAACAGGCAAAAGGACAGAACCGAGCAAATTTCAAAAAATTAATGCAATGAACCGGGCCCTCTAGTTTAAACTGAATTCAGAGGGCCAATGGGCCAAAGCATCAAGGTTAAGAAAGGAAAAGTATGAAAATGATCTATTGCATTTATAATGTGAGTGTTGCCGAAGTAATGGAGCATATATTACAAAACACCAATGAAAAAAATTTTCAGGTCTATGATAATGTTTTAGCCAAAACAGCGGGTTCTCTGCCCCGGTTTAATACACCGGTCTGGCCGGGGTACAACCAAACCGCAATGGTCCAGACCGAGGATGAAACAAATTTAATCAAAGCCATTTGCGCCCATAATCTTCGGGAGTCCGATGTAAATGAACAAATTTTGGTTTATAGCTGGACCATCGAGCAGAGAGTTGGTTAATTCAGATATCGTGGATTCAAAACACATAATTGCCGGGAACAATGACGGGTTTGGCCCGTTGCTTAAAAAGTAAATATTAGCGAGCAAATTTTACCTGATATTAACAGAAAATTTGTTGATAAATGGAAAAAAATTCCCTAATTAAAAGAATCTGATTGCTCTTTAAAAAAAACTGAGTCGAAAGAGTGCTTGGTATGCAAATTGATAAGACAATACACTGTTTCAAAAATTATGAGTAGTTGTGATTGTAAAATTCATCAAAAATAAGTTTACTTGCATAAAAAAAGACAAAGAATTATATTAATTGCTTAAGATATAATGTGAAAAAAATAACAATGTTTTGTATACCACAAAGCCCAAAGGAGATCTTTAATGGACGTTAAACTTGATAAACTCATTGACAAAATTAAATCCGAGGGAATCCAACAAGCAGAACAAGAATCCGGACATATCCTTCAAAAGGCCAAAAAGGAAGCCGACCAAATTATTGCCGCCGCCAAAAAAGAAGCGGAAACAATAATTACCCGGGCCAAAGAAGAAGCCGAAAAACTGCAAATCAGCGGGAAATCTGCCCTGAAACAGGCTGAAAGAGATGCCGTCCTTGTAACCAAAGAAAAGTTGATCAAGGTCCTGGATTCTGTCCTCAAAAAACAGGTCAGCAATGAATTGAAACCCGGATTATTGGCGGACCTGATCCAAAAAATGGTTGATCATGCCGGTGACGATGCGAAATTGAAAGTCCTCGTCAATCAGCAGGATATCAAAGAACTGGAAAAACTGCTTCTGGCCAGTACAAACAAAGCTCTGGTGGATACTGTGGAAATTAAAGCGGACCGCGGCGTATCCAAAGGATTCAGAATCGGGAAAAAAGGTGAAAATGTCTATTATGATTTTACCGATGACAGTATTGCCGAATTCCTGCGCGAATTTTTAAATCCATCAATCAAAAATATGTTAAGTGAATAATGGACAAGTACTATTACATTGCGGCCCAACTGCCTTTTCTGCAATTGAATTCAAACACTGATTTTAATCAGAAAAAATTCTTTTATGAAATGGAAAAGTGGCTCTCCGATCAAGAACTTCGGCAATTGGAAGAAGCGGACATCAGTCGTACAAAACCGCAGTCTTCTGATTCCGGCATTGTGACCCAATACCAGGAATTTGAAACCAGCCTGAGGCAGGAACTGGCTGTTTGGCGAAAAGCCAGAAAAGAGGGATATGAACACAAAACCACCCTCTTGCCCCAGAACCTGCTGAAAGAGGGCAATCCCCTTGAAATCGAAAAAAAACTGCTGCAATTCAGGTGGGACTATTTAGATGATTTGGGGCTGGATCATTACTTTGACTGGGAATTTCTGGTTCTGTATAATTATAAATTACAATTACTGGAAAGATTCAGGTCTTTTGACAAAGAAAAAGGATTAGATAAGTTTAAACAATATACTGAAGTAGGCTTATGAGTAAAAACACAGGAAAAATAACAGGAATAGCCGGCAACATGATGACCGTTGCCGTTGATGGCAATATCATGCAAAATGAAATCGGCTATGCAATAACCGGTGAAGAGCGGTTAAAAGCAGAAGTAGTTAAAATCCAGGGAGACAAGGCCTTTATGCAGGTTTTTGAAAGCACCAAAGGTCTGAAAATCGGCGATCCTGTCGAATTTGCCGACGAAATGCTCTCCGTTGAACTCGGACCCGGAATTTTGGGAATGGTATACGATGGATTGCAAAACCCGTTGAATGAACTAGCAAAAGAACATGGTTTTTTTCTGAAAAGAGGTGCTATTATCGAAGCTCTGGACAGAAAAAGACAATGGGCTTTCGAACCTCTGGCAAAAGTTGGTGATGTCCTGCAGGCAGCCGATAAAATTGGAATGGTAAAAGAGGGTATCTTTGATCATCCGATTTTTCTGCCCTTTCATTTTATGGGCGATTATGAAATTACCTGGGTCAAGGAAGCCGGCCAATATACAGTTGATTCCACTATCGCCAAAGCCCGGGACAACCAGGGTGAGGAGCATGAGATTAAAATGTATTTCAACTGGCCGGTCAAAATCGCCATTAAAAATTATCGCGATAAAAAAGTACCCACCGAGCCCCTGGTGACACAGACTCGAATTATCGATACATTTTTCCCCATTGCCAAGGGTGGGACCTATTGTATTCCGGGACCCTTCGGAGCAGGAAAGACCGTATTGCAACAGGTGACCTCAAGGTTTGCCCGTGCTGATATTGTGATCATTGCTGCCTGTGGTGAGCGGGCCGGTGAAGTGGTGGAAACCCTGCGTGAATTTCCCGAGATCACCGATCCCCGTACTGGTCGGTCATTGATGGAACGGACAATCATTATCTGTAACACTTCCTCCATGCCGGTGGCCGCCCGTGAATCTTCGGTCTACACGGCTGTAACTCTGGGTGAATATTATCGTCAGATGGGACTGGATGTCCTGTTACTGGCTGATTCTACATCCAGATGGGCCCAGGCCATGCGTGAACTGTCAGGCCGCCTGGAAGAAATTCCCGGCGAAGAAGCTTTTCCGGCTTACCTGGAATCCAGAATCGCACAATTTTATGAACGGGCCGGACTGGTTGAGTTAAATGACGGTAAAGAAGGCAGTCTGACCATCGGCGGCACTGTCAGTCCTGCCGGCGGTAACTTTGAAGAGCCGGTGACCCAGTCAACGCTGAAAGTTGTCGGTGCCTTTCATGGTCTCTCCCGCGAACGGTCCAATGCCCGCCGCTTTCCCGCCATTCACCCCTTAGACAGTTGGTCAAAATACACCAGTTTCATCAACAATGATATCATAAAAAAGGCCCATAATTTTTTAAGTAGAGGAAATGAAGTGCATCAAATGATGATGGTGGTCGGTGAAGACGGAACATCCATCGATGATTTTGTTGTCTACCTGAAATCTGAGTTCCTGGACAATGTTTTCCTTCAGCAAAATTCTTTTGATGAAGTTGACGGTGCCACATCGCCGGAGCGCCAGGAATATGTTTTTAATAAAATTCGCAAAATTCTTGATGCCGAGTTTTCCTTTTCCGATAAAAAAGACGCCCGTGATTTCTTCAACAATCTCCGCTCAAAGTTTATCGATTTGAATTATATCGATATGGAATCGGACAAATTCAAGATACAAGAAGATGAAATAAACAACTTGATTAAGGGAAAAGTGAAACATGCAGAAAGTTTATAATAAAATATTAAGCGTTTCAGGCAATGTTATTACGGTCAAAGCCACCGATGTCGCTTATGAAGAACTGGCTGAAATAACAACCCGTCGAGGAAAATCACTGGCCCAGGTAATCAAACTGGACAACGATCTGGTCTCTCTCCAGGTCTTTGCCGGCAGCCAGGGCATTGCAACTGATGACGAAGTACGTTTTCTCGGCAATCCGATGCGGGTGACTTTTTCTGATGACATGTTGGGAAGAGTATTCAACGGAAGTGGCGTACCCCGGGACAAAGGCCCGGAACTGGCTGACAGCCTGATTGAAATTGCCGGCCCCTCTGTCAACCCCGCCAAAAGAATCATTCCAGAAAATATGATCAGGACCAACATTCCCATGATTGATGTCTTCAATTCCCTGGTAAGGTCCCAAAAACTGCCAATTTTTTCCGTATCCGGGGAACCCTACAACGAATTGCTGGCGCGAATCGCCATGCAGGCCGAGGTAGATACCATCATTCTCGGCGGTATCGGCTTGAAATATGATGAATATATGTACTTTAAAAATGAACTGGAAAAAGGTGGGGCCTTGGATCGGACTGTGTTTTTTATGCATACCGCTTCTGATCCGATAGTAGAAGGTTTGATGGTACCGGATCTCTCCCTGGCTGTGGCTGAAAAATTCGCTCTGGCGGGCAAGGATGTCCTGGTACTGCTTACGGATATGACCAACTTTGCCGATTCCTTAAAAGAGATTGCCATCACCATGGAACAAGTCCCGTCCAATCGTGGCTACCCGGGAGACCTTTACTCACAGTTAGCCGCCCGTTATGAAAAAGCCGTCGACTTTGAAGGCGCTGGTTCTGTGACCCTGCTGGCTGTCACCACCATGCCCGGAGATGATGTGACCCATCCTGTGCCGGACAACACCGGATATATTACCGAAGGCCAGTTTTATCTCAAAAATGGCAGAATCGAACCCTTTGGGTCCCTGTCCCGCCTCAAGCAGCAGGTCAATAGCAAGACCCGGGCTGACCATCGTGCCATTATGGACGGCATGATTCAACTCTATGCGGAATTTAAGGAAACCGAAGAAAAGAAATCCATGGGTTTCCGCATGAATGAATGGGACCAGAAAATGTTGAAATACGGAGAAATGTTTGAATCCGGAATGATGTCTCTTGAAGTCAACATTCCCCTGGAACAGGCCCTGGATCGCGGCTGGGAAATTCTGGCTGACTGCTTTAAACCCGAAGAAACCGGGCTAAAATCAGACCTGATCAAACAATTCTGGCCAAAGGATAAATAATGGCAAAAATTCGATTGACCAAAAATGAACTGAAAAAACAAAAAGACCAGTTGGCCCGCTTTACCCGCTATTTACCTACGCTGGAATTAAAAAAAGCGCAGCTGATCAGTGAAGTCCGTCGCATAAATGATGAAATTACCGAAATCCAGACCCAAATAGAGACTGCTGAAAAACGCATCAGCCCCTGGGTTGATGTTTTTGGGGAACCTATCGACCTAAACCAGATGTTATCTGTAGAAGATATCCTGACGGAAACCGGTAATATCGCCGGTATCGATATTCCTCTCTTTGATCAGGTTGTCTACAAAGAACAGGAGTATGACCTCATGGCAACACCACTTTGGGTGGATATCGCCTTGGAGGAGGTAAAAAAACAGGTCAATCTGAAAATCAAAACATCAATTCTGCAAAAACAGATTGATGCCTTGCAAAAAGAACTTCAGATCACTGTCCAGAGGATCAATTTATTTGACAAAATCAAGATCCCGGAAGCCAAAGCAGCGATTAAAAAGATTCGAATTTATCTGGGAGACGTCCAGACCGCAGAGGTGGTGAGAGGTAAAATCTCAAAGAAAAAAATTGAGAACAAAAAAGAAAAGGCTGATGCATGATTGTTCCTATGAAAAAAGTCACACTGCTAATCGGTGCTAAAAATAAAAATCAGGCTTTGGAAAGCCTGCGGTCTTTGGGTGTATTGCATGTGCAAAACATCACTCCCCCTCTATCAGAAGATATTTCAGCATTGCAGTCAGAGATCGGTGCCGTGGAAACTGTTTTGAATTCCTTTGAGGGATTGGAAATTCCCCAGAAAACCACAGACTCACCCCGGGAAATCGTAAAAAAACACCACAAACTGGTGGAAAAGAAAACTCACCTGACCGATGAAATGGTTCAAATTATTGAACAGGAAAATTGGTATTTGAAATGGGGTGATGTGAAAAAATCCGATCTGGATGAACTGGCGGAAAAGGGCTTTTTCCTGAAACTTTACGAATGCGACAAAACAATCGTCAAAAATTTACCCATTGACGAGATCATCCTGACAGTTGCCGAAAATAAAAATTCTCTGCTCCTGGTTTTGATCAGTGATAATCCTGAAACAAAACTGCTCAACCTGAAACCTGAAATTGCACCGGAAGAGGAATTTGAGGTCATCAGTCGGGAAACGAAAATTTACAAAGAGCAACTGGCAACAATCAGCCTTGAACTACGCCAGTTGGAAGAATATAGGACCTGTCTCAAAGCATATCGGGAAGACCTGGAATATCAACTGGAATTCGCCCAGGTCAAACAGGGCATGGGTGATGTTGAATCCATCAGTTACCTGCAAGGCTACTGTCCGGCAGAAACGGTTGGGGACTTCAAAGCTGAAGCAGAAAAATCAGGTTGGGGTTATATGATCGAAGACCCTGGTGAAGAGGATAACCCGCCGACCCAATTGAAAAATAAAAAATGGGTGAACATGGTTCAGCCGGTTTTTGATTTTTTGGGTACCGTACCGGGCTACAGAGAATACGATATCAGTCAGTATTTTCTTATTTTTTTCGCTATCTATTTCGCCATGATTATCGGCGATGCCGGTTACGGCGTGCTGTTTTTTCTGGGTGCAATTTTTGCCCGCACCAAGGTAAAGAAAGGCACAGAAACACCGGAAGCTTTAAAATTATTATTTTTACTGAGTATAACCACAACCCTCTGGGGTGCCATTACCGGTAACTGGTTTGGTTCTGCCATGGTTTCAGGATTAGCGCCCATGAAAGCCCTGACCATACCGCAGATTGCCACCTTTCCGGAGCTGTTTCCTGATATAGAAATCGATTCCCAGTCCAAAATCATGTTTATCTGTTTTGTACTGGCCCTGATACAACTTGGTTTGGCCAATATCATGAATTTTATGAACTCCTTTCCATCCCTGAAAAGTTTTTCTCATCTCGGCTGGCTGAGTCTGATGGGTGGTCTTTTCTTCCTGGTTTTAAATCTTGTGCTGGGAATGGAATTACCGGGCTTTGCCCTGGCCCTGATTTATATCGGACTGGGTGGCGTGATTGTCTTTGGCAGCCAGGAAGAGGGCAAAAGTTTTCTGAAAGGACTGCTGGGCGGGCTTGGCGGCGCGTTTACCACCTTTCTGGATTCGATTTCGTCTTTTTCAAATATCATTTCATATATTAGACTTTTTGCCGTGGGCATGGCCTCGGTTGCCATTGCTTCCAGTTTTAATGATATTGCAGCGCCGATGCTCAAAGGTTTTGCCCTGCCGGCGGGCCTACTGGTCCTTTTGGTGGGACACGGGCTTAATATTGTCATGGGCATGCTATCGGTAATTGTGCACGGCATTCGACTCAATGTACTCGAATTTTCAGGTCAGTTGGGAATCGAATGGAGCGGCTACAAATATAAACCCTTTAAAGGCAAAAAATAATTGTGAAGTTAAACAGAAGAAATAAAAAATTAACCGCAAAGCGCGCAAGGAACGCAAAGAATTTTAGCTATCTTTGCGAACCTTGCGGTTAAAAACAAAAAGGAGAATTTGTATGAATATTGGATTAATAGGACCGGCCGCAGCCTTAGGACTTTCAGCTCTTGGATCTGCACTGGGTACCGGTGTGGCTTCACAGGCAGCCGTAGGCGGATGGAAAAAATGCTTTATCAACAATAAACCGGCGCCTTTTTTACTGGCTGCATTCTCAGGAGCTCCGCTGACACAGACCATTTACGGCTTTTTGTTAATGCTCTTTCTGGGAACTGAAAATCTGACAGTTTTCCACGCCTCAATTGGTGTATTTGGCGGATTGGCCATGGGCCTTTCAGCCTGGATGCAGGGAAAAGCAGCTGCCCGGGCCGCAGATGCCCTGGCTGAAACCGGAAAAGGCACCGCGCTGTATTTTATGGTAATTGGTATTGTGGAAACCGTTGCCCTTTTCGTAATGGTATTCCTGCTTTTATTAATAAATTCAGCAAAATAAACAGTTTTTGAATATTATAAAATGACGCTGTTCGGCATTTCTGCCGGGCAAACTTAAAACACGATTGAAGCAGAATTTCCATTTTCGGAGATTCTGCTTTTTTTTCACAGAGAGAAAATCCTTTTACCGGAACATATCCTATCGGCCTTTTTTCATCCCGTTGATATTTCAGATTTAAATCAATAGTTTTCCAATTATGGTGATAAAATTTAAAATTCTCATTAATCTGGTTCTGGTAATTTTTTTTCTTTTTATATTGGTATTTTTCTGGCCGGTGAATCTTTATCACAAGACCTCGACGCCGGAATTTTGCGCCGCCTGTCATGATATGGATGGACAATACGAGGCCTGGATGAAAACGGCGGTACATCGGTCGATTGCCTGCGTTGAATGCCATTTGCCCCATAGTGACCCTGTAACGCATTTCTTCTGGAAAGGTTACGATGGTATGAAAGATGTGATATTTTTTTACGGCCGCTTATACGAAGACCCCATCATCGCTTCAAACCATGGTGTCAAGACGATACAAAAAAACTGCCTGCGCTGTCACCAGGAGATGGTTTCCAACATGACCCTGGAGGACCGTACCTGCTGGTCCTGCCATCGCCGTATCAATCATAATTTTCCTGCAACAGGAAATGAAATATTAATATCCCGGGAGTAAAATATGATTATTTTTAAAACATCCAAGATTTCTGCCCTGACAATGCTTTCCGTAATTGTCCTGTTCTCCTGCGCTCCCAAAGAGCCGGAAAAGGTGCAAAGTATTACAATCGATAATAACGAATATGATCCTGCCGTCTGGGGACAGGTATACCCGGTCAATTACCAATCCTGGCAAAGCACTCAGGACCCCAAACCTTCAGGTCTCAGCAAATACCGCCGTGGCTGGGATGATGACCGGGTTGTCTATGACCGGTTGAGCGAATTTCCTTTTGCCGCCCTTTTGTATCATGGCTGGGGCTTTGGTATTGAATACAATGAACCTCGCGGACATCATTATGCTGTCATTGACCAGATTGAAATTGATCAATCCCGTACCAGTCCCGGCGGCGTTTGCCTGGCCTGCAAAACACCTTTTCACAAAGAATATACAGAAACCCGAGGCATGGATTATTTATCAGCGCCCTTTTTGAAAGCTGTTGAAATGCTGCCGGAAAAGCACCGGGAATTGGGTGCCGCCTGTATCGACTGCCATTTGGCACAAACCATGGAATTACGCACCCACAAAGATCACTTTGAGAAGGGGATGAGCATGATCGGCAAAACAGAATTCAGTCATCAAGAAACACGGACAATTGCCTGCGCCCAATGCCACATGACCTATTATGTACCCAGGGATGAAAACCGCAAAGTAGCCGGTGACGTCAGGCCGCCATGGACCCATAGTCAATGGGGCGCTATAACTATTGAAAACATTATTGAAGACCTCCTCACTGATTATCAACGAGAAGAATGGGTCCAGAAGGTGACCGGTTTTCCAATGCCCTATATCCGCCACCCGGAATTTGAATTGTTTAGCAACCAAAGTGTCCACTGGATGGCAGATGTCTCCTGTGCAGATTGTCACATGCCTTACACACGGTCCGGCGCTGTCAAATATTCAGATCACAATGTCACCAGTCCTTTGAAAAATAAAATGCGCGCCTGTATTCAATGCCACACCGAATCCGCTGACTGGCTGCAGGACCAGGTCTTTACCATTCAGGATCGAACAACCTCTTTGTTGATTCGCGCCGGCTATGCAACAGCTATAACAGCCAAACTTTTTGAAAAGCTTCACCAATTGCCGAATACCGGCAATCAATCCGATGAAGAGTTATACGCCATTGCCAAAGACTACTATAAAAGAGCATTTCTGCGCGTCGTTTTTATCAGCGCCGAGAATTCTGCGGGCTTTCACAATCCCACCGAAGCCACCCGTGTGCTTGGAGATGCGATCGCATTTGCACAAAAATCCGAATCCCTGTTGCGTCAGATTCTGACCAGCAGGGGTATTGAGGTCCCGGTTTTTGTGGACCTGGAACTGGACCAATATCTGAACCTTCGGGGGGACAAAAAACTGATGTTCATGGAAGACCAGGAATTTTCTGATCCCTTTGACATCCAGTCTTTTTTCACCTTGAAAACCAGCAAACAGGGGATGTGAGGATGAATGAACTGATTGATAATCAATACCAGGCGCAGCAGCAATTCAGCGATTCGAATCAGAGAAGGTGAATCGACGCCGGAACAAATCAGCCTGATGCTGGTGAATCTGCCTCTGGATATCACCTTTGTTGATGAAAATGACAAGGTTAAATTCTATTTCGTCAGCAAAGACCGGATATTTCCCCGCAGCCCTGAAATTATCGGGCGCTCGGTCCAGAATTGCCACCCTCATAAATCCGTGCACATTGTGGAAGAAAATATTCGGCGGTTCAAAGAAAAAACAAAGGACCGTGGAGAATTCTGGATTCAGCGGGAAGGGCTTTTTGTCCACATTCGCTATTTCCCGGTTTATCATGGCAAGGGTGATTATAAGGGCACCATTGAAGTTTCGCAGGAGATGTCCGCCATACGCACCCTGGATGGAGAAAGACGCATTTTGGACTGGAAGCAGGAATAAAATCGGTGGTATTTCCTACCAATCCAGCAGCCGGCGTTCTCCACTGATTTTTTGTATATCTGAAATTTCTTGCGTGACCTCCAGCACACCTTTGTATTGATGGTCAGCGTTTCGAACAGCAAAATATTTTATCAACACGTAAGCCGGGCCCATTTTTATCCAGAAAGCAGCTTCATCTTTTTCTCCCTTTCTGAAAGCCTCGATGATTTGGTTGACGATGTGGACACTCTCGTGCGGATGGCAATTTTGCACCTTGCGGCCAATAATGCTGGTGGTCCGGGGAAAAATCCGCTGCCTGGGATTTGAAAAAAATTGCACTTCATCCTGTTCATTCACATAGGTAATGTCAACGGGAAGATGGCTGAAAATCATTTCCAGCCGCTCAAGGTCCAGTCGGCCGGTGCTCAACTCAATCAGATTGTCCATTCGGGCAGGACCTTCTTTTTTCCTATTTTCGGGCAGGACCTTTGAGGCATCGAAATATTCCAACCTGAAGTCTTTCAACGGGTCGTCCATCATTTCAAAACGGTTTTTTTCAATGAGGGAAACCATGATTGGAAACAAGATATATTCCTCTCTGAAAGCAAGGCTATTGATATTGAAATATACTTTACCACTGACAACATTAAACCGTGAAATATCCAAATCAGGCCCCTGCAACATTGCCAGGTTTATTTTTATATTCTGAATGATATCGTCGTGAAATGACCACATGATTTTTAAACAGCCGTGGTTTTCAATCCGTTTTTCTATCTCAGGAAAGACGATATTCTGCATGACAATATAATGTTCCGAAAACCGCAATAAGGCTTCAAAAACCCCGATCAATTTGTCTTTGACCTGAGTGTTCGGAGAATGGTTCAATGCCTTGATCAGGCCGGTGCTTTCAGCCAGTTGAGCTTTGACACCGGCATTATCCAGGCTTAAACGTTCCAGGAAGGGTATAGCCGTGAAATCATTTTTGATGCTGGAAACCAGGTTATTATAGAGAATATTGAAAAGTTTGTTGGTGGCGGTTTTTATGATTTCCATATCATTGCCTGCCATCATAATGTTTTCCAGGGCGATCATCACCTCCATGGGTTTAAAAACGATGGTCTGAATTTTAAATTTTTCCAGCAGAGCGCGGCCGTTTTTTTGATCGATCAATCCCTGTATGTACTGTGTCAGGTTTTGAATCCGCTTGTTGCTGGTTTTGATAATTTTTGACATATTGCATCCTTCGGTTATGGAGTATTATTAAAACTAGACATAATCATGGAATATTTACATATAACAATTTGCGAAAAAATTATTATCGATCTGGAGAATTTTTCAACCATTTGATCCATGCCCGGATAAAATTTTGCCAAAACATGAGTAAAAAAAATGTCAAAGGAATTTTTTCGCGCCGGCCTTTTAAAACAATTTAATTTATTTTGATTTTTTAATTCCCAAATAATTAAAAACAAATGTAAATTTTTTATCAATTTTTGGTAATAAAAATTTAAACGACTGGATGAAATAAAAATCGCAAAAATAAAGATGCCTGCTCATTTTACAAAAATATTATTATTCTCTTTCATAATTCTGATCACCCGCTGTACCATTCCCCGGTATACAACCAATCTTCAGGATATTTTGAAAGAGGAGTTGGGTGAGGACAAAAAAGTCATGTCCAAATATCGGTGTACCACAGGGGCCCACCGTGGTTCCTCGGTCATCTATACGGAAAACACGGCGTCGGCTTTGCTGGCTGCCGAACAGGACCCGGCCTATGCTTTTATTGAATTTGATGTCCAATTTACAAAGGACAAAAAAATTGTTGTTTTCCATGATCGTCGTCTATTACGCCTCTATGGCAAGTTCAATTCGATCAACAATTCCACTTATGAAGAACTGGCCTTGATGACCGACGGCAATATCACCCTTTATGATGAAGTCATCGAAAAGCTGCATAAAAATCTGAATATTGAAATAAAATCCCAGGGCAATAAGGAAGAAGACCGGCAACTGGCCGATGAAATACTCTCGGATATTTTTCGCCGGAAACGGGAAAAAGAGGTCATGATCAGCAGCATTTCTCCCGATGTCATTTCCTATGTTAATGAAAAATACCCCTCCATTCCCACCGGACAGATTCACTGGCTGACCTTGTCCACTTTCCTACATGTGGACGCCCTGACCAATGACCTTTATGAAGAACTGAATGAAACCCAGGCCGACTACCTGATGCTGCATGTCTCCAACCTGGCAAATATTGAAATTTTACTCGCTTTAAAACCCAAAGACAAGACCATCATTTTCTGGAATTTTGATGATCGCATGTTTCTGGTCCACAAAGACCCGGCAGACCGGCTCTGGGGCTCGTCATTGCTCCAGGAAACCTGGAAAAGTTTTCTCTTTTGGACCCGATAATGTTCTTTTTAATATTTTCGGAATAAATAATTTTTTCTTGCCATGGCGTATCTGCATGGCTAAACTTTGTTTCAACATCAGGAATTTTAACAATGAAACCTTTACTTTCAGGGCTATTGATCATGACTCTTTGCTTTGCCGCTTCCGGCCGGACCATTTCTCCTGACCATCAGTTTATTGAATACACCGGGCGGATTGATTTCACGGATTCCACGGCGCCGGCCTTTTCCTATTCCGGCGTATCCATCAGGGCCTGTTTCACCGGCACTAATATTTCGGCTGTGCTGGATGATAATATCGGCGGGAATATCTACAACCTGTTGCTGGACGGCAAATTGGTGGATACTCTGCATGTGGCCCGGGGTCTAAAAACCTATGTTCTGGCGAAAGGACTGGAAAATAGGGCCCATGAAATTGAACTGTTTAAACGCACTGAAGAAATGTTTGGCAAAACCCGGTTCTGCGGATTCATCGTTGATGAGGGCTCATCGCTAATTCCAATCCAAAACAAACGGTCCAGACTGATCGAATACATCGGCGATTCCATCACCTGCGGCTATGGCAATGAAGGAGGACTTGACCAGACCTTTGGACCGGACACGGAAAATCATTTTATGACTTACGCTGCCATCACTTCACGACAATTTAATGCCCGTCATCTGGCGGTCTGCAAATCTGGCATCGGGATTTATCGCAATTACGACGGCCCGGTTGAAGGAAGCCCCGACAATATGGCCCAATTTTATCCCCGTATTTTTCTCTGGGACCCCAAACCGGAATATGATTTTGCTGAAACGCCGGACCTGGTCTGTATCAATCTCGGCACCAATGACTTCAGCACCCAGGGCGGCGATCCGATCTGTTTCAGAGATAACTATTTACGCCTCATTGATACCCTGCAAACCCGATATGACAATCCGGACATTGTCTGTTTACTGGGGCCCATGCTCTCGGACGAGGCCCTCGCAACAGTCCGGCATCTCCTTCAAAATATTGTTGCGGACGCCAATAAAGAGGGTCAGGGACGGGTCTCCTTTTTTGAAATGTCTCCCCAGACCGGCGACCGGGGAATGGGGACCGACTATCATCCGACAGTGGCCCAGCACCAAAAAAACGCACTGGAACTGACCGGGTTCATTGCAAAATTGAAGGGCTGGGAAATATCCCGATAAAATCACCGGCCCTCCCATTGACCCGGCTTCAAGAAAATAAAGTGGGGCTGATTATTTTAATTGATTCTTATATTCGACTGCTTAATTTGGTCTATTCAAATGAAAACAAAATGGCTGCCGGACTGAGAATTATGGATTGATATTCCGTGAATTGGAAAACCATGAAGGGGTTATCATTGGATTTGAAAGTGGAATCATAAATAAAAACTGAAAATGAGATATAAAAAAAGGTTTCTAAAGGGAAAAAAGGTTTAGTGTGTTTTTATGTCGGTCACTAATATATTAACCATAATAAATGATTTGTCGAACATGAAAAAAAATATAGATAAAGAATTTTTATAAATTTCTAATTCATGTTCTAAGTATATATGATTACATTTATTAGAAAATAAAAAAAATGCTAAAAGAGAAATATATCCAATCGTATTTATCCTGCCCTATTTGGTGAAATAGATACAATTGTGTTGATACAAACGGTGTGGGTCATTTAAAACTGATACTAAATAACTACCAAGGATTAACATTGGATTATGAAAAAAATAGAAAATATCGTTCAACTTGTTATTAATCATGTTCATAATATTCATTTTATCAAGGTGCATAAAAGATTTTACCTGCATAAGATTAGAGCCTTGCTCATTATTCTTTTTTTTATTTCGTTGGGTACAACAGCTCAATCAGTGTACACACAATTACCCAATGATCCGGGTGCACATTATTTCAATAAAGAATCATTTAGCATCAAAGCAAAGGGTTATGAAGATATATCGGAAGCACTTCAGCTTGCCATAAACAGGCTCAAAAAAGAAAAGAATTACGGCGTATTATTCATTCCTGAAGGGAAGTATCGCATCAGTAAAACCATTTACGTTCCTAAAGCCATTCGAATCATTGGGAGTGGTAAAAACCGACCTGAGTTTATTTTGGGCAAAAGTACCGATGGCTACCAGGATGAATACAACTATATGTTTTGGTTCACCGATAATTTAGTAGAAGATGGTGTCGAGCCCAGAGATGCAGGTGCCGGCACATTTTATAGCGCCATCAGCAATATTGATTTCAGAATTGAACCAGGCAATCCAAAAGCCATTGCCCTTCGTACTCATTTTGCACAACATAGTTTTGTTAGTCATTGCAACTTTTATATTGGCGACGGGTATGCTGGAATTTATGATCTCGGTAATGAAATTGAAAACCTGAAGTTCTATGGGGGCGAATACGGAATATCCTCCTCACGAACATCGCCTGGATGGCCTATGATGATGATCGATTTGTATTTTGAAGGCCAACGCAGTGCAGCCATTTTAAGCCGAAACACCGGAATGACGATAATTTCTATGCAAGTAAATGATGTGCCCGTAGCAGTTGAACTTCAGCATGGCATTTCAGATCGATTGTTTATGGAAAATTGCCTTTTCAAAAATGTCAGGAAAGGAGTAGTGATTGGAGTAGAAGAGAAAGCCGGTAGCCAGATAAATCTATTGAATGTTATTTGCCAAAATGTGGATGTTCCAGTACATTTTACACCCAGTGGACAAAACATAGAAGGAAAAAGCAACCAATACGTGATAAAAAATTTTGTACATGGGTTGGTTATGGAAGATATGGTGGACAACTCCAGGTATAGAACAGTAAGTGAATTGGAAGATATTGATAGTGTCCCTGCAAATTTAGATAAAGTTATACCTGATCTACCTTCGATTGATACATGGATTAACGTTAAAGAGTTGGGCGTTGTTGGTGATGGTGAAACTGATGACACGCAAGCAATTCAAGAAGCAATTGCCAATCACAAAAACCTCTATTTTCCAACCGGTTGGTACCGGATCACTAAAACAATTAAATTAAATGAAGGCACCAGACTAATTGGTTTGCACCCTTATGCTACACAACTGGTGCTAAATGAGAGTGAAGCCAGTTTTAGCGGATTTGGATCTCCTGTTCCCGTATTAGAATCGTCGGAAGGAGGTGATGATTTAATCAATGGGATTGGAATCAATACGGGGGCATATAATAATCGGGCTGTGGCACTGAAGTGGATGGCCAATCAGTATTCTATGATCAATGATGTAAAAATTGTAGGTGGTCATGGCAACATGGCAAAATCCGGACAACCCTCACCCAGCCAAAGCAGAAACCAAAGCATCAGTAGCCCAGCAGGACCTGTTTACGAAAAGGGAATGGACCTGGCATGGGATAATCAGTATTGGAGCATCTGGGTTACAAATAATGGGGGCGGAATACTCAAGAATATCTGGTCGGCAAATACCTATGCAAGCACAGGATTGTATATAAGCAATACATCCACCCGAGGAAGAGTTTATGCAATGTCGCTTGAGCACCATGTACGCCAGGAAGCACGTTTGAACAATATTGCCAACTGGAAATTCTATGCGTTCCAGTTCGAAGAAGAAGGCAGAGAAGGGAAAAATGCCCAAACGCTCAATATAAATGACTGTAGTAACCTTATGTTTGCAAATTTTTGGATGTATCGTACCATTCGTGTTAAAACTCCAAGACCATGGGGAATAAAGGTTTCAAACAGTAACAACATCGACTTCAGAAATATGCGCAGCTGGACACAGGTGTTGCAACTGCCTGAGCGAACCATCTACGATATGGATAAAAATCTGATTGTGTATCCGGGTGATTTCGCCCGGGTAAACATAACAGGCAACGAAATGTCCAATAAAAATTCCGATGTTGCGATTGAAAAAATTGGATTTGGCTATGAGTTTGCCACAGGTGCTACTTCAGATAGTAAAGGAAATGTTTACTTCTGTGAAAATCAGCAGAAGCGTGTTTATAAATGGTCGGCAGAAACAAATACAATATCCATATATGCTGATTATCCATACAAGCCTTTTTCTCTTGCTGTTGACACCAAGGACAATTTGATAGTCATCTGCCGTTACAATCCGCAACCGGGTTTTAATGATACCAATCAGCCTCAAACAATCGAAAATCTTTCTGACAACAACCGTTACTATAGCGGATGGGGAAATGGTGGCTGGGCAATTTTAGCCTATGCTATAAATCCAGACAAAACGGACGATATGCAGGTGCTAAATCTTTCAAAAACAAATGAAATTAAAAATGTACAACGTGTGATTCATCCAACTCATCGATGGAGGGATGACTTCGAAAGAACCGTTACTACATTGGCTGATATGATCTTTATTGCACCAGATGGAGTCACCATTATACCAAATACGTTTGACTTGGGACGATCAGTGCAACTAATGGCAGTAAAACCAAATCAAAGCCAACCAGTATATGTTACCCATGAAGATCCTAAAATCACTTACCAATTCCGGGTGAATGAACAAGGTGGTCTTTCGGATATGAGCAAATTTGTTGCGCGAGGTGAATACGGTAATGTTGATGACAATCAGGGAAGACTGTTTTTAGTTGAGGGTGAAATTTTGATTTTGGATAGCGATGCAAATGAAATTAAACGAATTAACCTCGATGAGCGTGTACAATCACTAACATGGGGTGGGAAAAATAAAAATGAGCTATTTGTAACAACCAGCAATTCTCTTTATAAGATCAAATTAAATTGGATGAAATAATTCTGAAATAAAAGGTAAGTTGGAATTAATAGGAACTTTTCTTACTAATGTTGAATAACTGCATTTCAGGTCTATTTCCTCTTTCAAATAGCCATGTAAACCTATCAGTGTCCAATGGTCTCTATCCGCTTTTTGGGGATTTTCCGGATATGAAATAATATCCTTTGCTTCCTTGTTATGGATTATGGGTAGACGACCAGGTCGTTTTTCATAAATAAGTCCATCAATACCAGATTCATTATATAGTTTTATCCATCTGTTAAGTGTCCGAAGATCAATAAGTGACGCTTTGGCTACTTTTTCCTTTTCTGTATCTTGCAATAAGAAAAACATTGCATTTAGCTGTATATAACCATTCTTAGTTGGCGAGTCGTACATCGCAGTATGAATTTCTTCTAGTGTAGCATTATTAATATTTGGCAGTGTCTCTTTCACTAATAGAGTATAACTATTTGATTATCAAAAAGTTGGTCTTTTTTTCAAACATAGGACATTATTTTTGCAAAATGCTATAAAATTGTCATGTTGAATGTAGTTCCTGGGGTCATCCAATCTGTCGTTATGAAAAAAAATCCCAAAAACTGCATCAGTTGCAGCCTTTGGGATTTTGAGGGATTTTTATCAGGATTTATTTAATAAGGATACATTTTCGGATCTGAACAAAGTCGCCGGCGATGATTCGGTAAAAATAGATACCGGTTGCGTAGGGGTCGGCTTCCCAGTGGACCCGGTGATATCCCGCTTCCTGGTTTTCATTGACAAGGGTTTCGAGCCGGTTGCCCCTCATATCAAAAACAGAAATATTGACATGGGCCCCTTTGGGTAGTCCGTAGCGGATGGTGGTGGAAGGATTAAAAGGGTTCGGATAATTCTGGCCCAGTTCAAATTGGTCAGGAAGACCTAATTCTTCGTCGATAGCAACGGTGACTTTATGGATTGTAATATCAGCAGAGGTCCTGGCAGTATCAGTGCCATCGGTGACAAAAACGGCTATCGTATATTGGTTTGCCATTGCCGGCCACAGGGTCCAGTTCAGCAGGCCCTCCTGTGAAATTGTTATACTGTCAATGAAATGGACCAGGCCAAAAACCAGACCCTCTTCGTCCGGGTCCTTTGCCTCATAAGTGAAACTAAAATTCGAGTCATCTCTCAGGATAGTGTCGGGCAGTACTTTTGTGAATTCCGGTGAGCGATTGACATTACGGACTTGAATCTGAAGGGAGTCGGTCGTGACCAGGTTTCTATCGGAAATATGGACCAAAACCCGGTAAGTACCGGCATCTTCATAGGTGGCAGCCCATTTGAAAAATCCGGTTACGGAATCCAGTTTCATGGCGGTATAAGGGGAGCCGGTTTCTATTTTTGTGGCATTCAACAAATATTGCAATGAGTCCCGGTCGGGATCAAAGGCCTCAAAATGAAATTCCAGGCACGTGTTTTCAAAAATCGCTGTGTCTGGTAAAGTTGCTAGAAATTCAGGCTTGTCATTGACATTCAAAACCGTGATATCCATTCGATAGACAGAATCACTAAGAGCGCCCTGGGCGTCTTTGACATGATAGGTAAAGGAGGCGTAGGGACTGCCGGTTGCGTCGGAGGCCGGCAGGAATAATAATTTTGTCACATCAGTATATTCTGTGTTGGCGAATACTCCGGCTCCGTCAAAGGAGAGTTCACCGGCGGTTTCCGGCGTGATGATTTTGATTCCTGCGAAAGCATCCTTTTCAATATCATTGTAATGAAAATCTGCCGTCTGAAAGTTATAGGCTGCATCCTCATCCGTAATGATATGGCCGGTGGCGGCAAAGGGGGCGTCATTGACAGGGCGGACCTCGATGGTGAAGATATCATCGGCGAATTTTCCATTGGAGGTTCCCCGCAGGGCCACTTCGCTGGTGCCGTACTGATTGGGCAAAAAGTCCAAAAGGAGTGAATCTCCGCCGACAGTGACAGAAAGTAGAGAATCATTGCTATTGCTCAGCAATGATTTTGTAATCAGTGAGTCTGTATTGTCGGTATCGGTGAAGACATTGCGCAAATCAATAAACTTCGCCGGTGCATCTTCATCGACAACGATATTGCTGACAGGGTTGGCAACGATAGGCGGATCTTCCAGGGCCCTGACATGCAAGGTCATTGTATAAAAGGGAATACTTCTGCCGCCTTCTTCGTCCAGCAGACGGAAATTGAAAGTGGCATAGGGGCTGCCGGTAGAATCCTTTTCGGGATAAAACACCAGTTTGGTAACATCCGGGTAATCATTGCTGTAGACCACATCCAGGCCATCATATTCCAGGTCTCCCCGGGATTCGGTGGTGATGATTTTTATGCCTGCAAAATCATGGCTTTCGATATCGTTGTAGTTGAAATCTTCAGGCCGGAAAGTATAGGCTGCATCTTCATCAAAGGTAATTTCTTCGTTCCGGCCGGCCGGACCGTCATTGACAGGGTCTATGGTTACAGTAAAGATATCATCGGCTGTTCTTCCGTTTGAAAGGGCCCGCAGAGTGATGTTTGTGGACCCGTACTGGTTGTCGAGAAAATCAAGGACCAGGGTATCGCCGGATAGTTGAGTGGACAAAATACTGCTGTTGGAATTACTGTGTACGGTTTTCACCATTGCCAAATCATCATTGTCCGGGTCTGTAAAGACACTGGTAAGCAGGATTATTTTATTCCCTGCATCTTCGGCCACCATTAGATCTTCTACAGGAAGGACAACAACCGGAGGGTCGTCTTCATCAGAGGGATCTTCAATGCTCCTGATGGTAATCATCATGTTGTAGAAATCTTCGCTGAATTCTCCACCGCTATCTCGGACTTTAAAGGTGAAGATAATATAGTTGCCTTCTTCCATTTCGGGGTCTGGTGTGTAGGTCAGTTTTGTAATATCGAAATAGGTTGTGTCTTTTTTTGCCTCAATTCCATCGTATACCAGATTGTCCTGGTCTAACACGGAACCAAACCAGACGCCGGCAAAAGAATCACCCTCAACATCGGTAAAATAAAAATTGACCGGTTGAAAACGGTAGGTGTTGTAATTTTTGATCATGACTGCATGATTGATACTGGTGGGCGGATCATTGACCGGATTGACAGTGATGAGAAATTCGTCTGCGACCATATCTCCCTGGGATTCAGCGCTCAGCCGAAGGGTTGAAATACCGTTTTGGTTTCCCTGGTAATCCAGGATCAGGGTATCATTTTCGATAGAACAGGCAATCAGTGAATCATTGCTGTTTGACAAGATTGTTTTTACCACTGTCGAACCGGCTACATCAGGATCGATAAAGATGCTGTTTAAATCTATTTTAGTGGATTGGGCATCCTCGTTGACCGTAATATCGGGAATTGAATCTGCAATGACCAGAGGGTCTGATATCGGGTTCACCATTACCAGAAAATCGGTATTGACACTTTTTCCATCGGATGTGCCGCGAATTGTTACGGTGGCGGTGCCATTTTGGTCAGGCTGAAAGGCCAGTGTTAAGGTGTCATTGGTAATCGTGGCGATAACCAGTGTCGAATCGGTATTGTTGTGAATGGATTTGATAATGGCGCTGTCATCATCGTCGTCATCACTGAATAAATGGGTGATCAGCAGTGTTGAATCGGCTGCATCCTCAGCAACAGTGATATTGGAGATGGGGTTGGCCACAATGGGGGGGTCATCGGTTTCAAGGACCTTTACTTTAATGACCTGGTGGTCGGTGAGATTGTTGATGCCGTCGTCGGTGGCCGTTATTCTGACTTCATAGACGCCGTCCCCGTTGGTGTCCGTGGGGTTTTCAAAATCACGTCCGCTTTTGAAAGATAAAAGGCCCGATGTTTCATGGATAGAAAACAGACTGCTGTCCGAACCGCCGGATTTTGAAAAAGTCAGGTTGTCACCGTCGCTGTCTTCAACCGTAATTGTCAATATTTCAGTTATATTTTCTTCAATGGCAATAGAATCGGCGCTGGTGATAAGGGGTGCATTATTGGTGTTGATACTTTGCAGGGTTACTTCATGGCCGGTCCCAGACCAGTCAGCCAGACCGTCGGGGCCATTGATCTCGACATAAGCATGTCCGCTGCCGATTGCGCTGAAATGGCATACCAGGGCATCAATTCCGCCTGTGGTCCAGTCATCATTTAAACTGAAAACACCCACATTATCATAATAAAGCCGGCGGGTAAAAGTGTGTCCTTCTTTACTCCATGTTCCCGTTTCCAACTGCCATGAGCGCAAAGTGCTGCCCCAGGCCCAGGTCGTCACCAGTTGGGAGTCATCAATGCCATTGGTATCCAGTGTTGTGATGCCATCGTCCCGGAAATAGATGTAAAGGCTGATGTTTCCGGCCTGTTCGCTGATGGTGTTTCCTTTGATATGGATATTCATGGGATTGACGCCATTTCGGGTTAGCGTAAGTTCACCGGCAACAGAAAGGCCCGTTAAAATCAGAAGGATCAGCGTGATTCTAAAATATTTCATCTTTGGCTCCTTTCTATTGCACCTGGGTTGTTTTTCCAAGGTTGGGTTGAATAATCAAATAGTCGGCAGAATTAACCGTACCATTCAGGTTGCAATCTCCATGAAAGTAACCGGATGACCCGGTTTTGCTTTTTACCGTGTTGAAATCAGCCGGGTCAACCGAGTCGTTTGCATCGGCATCACCGGCGTACATGCCGCTGACACCGGGTTCCAGCAATGCTGCGTCGCTGCCCAAAAATTTATCACCGGGAACCACAGTGCTAACGGTGAAATCATACAAAGTCGAGATGCTGGTATTGAAAGCATGGGCAATTGCGCTTTCAACATCCAGGTGATTTCTATGCCGGACCACAATGAAATAGTTCCCTGGTAAAGCTGTCATTTCAATGGCCTGGTTTGTGCCATCGTCAGCCACGATACGGCCGTCCTGACGCAACAGGGCGCTTCTGGAAACCGAAGGCGGACCGCCGGGCAGGGCCCTCAGTTCAACCAATACCCAGTCAACGATGCCGGCCGGTAAAGTGGACAGGGTGCGGGGATCCTGGGAGTAGGGTGACCGGATGGGAACATCAAGGGCTTTTTCCATCTCATGGATTGTGCTGTTGTAGGGCCCTTCGAGAAAAACCTTCAGCTCTACAAGCAGGGGTGTAAAACTGCTGTGTTCATAGGCCCCGATATCGGGTGTGTTGACATGAGGAAAACCGCGTTGGTCGGTTTGGTGCAAAATACCCCTGTTGGTACCGGCATTAATGGCCGGACTTCCGTTTTGTGTCGCCATTGTGCTGGTCAGGCCGCCATTATTAGCCAAGGGTAACAAGAGTGGATCGGTATTATTCAAATTGCCAATACCGGAAAGCGGCAGGGAAGCATCTCCGCAAAGGGAATACTGACGGTCAATTTCTATCGTTGCCGCACCGCCAGAAGTGTTGGATTCGTAATTCAACCCGACCAAGGCATGCAAGAGAGTATTTTTCATAAATAAATTGATAGCTGACAATAAGGCGTCTGTGGCTTCTGCATGGGCATGGATGCTCTGGCCGGCTGTGCCAGCCTGGTTTAATCCGATGGTTACATTGGTCAGATGGCAGTTTAGGAGGGTATTTGAGTTGACAGATATGGAGTTTAAATATAAGCCACCCCCTTTTTCAGTCGCCAGGTTGTCTCCTATGGTTGAATTGAGTATCTGAAGATGGAATTCTCCCAGAGGCCCCACAGAACCGGAGTCTGATAAAAGGTCGCACTGTTCAGCGTAAATACCGCCACCCCATTCAAAAGCTGTATTGCCGGAAATGGTTGAATGGAAGAGATGCAAAACTCCTGAAGAGGAAATACCGCCGCCGAAATCAGCTTGATTATCCTGGACCGTGCAAAAATTTAAAATCAGATTGCCTTCGTTTAGTATTCCGCCACCGTATCCGGTCACAGAGTTACCGTGTTCTATAGTCAAATTGCTCATTATGACAATCCTGCCGGAATCAATGGTAAAACAGCGACGATTTGAGGCTGCGGCATTGACGATATGGGCTTGGATGAGTGCCGATGGAAAGCCCACTAGGGTAACAGATTTATCAATGGTAATCCCGCTGATCGGATCCCCGTCTTCCAGGATGACCCCGGTAACATTTATAACATCGCTATGACCCACATCTTCTCTGGAAAGTGCATAACTGATGGTTGCCCAGGGCAATCCGGCTGACCCGTCTCTGCCCCCGTCATCACTACCAGTGATGGAATTAACAAAAAATATTTGGGGTGTTTTTTCCAGGGCCCCGATATCATATCCAAAACCCTGTGGACGCAGATTTCCGGCCTGATCAGTGCCACCGACACCTTTACTGGTTCCGGCGTCAATTGCCGGACTGTTGCCTTGCAGGGAGTGGGTTTCGGTGGTTCCGCCGTTGTCGGCCAGGGCATTGAGCAACGGGTCGGTGTTGTTCATATTGCCGGCTCCGATAATATTCATCGTGTTGTCCCGGCAGATGGTATGGGACCTGAAAAGTGTGTAGGCCCCTGAAAAATTTTGGGCAAAGTTATTGGTCACGTTGTTGTCAATAATCGTATTGACATAGGAGGAGTTTAATTCTGAAAGGGCCCCAATGCCGGTTTCGTAGATGCCGTTTCCAGCTTCTCCGCAGGAATTTTGTGCAATGGTGGCATTGGATATATCAGCGGTCAGTGTGTAGGAATCACCTGATTCCAGATAGATTCCGCCACCACAATGGATAGCCGTGTTTCCGGAAATCGTGCTGTTTTCAAGGTTGATGGTTGCATCGCTGTTCATGGTTTGCAGAGCGATACCGCCGCCGTAATCCGCTGTATTTCCATTGAGGGTGGTTTTTCTGACCTGGAGTTCACCGGAATTAAAAAGGCCGCCGCCTAGTGATGCGGAATTACTTTTCAGCGTACAATTGTCCAGGGCCAGGGTGCCTGAATTGTATATTCCTCCGCCGGGAAAACCGTTGTCCGGGGTTTTATTGTCTGTTACAACACAGCTTTGCAAATTGAGTGTACCATGGTTACGAATAGCGCCACCGAACTGGGTTTTGCCATTGCAAAGGGTCAATTTTTTTATTGTGACGGTTGCATTGGAGGTGACGGTAAAGCAACGGCGGTCTGCATTTTCTGCGAGCACATTATGGCCTTTTACAAAGGTTTGGTCATATCCCTGTCCGCGAAGAATGAGGTTTTTTGTAATTTCAACTCCAGTGTCAGGGGACCCTTCAGCAATGAAGGTGCCCGTCAAGTCCAGGGAGTCTCCGTCTGTGGCCCGGGATACAGCATAAGTGATGGTGGCAAAGGGCTCAGTTGCTGAGCCATCTTTGGAACTGTGGTCTGCTCCGGTGGCACTGTTGACATAGAGGAGTGAGCCGACAGGGTCGAAGGTGACGTGAAACTGGTCCGAAGCGGTTCCATCATTTTCATCTTCCACAGTGACGGTGATCAGGGCCGTTCCGGTTGCATCAGCCGTGGGCATGACAGTAATAGTCCTGTTTTCCTCTGACCCGCCTATTACAATGTTGGAATCCGCTAACAGGGCCTGATTGTCAGAAATGGCGCTGACCCAAAGCATTGATGCATCGGATTCGTAATCACTAACTGTAAAATCGAGGGGGCCGATGATGGCATTGACATAAGAAGACTGGTCAGCTATATCACTGATTTCCGGTGGCGTATTAAACAGGTCTCCGGCTGAAAAGACCTGGCAGTAGTCGGCCGTAAAGTCCGTGGTGGCAATTTGCTGGGGTGTTGTTTCTTCCATAAAGCAGACCCCGCTGTGGTAATCGCCATCCAAAGTATCCGAGGCCGGCAGCTGGTCCAAAAAGGCCATGTTCAGGTCCGTGATGATGACATCACTGGTGTCCCATGAGGAATGAAGGATATTTTCACCCATAATGTCTATGGCCAGGTTGTCTTCCTGATCATTCCAATGGGGAACGCGGCAAAGGTCGACCAGCCCCCAGGTATTGGGCGTCCACAAGGTACCGGTCCTGACTAATTTTATTTTGTAAACCAAATTGTCATCGTAAGCGGCTGTGACCAGGGCATGGATTGTATCGCCGGACATTCCCAGAAAAGCAATGTCAATTATATTATCAATCTCATTGGTCTCCAGGGTATCCCCGTTTACGGCAAATTTTCTCTCACCATGCCAGCAATCGTTGCTACCCACTTCATCGTCCATTTCCCAGGCATTGAGGATTTTTCCGGTGGGTGATATTTCAATGATGTTGTCATCGGCATAGGAGAGGTCGCCGTTGTAATCCGGAGATAATAGATTTCCATTGGGCAGGATCTCAATTCCTGTACGATTATCAAGTTGCCAGGGCCAGCCTGTATTTTTCAACGAAAGGGCAATGGAATCAACCACAACTCTTGAAGAATCATAAAAAAAAATAGTAGGAGTGTGCCGGCTGCTTTGGCATTCATGGGCTGTACAGAAAAGCCCCCTTTCAGGATCATAATCTATTCCGAGGGAGCTGTAATGGATAGATTCAAAACGGTATAGAAAATTGTCGGATATTGTGTCGGGTGCGGCTTCAACTTTCATTCTTGAACCGGCCTTGCTGGTAATAGTCAGGTCGATCGTAGTACTTCTGGAAAAGGTGGTTCGGTTGGTCTGTGATTGCAGATTTATAGAGATCAAAAAAAATACAATGATCAGGGCTAAAAAAGGTTTGGAATGCATAATCTTACTCCTGAATGTTAAAAATGATGGAAAAGATTCCAGCCAGCTAAATAATTTTTTCTATCATCTTTTTTTTAAACATTTTAATCAATATATCAATAATTTTAAAAAGAATCCATTACTTCTGTTTTTGACTTTGCCTGCCTTGAATATTGCCAGAAACCCAATTTAACCTTATATTGTCAAGATAAATTTTTTAAAATGAAAGGGGAAAAGAGAATGAGAGTAAGTTTAGCCTTAATAGTTGTTTTATTATTCGGCTCCCTGCTGATAGCGGACGAAGGCATGTGGATGCCCCACCAGATGAAGATGCTGGACCTGGAGCGGGAAGGGTTGAAAATGGACCCGGGTGAACTGTATAAACCCGACGGAACAGGCCTCATGAGTGCCGTGGTTGATCTGGGCGGCGGGACCGGCAGTTTTGTCAGTGAAAAAGGATTGATTTTTACCAATCACCATGTCGCCTATGGCGCAATTCAGCGAGCCTCCACACCGGAAGACAATTACCTGGAAGAGGGGTTTCTGGCCGAAAATTATGCGGAAGAGATACTAGCCCCCGGATATACTGCCGGAGTTCTTTTAAGTTACGATGATGTCACCGAGGCCATTATCACCACAGTTCATGATAAAATGTCGGCTATGGAGCGCTACAAAGCCATTGACAAAGCCAAGAAAGACCTGATTGCACAGGCCGAGAGCGAGGCTGAAGACCGGTTCGCAGAGATAGCTTCGATGTATTCCGGAAATAAATATTACCTTTTTAAATACAAAAAAATCAAAGATGTCAGAATTGTTTATGCCCCGCCTGGCGCTTTAGGAAATTTCGGCGGTGAAGTGGACAACTGGATGTGGCCGCGCCATACTTGCGATTTCACTTTTCTGAGAGCTTATGTGTCACCGGAAGGACTGGGTGTTGAATACAATGAAAAGAACGTACCCTACGAACCTAAAGTCCATTTTAAAATCTCCATGGAGGGGGTCCGGGAAAAGGATTTTGTTTTTATCATGGGATATCCGGGGCGGACCTACCGCAATAACTCAACTCCCGAGGTACTTTATGATGTTGAAAAAATCCAAAAAAGCCTGGCTGAGCGACAGGAATACATTCGCTTTTTCGAAAATGCTGGCAAAGAGAACAAAGATGTGGAAATCAAATACGCCAGCAAAGTCAAAGGCCTTTACAACGGACTGAAAAATTACCAGGGAAAACTCGAGGGTTTTGACAAAATCGATTTAATTGGCAAGAAACAGGTTCAGGATGCAACTTTTGAAAAATGGATCCAGGAGAAACGCAGCCGGAAAAAAGAATACGGCGGGGTTGTTGAAAAAATCGATGAATTTTTAAATCAGGAATATAAGCCCTTCAGCGAAAAAGAGGCCTCCCTGAGCGAAATGACCAGCTATTATTACGGCCCGGCACTTGTTGCAAAAGCCCACAACCTGGTCCGCTTGTCCCTGGAAGGACAAAAACCCGATGAAGAGAGGGATGCTTTCTATATGGAGAGGAATATTTCCAATATCAGAAGAATGCTGCAATTTGCCGAAAGAAGCTATGATAAAAACATTGATAAAAATTTTGCCCAGTTTGTCATGAATAGATTCCTGGGAAAAAATAAAGAAAACCTGCCCGGTTTTGTCAAAGATATCCTGGCCCGTGGCCCTGTCAATGAGTGGATCGAAGAGGCCTATGCACAGACCAAACTGGGTGATACCGAATACACCTTGTCCCTGGTTGGCAAAACACCCCGGGAATTGAAAGACCTCAGGGACCCTCTGATCAATTTCGCCTTTGATATGGAAGAAGAACTGGCTGAACTCAGAGAACAAAAACATGAAATGGACCAGAAACTGCTGGATTTGAAAAAAATTTACCAAAAAGCCCTGCTGGAAATGAACAATGATCGGATAGCACCCGATGCAAATTCTACTGTCCGCTTTACTTCTGGCCATGTTATGGGTTACTACCCCAAAGATGGTGTTTATTTTGAACCGAAAACCACTCTAAAGGGATTAATTGAAAAAGATACCGGGACCGAACCTTTCCAGACACCGGCAAAAATCAAGGAACTTTACAAAGCCCAAAAATTCAGTCCTTACACCGATGAAGAGACTGACATTGTTCCGGCCTGCTTTCTCAGTACCACCAATGTAACGGGCGGAAATTCCGGTTCGCCTACCCTCAATGCCAGGGGCGAAGTTGTGGGAATTGTTTTTGATATGACCTATGAAAGCGTCACCGGGGATTATTACATTGTACCCGAATTGCAACGAGTGATCAGTGCTGACATCAAATATGTTCTGTTTGTCACGGATCATTTTTCTGAGGCGGATTATTTATTAAAGGAAATGAATGTTAAATAAAACGGAGTCTTTATGGCTGTAACTTTTGTATGGGAAGAACGATTCAATGTGGGTGATGAGGAAATCAATCGTCAGCACCAGTATATGTTTGAACTGGCCAACCAGATTCAGCTTTCCAATCTGGACCAGGCCGGAAAGAACATCATGAGACTGTTTAACTACACAAGAGAACACTTCAGACATGAAGAGGAACACATGCAGGCTATTGGATTTCCTGATCTGAAGCGCCATATTGAATTACATAATGATCTGATTTCAAAACTCAGTGAAATTTCCCTGAACTTCATTAAGAATGATGAGGAATTGTATCGGTTCAAACAGTTCATTTTTCAATGGATGACAGAGCATATCATGCACGAAGACTTGAAATATTTCAGCTTTGATAAAGAGCAAAAAAAATAAAAAAAAGTCCTCAGAAATGAGGACTCTTTTTTTATACTTTATGGAAAAGTTACGGTTCGTCATCTTTTCCAATCTTTTGAAAAATTACGGCTGGATTTCTAACCGGCAAACCACCTGCTGATATCATTGAACAGCACCAAAACGGTGATCATCAGTATAATAGCCAGACCTACCTGCTGGATTCGGATTTTGGTGTTGTCTGATAATGGACGCCGTAAAATGCCTTCGATCAGGATAACAATCAAATGACCGCCGTCCAGTGCGGGAATTGGCAGTAAATTGACAAATCCAAGGTTCACACTGATAATGGCCATAAAACCCAGCAGTGTTGCCAGGCCGGAGCGGGCTGATTCGCCAGCTAATTGGGCGATCATGATTGGGCCGCCGAGATTTTTGACGGATTCCGCACCGGTAATGACTGCTTTTAAGGATACAAAAGTGATTTTCAGCCAGTAAAAAGTGTTGGCCAATCCGGCGCCGAAAGCTTCCAACAGGCCAGCTTTGCGCTGGGTGAAAATCGGGCTGATGCCGATCATGCCGACATCTTTAAATTTTCCATCCTCCAGAATTTTATTGGCGATGGTGGGAATTTTTTGTTCAAAAATTCCTTCGTTGCGTTCCCATTTGACCAGAATGGTATCTTTTGGAAACTGGTGAATGATCGCAGTCATTTCTTCCCAGCTGCTGACATCGGTGTTGTTGACGGAGAGGATTTTATCTCCCGTCCTGATGCCGGCTTTCCAGGCTGGAAAATCCGCCACCACTTCACCTAGTTCGGTCCCTTTTTCAGCTTCGGTGATTCCGCTGGCCAGGGTCAAAAAGGAAAAGATAAACCAGGCGAGAATGAAATTGAAAATTACACCCCCGGTAATAAAAAGGGCTTTCTGCCAGGTTTTGCGCGAAGCAAAAGATTTGGGATCATCTTTGGCGTTTGTTGCTCCTTCCACATCCAGGCTTTCATCGATGACGCCGGTCACTTTGACGTAGCCACCCAATGGAATGGCCGACAGGCAGTATTCTGTTTCGCCGATTTTCTTTTTAATTATCTTGGGTGGAAAACCAATGGAAAAGGTCTCCACCCGCATTCCGGTTAATTTTGCGAATATAAAGTGTCCCAGTTCATGGGCGAAAATAACCCCTCCGAGAACAACTGCAATACCTAAAATTGTTGTCATGATTTTATCCAATCTCTCTTTTTAAAAATTCTTTTGAAATCCTTTCGATTTCAAGTATTTGATGAATATCGGGATGATCGGTTACCGGAATTGCGCCCAAAGCCTTCTCAACAAGTCCGGGAATGTCGGTAAATTTGATTTTTCTGTCCAAAAAGGCATAAACCGCTTCTTCATTGACCACATTCAATACAGCCGGTGCTGTGCCCCCTCTTTTGAGAGAATCATAGGCCAGCCGCAGGCAGGGGAACCTGGAAAAATCCGGCGCTTCAAAAGTCAATTGGGCGATCTGGAAAAAATTGGTGTTTTCCCATTTCACCTTTTTTCTTTCCGGATAAAATAGTGCATACTGGATGGGTAACTTCATGTCCGGCAACCCCAGTTGGGCCTTGATAGAGCCGTCGCAGAATTCTACCATGGAATGAATAATAGATTGCGGATGGACCACGATATCGATATTTTCCGGGTCCATATCAAACAGCCATTTGGCTTCAATCACTTCCAAACCTTTGTTCATCATGGTTGCTGAATCGATGGTGATTTTTCGACCCATGACCCAGGTGGGATGTTTCAGGGCGTCTTCCGGTGTAATGTCGGCAAAGGTCCCGCTTTCCTGTTTTCGAAAGGGGCCGCCGGAACCGGTCAACAGCAATTTGCTGACGGCAGTTTTTTTTTCCCCAATGAGGCATTGAAAGATGGCGCTGTGTTCGCTGTCAACGGGTAAAATAGGCAGTCCTCTGGCAGCAGCCAGGTCCATAATGACTTCGCCGGCCATGACCAGGGATTCTTTGTTGGAAAGGGCTATGGTTTTTCCGGCCCTCAGGGCGTTGTAGGTGGGTTCCAGCCCCGGTGTTCCGACGATGGCATTGAGGACCAGGTCCACATCGGTGCGTGAACTGATGTTCAGGATTCCCTCCCGGCCGGCCATTACTTCGATTTTTTCTCCGGATAATGCTTCTTTCACCATCAAATATTTGGATTCATCGGCAATGGCAACGGCTTTGGGGCGAAATTTCAGGGCCTGTTGGATTAATTGAGGGGCATTGCTGCCGGCAGTCAGGTAGCCGACTTTCAGATCGTTTTTATTGGCTTCAATCACCTGAAGGGCGTTGGTGCCAATCGAGCCGGTAGAGCCCAGTATTGTCAACACTTTGGTCATAGGATCATTACCATATTCAGTTTGGTTATCATTGTTTCCCGGGAAAGATCAAGTTCAAATCCCAGGTCAAGGGTTTGAATATTGCGGTACATGCCCAACCGGATATGGAAGATAGTTTCATTGATGGATTTTTTCAGGTTCCGGTCTCTGAGGTCGATTTTAGCATTGATATAATGGGGTGAAAGGCCGTAAATCAAAATATTTTTCTTCAGACTGGTTTTTTTTAGAACCGACATGGAGATGTCTTTTGTTCTGAAGTCTTTTGGGCCTTTCAAGTGGTTCACAGCGATATTCAGGGCTGTCTCCTTTGCTTCTTCACCCCAGACAAAATTGAGGACGGGCCCAAAAGCAGCGATAGTTTCCCGTTGCATGCTTCCGGAAGCCATTTGGATAAACAGTGAAAAATTGGGTGAAGCAACAAATCCGGCCCAGAAGGATGGCAGATAAAGGCCGTATTCGGTCTCATGAGTCATGTTGTAGACATTGTAGAAACCGGCAGAAAAAACCAGTTTTTGTGATGAATTGAACATAGCTGCCGTGGCCGGCAATTCATGTTGAGAGCCCATAACAGACAAAACCGGACGCAAAGTCTGGCGAAACTGATGGGTGGGCACATTGGAAAGGTCCAGTTGCTGGCCTCTCAGGACGGAAATGAAAAAGATACTGACAAAAACCAGTATCTTTCTAAAAAATTTATGTTTTTTTAATGCTATCGTAAAATTCCTCTTTCACTGTTGGCAATGAAATCCAGAATATTGGTTACTTCCTGGCAATGGGGCGTTTTCTTGATTTCTGCCATGGCATCGGAGACATTGTATTCTGAGTTAAAGATTAATTTATAGGCATCTTTTAATTCTTTAATGGTATCATTGGAAAATCCCCGGCGGCGAAGACCGATAATATTCAAACCGGCAAAACGCATGGGTTCACCGGTGGCAACGATGTAAGGTGGTATATCTTTGATAACCCGATTGCCTCCGCCGACCATTGTGTGCGAGCCTATTTTTGAAAATTGATGGATTCCTGTCAATCCGCCAATGATGGCGTGGTCTTCTATAGTGGAGTGGCCTGCGATGTTGGTGGCGTTGGAAATTATGACATTATTCCCCACAATGACATCATGGGCAATGTGGACATAGGCCATTAATAGGCAATTGGATCCAACCACGGTTTTCCAACGGTCATCTGTTCCCCGATGAATTGTACAAAATTCACGAACTACCGTCCGATCGCCGATGATGGTTTCTGTGGGTTCGTGGTTGTACTTCAGGTCCTGGTTGGTTTCGCCTACCACTGCAGCATGGAAAATCTGGCAATCAGAGCCTAGGGTTGTCATTTCACCAATGAGAACATGGGCATCGATTCGAGTCCGGTCTCCGATTTTAGCATGATCACGAATAATGGTGTAGGGACCGATGATGACGTCCTCGCCTAGGGTCACATTTTTTCCAATGATCGCGGTCTTGTGTACTTGTGTCATCTTTCAGGCCCTGTCTCTGTCCACCACTGAAGCCATCAGGTCTGCTTCGCAGACCAAATCGCCGTCGACATAGGCTTTGGCAGCTATTTTGACCATTTTCAGCCTGTATTTCAGTAATTCCACTTTGAAATGAAGCTGGTCTCCCGGGACCACCGGTTTTCGAAATCTGACATTGTCTATGCCGGTAAAAAAGACCAGTTTTTCCTCGGCATTGGGCTCGGAGTTGAGAACCAGCAATCCACCGGCTTGGGCCATGGCCTCGACAATCAATACACCGGGCATTACCGGATCTCCCGGGAAATGTCCCTGAAAAAATTCTTCATTAATGGAAACGTTTTTATAGGCATGGACCCGTTTTTTAGGTTCCAAATCGACTATTCTGTCAATCAAAAGGAAGGGATACCGATGGGGCATGATGTTGTGTATGCCCTTGATATCCAGAAAGGTTTTCTTTTCAACGGGTTCTTTTTGAAATTTTTCTTGGATTGTTTTTTTGTCATATTCCTGTTTGATTTTTTTTACCAGTTCTATATTGTGTTTATGCCCGCTTCTGGCTGCCAGGATATGTCCCTGAATAGGGACGCCCAACAGGGCCAGGTCTCCCACCAGGTCTAACACTTTGTGACGTACGGCTTCGTTTTTAAACCGTAACTGCGTATTATTTAACAAGCCATTGTCACCGAGTATGACATCCTCATTGATATCATCAAACAATCCTTTGATGCGCTGTATTTCCGAGTCATTGATAATTTTATCGACGAATACCAGAGCGTTGCTGGTATCGCCGCCTTTGATCAAACCGGCTTCTTTGAGATATTCCACTTCACTCAAAAAACAAAAAGTTCTGGCTGGTGCGTAATGCTCGATAAATTCTTCATAAATATCATAGGAAGCCGAATATTGGGCGCCCAATTCCGGAATATTGTAATCCACCATGCAGGTGATGGAAAAAGTTTCAGCAGGCAAAATATGGATTTCCGATTCATTTTCCTGATCACCGTAGCGAATTATTTTATCGACTGTCAGAACGGGCTGGGGAATGTTTTGTTCCTTAATACCGGCTTCTTTCAGGGCTTTTACAAATTCAATTGCGCTTCCGTCTAAAACCGGCGGCTCGATATTGTCCACTTCAATATAGCAGTTATTGATATTGAGACCGGCCAGTGCGGCCAGTACGTGCTCAACAGTATGCATGCGGTTTTTATTTTGTTCGATTGTTGTCCCTCTTGAAATGTCGACAACATGGTCAATATCGGCGACGATTTCAGGGTGTCCCTCCAAATCGGTCCTGACAAAAACATAGCCTGTATTTTCAGGTGCAGGCTTGAAGGTCAGTTTGCTTTTGACACCGGTGTGTAAACCTTTACCGGATACAGAAACAGGTTTTTTGATGGTCCTCTGATTTCTCACTATAGGTCCTTTTTATTTATTAGCTTTTCAATCTCCCGGAGGCGTTCTTTCATTTCCGGAATCATGCGGATACTGGCAATTTGCCGGGTCGCTACTTTGTAGGGTGACGCCGGGTAACCAAACCAAAATTCACCCTCGGGAATTGATTTGGAAATACCGGATTTTGCACCGATGACGACCCTGGAGCCGATTTCGATATGGCCGCCGATTCCCACCTGGCCGGCAATGGTCACATAATCACCGATGGTAGTACTGCCGGCAATGCCTGTCTGACCGGCAATGAAACAGTATTTGCCGATTTTTACATTGTGGCCAACCTGGATATGGTTGTCCAGTTTGGTGCCTTTTCCAATGACCGTATCACCGATAGTCCCTCTGTCAATAGAACAATTGGACCCGATTTCCACATCTTTTTTGATGACCACTTTGCCGGTTTGGGGAATTTTTTCGATGGTATCATCCTTTCGGACAAAACCATAACCATCACTTCCGATCACAGTACCGCTGTGAATGATGTTATTTTCTCCGACGATACATTTATGATAAAGCGTAACATTGGGGTAGAGAAGAGTATTGGCACCGACTCTTCCGCTGTGACCCACATAACAATTGGCATAAATACTGGCGCCATTTTCAATGACAGCGTGGTCTTCGATGACAACATGGGGGCCGATAAAGATATCATTTCCAAGGATGGCTGTTTTCGCGACTATGGCTGTTTTATGAATGGATGGCGGATTTTTGGGTATTTGGGGCCGGAGTTTACTCAGACAAAGGGAAAAAGCGAGATTTACGTTATCCACTTTGATGAGATTTTTGTATTCTCCGTCAAAGTCCTTGTGGACAATGATTGCTTCGGCTTCTGTGGTTTTTATGAATTTCCTGTATTTGTCATTACCCAAAAAGGTGATCTCGCCGGGCATGGCATTTTGAATTTCTGCCACATCTTTGATACCGGCCCTGGGATCGCCCAGAAGTTCTCCGCCCACCAGTTCAGATAACTCTTTGAGAGTAAATGTCATTAATTGCTGCCTGTTTTTGTTTCACTGCTCTGGGATGACAATCGTTCCAGTTTGTAAATCACATCGTCGGTCATATCGTGGACGGGTTCGGCGTATAGAATATTTCCGGCTACGGTGTCAAAAATGAAATCATAATTTTTTTCTTCAGCAACTTCTTTGATGATATTTTTTACTTTTTCCAGTACTGGTCCGACAATTTCGTTTTGTTTTTGATAGATTTCTCCCTGAGGTCCGAGTTTCTGTTGCTGAAAGACCTGAATGTTTTGCTGTAATTTGATGATTTCATCTTCTTTTTCTTTTCTGCGGGATTCGCTCATGAGCATTTTCTGTTGTTCATAGGATTGTCTCAAGCTGTCCAGTTTCAGGATCATCATCTGGTATTCGTCCTGTAATTTTTTAGCTTCAACATCCAGTTTGCTCTGGGCTTCCTGGGCTTCTTTGTATTCTGCAAGGATTCTGTCTGAATTAACAAATCCGATTTTCTGTTCTGCGGCTACTTTGGAAACAAGTCCGGTCATCAAAACCAAACCAGCGATAAGTACGATTGATAATTTCTTCACAACTAACTCCTTAAATCATTTCTTTGTTGATATTTTATTCAATTTAACATTAAAAACCTAATTCATGAAGCATACGAACCCTTAAAAAGGCATTCCAAAAATAAAGTGGGTCTTCCATCCTGCCGGGCCATCGTGATCATCTGTGATGACCTCGTCCAGACCATAACCGAAATCCACTCCGATCATACCGATCTGGGGCATGAACATTCGGGCGCCAAAACCAACGGAACGCATGAGATTAAACGGGTCCGTGGAGGAAAGGTCTTTCCACAGATTTCCCGCTTCCATGAAAGCCAGTCCGTAGATGACCGGATTTTCTGATATCGATAGCCTCAGTTCAAGGGAGTATTTCAGCAGTGAATTTCCCTGGGCCAGCCATCTGCCGCCATAATCCTGGACCGGACCGACAGTGTTTTCTTCATAGCCTCTCAAACTGGTGCCACGGACCATCATGCCGGCCCCACCGAGATAGAATTGATGATAATAGGGTATATAGGAATCTTCTTTTAATTTGCTCAGTACACCGAATTCAACAGAGTTTTTAAAGACAAACTTCCAGAAAACAGGCACATAATTATCCATTTGAAAGACATGTTTGTGAAAATCCTCTTTGCCGCCCAGTGGACCACCGGAAAAAGTGGAGGTCAGGCTCAGGCTGGAGCCCATTGTTGGGAATTGAGGCCTGTCCAGACTGTTTCTCGAAATGGTTTGGGAGAGACTGACACCTTCATAGGCGTACCCTTCAGTAACATTTGAGGCTGTTGTATAACTGGGATCAATATTGGTGATTTCACTGTGTGAATAGCCGAGACTCCAGATGCCCTGAAAGTAGTTGTCTGGCCAACGAAACCTTCTTCCAAACCTTACCGATGCGCCGTAGGAATTTCTATCGTAAGGCTGATAGCCGTAAGTGCTGTAGCGACTGCCACGTTCGCTGTAGTAAATACTGCCGCCCACCAGGTTTGGTGTATCAAAAAGCCAGGGTTCGGTGTAGCCCACGGACACAGATTTGTAGGCAGCCGTGCCACTGGAACTGAAAGAATAGTTGACGCCCTGCTGATAGCTCAGGGTCAGTTGTTGCCCTGTACCCATCAGGTTGTTGAATTCCACACCGCCACCGCCGATGAAGCCATAGAGCTCGCTGTAGGATATGGAGAGGTTGGCCCTGTCGGCTGACCGCTCTTCTACGGTGAATTCCAGATCCACTTCTTTGTCATTTTTAGGGACCACATCCGGGGTCACGTTGGCAAAATAATTCAGCATAAATAATTCACGCTGGGAGCGCATCAGTTTTGCCCGGCTGAATTTTTCTCCGGGATAAATCTTTAGCTCCCGGCGCATGACTTTATCATAGGTTTTATCATTTCCAACAAAATTAATCCGATGGATCGTCACCTCATAATTTTCTGTGATCTGGAGTTCCACATCCACCTCGTTTTCTCCGATGGGCACTTCCATGGGCGAAATATTAAAAAAGAGGTAGCCGCGATCCATATACAAAGACTGAATGCGCTCGTACATTCCTTTTTCAAACTCTTCCTGATTATAGAGGTCGCCTTTTTTGAGACCCAAGGAAGCCAATAAAATGTCATCATCATAGAGTGTGTTGCCGGTAAATGAAATATTGCGATAACGGTAGAGATTACCTTCGTTGATAAATAATTTCATCTGCAATTTCTTTTTATCTTCGGAGTAACTGATGGTGTCGTTTATAATTTCCATATCCCTGTAGCCGTGGCTGCGATAAAAGGTGCGCAGTAATTTTTTGTCTTCTTCAAATTCATTTTTGTCAAATTTTCCGAGACGGAAAAGCAACAGAAACCTTTCCTTGGTTTTGTCAAAAGCACTGCGCAGTTTGCGGTCTGAAAAGGCGGTATTGCCCTCAAAAACAATTTCATCGATTCTGACTTTTTTGTTTTCCTTAATTTTGATTTCCAGGTCTTTAATATGTTCTTTGTCGGTGTCGGTGATGATGTTTTCCACATCGGCCAGCAAGTAGCCGTCTTCTTTGTAAAGTTCCTTGATTTTCCGGCTGATCTCACCCAGCAAAAAGGGCGAAAGGACTTTTCCGGGAACGATATAGACCTCTTCTTTTATTTTGGTATCAGAGATCTTCTTGTTTCCTGTAATTTCCACTTTACCGCAACGAGGATACTCCTGGACTTGTATAATCAGAAAAATTCCGGCATCGGTGGCTTTGTCCATTTTGATTTGGACGTCAGAGAAAATGCGGAGTTCCCACAAATCCCGAACAGCGTCGGAAATATCCGCGTAGTCAACCATTCGGCCGGTTATCAATCCCGACTGTACTGTGATACTGGATTCGGAAACGCTGGTATTTCCCTCAACGGTAATACCTAAGATTTTTACTTTTTGGGGGGCTTGTGCCAAAACCAAACTGTTCAATAAAATAATTCCCAGTGTTAGGGTCAAAAAACTTCTCAAATCAAAATGCATTCAATATTACCCTTTGTCTTTCGTTATCTGTTCACTCGTCTTGCCGAAGCGTCTTTCTCTTTTATTGTAATCCAGTATGGCGTCAAAAAGTTCCCTGCTTCTGAAATCCGGCCACAGTACATCGGTTATGTAGAATTCTGTATAGGCTAACTGCCAGAGTAAAAAATTGCTGAGCCTCATTTCTCCGCTGGTTCGAATCAGCAGGTCCGGGTCCGGTACAGAGCCGGTGTAGAGGGAGCGGCTGAAGTCCATTTCGGTAATATCGTCGAGGGGCATTCCTTTTTCATTGTATTCGCTGACCAGTTTTTTTATCCCGTCAAGTATTTCCTGGCGGCTGCTGTAACTGAGGGCCAAAATCAGGTTCAGTCCTGTATTTAGAGATGTTTTTTTTACACCGTCAAGAAGGCTTTTTTTGGGTTTTTCCGGAAGGTCATCGATTCTTCCGATGATTGATAATTTAACATTGTTTCGGTTGAGTTCGTCAACTTCCTTTTTGATGGTCCTGAGGAGCAACTGCATCAATCCGGTCACTTCCTGTTGAGGGCGTCCCCAGTTCTCTACCGAAAAAGTATAAAGGGTCAGATATTTGACACCTAATTTGCCGCATTCCTCAACCACTTCGCGGACGGAATTGATGCCTTCGTTGTGGCCAAAAATCCGGGGTTTTTTTCGCTTTTTTGCCCAACGACCGTTGCCGTCCATGATGATAGCAATGTGTTCCGGAATTTTATTTTCCGCTAATATTTCGTTGCGAATTTTTTCGATATTTTTATCCAAGTTACTCATAATAAAAGTGTCAAAAGTTAAATTTATCTATTCATAAAGTCAATGGAAATCAATCCCGGTCCACCATTATCTCGCTAGCAGAGATTTTCAATGTTTATCTTTTCCTTGGCCAACCGGTTGCTATAATAATTCATTGTGGGGATACAAGCCCTTCCTGAGATAGTATCAAATTCCAGAATAAGAGGGCCATTTTGAAAAACTAATTAAAAAAAGACAGAAGGCCGACAACCTAAAGATTGGACCAGGTGTCAGAATCAAATACAAATTCACCTTAATATAGATCGCTAAATATCTAATCCGGGAAGGCAAAGGCTGCCTTCCCTTCTTCATTTTTTATTGATAAAAATTTACTTTTTAAATTTGTTGCATAAATTCGTAATTTTGTCCACTATTTATTATAATTCAGGATTAATTATGAAAACATTATATCTCGTACGACATGCAAAAACCGTTGAAGGAAGTCCGGATTTAAAAGATTTCGACAGGTATCTCAAGCCCCGTGGAATAAGTGATAGCAGGGTTATGGCGTCGCTCATGAAAAAGAATTCATGGCTCCCTGAAACCATCATCACCAGCCCGGCCAAACGGGCCCGGCAGACTGCCGAACTTTTTTGTGAAATCTTTCAATATTCTCATGAGCGGATTGTTGAAGAAAAATCCCTTTATTACGGCGGACAGGTAGAAATGATAGACCTGCTGCAGAATATCAGCAACGATTCCGAAAGTGTGATGATAATCGGGCACAATCCGACCATTCATGAAGTCGTCAATTACCTCGTGGGTTATGGAATTGAACATTACCCCACCTGCGCTGTTTCCGGTCTTCGGTTCAATATAAATCTTTGGATTGAAATTACATTAAAGAAAGGGGAACTTTTATTTTTTGAGGTTCCCAAAAACATTCGATAAACCATGAAGCGAAAAAAATATGTAAACCGTGACATCAGCTGGCTGTCTTTTAATGCCAGAGTGCTGCAGGAAGCCATGGACCCGTCAGTCCCAATGCTGGAGCGATTAAAGTTTTTAGGTATTTACAGTTCCAATCTCGATGAATTCTTCAGCGTCCGGTTCAGTACGCTTAAAAGAATGATTTCATCGAATATTGATTCTTCAGTGCTCTTTGGTGAAAAGCCGGAAAGGGTGTTGGCAGAAATACTGGATAAAGTCAAAGAATTGCGGGACCGATTTGATGAAACCTTCAGTGAGATAAAAGAATTGCTGAAAAAACGGGGTATTCATTTTATTGATGAGACCCAACTCAGTGAAAAGCAACAGCAATTTGTCAAGGAATATTTTGATTCCCGGGTCAGGCCTCGTTTGATTCCGATGATGCTGGACAATATTAAAAATTTCCCTTATTTGAAGAATTGTGTGATTTACCTGTTTATTGTAATGTCCAGGGATAATGATGCAAAAAATTGCAAACATGCCCTGATTGAAGTGCCGGTGGATGTTTTGCCCCGGTTTATCAATCTGCCTTCCATAGACAAGCAACAGTATGTGATCATGCTGGATGATATTATTCGGTTTGGGCTCAGTGAAATTTTTAAGATATTTGACTACACGAAATTTGAAGCCTATACCATAAAAGTGACCCGGGATGCCGAAATTGATATTGATGATGATATACGGACCAGCATGTATGAAAAAATCGCAAAATCCATTAAAACCCGTAAAACCGGTGATATTGTACGCTTTATCTATGACCGGAAAATTCCTGAAAATTTCTTAAATTTCATTCTGCAGCAAAATAAACTGACTGAAATTCAAAGTATAATTCCCGGCCATCGCTATCACAATGCCCGTGATATGATATCTTTTGGAAAAAGTGGAGATTATGCCCGGGATTTATTTTATGTAAATCCGGCCCCGATTTATCATCCGCTGTTCAAAAAATATAACAGTATTTTTCAATGTATTCGTGAAAATGATATATTGCTGCATTACCCTTACCACAGTTTTCACAGTTTTATCGATCTGCTACGGGAAGCTGCTATTGACCCGAAAGTCAGGTCCATAAAAATGACCATTTACCGGCTGGCCAATCAATCCAATGTCATTAATGCCCTGATGAATGCTGTTTCCAACGGCAAAAATGTGACGGTCGTTATGGAATTGCAGGCCCGGTTTGATGAAGAAAACAATATCAAGTGGGCGCGCAAACTGGAAGAAAGCGGCGTTAACCTCATCAGCAGTATTCCGGGAATGAAAGTTCATTCCAAACTCTGTCTGATCACGCGGCGGGAAAAGGGGACCAAGGAAAACTATGTGGCCATTTCCACTGGAAATTTCAATGAAGCCACTGCCCGACTTTACACGGACCATGTCATTTTTACCTACAATCAGGAAATTGCCAAAGAAGCCAAACGTGTCTTTGACATGTTCACCTATAATTTCAGGAATTTTCGCTTTGTCCATCTTCTGATATCACCTTTCTATCTGCGCAAAAAAATCGGGGATATGATCAATCATGAAATTCGTCTGGCAAAGGCAGGGAAAAAAGCGGCCATTAACATCAAAGTCAATAATTTTATGGATAAGCCCATGACAGATCGCATTTACCGGGCCAGTCAAGCTGGCGTCAAAATTCGATTGATTGTCCGCAGCAATTGCTCGGTCATTCCGGGAATCAAAAATCTCAGTGAAAATATTGAAATTCATGGAATTGTCGATAAATACCTGGAGCACAGCCGGATTTTTTGGTTTCATAACAGCGGCGAAGACAATGTGTATATATCCTCCGCCGACATCATGGTCCGCAATCTTGATCGGCGGGTGGAAGTGGCGGTGCCGGTTTATGATCAAAAAATTAAACAGGAACTGATGGATTATTTTGAAATTCAATTTCAGGACAACACAAAATCAAGGTATATCAACCATGAAATTGAAAATACCTACATTGACAGTCCGGAAAGCCCAACAGCCCGAGCCCAGGTCGATATTTACCGCTATCTGGAAAATAAAAAATACTGAGTGATGAAGAACGGCCGGTTAATCAGAGAAAATTTTCAAATTGAAAGGCTGATGTTCAATGAAGGATTCCAAATTGAACAAACCGGCACTCAGATCATGGTACATTCTTACTATGATACCTTTGATTTCTTACTCTACCAACAGAGCTATTATTTATATGAAGAAGATGAACGGTTTTATCTTTACAACGAGACCGAAGACACGGTTTATCCAATCCGGGAAACAAAAAAAATGCCCTTTTACAATTCCGGCCATTTTGAAAACCACCGGGAACTATTAAAAAAAATTATCGGCAATCGGGCCCTTTTACCAGTGCTGTCCCTGGAAATTGAAATCTGTAATTTCATCATGACTAACAGCGATCAAAAAACTGTCGCCCGGATAAAACAGGTCAAATTTCAAAAACTAAATGAAGGAGAAACACTGATCTTTGTTGAGCAATTAAAAGGCTACAAAAAAGAAGTAAAAATGCTGGAAGAGGCGCTGCAGCCTTACCTGGGCGGTAAAATTTCTTCCCTGCAGCAACATTTTTTTACCACCAAGATTGCCCACTTTGATTATACCACCCGAATCAATATCAAAATCAAATCCCGGGACACTCTGGATACAGTCGTCTGTAAAATTTTAAAATTTTACCTGGATGTCATTCAGAAAAATATCCATGGAATTTTGGAGGATATTGATATTGAATTTCTGCATGATTTTCGAGTGGGTCTGCGAAAAACCAGGAGTCTTTTGGTGATGCTGAAAAAAGAGATTGACCCTTGGATCTACCGGGATTTTAAACAACGCTTCAAAAAAATCATGCAAAAAACAAACAATCAGCGGGATATCGACGTCTACCTTGATGAAGAGGACTATTTTCGTTCCCTGGTACCACCCGAATACTTTGAGGATTTACATTCTTTTTTTCTCCATCTGAAGAAGGGACGGAAAAACGAATTGAGAAAAATCCGCCGGCATTTTAATACAAAATTTTTTCGTGAAACTTTCATGCAATGGAATGACCTGATTTCCAGTGAAAATGGGCCATTATTGATTTCGGAAAAGGCAAAAATGCCGGTGAAAGAGTATGCCTCAGGGAAATTAAAAAAATTAATCAAACGGCTGGCAAACCAGGCCCAAAAAATTATGGATCATGAAATTCCTGAAACCGTCCATGATTGCCGGATTTTGTGCAAGCAAATCCGTTATATCAGTGAAATATTTGCGCCCCTGTTTTCTGAAGGAGAATTGAAATATTTTATAGCGGTCATCAAAAAATTTCAGGAATTTTTAGGCGCCTATAATGATGCCCACATGCAAAAAGCCATGATCAGCCGTTATCAGGAAAATATCCGCAATGGTCGGGAAGGGGAGGCCCTGGAACAACTGGTTCCGGCCCTGGAAAAAAAACAAGAGGATAATTATTTAAAATTTATTCAAACCTTTGAACAGAACAAAGGCGTGATCCTGGAATTCCGCAGGTTGATCTCCTGAGCAATTATCCCAGAAAATTTTGATTTAAAAAAAGTATTTTTATATTGTACTTGATACAATAATAAAAAGAAAACCTAAAAAAATGAAAACAATTGCATTATACAGCATTAAAGGGGGCGTTGGAAAAACAGCCGCTGCAACCAATCTGGCCTATCTGGCCGCTAAAGACCGGTATTCAACCTTGCTTTGTGATCTGGACCCCCAGGGCTCTGCCAGTTATTATTTTAAAATTCGTCCCAATAAAAAATTGAATTCCAAAAAATTGATGAAAGGTGGCGATAAACTTCTCAACATGATCAGGGCTACAGATTATGAAAACCTGGACCTGTTGCCGGCGGATATTTCCTACAGAAACCTGGACCTGAAACTGGATAAGGAGGACAAATCTTCTGGTTTTTTAAAAAGCGCCCTGAAAGGGGTGAAAAACCATTATGATTACATTTTGATTGATTCTCCTCCAAACATCACGCTGCTCTCTGAAAATATTTTCAATTCCGCCGATGTTGTGATCTATCCTTTTATTCCGACAACCCTGTCAAAAATCACCTTTGATAAACTGTTGGCCTTACTCAAAGAAAAATCCATGAAGACTGAAAAAATCCATTCCTTTTTCAGCATGGTGGACTCCAGAAAAAAACTGCATGGCCAAATCATTGCTGAAATGAATCAAAGTAATTTGAATTTTTTAAAAACAATGATACCTTTTCGATCTGATATAGAAAAAATGGGAATTTACTGCGAACCGATTGTACACACCAAACCCAGATCAGACAGTGCAATCTCTTTTGAAAACCTTTGGATGGAGATAAAAACAATCCTACAATGAGCCGAGAAATTGAAAGAAAATTCCTGATCAAAAAACTGCCGGAAAACCTGGAGAATTTTAAATTTGAAAAAATCCACCAGGGATATCTGAATATTGAAAACAGGGATTTTGAAGTTCGTTTCAGAAAAAAAGGGACTCAATATTTTCAGGCCATAAAAAAAGGTACCGGTCTGAATCGTGAAGAAGTGGAAATTTCCATATCCAAAGAACAGTTCGTCCACCTCTGGCCTTTGACGGAAAATTATCGGATTATCAAACGGCGTTACCAGATTCCTTATCGAAACTATACTATTGAATTGGATTTGTATGAAGACAGATTTAACGGATTGATAGCCTGTGAAGTAGAATTTTCAAGTGAAAAGGAGGCCCTCAATTTTGATAAACCCCAATGGTTCGGAGAGGAAATCACCGATGAAATATCGCTTCAGAATAATCATTTGGCTCTTCACGGTATTAATAAAATTATTTTAAAAAAATATGGAATAAAATTAAGCACCGAAGATGTTTATTATCAGTCCGGTGTCATACCGGTCCGGAACAATGAGGAAGTGCTCATTATTACCAATACGAAAAAACAATGGATTTTTCCCAAAGGCATTATCGAATTCGGTCTGACTTCCGGGGAATCGGCCCTTAAAGAAGCCTATGAGGAAGCGGGAATATCAGGGAATATTGTTGACAGCTTTGACCATTACGAATATGAAAAGTGGAATGGCATCTGTCATGTTGAAATGTTTCTGATGGATAATATTAAACAACTGGAACAATGGCCGGAAAATTTTCGCAAAAGAAAATGGGTAAAATTTAATAAATTACCTGAATATATTAAAAAGCCTGAATTACAGCCCATCATCAACAGGCTTTTGGAAAAATACGATAAATGAGGTTTTCATGTCAAAATTGATTGGAATTTTAACTTCCGGAGGGGATACTCCGGGGCTGAACGCAGCTCTGAGGGCCATTGGAAAAACAGTCATGGGTGAAGCGAATTACCAGGTGATTGGTTTTATGGACGGATTCCGCGGACTGGCCCAAAACCGTAATATTCGCCTCAATCGGGAAGTGCTTTCCAATATTATTACCCTGGGCGGTACAATACTTGGAACGTCCCGGGACAAACCCCATAAAATGCTGGTCGGGGGTAAAAAGATGGACATGCGCGATGTGATTGTGGAAAATTATGAAAAGCACCAGCTGGAAGCCTTGGTTTGTATCGGCGGTGGCGGTACACACAAAAATGCCCAGAAACTGGCGGAAAAAGGATTAAACATCATCACCTTGCCCAAAACCATTGACAATGATATTGAGTTTACCGATACAACCATTGGCTATGACACTGCTTTGGGAATTGCTACTTCCGCAATCGACCGGCTGCATACAACCGCCCATAGTCATCATAGAATCATTGTGGTTGAGACAATGGGCCATAATGTCGGCTGGTTGGCCCTGGGGGCCGGCATAGCCGGCGGTGCAGATGTCATCATCATACCGGAAATTGCCTATAATGTTGAAATTGTCGCTGAGTCTATCCTGGCGCGCTATCGTAATGGAAAACGATTTAGCATTGTTGTTGTTGCGGAGGGTGCTATGTCTGTGCAGGAAAGAAAGGTCTTGGAGGCTTTGATCCAAAAAAAAGAACAGGCTGTAGATGAAAAGGATGTTAAAACTGCCAAAAGTGATATCCAGGCCTTCTATGAATCCCGAAAAGATCATACCATCAACCTGGCCCATCAACTGGAAAGCCTCACCAACCTGGAAGCCCGTGTGACTATTCTGGGACATTTACAGCGCGGGGGTATTCCTTCCGCAGCTGACCGTTTACTAGCCTCCCGGCTCGGTACTAGTGCTGCGCTGGAAATATTAAACAAAAACTACGGCAACATGATCGCCGCCAAATCCGATCAGACTGTCCCCATACCAATCAGCCAGGTAGCCGGCTTAAAAAAATATGTGCCGCTGGGCCATCACTGGGTCGAAGCGGCCAGAAAACTGGGAACCTGTTTCGGAGATTTAAGTCTGACTTTTTAAAAATTCATCCTGAACCTTAATTCATATCGATTCAAATCAAAAGGGCTGAATGTTTCAGCCCTCATATTATTTTGTTTTATGCCATAAATTCGAAAAACCGAATGAAATCGAACTTCCTGATTAACCCAATTTATTTTTTCGTCATTGACAGGATTTTTGTGAAGCAAAATCTGGTTCTTATTTAACCAGAATACACTTCTTGATGGATGAATAATGAGCTGCCTTCAAGTGATATAAATAGATACCAGAAGGATAATTTTCCGCATTCCAGTTGACTTTGTAATGACCCACAGTTTTGTTTTCATTTACCAGGGTTTCTAGGATGTTTCCCTGCAAATCATAAATAGTCAATTCCACCAAACTTTCTTTTGGGATATCAAATTCAATGGTTGTGGCAGGATTGAAAGGATTAGGATATGCATTTGATAACTGGAATTCACTGACTTTGTCCAGTTTTTCTTCTCCAACCATAATACTTATGATATCGTGCTTTTCTGTTTTACCATCCTGTGCGACATCTTCAATCTGGTAAAAATATTTCATTCCAGATATAACTTCTGCATCGATATAGGTGTATTTATTTTGAACTGTTGAATTGCCCGCACCTTGTATCAACGCCTCATTGATTTTTACGAAATCACCAGTTTCTTTAGTTGATTTGTAAATATTGAATCCCAGGTTGTTTAATTCACTTTCAGTAGTCCAGGAGAGGACAACTGCAGATTGTTTTTGGATGGCTGTGAATCCAGATAGTTCGACGGGAAGACTATTATCCAGATTTGATGTAATATAAGCTGAGCCGACATTTGAATTTTTAAAGGGTGCTCCTATTACAGCTTTGCCGTCAGATATTGCGACAGACATTCCAAAATAATCACCTGCAGTTCCATTTGGTGCTAATAATTTATCTGAAAAAGTCCATGCACCATTTTTAAAAGTGTACAAATAAGCAGATCCTGAACCTGAGCCCTTATCATCATCACCATTTGATCCAATAAGTAAGGTGTTTTCAGATAACGCAACAGACCAACCAAACTGATCATTGGTTTCATCATCATACGCTATTAATTTAGTCTGAAATATGTAAGATAATCCGGATGGAACAAACAAATAAACAGATCCAGAACTAGAACCACCATCATCATCTTTAGGAGACCCAATAGCAATAAAATTATTGTCAATAGCAACAGAACGGCCAAAATAATCGCCTGAATATCTATCAGGAGCCAAAAGTTTTGCTTGCTGAGACCAGGTGTTGCCACTTCGTGAAAAAACATATGCAGCACCAGGAAGAAAATTTCCGATTTTTACATTCCATGCGCCAACGACCGCATTATCACCTTTAATTGACACAGAACATCCAAATTCATCGTTGGTGGCACCGTCAGAAGCAACCAGTTTTGCTTGTTCCTGCCAAGTTGTTCCATTTTGGGTAAATATATATGCTGATCCTTTGTTACTATCATCTTGTTCGGCTCCAATTATAACAGTATTTCCATCGATTGATACTGAATGGCCAAAATAATCACCTGCAGCGCCATCTGATGCGACCAATTTTTGTTGTTCTGTCCAATTCGTTCCATTTCTCACAAAAATGTATACAGAGCCTTTTGATCCATCATCTCCAAAGGCTCCAATAGCAACATAGTCACCGCTAATTGAAACAGAGTATCCAAAATGTTCCAGATATTCACCATCGCTGCTTATTAACCTCTGTTGCAAACTCCAGGATGATCCGTCAAAATAATAAATATATACAGATCCTCTTTGTATACTGGCAATCCGATCTCGCCATGAACTTACAACTGCATAATTACCTTCAATTGCAACAGACTGCCCATAATTCATTGTTACTATACCGGACGGTTTGATTTCTGTTAAATCTGCGCCGGTCAGGCTTGTCCAAATCGCTAAAATACTGAGCCCATAAATTAAAAATACTTTCTTTAACATGAGTAATTCCTCTTTAAATAATATTTTCTTAAAATCACTACGTGCCATAACACATGACTAAACTAAAGAAAGATATAAAAAAATATTTATTATCCCAAAAAATTTATTTAGCGATTGGATAATAATTGATTATAATAGTTTGATCTTCCCGTTCGAATGATTTCCTGGATGATTTTTTCCGTCACTTTTCCAATGCCTTTTACCGATTGAAGAAAGAATTGGTGCTGCTCGATGGGTTCTTTTAGTTTTGAAAGATTATAGGCTGCAAAACCATAGAGTGATCTTTGGTTTTTCAGTTTCAATAAATAATCAATATGCTCTAATATTATAATTACTTTTTCGTTCAGGGTGAATTGCCGGTCAAAGCTATAAAAGGGAATTCGCAGGGGAATTTTGTAAAGCCGCGACAATTCCAGCATTGGTTCACTCAGCGACTGGTAATACTGGTCGGTAGCATTGCCCCATTTATTGGGTTTGTAAATCATGGCATACTCCGCAGCCAGTTCCGGAAAATGGGTATCTATAACAGAAAAAAATTTTTCCGATTGTCGTCCGGGGTTCAGGGTCAGACCGCCAAAGACGATGAAATCCAGACTGAGTCTTGCGGCTGCTTGAAAGACCTCTTTTATCCTCTGCCACTGGTCCGTCACAAAGGGAATCAGGGGCATCAGGAAAACACCGCAGCGAATGCCGGCTTGTTTCATTTTTGCCAGTGTTTGCAGCCGGCTTGAGGGTAGGGCCACTCCCGGTTCAAAAATCCTGCTGATGGCATCATCCACAGAACTGAAGCTCATGCCCACCAGAGCATTGGACTTTTCATTTATTAATTTCAACAAATCGATGTCCCGTTCAACCAGCACGGATTTCGTCAACAGCATTACCGGAAAATTACGTTCGGCCAGAATTGAGAGTATTTTCCGTGTGATCTTATATTCTGCCTCTATCGGCTGATAGGCATCGGAGACCCCGCCGATCAAACCGATTAATCCGGGTTTTTCACGGTTTTTTTCAATTTTGTCCAGTTCCTTTTCCAGTAATAGGGGGGCATTGATTTTGACTTCAATTTCCGTTTCAAAATCGCCCATGACCTGATATTTTTCTGTCTGGCCGTCACAATAAACGCAATTATGTGAGCATCCCCGGTAGATATTCATACCATATTTAGTTAAAAACCAACTGTCAGGTTTTTTCTGTTTCCGTAAAATTGTTTTAGATTCGATTTCCCGAATGATCAAAGTTCTGTCCTCAGAATATTGACCAGTCGGGTTTTACTGATGGGGTGATGGGAAAGGATTTTGCCATTCAGGATCAAGGCGAAGGTTCCGAAAGGTGATGGATTTTCCTGCGCTTCTTGATGAGAATTAATATGAATAATTCGGACTTTTGTATCAAATTCTTCTTCGGCTGTCCGGACCATTTCCTGCACATTTTTAACGGTGTAGGGACACTGGTCGGCACGCAGAATAGTCAGGCCCTTTTGATAACGGGAATTGAGTATCGGATCGTTGTTAATATACACCGGGTTCGAAGCATGAATTTGGACTTTTTTTACCAGCAATTGAAAATCCGGTGCGATGTTTTCAACCGGTTCAAAACCGTTTTTTAAAAAAATGTCGGCGTTTGCCATAAAGGAGCCTTTGCGGACCATCACAGCGATGCCTGCTTTTGATCTGGCGATTGCATCCTGAAAACAATCCGCCAGCATGCGGGAGGCAAATCCCCTCTGTTTGTATTCTTTTTTAAATCCCACAAAAAGACAATGGATGAACAGATAATGAGGGGCAGATACTGGCCGCCAGCAATATTCTCCGTCAATATATTCAATCATTCCCTGGGTCCCTGCTACATTGGAATGCAGCACTTTAATCACCAGACCTTTGGACTTATTTTTTGCGTACCAATCCAGTTTTTCCGAATAGCCCGGTTTGTTAACATCTTTATAACCGCATAATCCGTATAATTTTACACTCTCCGGTGTTGTCGGAATGATTTGCAAGTTGTCCATATCTTTGGGTCCCTCCAGCATTGAAAAAATATAACAAATTTTCTGTACACTTTGCAGATAAATTTTATCAATGTAAATTAAGGGAAACACAGCGCAGAAGGAGGAGTATTCACATGACCCAAGTAAAAACAATATCAATGATCATGCTCATGATTTTTGGAATGGTATTTTGCTGTAAAACAGGAGGAGAAAAAGTGACAGCGAGTTTCGTCCTATTAAATGGTAACATCTGGACCGGCAATCCGCACCAACCCAAAGCGGAAGCACTGGCCATTGCCGGCAACAAAATAATATTCGTCGGTACAAATAAGGATGGGAAAAAATATATCTCCCCAAAGACAGAGGTGGTTGATGCCGAAGGAAAATTTATATGCCCGGGTTTTACCGACGCCCATCTGCATTTTTTGGATGGTGGACAACGGCTGGCTTCGGTTGAACTTCGTGATGCCGGATCGCCGGATGAATTCAAACAAAGAATTGCAGATTATATAGAAACCTTAAAACCCGGAACCTGGGTAATCGGTGGTGACTGGGACCATACCAACTGGGGCGGAGAGTTGCCCCATCGCTCCTGGATTGACGATATATCACCGGACAATCCTGTTTGGATCAGCCGGCTGGACGGGCACATGGCCCTGGCCAATTCCAAGGCTATGGAAATCGCCGGTGTTACTAATGATGTCGAAGATATCGAAGGCGGAACCTTTGTTCGGGATGAAAAGGGCTATCTCACCGGTATTATGAAAGATAATTCCATGTCTGTCATTGAATCTATTATTCCTGATCCCGATGACGATATGAAATTCCGTTACCTGGACGCGGCTATGAAATATGTCAACAGTAAGGGTGTCACTTCCGTTCACCACATGGGCAACTGGGACGACTTGCGTATTTTTGAACTGGCAAAAGACCAAGGCAAACTCACTGTGCGGATCAATGCGGCGGTGCCCATCAGCACTCATGAAAGACTGAAAGAACGCAAAGAAACAAAAGGCTGGGGTGATGTGTGGGTAAAACTTGGTGGACTCAAAGGATTTATTGACGGATCACTTGGTTCTCATACGGCATTAATGAAAGAAGCCTTCAGCGATGCGCCAAAGGATTTTGGTTTGCAGGTCACAGAAACTGAGGAGATGTACGAAATGGTGAAAGCCGGTGATGCTTTTGGTGGCCAGGCTGTGGTGCATGCAATCGGCGATCGCGCTAACAATATTATGCTTGATATTTTTGAAAAAGTGGCTAGGGAAAATGGGCCACGAGACCGACGATTCAGAATTGAACATGCGCAACACCTGTTACCTGAAGATATCACCCGTTTTGGTGAACTTGGTGTCATTGCTTCCATGCAGCCCTATCATTGCATAGATGATGGCCGCTGGGCTGAACCTTATATTGGAAAAGAGCGCATGAAAACCACCCATGCTTATCGCTCCTTATTGGATGCCGGGACGACATTGGTCTTTGGTAGTGACTGGTATGTGGCGCCGCCCACACCCTTGGAAGGGATCTATGCAGCTGCCACACGCGCGACCCTCGATGATGAAAATCCCCACGGCTGGATACCGGAACAGAAAATATCCGTTGAGGAAGCCTTGAAAGCCTATACAGTGACACCGGCATATGCCAGTTTTGAGGAAGATCTAAAAGGAACCCTGGAACCAGGGAAACTGGCTGATATTGTCATCCTGGAAAAGGATATTCTGGCTATTCCGCCTGTTGATATATGGGATGTAAAGGTCGAGACAACCATTGTCGGTGGAAAAATAGTATATAAGAAATAAAAATCACTTTTATCAGGAATCGACAGAATTCCTTTGAGAAAAGCTTCTGTGAAATTCTCAAGCCACCTTGTAAAAAATCAATTTTTTTAGGTGGCTTGATTATATATCAAGTTTAATACTGATGGGGCAATGATCGGATCCCATGACGCTTTTATGGATACTTGATTCAACTACTTTCCCTTTAAAATCCTCATTGACGCAATGGTAATCGATTCTCCAGCCAATGTCCTTGGCCCGGGCCTGAAACCGGTAGGACCACCAGGTATAGTGCCCTGGTTCATTGGAATGCAATCGACGGAAAGTATCATCATATCCGGCATTCAGGAATTTTGTCATCCATTCCCGTTCCTCTGGTAAATAGCCGGGATTATTCTCGTTGCTTTGGGGATTTTTCAGATCAATGGGTTTGTGGGCAATATTGTAATCACCGCAGAGCAGGACTTTTTCACTGTTTTGTACCAGTTGGTCACATTTTTCCAGTACAGCATCACAAAAAGCGATTTTGTAATCCAGCCGTTTACCTTCGGCCTGGCTGTTGGGAAAATAACAGTTAACCAGCGTCCATCCATCGTATTGGGCAATAATGGTCCGTCCTTCGCCATCAAAGCTTAAATCCCCCAGGGGTTCAACAGATAAGGGTTTTTCTTTTGTGTAAAGTGCGACGCCGCTGTAGCCTCTTTTTTGGGCTGAAAAGAAGTAACTGGTATAGCCTTCAATATGAATTATTTCAGCGGGCAATTGTTCTCTATGAGCTTTTGTTTCCTGGATTGCCAATATATCGGGGTTGGCTTTTTTCACCCATTCAACAAAGCCTTTTTTCTCAATGGCACGTATGCCATTTACATTCCATGAATAAATATTTTTCATCTAAAACCAACCTTTTCTAATGTATTATTTGTACTGAAAGTTAGACTTTGGCAGGCAGAATTAAAAATAAAATATCTGAACAGCTGCTTTTCAATATCAAGGTTTATTCAAAAGAAGTTTCTGATTTTCGAAAAAATTAAGAGAGCAAATCAATAATGGGTATCAGAAACAAGGAGGCGAAAAAGCGGTTTGCAGGAGCAGCGAAAAAAAACACAACCTCAAAAGGTGATAGAATTTGTACCGCATTTTTGGGGTTGTGTTATTACATTCTTATTCTATGATAAACTGGTTGACAGCATGGGTCAGTTTTCCACTGAGGGTATTTAAATTGTCAGAATTAACACTGACCTGACGGACCTCCTTATTGATTTCCAGCATATGGCTGTTGACTTTTGAAATGTTGGCGGAGATTTTTTTCAGATCACCGGAAGTGGATTGGACATTGGCTGCAATACCCGCAGCTGAAGAATTAACAGTGCTGACATTCTTTGAGATTTCGTTGATTGTTTCAGCCTGATTTTGGACTGAGGAGTTGATGGTTTCGGATAGAATGTAAAAATCATTGACCACTTTGATAATGTCCTCGATCGCTTTAAGGGAAATGAGAGTGTCCTGTTTAATGACTTCAATTTGATTGTTGATATTCGCTGTGGCTTCGGCTGTTCTTTTTGACAATTCTTTGACCTCGTTGGCAACCACGGCGAATCCCTTTCCGGCTTCACCGGCCACGGAAGCTTCAATCGTGGCGTTCAGCGCCAGCAGATTTGTCCTGCTGGATATCTCATTAATGGTTGAGGTCATCGATGAAATATTGTTCATGGCCTCATTCAGTTTCTGAATTAATTTTTGTGTTTTCTGGGATTCGACGGTAGCATCTTTAGAAATATGCAAGGCGTTATAGCAATGATCTGAAATGCTTTTGATGGTATCATTGATCGCCACAATCGCCATCGCTACCAATGAGACTTCTTCAGACATATCATCGGTGGATTTTGAAATATCGGTAAGATTATCCGAGGCATTTTTGGAAAGACGGGTAACCTTGACGGTGTCCTCGGCGATGTCATTGGTGTCTTTGAGCAGTGTTCCCGATGAATGGGACAAGTTGCTAGAGGACTGTTTAACTGTTGCGGAACTTTCGGAAATCATTTTCAGCAGGGAATTCATTTTATCGCCCATGGTGTTAAATTCCCTGGCGAGGTCACCCAATTCATCTTTGTTGTTTATGTTTATTTTTTCCGTCAAATCACCCTGGGCCATTTTTTTGATGACCCTCACAATATAATTCAAAGGACGAATTATGGACCCGGCGAATATTATCGTCAGAATGACAATGGCTGCAATTAACAGAAAGGACAGAATAATGATAAAATTGGTGATCTGGTTCATTTTTTTCGCAGAATGGTCAAAGGCGCTTTTGGTAGATTGTCCGGCCTGTAAAATAGCATGGTTCACAAATCCGTTAATTTTGTTTTTTTGTTGCAAAAAATCGGGAAACAGCTCAATGGCAGAATAGGCGTCACTATGAATACAAATATCGGCTATTTCACTGTATCGGGCGCTGAGGTCTTTTTCAATCTTTTCAAGATTGCTGATATCCTCCAGCACCTCTTTATCCAGTCCTTTTTTTGTTTTGATATCGGCCAGTATCTGACCAATTGTGTTCAATTCTGTTTTGATCTCATCGGCCCCGGCCTGTATCTCTTCAGGATCAGACCCCATCATATTGGAGATGATCAGTTGAGGCGCCGAAGCTGCGGCTTTGTTGAAAATATTGGAAATACTGGAAATTTGTTCCATGACTTTAATATTATTATTATAAATTTCCATTGCCAGGTTCTGCTGGTAGTTTGAATTCAGATAAAAGGTAAGAATTAACAGGCCGATTCCCAAACCGCTGATAAAAGGAAATACCGATAATTTTGCTTTAACTTTCATGTCCGTTCCGTAATGAATTAATTTTCTTTATAGACTCCGGCGACAACGATATACTTTTTCCCGTCTTTTTCAATAAATTTTCCATAGGCTGTTTTTTGATGGATGCCGGGATCATTGGGTTTTTGATAACTATAATCTGTCCAGCCAGCGCCGTTTGTAAGCGCTTTCTGTACGATTTCATCACGAAATTTTTTGCCCTTGATGTCTGGTTTTCCCAGGTAGGATTTGCCCACTAAACTTGGTTTGTAAGGATGGGCCAGCATCACGCAATTTTCATCGTAGACAAAGGCATAAAGTGCTTTCTCCTCGATGTAAAAACCGCCCTCAGGCTTATTGATTTCCACCAATGCTGTCTCTCCTTTTTCTCGAATCAGGTCTACGGCTTTGTTGACCAGAGCCACAGCCTCTTTCTGGGCTTCGGTCAAGGTAGTATCTTCACCCATTAAAAAAGTCGTAAAAACCATGGACAATGTGATAATAAAAATCATTAAAAAATTAAATTTTTTCATAGGGGCCTCCATTTTTTTAGAAATTTAAAATTTAAAACCTACGAAAACAAGCAAACAACATACCATAAAATTTTCATTTTTATCTGTCTTCGGTTGTCCTAAATTGGATCAGATTTTTATTTTTGACCGCATGTAGGATATTGGAGAGAATAAAAAATGGATTTTTACAGAAACTGGTTTTTGGCCAGTCGTCCCTGGTCTCTGACAATGACCGCTGTCTCCATTGCGACAGGGTTTATTTATGCTGCCACACCTGGGGACATTAACTGGTTTTGGTTTTTGCTGACCTTATTGGCCGGGACTTTTGTCCATCTGGCGTCCAATCTGCTGAATGACTATTTCGATGTAAAAAATGGTATAGATACGGCATTTGTTTCCACTGCCAGATATCGGCCACATCCCCTGGTTGAGGGAAATGTTACGCCCCAGAAGGTATTTTGGGCTTCCATTGCTCTCTACTCGCTCGCTGCAGTCATCGGAATAGCCCTGGTCCTGCTGAGAGGTGTGGTTTTACTCTGGATTGGACTGGCGGGAATGTTACTGGCTATGACCTACACGGCTCCGCCACTGAGATATAAATACAAAGGACTGGGTGAATTGGGGGTTCTCATTATATGGGGACCGCTAATGATCGGAGGCAGTTTTTTTATTCAGACGGCGTCATTAAACGAGTCGGTGATCATCCTTTCGGTCCCACTGGGACTTTTGGTGGCACTGGTTTTATATATTAATAATGTTCGCGACATCATTAATGACAGGGATAAAAAAATTTCAACCCTGGCCATTTTTCTGACGTCGGATTTTGCTATCCATTTTTATACTTTTCTGATAATCCTGGCCTTTGTCTGGGTCATTGTCATCAGTATTTTTGGCCCGCTGACCTTATTCTCGTTGCTAGTGCTTTTATCTTTACCCCTGGCCATCAATCTCATAAAAAAAATGTATCGGCAAGTTCCTGATAATGCTGATGCCGAAACAGCCCGGCTTGTGACGCTGTTTGGGGTTTTACTGCTCATTTCCATGCTGATGAGTCATTATTATGGATAGTCGTAAGCAACTCAGCCAGCTGAATTTCTTTACATTGCTTGCCGGAATATTTTGGTATTTCACCTTTGCGGTCAATATGGGGAATTTCTGGATCAAAATTGCGCTTTCTTCGGTTGTGCTGGCCTCTTGTTCATTTTTCATTGAAAAACCCCGAAGCAGTGAATATCAAATTTCCTGGACAAATGTTCTTATGGGAATAGGTTCAGCAGTCATTCTATATGGAATATTTTATGCCGGTAATATTTTTTCTGGTCTTTTGTTTGATTTTGCCTCAGGTCAGGTGGGATCGATTTATCAAAAAGGTGAGGGTACAAACCCGTTCCTGATTGCCTTGATTCTGCTGGTTGTTACCAGTCCTGCGGAAGAGATTTTCTGGCGGGGATTTTTTCAAAAAGCAGCCATGAAACGCTATGGTGACCAGGGCGGTTATCTTTTTACAACCCTGATCTATGGGTTGGTCCACATCTGGTCGGGAAATTTTATGCTGGTTGGAGCGGCTCTGGTGGCGGGCGCATTCTGGGGGTTTTTGTATTTGAAATTCCACAATCTTCCGATCCTGATTATATCCCATGGAATCTGGGCTGTGACCCTATTTGTACTTTGGCCAATTCGATAAAAAAAGCCCCGCTATTCGGGGCTTTTTAAAATCAGACTATTTCAATCTTGATCATTTTCGAAGATAGGCGATGGCTTCTCTAGCTCCTTGTCTGAGAGGTTTGGAACTGACCGGTGTTCCGATGGCTTTTAGCATCCAGATATCGGGGTCAATGGCGCCGGCGCTGCACATTCTCTCCATCTCCTGGGCGAAATTTTTGCCCTTACCAAAGGCTTCATATTGAGCATGGATAATGTGGCCCAGTGGATAATCCGGTAAATACAATCCGATTTCAATCATGTGGGAGTAAATTCCAAGGATAATTTCATCCTTCGCCCCAAAAGGCCCGGCAAAGAATTCATTCCAGACATCTTTGGAAATCTGAAGGGTCGCCTGTTTGAGTTCTTCAGGCGTAAAATTTTCATGGTCATACATCCAGTGCCAGAGACGCATCTCAACCAGCGATACGGCAGCGATTTCGCAGGCGCCCCACATTCTTTGCAGCGCCAGGAGGTGCTCATTGTGTTCATCCCGTTTTCCCATCCCCAGCAGTTCCAAGTCGCGTTCCTGAAAATAAAAAGCGAAGGCTTCGGTAAAAGCCGTGTTGGGGACCCCCTGCAACAGAGTGTTTTCAACTCTGTGGAGAGAAAAGGTTTGTTCAACATTATGGCCAAATTCATGAACAGCGATATTATATCCTTTGTAATCCATACCCTTTTTTCCGATTCTGGTGCGAAGACGGGCTTTGTCTTCCCGCCTGCCTGCTTCCATGGCGTGACCGGCCCCTCTGGAAGGATCCACCTGTATGTTGGCCTGCAGGAAATTGGCTTTTTCCGGGCTGAACCCCAGTTTCATTAGCATTTCGGGCATCTGTTCCCAAAAAGCCTGGGCAGTGGGATATTTTTTCATGGTCATGGCTGAGAGTTTTTCTGTTGTCATATCCTCGGAAGTTTTGAATCCGTTATACCAGATATCAAAGGGCCTCAAATTCCGGCCGAGCCTGGATTTAACCAATTTTGCTGTTTCTCGAAATTCGTCGGAACCGAGCAGTTCTTCAAAGAGGTTTTTAACCCGCTCTTCAGTCATTCTTCTTTCACTGTTGAATTTTCTGTCGATAAAGGTTTTGTTCATGACACTGTGGGGGTCTGCTTTTTTTTCAGCCAGGAAAATATTTCTCAATTTTTGATAACGGGTGTCCGGTTCGGGTGAATTGTCATTGCTTTCTCCAAAAAGGGTATTTTCAGCTATATTCCAATCGACCTTGGGATTGTTAATAACGGCTGCCGGTATTTCCTGGGTAATGATTTTTTTCATGACATCGTAGATGATCTCCTGACGTTTCAGCCCGTCTTTTTCCTGGTACTGAGCTTTTAATTCGTCCCGAAGGCCCCAGTGAGTGATGAGGTTTAATCCTTCCGGAAATGGTCTGGCACCATTTTCGTCAACAATACTATGCATGGGAATATTGTAATTGCTGATATAATTTTCTGCATCTACACGCACGCTGTGATTTAATTCTGAAACCTCAGCCGGGATTCGGTCTTCAAAGGTTTGGGCCAGCCGGACTTCGGCCCATTTTTGGGCGGACCAGGTTTTTCCCATCCTGGCACAATCGCCGGTTGAATAGACCGGAAAGTTGAGCAATACCCAAAAAGCAATTTTTGTGTCAAACAGGGTTGAACCCACATAGGGGCTGAGACTAAACTGGGAAAAAAGGGCATCCACAGCAGTCATCGGGCCTTCATCTATCTGCATACCCCAGGTCATGGAACGGTCCATTTCTACCAGCAATCCACTTAATTGTTCGAAATTTCGAGTAATTTTTTGAAAAGACAACGCTTTCTCATTTTCATCAATGATAAAATTGTTCAGGCAAAATTCTGTCATATCATCGATAGAACCGTCTTTTTCCTGCCAGAGTTTGGCCACCTGGCTGACACCCGTTGTGATTGAATCCTTATACCGGATACCAAATTTTTCAACCAACTGCTTGATAACGTCGTCCACAGATTGTTCCATATTCAGGCCTCCATAGGCAGGTAAAATAATTGTTGTTAAAATCAGTAATATGCCTAATGTTCTGATAATCTTTTGCATCTCTCTCTCCTTTACAGTTTATCGTTTAATTTAAAGGAATGATGCTTGTTTCTTCAAGAATAATTTTTTGATCTGTACCATTTTTGATGAATATAATTTAAATTGGTCCATTTATGAGATCTATCAGACGAAAAATATTATTACTTATTCTAATATCTGTGACACTCCTGCAGGCCGGTGTCTTTCATGTTCCTTTTAAAACCGTTTCCAACTTAATTATCGTCCAGGCCAAAGTGAACGGCTTTTCAGAAAATTTTATCTTTGACACCGGGGCCAAAACCCTGATCATAAACCGGCAGTACATTGAGGCCTATGAGAAAGGCAGTGAAAAAAAATATGAACTGCGTGGCATCGGCAGTAAAGTATTGAAAGTCGAAGATGTCAATGTCAGTGCTTTTGAGTTTGCAGATATTCAAAAAAAAGATTTTAAGGCCATTGTGCTGGAAATGTCATTGATTCAGGAAGTTGTCGGCCAACCGGTCTATGGCCTGATCGGATATGAGATCTTCAAAGGCTATGATGTCCTGATCGATTATCAGGAATCCTTTCTTACCTTTATTCCTTATGATGAATTTATGTTCTACTGGAACAACAACATTATCAATCAAAAATTTACCCTGCTTGATTTTTTTCTTTCGGACCATCTGCCGGTTATCAAAGCCCTGGCCGGCGACAAAAGGATCACCCTCGGGATTGATACCGGTGCTGCGAGAACCCTGATCGATCTCAAAACCATTGATAAAATTAGCTATGAAATTGATGATGTAAAAAAACAGCAACTGGTTGGTATTGACAATCAGAACCTGATGATAACCAGTGGTGTCATTACCCGGCTAAAAATCGGCGACTTAAACTTCAACAAGATGGAAATCCTGATTCAGGATATTTCCCATATTAATGATTTCATCAGCACCCGGGTTGATGGCCTGATTGGTTATAATATCCTTAAAAATTACCGCACCCTGATCAGTTACAGCAATAAAAAAATTGTTCTGGTTGAGTAGAAAACAGGACAAGGGCCGTAAACAAATTCCAACGGGACCCGATGGTCGGGAAATTGGCAATTCTTCAAAAATGGATAAAATAATCTGGCCCTGTTTTGGCAGTTAAAAAGCGACCATATTATCGTTGCTATTTCAATGGAAAACTCCTATTATAAGATTTAGTGGTGATAAACAGGGACCTTTGAGAAAAAAATGCCTGACACAATAATTGGGTTGGGTAAAATGAATAAATTATCAAATTAAACCGGAATCTGTATATCTGAAAAAAGTGATATCCAATTTATTATAAAAGCAAATGACCAGATCAGAATATATCCTCAATAAAAAACAAGATAAATGATAGACAGGGGCGCTGATGCTGATATTAATCATTGAAGATGATTTGGGATTAATTGAACTAAGTCTGCAAATTTTAAAAGATTCGAACTATGAGGTGATTTATGCTGATAATCTTTCAGATGGCCTGTATCAGCTGGAGACCCAAAAGCCCGACATTCTGTTACTGGATTATAAACTTCGGGAATTCACCGGCCTGGATTTCATCCAAAAAGCCCGGGAGAAAAATATTGTTTTACCGCCCTTCATTGTGACCACCGGATTTGGTGATGAAAAAATTGCTGTTAGTATGATGAAGCAGGGGGCGGCGGACTACGTCGTCAAAGATGTTAACTATCTGGATATGTTACCCCAGATTGTCAATAAAACGGCAAAATTTGTTCAGCAGCAGGAGGAACACAGACAACTGAAACGTGAAAAACTATGGATAGAAAAGCTTCACCAAATGATACTTGATTCAATGGATGAAGCTGTCCATCTGGTGGATACAAACCTGAGAATCCAGTTTATCAATCGACAATGCGCCCAATGGATTGTAAAATATGGTTCTAGCACTGATGTGATCGGAAAAACTTTAACAGAAGCTTTCCCTTTCCTGCCTGATGCCATGATAGGCGAATATGATGAAATCCTGAAAACGGGTCAAATTAAAATAAGCGAAGATGTTCACACAATCAATGGCAATGAGTATTTTACCGAAACCCGAAAGGTTCCGGTCTTTGATGACGATCAAATTACGGGAATTATCACAGTAATGAAAAATAACACCTCCACAAAGGTGGCGGAAAAAAAGCGTTTTAAAAATGAACGGATGCTGAAAAAAGTAGCAGAAAATTATCCCAACTCTTATATGTCCATTGTTTATCCTGATTTTACCATCGGATTTACCTCCGGAAGGGAGTTCAAAAAATTGGGTCTGAATCCCGATGATTATATTGGCTTATCCATTGACCAGGTTTTTCTTGACAATGCACCGATTATAAAAAAGTATTATGAAAAAACCTTTCAGGGCGAGGAATGCTCCTTTGAATTACTGATTTACAATCAATACCAAAAATACAACACGGTGCCACTCTATTCTGAAGACGGAAAAATAGACAGCATATTGTCGGTGGTAGAAAATATCACTGATAACAAACTTGCCCAATTGGAATTGGAAAAGAGCAAGACCCTTTTGGACACGACTCAAAAATTGAGTAAAACCGGAGGGTGGGAATATGATGTTATCCGGGAAGAAATGACCTGGACCGATGAAACCTATCGCATAAACGGATATGACCCCGAAAAATTGGAGTTATCACAATCCAAAGAATTAATCGAGAAAAGCCTCATCTGCTATTCGGAAACAGATCGTCCGAAGTTATTCAATGCTTTTAAAAAATGCATCGATATGGGCGTCGGATATGATTTTGAATTACCCTTTCAGAAAGCAACCGGTGAAAATATCTGGGTCCGCACTACCGCCCGAGCAGAACAGGCGGAAGGGAAAACGGTTCGGATTATCGGAAACATACAGGATATCAGCGATATCAAATCCATTCAGGAAAAACTGGAAAAATCAGAAAGTGAATTCAGGATTGTTGCCCAGAATACTCCGGGCATTGTATTTCAGTATCTGGTTGATGGAAACCATAAAATGTTTACCTTTATCAGTGACGATGTCAGTAACCTCTTTGGCGTCAGTTCTGAAGAAGTGTTGGCAGATGCCTCTAAACTGGTCAGCAAGCTCCATTCAGAAGATATTCAAATGAACCTTGAAATTATTGAAAATTCCATCAGACATCTAAAACCCCTGTCCATGGAAATCAGAATCAACGCTTTTGCAGGGGAATGCAAATGGCTCAGCCTTCAGGCGACACCCAAAAGGATGAAAACCGGCGGCATTCTTTTGACCGGGATTGCCACGGACATATCCACTCTCAAAGAGACAGAAAGCGAGTTGCTTTATCGGAATAATTTAGACCAGACTCTTGTGGAAATTGCTAACCACCTGCTCAAGGACAGCAATTACTCCTATAATGATGTTTTAAGATTGCTGGGAGAAAGTTTTAGCGCCAGTCGGACCTATATTTTTCAGATGGATGATCAATATTTTTCCAACACCTATGAATGGTGCGCCAAAGGCGTGGAACCCCAGTTTGAAAACCTGCAAAATCTCAGTGTTGACATTTGTCCCTGGTGGATGAAAAAAATGTACCTGCGGGAAAAAATAATTCTGAGTAACATTGATCTCCTCCCTTCCGAAGCAATATTTGAACGAGAGTCCCTGGAATCCCAAAATATTAAAGCCTTGCTGGTGGCACCTGTTTTTCATGGAGAAAAACCTGTCGGTTTTATTGGTATTGACGATACGGAAAACTATCGACACTGGCGGGAAGCTGAAATCGAATTTTTGCAGGTGGTTGTTGATCTCATGGAAAACAATCTGGTCCGCAGCGATGCTGAACAGACTATTCGTAAAAGTGAAGAATTATTGTCCACACTTTTCAAATCCATGCCAGATATTGTCATTCGGGCTGACCTGAGCGGCGTTATTATTTATGCCAATGATGCCCTGGAAAAATTAACCGGATTAAAACCGGAAAATTTTATTGGAAGACCTGTCTTTGAATTTATCCACCCGGAAGATCGTGAAAAAGCCTATCGTTTGTCCAAAGAAATGTTCGACCATTATCTGGGAGCGGAAAACTACCAGTTTGTCATTCCGAGCGGGAAAAAGTTTTATGCGGAAATCAATGGCGATGTGCTGCGTGATGAAAAAGGCGTACCTTTTGAACTTGTCTATATTTGCAGGGATATTACCGAAAGAAAATACGAAGAGGATATTCAGAAAACCCAACTGGCCCTTATTGAGTATTCCAATAATCATGACGTTCGGGAACTATTAGTCAAATTTTTGGACGAAGCTGAAAAAATAACGGAAAGCCAGATTGGTTTCTATCATTTTGTGGATGATGACCAGAAAAATTTATCACTTCAGGCCTGGTCAACCAACACCTGGGAAAAGTATTGCAGGGTACCGGATTTTCCAAGTCACTATGCCATTGAAAACGCAGGCGTTTGGGTCGATTGCATTAAAGAAAAAAAACCGGTTATCCACAATGATTTTGAAAAGTTACCCCATAAAAAAGGAATGCCTGCCGGCCATGCAACGGTCACTAGAGAAGTGGTAGTCCCGGTTTTCAGGCACAAAAAAGCTGTGGCCATTTTAGGAGTGGGAAACAAACCCGACAACTATGACGAAAGGGATGTAACAGCTGTCGCTAAACTGGCAGACCTGGCCTGGGAAATCGTGGAAAGAAAACTCTATGAAAAAAAAGTCCAGGACAGTGAACACCGGCTTCGTACCATTATTGATGCAATTCCTTCGATGATTTACATCAAAAACGCTGAAGGCCGATATTTATCCGCCAATCAGGCGGTTGCTGACTTTCTGGGATATAATCCGGAACAGGTTATCGGACAATTACAAACTGACATTGATGCAAATAAAGAACAAGCATTGAAAATGATAGAGTCTGACCGGGAAGTCATAAAATCCGGAATAACCCTTGAGTCCATCCAGCAAATAACTCCCCAAAATTCGGACCCTCGATGGATACATACTATCAAACTTCCATACAAAGGAGAAGATTTTGGCGAACCTGTCTCCCTCGGTATTTCTATGGATATCACTCAACTCAAAAAGGCTGAAGAGTCTTTAAAAATGAGAGAAGAACAGTTTCGAACACTGGTTGAAAATATTCCGGGTATTACCTATCGGTGCCTGAATGACGATCAGTACACGATGCTTTTTCTCAGTGAAGAAGTTGAAAAGATTACCGGCTACAAATACACGGACTTTATCAATAACCAGGTTCGGACTTTTTTTTCAATAATCCACCATGAGGACCTGGAGCATGTCAACATTCGAATAAAAAAGGGGATCCAGAGCAAAACCCAATATACAATCGAATACCGTATTAATTGCAAAGATGGTGAAATAAAATGGGTCTATGAAAAAGGACGAGGTATTTTCAATAAAAATGATGTACTCCTCTATCTTGATGGTGTTATTGTCGATATAACGGATCGAAAAAAAGCAGAGATGGAACGGGCCAAGCTGGAAAACCGGTTGCTGCGTTCCCAAAAACTCGAGACCATTGGTACCCTGGCCGGAGGAATCGCCCATGATTTTAACAATATCCTGACGCCGATTATGGGATATTCTGATATGATTTTATTAAATACACCGGAAAATAGTCCCATCAGGGAATATGTGGACCATATTTTAAAAGCCTCACTGAGGGCCAAAGAAATCGTACAGCAGATCCTCATATTCAGCCGAAAACAAGAGACCCAAAAAAGCCCGCTGAAACTTCATCAGGTGATTGAAGAGGCCATAAAACTGATGAGAGCGACTTTGCCTGCGACGATTGAGATACGGTTAAACCTGGATACAAATTGCGGGTTTATCATGGGCGATTATACACAAATTCATCAGGTAATCGTCAATTTGTGTACCAATAGTTTTCAAGCGATGGAAGAAACGGGCGGTGTGCTGACAGTCAACCTTCAACCTGCCACCAATGAGATGATTTCCGGGCCAGACGCGCTAAGTTTGCCGTCCCGGGATTATGTCTGCTTGACAGTTACAGATACCGGGAGTGGTATGGATTCGGCGATCCTCGGTCGTATTTTTGAACCTTTTTTTACGACCAAAAGTGTCGACAAAGGGACTGGTATGGGGCTCTCAGTGGTCCATGGAATAATCGACCAGCATAATGGTGAGATTCATGTGGAAAGTGAACCCGGAAAAGGGACGACTTTTCAGATTTTTCTGCCAATTGTACCGGCAGGCTTAGAAAAATCTGACGAAAACGGGCCGGCAATTGAAGGCGGTCACGAAAAAATAGCTCTGTGCGATGACGACGAATCCATCGTCAAAATGACCGGTAAAATGCTGGAAATGATGGGCTATGATATCCGTTTGTTCAATAACAGCCGAGAGGCTTTGGAAAGTATTCTTGCCAATCGAGACCATTTTCAATTGCTGATTTCAGACCTGACCATGCCCGGTCTGACAGGCCTTGACCTAGCCAAAGCATTAAGGGAAAGTAATATTTATATTCCAATTATTATCATGACCGGCTATGGTGACAGTCTTTCCCGGGCGGTTCGGGAAAAGTATAAAATCAGCCAGGTCATCAGCAAGCCCCTGGCCATGAATGAATTTTCCCGCGTGGTCCGCTCTGTACTCGACGAAAAATGATTATTTCCATCGATAAATTTTGAAAGCCCCCAGTATTTGAGAGGAAAAATATCCCAGGGGGTATAATACCCAGAGAATCGGGAAAAAAAAGAGCACGCGTTTTTCATGAAATCGAAGGGCTCCCAATAATACTACAAAAAATTCCGCCATCAATTTACCCGCCATCAAAAAAGAAAACGTGCGGACCTGACCTGAAATAACCATATAGAGGAGTAATCCGTGAAAAAGAAGCAACCAGCCTCCCAGCAACAGATATTCCCGGCTGAGGTCAAATCCTTTGGAATTGCGCCGTAACTGCTGGTGCCAGTATTCTTTCAGGCTATTTACTTCTTCGGTATAAACAAAGGCCTCAGTATCAGGATTAAAGCAAAACTGGAAGAGTGTTTCCTTTTGGATTAATTGCGCCAGGTAAAAATCATCGCCAGTATCCACGTGACTGATTCTACTGAAGCCGCCCAGGGATTCATACACCGCTTTGCGAAAGGCAAAATTGCGGGCATTGGCATGAGTCGGATGATTGAAAAACATCGATGCTGCCGCTGTCACCCCTTCAGCCAGTGTGTCAAACTGCTGATAGATGGACAGAAAATCTTTTCTTGCAACCACCGGACTATAGCCCTGAACGAGTGCTGTGTCTTTTTCAAAGCAGGACAGCATAGACTGCAGCCAGCCAGGTTTTATGGTGCAATCAGCGTCGGTGGTCAGAATAATATCATACCGGCTGTTTTGAATGCCAAAATCCAGGGCGCCTTTCTTGCCTTTGTAGGATTGATTGTTTTTTATATGCTGAAGAAAAACCCAGTTTTTGTGATTTGCAGCAAAGGAACTCAGAAGGCCGGCGGTATGATCTGATGATTGATCATCAACCAACAGCACTTCATAGTTTTCAATCGGGTACTCAATTTTTTCCAGGCTGGTCAGGAGCGGTAGAATGCGCTGCTCTTCATTCCTGGCGCAGATGATTACAGAAGCCTTTTGTGCTGTTGTTGGACAAGCGACGGTCCGGGTCCTGGAAAATCCATAGGCCAAGAGTAGAAAAATGATATAATATCCGATAGCAATAATCAGGGCAACCATTAAAAATCCAATTTCATTCCTAAATTGATAAACAGGTCTTTTTTATTGTCAAAGTGGTTGACAATTTGCATGTAAATATAGGAATCATTGTAGATTTCATATTGCAGGTCGAAGGTCAGAAAATCAATGGTTTGAATGTCGCCCATCAGCCATTTTGTGGCATAGTCCAATTCCGGATTGCGTTTTTCATAACTGATCCTGGGGTCCCCACCAAAAAAATTGTCGGCAGTATCATAGCCGTGTTTGAGGTGAGTGTACCCAAGTTTAAATTGGGTTCGTCGATTGATTCGGGTTTCATTGAAAAATTCCAATAATTGTGAATTGCCGCCGTAGGGAAACCCGAGTGAAAGTCCGTTATTTGTATAGTTATTGATGAAATATTTGTGGGTATAGGTCCAGGGGCGTATTCGGGTCATTTCGGCAGTCCAGTTCATTGGCAGCGATATGAGTTCATTGGAAAACCTTACTCCCATCTGAAGGCCATGTTTATTGGCCCACCACTGGTTGAAAAGTTCGCTAAAGCGCATCTCATCTAAAAAAAATGTTCCGTAAAAAACAAAGTTAGGAACAATGTTGGTCTGAAAATCAAAAGCCATCAGGGAATTGTCCCGGTCCATCAGGGTATGTTCGAGGGACCAGTAAAAATTTACGGGCAGCAGATAGCCCGGCTCCACATTGCGGTTGCCGTAGATGATCATTTCCGTCAATCCGATTCGCGTATGGCCACCAAAAAAGGCCAGGTCAATTCGATGTCCGGCAATATATTTTTCTCTATTGCGAACCTCATCGCGGGCATTCCGAAAACCGGTGCTGTCATTGAGCAGAGACCCATGAAAAAAGGAAAACCGAAAAGCCTTGTAAGTGTAATCAAAACCAAGATAGGTGAAGGGAGATGCGGATCCGGTCAGTATCATACTGTTGTGAAAACTGGTGCCCCAGGTTAAAGGCTGGTGGTAGAGGCCGATATTCAGGTTTTTATTGTGATAGACCATGGATGAATAAATATTGTCAAAGGTGACTTTTTCCTCTTCTTCGTTGGTCCAGATGCCTCTTTCTTCTTTTGTCAATTCAGGATAATCGGGGTTGTTATCCCGCTGGTACCTGAAAAAATCGATATGAAAGAAAAGGTGCTCGTTTAATCCGCCCTGGATCAGATACCTGTCGGACACCAGTAGCCGTGAATATTGGTTTTTGTATTGTTGCTCAAAACGAAGCGAAGCATCGCCCCACATGAAAAAATGGTCTTTTTCCAGGGTGAATAAATGGGAGGCTTCGGTTTGATCTTTTCTTGAAAAAATATGGGTCGCGACCCGTTTCAGGCCTTTTTGAGAAAAAAAAGGCACCAGCAAAGAACTTTCGGAATTTTCCAGGTCCTTGTGGATATTCTGCGTCAGTTCCCTTCGGTAATCTGCCAGGAACTCATCCAGCAGGGCCCTCTCCAGGTCGGAGAGTCGAAAACGGTTTTCATCTACACTCTTCAGCAGGGCGGCAATCTGGCTTCGCATCAGGGGGTAAACCGCAGCGTTGAGTGACAGGATATTTCTATTTTCCATACGAAACAAAAAGGGATAGATATCATTGGAGATATTCACTGGAATTTCCGATGCAAAAATCCAGCAATTCAGCAGCAGTAAAACAATCAATTTTTTCATTGATTCTCTTTCTTGCGGTCAAGTAGTTCCGGATGTTTGAGCCTTTGCTGCATGGCTCTGGCCAGTTTGCCGATTTGGGCGCCGTCCACCATGCGATGATCAAAGGTTCCTGTAAAAGGAAGCATGGTGCGGACCTGGATTTCACCGTCAATGACAACCGCTGTTTCCTCGGCCCTGCCCATGGTAATCACACCCGGAAGTTTTCCAATGGGGAAAAGGGCCACCATGCCGGTTTTTAAGCCGAAAGTTCCGATGTTGGTCAGCATGATACTGCCAAATGGTGAGGTTTGCTTTTTCAGGCCCGGAACAGGAAATTCCATATCAAATATCCACCAGGTAATTATTTTCAAGGCCATTTTTCGAAAAGGCCAGGGTATTTTAGCCAGGGTGCTGACCAATGAAAAAAATCCTTTTTCCTTGCCTTCCCGTTTTGCTTCCAGACGACTATCGATGGATTCGGCAATTTCCGTCACAGTCTTATTCTGTGAATCTTTGACTACCATGCCAGTCTGCCCGTTGCCGCTTTTTTTTAGGACGCTGATGAAAACATCGGCACTGTCGCGATAGACAATTTTACCCCGGCGCACATAGCAATTGACTTCCGGCGCATCATAATAAAGCGCCTGCCCCAGGGCCGCAACGACAAACTGGGTCACTGTCAGTCGAACACCTTCTTCTTTACGTTTCTGAATGTAAGTCATCATATCCGTAACATCAACCTCATAAGTTCCATATACTTTTCCCTCTAAAGGTGCACCGTAAATAGCGATGGATAACTTTCGCCAGGGTGAAGTTGTCTTTTCTGTCATGATCAATCCTTATGTTTATTAAACTGTAAATAAAATAATTATTTCCTTTAAAAAAAATAAGAACAATATTCCTTTCTAAGATAACTATGTGAAAAGTGGTTTTTTATGTCTCATTCTTAAAGCAAAATGGTTAAAAATGAATTTTTTCTTGCATCAAAAAATTTTTTTTTATAAACTATCGGGCTTTTTAAATAGAGAGCATTAATAATGATGGGTGCATAGCTCAGTAGGTAGAGCAACGCCCTTTTAAGGCGTGGGTCGAAGGTTCGAATCCTTCTGCACTCACAATCATTGGCTAAACATAAATATCCCGCTCTTGCAGCGGGATTTTTATTTTATGTTCGGTATAACCTTCCAAATGTCTGAAAACCTTTGAAGGGTACGGTTCTAAATCACAAATTTCATACACCTTCCAATATTCAAATTTAAATAACCAAACTTCGAAAATTGGAAATCAAATAGTATATTGGGTCAGATTGAAATGATATCCCAATCCAAATTTGAAAATTGTATGTTTTCGCCATTCTTCGGAGAAAAGATGGCTGTCGGCCAGTGCGATGTCAAATTCAAAATCTTTATATTGATAAATACAGCCGGCTGTGAAATAATGAGCAAAAAATTTGTCCTGGAAAATAAGGTCGGATCCATAATCTAAATATTCTGTATGGGTGATTTTGGAGCCAATACTTACCAACAGGTTGCTGTTTAATTCATATGTAATTGAGCCATTCCATTCAAGTAAATCCTTTGTATTGTTCTTTCCTTTTATCGATTCCCAGTATACATAACAAAAATGATTTGTAATTGTAATTTCTTTTGGGAAGGTAATCGAGAATCCCGCATATAATTTTTGTGGGATATTTTTATAATAACGATAGGATTCACCATGATATTTATGGACCTTATCGAATTCAATTTCAGATTCATAAAAAATTCCCAATTTGGCATTTAACCAGTTGTCAGTAATGGAATATCGAAATCCCATGGAAAAATTATTTTCAATATCCTTCTCTTTGACGTCGTTTAACTTAATTTGAATGACTCCATTTTCATCAGGAAGCATGTTTTTGCCTAATGATTGTAATACAGTATAGAAGTGGGAATTAAATTGAAAACCAATAGAAAGGATAGATGACTCCAGTAGGATATTATTGAGTTTGATTGCAGAAATCGCTGAATTTTTGTAAATCGTTTCATTTTTATAAGGATGAAATATTTCCGTATCAATATATCCTTGTTCATTGTCCCAAACCATTGTTCCCTGTATTTTACCAAAATCTGTTTTTGTGTTATAAGATTGATTGGAGGCCAAAGCGAAGTATAGGTTTTTGTGAGAATATGACAAACCAAAGGATTGGGGTAAATTATTGTTACGATAATGGCTGATATCAGCGATCCAGGCTTCCTTTATTTTGCTTTCAAACTGAAATGATCCTCCAATATTCAATCCTTCAAAATCCGCAATACAGGCAGGATTGCCTGCATTAATATTGGATATCAATGAATGTGTTGAACCTAAAAATCCTTTTCCTGTCAAATCCTGATGCACATGTCCCTGGGGAAGGTATAAAATTTTTATTGGATCAGTCAAATCATCCGAAAATAGGCTGGGAAATAAAATAAGCAGGGAGACCAGGATTTTTTTTTGCATGAACATGCCTTTTGATCATAAACCTCATAAAAAGGCCGCTTACAGCGTAAGCAACCTTTTTATTTTTTTGTCTCTGTTATTAGATAAATTCTTGGTGCAAGATTATAGAAATAATCAGACAATATCAACCTATTTTAGAAATAAAGTAAAAATTAATGACTTAGTTGTTGAATTTGTTTATATTACACGTTACTTGAATCTTACCTGATGAACAGATTGTAAACCCTCGCCATTCCATTGACAAACAGGTGGTTGGTTTATAAATTAGATTCTGTGCAAAAAGCAATATTAACCTAAATAAAGGAGGCTACTTTGAGTATAATTGTTGACATTTTAGCAAGAGAAGTACTGGATTCCCGCGGTAATCCGACTGTGGAAGTTGAAGTTTTTACAGAATCCGGCGCCTGGGGAAGGGCCATCGTTCCTTCCGGAGCATCGACCGGTGAACATGAAGCTGTAGAACTGAGAGATGGTGACAAAGAACGTTATATGGGCAAAGGAGTATTGAAAGCCGTTCAAAACGTCAATGAAATCATTGCACCGGAACTGGTCGGGTTTGATGTCCTTGATCAGCCGTTGATTGACAAAATTCTCATCGAACTGGATGGAACAGAAAACAAATCCAAACTGGGGGCCAATGCAACCCTCGGCGTATCTTTGGCCGTTGCTAAAGCCGCTGCAAACTACATGGGACTTCCGCTATACCGATACATTGGCGGCGTCAATGCGAAAATCCTGCCCGTTCCCATGATGAATATTCTCAATGGTGGTTCCCATGCCGACAACAATGTGGACCTTCAGGAGTTTATGATTTTCCCATTGGGTGCAAAATCCTTTGCCGAAGGTCTCAGAATGGGCGTAGAAGTATTCCATAATCTGAAAGCGGTCCTGAAAGAAAAAGGTCTGAGCGTTTCAGTCGGTGATGAAGGTGGCTTTGCTCCAAACCTGAAATCCAATGAAGAGGCCATTCAGGTAATCATTGAAGCCGCAAAGAGGACCCCTTACAAAATGGGCGAAGACCTGTTTATCGCCATGGACCCGGCTTCTTCAGAATTTTACAATAAAGAAACCGGAAAATACGAATTGAAATCTGAAAACAGAGAATTGACATCCGCTGAAATGGTGGATTACTACATTGATCTTTGCAACAAATACCCGATTGTTTCCATTGAAGACGGTTTGGCTGAAGATGATTGGGACGGCTGGAAACTTTTCATGGAAAAAATGGGTGATAAAATTCAATTGGTTGGCGATGACCTGCTGGTAACCAATGTCAAACGTCTGGAAAGAGCGATTGCGGAAAAAACCTGTAACGCAATTCTGATCAAAGTCAACCAGATCGGTACATTGACAGAAACACTGGATGCAATAGAACTGGCCCACAAAAATGGTATGAGGGCTGTGGTATCCCACCGGTCGGGTGAGACAGAAGATTCTACCATTGCTGATCTTGTGGTCGCAATGAATATTGGCCAGATCAAAACCGGATCCGGTTGTCGTTCCGATCGCATCGCAAAATACAATCAGTTGCTTCGGATCGAAGAAGAACTGGATGAAGTTGCTCAATATCACGGAAAAAAAGTATTGAAATAATCGGTTATGGTAGCTACTGAAAAAGGAAAAAAGGAAAAATCCATTCAATCACTTTTCCGGGTGTTCAAAATGCTTTTGGGCACTACCCTTTTTCTCCTGATTTTTGTCTTGGGTGATTATGGACTTTACCAGATTTATGTGTTGGACAAAAACACCAAATCGGTAGAAAAATCCATTCATGATTTGCAAGCGGAAAAAGATTCTCTGATTATCAACAGAGAAAAACTGAAAAACGATATTGCCTTCATTGAAAAAATTGCCCGTGAAAAATACCGCATGGCAAAAAAAGGTGAAAAGGTCTTCAGGGTTATAGAAAAATAGACAGCTACCAATCAATTGTAAAGGGCTGGTGATTATCAGCCCTTTTTTTTATTTTTTAAAAAATATTGATAAATCCTTGGTTAATGATAATATTAATTTTATATAAGTCTTTGACACAGTCCAAGATGAAGTCAATTACCGGTTTTTACATTCTTTTTCCTAGGGGAACAAAAAATGCACAAGAACATCCTCGCTATCAGCCATAATCAGCAAGACAAGCAGTTGTTTCAAAAAATATTCGACCATTCAATGTACTCCTTCAGGATTGTACCTGATTTAGCATCTGCAAAAGACTGTCTGAACCAACAATTGCCGGCAGTACTGATTCTCTCTCTGGATTTTGCAGAAGAAAGTTTTGAAAAGCTAAAATGTTTTTTGGATGAACCTAGAAAATTTCCGATCGTCGCACTACTGGACCAGGGTGATAAAAAAGGTATTGATCAGATTTTAGCCTGGGATATAGAAGAATGCTTGATACGGCCTTTCTCAGAAGGTGAAGTATTGTTTCGAATCGAAAAGGCAGGAAAAGCTTTTGACCTGCGAAACAGTGTCACGAAAAAAATTAAAAAATTGACCAGCAGTGAAAACAAATTTCGTTCTTATGTTGAAAATAATCCCGATGGTTTTTTCGTAGTCAATGATGAAGGAAAATATCTCGAAGTCAATCCCGCAGCCTGCAAAATTACCGGGTATACAGCGGAAGAATTACTGGCTATGGGACTGAAAGATATTGTTCCGGAAGAAGATTCACAGGAAGGTTGGCAACACTTTCAGTGGGTCAAGGAGAAAGGGTTTGCCGAAGGAGACCTGGCATTTTTGCATAAAAACGGCGAGAAACGGTATTGGCGGGTCACTGCAGTTAAAATCAATGACCGGAAATTTATTGGTTTTGCCAGAGATATTACCGAGCAGCAGAAAAATAAAAAAGCGCTCCTGGAAAGTGAGGAGAAACACCGGCTTCTGGTTGAAAATACAGGGGTTGGCATCGGGTATTTTAGTCTCAATGGAGAAATCCTTTTCTTTAATCAACTGGCCGCTGAATATATGGGCGGAAAGCCGGAAGACTACATGGGCAGGACAATTTTTGAAGTGTGTGGAGAAAAAGATGGTCAAACCTATTTTGAAAGAATCCAGCAGGCTGCCCGAAGCAAACAGCCAATCAGGTTTGAAGATTTTGTGTCCATGCCCACCGGTCAGGATCGATGGTTTATGTCGATATACTCCGGAATCCAAGATTCAACAGGCAGCGTTATCGGTGTACAAATTGTTTCCAGTGATATTAGTGACCTGAAAGTAACGCAACTTTCGCTGATGAAAAGTGAACGGAATTACAGGCAATTGATAGAAACTGCTTCCGATAGTCTGTATGTCATGTCAGATCAGGGAAAAATAATCGAAGTCAACAAGACTGCCTGTGAAACCCTGGGCTATGAGAGGGGTGAATTATTGCAATTATCCGTCAATGATGTGGATGTAAATTTTGACCGGCAGTCCTTCTTGTCCTTTTGGGAAAAAAATCCTTTTAATACCCCCCATACCTTCGAAACATTGCATAAAAGAAAAGACGGCCGGCTGGTTCCGGTTGAAATCAATGGGAACAAATATAAAGTCAATGATAAGGTTTATTATCTGGGGTTTGCCAGGGATATTTCTGACAGAAAGAAAAGTGAGCAGGCCATCCGTGAAACCACTGAGCGGTTTACCTCCCTGGTCAAACACCTGCAGTCCGGTGTTTTTTACATTGATACAGAAGGAAATATTCTGGAAACCAATCCGGCCCTCATCAGAATACTGGGATCACCATCGGAAGAAGCGACCAAAAAAATTAATATTTTTACCTTTCAACCGTTAATTGAATTTGGATATGTCGCCAAATTGAAAGAATGTATTCATAAAGGTGAAATTGTCTGGGGCGATGGCCAATACCTGAGTAAATGGGGAAAAGTAATATTTGTCAGTTATTATTTTGTTCCAATCTGGGAAAATGATCGGGTCAAAGGTGTCCTCGCCAGTATCGAGGATGTGAGTGAATTAAAAAAAACCGAAGCAGCGTTGAAAGAGAGCGAAAAACAAAAAAATATTATTCTAAACTCAACTACTGAAATGGTTGCTTTTTACGATGCAAATTTATCTATTTTATGGGCCAACAAAGCTGCTGCTGATTCCATGGGATTAGCTGTTGATACAATGAAAACCAACCATTGCTATGAGCTTTGGCAAAAAAGAAAAACACCTTGCCATGAATGCCCGGTACTCAAGGCCAGGGACACCAAACAGCCTTGTGAAAAAAAAGTGCAGACACCGGATGGAAAATACTGGCTGATCAGAGCTTTTCCGATTTTTGATGAAGCCGGCGAAGTTGTCAATCTCGTTGAATTTGGAATGGATATTACCGCCAGTGAGATTGCTGTACAGGAACAGAAAAAATTGCAGGAAAAATTGATTCAGGCCCAAAAAATGGAATCGGTCGGCCGCCTGGCCGGTGGAATCGCCCATGACTTTAATAACATGCTGAGTGTAATAATAGGAAATTCTGAAATAATCATGTTTGGGCTAAAAGAAGGCGATCCGGTTTATGATGAAATTACAGAAATATACAAGGCCGCCATGCGGTCAGCTGACCTGACCCGGCAACTATTGGCTTTCGCCCGAAAACAAACCATTTCGCCGGAAATTCTTAATATCAATCAAACGGTCAATGCAATGATGAAAATGCTGGAAAGACTCATCGGTGAAAATATTGAATTAATCTGGAAACCAGATGAAAACCTGCAACCAGTAAAAATTGACCCGACACAAGTGGACCAGATCCTGACCAATCTGATTGTGAATGCCAAGGATGCTATCCAAGGAATCGGGAAGGTTGTTATTCAGACCCAGAATGTTGTGCTGGATGAAGAATTTTGTCGCAACAATATCGGGTTCCATACCAGTGGGGATTTTATCAAAATTTCCATCAGTGACAGCGGCAAAGGTATGGACAAAGAAACACTAAGCCATGTTTTTGAACCCTTTTTTACGACCAAAGAGATTGGAAAAGGCACAGGTTTGGGATTGTCAACAATTTACGGAATTGTGAAACAGAATAATGGTTATATCAATGTTTACAGTGAGCCGGGAACAGGAACAACATTTAGCATCTTTTTCCCGGTGTTTATGAAGGAAGGGTATGAAGCCCAACCTGAAAAACGGGTCTTAGAGGTGACACCCAAAGGCAATGAAACCATTTTGCTGGTTGAAGATGAAATAGCCATCATCAAATACATTACAAAAACACTCAAAGAACTGGGCTACAAAATACTGGTGGCGTCAAGCCCGGCAGAAGCCTTGGATATTACCCGTAAATATGGGCGGACAATTGATCTGATGATTACTGATGTTGTCATGCCCCAGATGAATGGCCGGGAACTGGCAAAACAGGTTCTTGAAATGCATTCTGGGATCAAACAGTTGTTCATTTCTGGCTATACAGCCGATGTCATTGCACACCATGGGATTATTGAAGAAGGAGTTAATTTTTTGCACAAACCGTTTACCCTGGAAGAAATATCAAAAAAGGTCAGGCTAATTCTCGACAACTAATGTTGGTTTCGTGCTGATTCCATGAAAGCCTGTACATTTTCCAGGGGAGTAGCCAAAGGTAAATCACATCCGGATCCCAAAACAAAATTAGAATGCTCCTGCATCTGGTGCTTCAGACATTTTGTGGCTTCAGCAATGGACTCATGAGTCCCGTTGAGGAAAATGTCAACGGGATCGAGATTGCCGATCAATTCCATTTGTGGCGGTATTCGCCGAATGATTTCCTTGAAATTTACGATGGAATCCAGGCTCAGGGCGGCGGCACCGGATCGGGCCATGGCATCCACCAGATGAGTGGTATCACCGCAAATATGCAGAATTAATGGTTTTCCGCCTGTTGATTTGACAATTTTTTGAAAGGCGGAAAGTGAAAACTGCCCATACATTTCCGGCGATAGCATCATGGACGAAGGATCAAGCACACAAACCGTATCAGCACCGGCTTCAAATAAATTTTGAGTGTAGTCCTGGACCACACGGGTTGAAAATTCTACCAGTTGCGCCACAAAATCCGGCTGAAGTACGCAATTCATCAAGATGTCATTGACACCATTGAGTTCGCCTGCCAGTGTAAAGGGTCCGATGACATAAGCGCCTTTAAATGTATTGATGTGGGCAGCCATTTTTTTCAGGGTTTCAATAAAAACCGGCATGCGACCTGAAACTCCTTTGTAATTGGATTTAATTTTCTCCAAATCTTCCGGTGTTTTTACCCGGTGCTCTAAAACTGACGGAGTATCATTTTCGGGAAAATTGATCCCTAATCCCAGGGCTTCAGCTTCCACCGTCAAATCCATAAAAGTAAAAATCCCGTCAGGTTTAAATTTTTGATAGATTTTTTGGATTGTATCAAATTGTATTTCGCTGCTTATCAGGTTTTGTCTAATGCTGGTGTTGTTGAGTTTGACACCGGCAATACCAATGAGCGGAATCACTTTCGGGTTCATTGCTTCTCCTTGAATTTTTCTCTTCTCATGATACAATTTTGCTGGTTGCAAAGGTTGCAGGTATAAGGCATTTTTTGGACTTCCTGGCCAACACCGATGATTCCGCTGACCGATTTGATTGGCTTCATCAGGGAACTGGGCAACAATTCAACACCAAGGAAATGATCGGGCAGTTGCCTGAAGAGTTTTTGTTGTTCAGTTATGTTCCAATTGCAATATCCGGGACTGAACCGGTTGGTGCATTTTTTTCCTTGTTGATTCAGTAAATTGCTGACTTGTTCACACATCCGGTCAATAGCAGATTCCACGACTACAGAGCCGATGGTGTCCGCCAGATAGCCTTTATATGGATCACCCCAATCAAAAAAAGATTTTATAAAGTCGTCAAAGGGGTTTCCAAGGGTTGCTAAAAAAATTATCATGTTCTCGGATTTTTTGATATGATTATAGATTATTTTTCCACAATCAAATTTTTCACCATTCAGGTAAAATGACTGATCTTTGATTTCCAGCCGGTCCTGGTGAAAAAAAGAGAAACCCGTTTTTATTTCCATATACTCAAAGGACTCAACCAGTAAAATTTCAAGATCATTGACAATTTGTTCTTCCGGTAAAGATGGATAGCCCATGGTACGATATATTTCATCTCTGCTGATAAGCAAATCTTTCGGATTGATTTGATATATCTGGTTTTCTGCGATCATATACTTTTGGCAAAGGTAAATGGATCGGCGAAATATCCATCAGCGCCGATAGAATCGGCATAAGCCTGGGATACCGGTGCACCGCCGATATAAACTTTTGTATTGGGGGTGTTGGTACGAATAGTTTTAAGAATACCTTCCATATTAACCATTGTCGTGGTGAGAAGCGCGCTCATGCCAACCAAGGCATTTTGATTTTCATGGATGGCTTTGATGAATTTATCTGCTGTCACATCTGTACCCAGGTCGACGATTTTCCAGCCGGCTCCCTGCAGGATCAAGGCCACCAGATTTTTTCCGATATCATGTAAATCTCCCTGAACGGTTCCCAGAATTACAGTGCCTTTGGATTGGATATTACCGCCTTTGAAAAAGGGTTCCAGGTGGACCATAGCCGCATTCATGGCTTTTGCGGAGATCAGCATATTGGGAATGTAGGCTTCACCACGGGAAAATTTCTCACCAATAGTGTTCATGCCTTTAATCAAGCCATCATTTAGAATTTCCTGGGGGTTGATTCCCATTTCAACGGCCTGAGCAGTGAGCTCATCAGCGCCGTCCTGCCCTTTTAAAGCCGGGGGAAAGGGCGAATTTTTATCGATTTTTCCGGCTTCAACGAGTTTGGCTAATTTTTCAAGAATGTCCAGCATATTTTGGGTCCTTTCTTTTGTGTATAATTTACACTAATATAATAAATTCACTGTTGAAATCATAGCCAGATAATTTTCATCGGGAATGTAGTCGGGTATGCTGTTGCCGGAACCCAGAGCGTAGCCACCTTTTGCCAATTGAAATTCCAGTAACTGTTTTGAGCGCTGTTGAATTTCCCGTGGGCTTTTCCTGGCCAGAAAATCCATATCAATACCACCCAGGATAGCGATTCTGTCACCCCAAAGTTCCAAAGCTTGTTCTACCGGAGTGATTTGGTCTTCAAAGGAATGTTTGGCATCGAAACCCATATCGTCAATAATGTCGTTCATGACAGCCTGGACCTGGCCGCAGGAGTGGAGAATCGCCTTTTTACCGGCCTGATGAACGGCTTCGACAATTTTTTTGTGCCAGGGAAAAACCCAGCGACGCAGCATAGCGGGCTCAAACATGGTCTGATTTTTAAATCCCCAGTCATCATTAACGATGCAGGCACCCACAGTATCGAAAGGGGCGACAATTTCATAAAATTTTAATAGTCTGGAACCCACAGCATTAAAAATATTCGTCGTCAACTCGTCATCCAGCATGGTCATCATGGAGAGGTTTTCAAAGCCCACCAGGTCAATGACATTTTCCAAAACCCCGCCGTTGCTGCTGGTAATTATTTTCATACCTTCTGGTAAGTAGTCTTTTAGTTTTTCATAAAGGTAATAATCGCCTGATTCAGCATCAGGCCATGAGTAGCCGTGGTAGGATTCCCAATCGGTAATAATGTTGCCGTCGTTTAAGGAATGGCTGGCTTTTTTCTTGATGTCTCCTTTTGGAAAGGCCAGTGTATTGGTGCGCCAACCGGATATCGTTGTGTAATCATAACCGGCATTTTGAAAAGCGTCAATGAGTCGTTTGAAGGAGGCCAATCTGTCGGTAGTGTTGTCAAGGGCCATATCGGATAATTTTCCAATCACCCGGTCATTCATTGCAAATTCAAATAGTGTCGGGCGGTCCGGAATTTTTCGTTCGATGATTTTCAGAAGATTTTCAAAATCCGGTTTAAAATTTTTGCGTTTATATTCAATCATAGTCACTCCAATTTTGTGATTAATATTAGAAAAAAACCAATTGCAATTCATCTCAGTATTTTGCAAATTTTTATACTATATTGATAATTTAATATAATTTGCTAAAATTTTTAATTTGTTAATCTTTAGCAGGGTCTTTTTCTGCCAGCTTTGAGAACTGAAGGGAAGGACAGGTAATTCTATGAAAATCACAGAAGAAAAAATCATCAATCCAGCCCAGAATTCTTTTAAGGTACTGCAATACCAGGTAGCTGAATTTAATATGGCGTTTCATTTCCATCAGGAGTATGAATTGGTCTATATTGCCAAAGGAAAAGGGATGCGATATATTGGCAATTCTGTTGAAAAATTTGAGCAGGGAGATATGATTTTTGTGGGGCCGAATTTGGGGCATATGTGGAAAAGTGAAAATTCAGAAAACAGTCAAGCTGAAGCGATTGTCATTCAATTTTCAGTCAATTTATTTCAATCTTTGATTGATACTCCGGAATTTCGAAAAATCAAACAACTCCTGGAACAGGCAAATTCAGGAATTAAAATTCTGGGCAATTTGAGAGACAATATTTTAGTGAAAATGAAAAGTTTGTTGAAATACAAAGCAGCAAAATCGGTGATCAGCCTGCTGGAAATATTAGATGATATCAGTGAAAGTGATGAAATATTGACCTTAAATTCTGATAAAACACAAATATTCACCTATGATAAGCGAATTAATGCTGTCCATCAATTTGCTCATGCCTTTTACCATCAAAATATTTCGCTGGAAAATGCAGCCTCGATTGCCAATATGGAAAAATCAGCCTTCTGTCGCTTTTTTAAGGATAAAACCCAGAAGACGTTCACCCGGTTTTTGAATGAACTGAGAATTGATAAAGCCTGTGATTTGTTGCAAAAAAAAGAAAAATCCGTGACTGAAGTGGCCTTTGAATGTGGGTTCAATAATATGGCGAATTTTTACCGGCAATTTAAAAAAGCTACAGGCAAAACACCCGGCAGATTTATTGAATAAATTAATAGCTTTTCTCTTTCCAAATTTTTAAATTCCCAACCATGAACCGGAAGCAAATGATTCGGAATTTCAAGCCTTTTCAGGACCCTGAAACCATTGATTCAATTCTCATGGGCAATGATCTGGATGCGATATTGTCTGCGCAATTTCTTTGTGATCGATTTGGCTGGAAAATTGCCGGCCTGTATGATTTAGAAAACATCTGGCATGATGGTAAAGTTGACATTCGACAAAAAATCCGGGAACAAAAAATTGTTGCTATTGATCTCGACATTTATCATCGGTCAATTCCCTCTTTGGGGCATCATATCCTCCAACTTAAACCCACCGATAACCTGACCGGATTTCGAAATTCAATCAATCCAAATCTGGTCCGCAATCGAACCAAGGAAAATTTTCGCTGGAAATATCCCCTTGGAACGATCCATTTTCTGCGCTGGTTTTTTGAAGATTACAGAAGGGATGATGAGTTTGAAATGCTTTGCTGGCTGGCGGATTCAACCTTTATCAATGCTCAGAAATATCGCAGGAATGTCGGGGAATGGCTGGACAATTTTTTGAGTGTTGATTATTTCAAGCAATATTTTCTGCGGACCGGATCCCTGGAATTCGAGCAGAAAATTCAGGAGGTAGTTTTACCGAAACTGTCTGAAATCAAACTGGACAACACCACCGCTATGACACAATCAAAACACCTGAAAATCAATGGATTCCAAACCAGGATTCGGGATGTGAATCATGACCGTTCTGCAATAAAAAAGTTATTGAATTATATTTCGCAAATATCAGGAATGAAGATACCAGATTGTCCGGCAAGATTTGACAAAATCCCGGGCCTCCGTACCAATATGAATCTGGAGAAGGTGCTGAATAACTATAAAAACTTCGATGATTTTCTGTTACAGGAAAATATATTTTCCTATGCGCTGACCTACAAAAACATATTGAATTTTACAAAATTTGATAAGAAATGATCGACCTGTCTTGCTGATAAATGAAGGTTTTATCATCAAAATTCTGTTATCGCCGGAATTTGACCAGCTGGCAAGGTTGTTTGCCAGATTTTTTTTGATTGGAATAGAATAATGGAATAGATAATTTTTCAAAATAAAAAAATACACCAAACCTTCGAGGTTTGAAAACCAATGAGAACTGATGAACTATAAATTTTACAATGAAGATTGCATCTCCGGTGCACAGAAACATATCGAAGATAATTCCATCGATTTGATCATAACGGATCCTCCCTATGGAATTGGTGGCGATAAACTGCATAAACATTACAACCGCAATGAAGACCATGTGATTGACGGATATGTGGAAGTGGCGGCAGCGGAATATGAAACCTTCAGTGAACAATGGATTCATGAAGCCTCAAGAATTCTGAAGCCCGGAGGAAGCATCTACATTGTTTCCGGCTATACAAATCTTTTTTACATCCTGAAAGCGCTTCGTCAAACCCAGCTGAAAGAACTCAATCATATTATCTGGAAATACAATTTTGGTGTCTATACCAAAACCAAATACGTCTCCTCTCATTATCATATTTTATATTACATTAAACCCGGTGCGAAACACACGTTCAACACTTTTTGCCGTCATGACGCATTGGAAAAAAGTGGTTCCGGCGGCTCTAAAAATTACGAAGACCGCGAAGACGTCTGGGCCATAAATAAAGAATACAAGCCCGGCCAAAAAAAGAACAAAAATGAGTTGCCTAAAGCATTACTGAAAAAAATGATTGCCTATTCGAGCCATCCCGGGAATTGGGTCTGTGATATGTTTCTGGGCGGGTTTTCCACAGCCAAAGTTGCGTTGGAAATGGGGCGATACGCCACAGGCTTTGAAATTAGCCAAAACATGTTTGACCATCAGATCAGGGAAATGCAAAAAATAAAGTTCAGGTCATTGGCAGAATTTTCACAAAGAACCAATGAATTACGCTCAAACCAGGGAGTACCATGGACACCACAGGAACTTTTTAAATTAAAAAATCGCTTTAACACATTGTATAAAAAACACGGAACCAAGAAGAAAACCATTGAGTTACTTTGTGAAGAATTTGGCCGCGGCCGGTTTGGAATTGTAAATGCTTTGAAAAAAGCCGGTGGAAAACAGTAGATAATCTTCAATTCTGCTTCAGACCTCAAAATCCTTTGAACCAGACTTACTTTGGAATTGAAATAAATTTTCTTGATTTCAAGTTTACAGCATATTAGCTTGGCAGCAATTATTGATGAGGAGTATAAAATGATTGTGATCAGTGAGAAAGCAAAAGCGATTAAAACCTCACCGACTTTAGCTGTTTTTTCAGTAGCCAAAAAAATGATGGCTGATGGTATTGATGTCATCAATTTTGGTGTTGGTGAACCGGATTTTAATACGCCGGAATATATCAAAGAAGCAGCCAAAAAAGCGATAGATGAAAACTTTACACGTTATACAGTCGGTGCGGGAATACCGGAATTGCGGAAGGCAATCATCAAAAAACTGAAGACTGACAATAATCTGGATTACGGCATGGATGAAATCATTGTAACTCCCGGCGCCAAAGCTGCTATTGAGACCCTGCTGACGACCATCTGTAATCCCGGAGACCAGGTAATCATTCCAACACCCTATTGGGTCAGTTATCCGGCCCAGGTAGAATTGGCTAATGGTGAATCGGTTTATTTTGAAACGGAAATGTCAGAGAATTTTAAAATCAATCCGGTCAGGCTGGAGCAATTAATCAAAACCCTGTCAAAACCCAGGGCTATTATTCTGAACTCTCCTTCAAATCCTGCTGGAATTGTCTATTCCCGGGAGGAGTTGGCTGAAATTGCAAAGGTTTGTATCAGGCATAATATTATTATTATTTCCGATGAAATCTATGAAAAACTGGTTTATGGAAACGCCGAACATTATTCCATTGCGGATACAGTGCCGGAAGTGAAAAATTTAACCATAGTCATCAATGGTGTCTCCAAGGCCTATGCCATGACCGGCTGGCGTCTGGGCTATGCTGCCGGGCCAAAGGAAATTATTGAAAATGCTGTAAAAATTCAAAGTCATACCGCCTCCTGCATCAACTCCATTACCCAGAAAGCCACTGTTGCGGCTTTGTCTGTTGATGACGGCAGCCTGGAAAAAATGCGCCAGGCTTTTGAAGAACGGAAAAAATTTATGACTTCAGCCCTGAATAAAATCGACCACCTGGTCTGCATTGAACCCCAAGGTGCATTTTATTGTTTCCCCAGTATCGATTATTATATTCAAAATAATTCCCAGGGCCTTAAAAATGATGTCGAGCTTTGCACCTGGCTGCTGGAAAAAAAACATATTGCCGTGGTCCCGGGATCAGCCTTTGGCGTCCCCCAATGCCTGCGGTTTTCCTATGCCAACAGCATGGAAAATCTGGTGGAAGGTATGAAGCGGTTTGAAGAAGGACTGAAAGAATTAATTTAGTCAGAGAACCGGGAAGAGCAGAGAAAAATTTTTTTGCCTTCATCGGTTTTGGCTGTAACAATCAGGAATCCTAATGAAATACGATGTTTATTTTTATGAAGCTTTTGAAGAAGAGCAAGAACAACTGAAGAACTTTATGCCGGACAAAATCAAAGCCGGCTATACCTGGAAAACTATTCAGGAAAATGGTGATGAAACCCCTCCGGCTGGGGTCATTAGCCTGAGGACCCAATCCATCATTCCACTTAGTTGGTCAAGGGATTTGAAAGCAATTTTGTCCAGAAGTACGGGCTTTGACCATTTGCTGAAATATAAAAGAGAAACAGATTCCGACGTAAAACTAGGTTATCTTCCCCTTTATTGCAATCGTTCTGTAGCCGAACAGGCCCTGACCCTGTGGATGGCCCTTTCGCGCAAATTGCCGGAACAGATGGAATCCTTCAAAACTTTTCACCGCGATGGACTGACAGGGAATGAAACCGAAGGCAAAACCCTTCTGGTTGTCGGTGTTGGTAATATTGGCTCAGAAATTTGTATAATCGGACAGGGCCTTGGAATGAAAGTCCTCGGAGTTGATCTCGTGGAGAAATATCCTTTCGTGGAGTATGCAACTTTTGATGAAGCTGTAGGGCAGGCGGATATTATTGTCTGCGCCATGAACCTGACCCGAGAAAATGAAAATTATTTCACCTATGAAAAACTTTCCGAAGCCAAACCTTCCGCCCTCTTTGTCAATATTGCCCGTGGGGAATTGTCCTATTCCTCTGAATTGTTGAAATTGATGAAAGCTCAAAAATTGGCCGGAATCGCCCTGGATGTGTTCAAGGACGAGGCAAAACTGGCAGTCAGTTTGCGTTCCAGCGAGCCTGTGAATTCCCGGGAAGTGGACGCAGTGAAAGAACTTCAGAAATATTCCAACGTAATTTTTACACCGCACAACTCATTCAACACCCAGGAATCCGTGGTCCGCAAATCCGGGCAAAGCGCCGAGCAACTGATGCAATTTTTTGAAACCGGCGAATTTAAATGGTATGCACCGGAATGATTGGCTCCACAGAGTACAACTAGCACCTTAATCTCTGTGCCTCTCAGGAATATCCTGCAATGAAATTTTACGACCAATATATCGAAGCAACATTCCTTGACCGTCCCAATCGGTTTGTCATGGAACTGGAGCACAAGGGTAAAACCCTTCGCGCCTATGTACCGAATACCGGACGGATGGAGGAGTTCCTCTACGAAGGGGCCACTTTTTTTTTGGCCAGGCATCCGTCATATAAATTTGACTACAAAGTGGTGGCAACCCGCTATCAGGGGCACTTGGTATTTCTGGATACCGTGAAAGTGAATCGGGTTTTTTATGAACTGCTGAAAGCCGGGAAAATATCGGAATTTCCCAATATCAAAACCATCAGGCGGGAAGTAGGCTATAAAAATTCCCGTATTGATTTTTTGCTGACCTTTGAAGATGAAACCCAGGCCTTTGTAGAGGTCAAATCCTGTACACTGATTCATAATGGCGTGGCTATGTTTCCCGATGCACCTACAGAGCGTGGGAAAAAACATATTGATGAGCTCAATGAAAATGAATTCCCGAAAATCAAAAAGGTAGTGTACTTTTTGATCACCAATTACAGTGCGGAAAAATTTTTACCCAACTATCATGTGGATTTCGAATATGCAAAGAGTTTTCTGGCTGCTGAAAAGGTCATCTTCTATGCCGGCAAAATCAACCTGCCGGACCCTGTGAGCCTTGATCTGGACAGTTTCACATCTGTTCCGATTGATTACCATACAACGAAACAAAACACGCTCAATAAAGGTTCTTACCTGCTGTTGATGGAAAATCAAAAAGAGCATCAGGTTGATGTGGGTAAATTGGGCCAACTCAATCTGAAACCGGGCTTTTACATTTATATTGGTTCAGGAATGGTTAATCTTGAAAAACGGGCCAGGCATCATCAGCACACAAAGAAATCCAGGCATTACCATATCGATTATATTACACCGGGCGTTATGAAAATAAAAAAAGCCTTTCTCGTCCGTTCCCATGAAAAAAGGGAGAGTGAAATCGCTTTGCAAATCGAAAAGGTCTGCGATGAATTCGTTGACGGTTTTGGTTGCAGTGATACTGGTGAAAGGTCCCATTTGTTTTATTTTGCAGAAAATCCCCTGCGCAACCAGCGTTTTTACCAGCAACTTCTCGATTTCAGAGTATGCTAAACAAATGTGAGTTTGATGTCAGATATTTGCTCAATTTTTTATAGCAATTATTATAAGAAATATCTCTTATGTGACTATTTTTATTGTCACTTTTCCGGGTCCTCAGCGATGATGGGAATTATCGCCTAGGCTTGGAAACGGTGAAATTGGGCCAAAAGGTTTAGGTCGAACTGATGTTTAACTATTCTTTTTTGTCAAGGGCTTTCCGGTACCAGGATTGATTGCCGTAGAGTTTTTCCAGGCAATCCTCGCAATATCCATGGGTAAATTTTGCATTGGTATGGTCTTCGATATATCGTTCTACTCTTGTCCAATAACCCTGACTGTCTTTGATTTTTTTGCAATTGGCGCAGATTGGAATAAGACCTCTTAAATTTTTGATTTCGGCAATGTAATCAGTCAGTTTGTTGTTCTCTTCTCCCAATACGTTGTTCATATAGACAATCTGAAGGTAGTCTTCCAGAATTTCACGAAAATTTTGCAGGAGATCTTCAGTGGATTTTGAGAAAGCATTTTCTTTGTTGTCTAAAATGCAAATCGTTCCAAAGGGTTCACCGTTTGGGAAATGGATCGGATATCCCAGATAGGAGATCATATTCAATTTTATGTCCGGGTTATTTTTCCACTGATCACTTTCCAGGGCATTGGGGACCAGTAATTTATTGTTCGATTGAAGGACAGTTTCACAATATAGTCCTGAGTTCAGAAAATGCTCTTTATCACCGGCATGGTAGGGGTTTTTTTTGCTTTGACTGGCTATAAACACTTCGATTTCGGTTTTTACCAATCTCATGATCAAGGCTGCGGGAACATCGATGATTAGTGCGATGATATTGACAATATTTTGCCATTTGGATATCATTGATTCGGAAATGACCAGGGGGTTTTTAATATTGAATTTTTCTGTCATCGACAACCTTATTACTGCTCCATATTCATTTTCTGGAAAATAATAATGAAATGCAATTCGATTCTAATAATAAAGATTTTTATTTTTGTAAAGAAATTTATCTTTTTGCCGATGTATGAAATTAAACATAATGAGATTAAGTGGAAGCAGTATGAAGCATATTTTAATTATCGATGATTCCTTCATCATGAGGAACTGGGTCAAAAAATTATTAAATAAAGAAAATTTTAATTTTATTGAGGCGGCAAATGGCAAAGAAGCGCTGGAAGCCCTGGAAAACCATAATATTGATCTTGTCTTTCTGGATCTCCTGATGCCTCAATACGACGGAATTTTTTTTCTTGATTCCATAAAAAATAAAAATATGCTTCAAAAAATCATTGTTTTGAGTGCGGATATTCAGGACACCACCAGAAAAAAAATACTCTCCTACGGAGTGGCTGGTTTTTTAAATAAGCCACCCAAAGAAGAAGAGTTGCAACGTTTGATGAATAATATCCTTGTTTGAGGAGATAATGCAGATCAGCGACAGAGAAATCGAAATCTTTCAGGAAATGATTAATATTGGCATTGGTCGAGCAGGGGCAACGCTGAACCAAATTCTCAGTACCCATATAGAATTGAATGTTCCCCATATTTCAGTATTATCATTGCCGGATTATTTAAAGCAAACAAAGAAAGAAAATGAGATTTTTTCAGCTGTTGAAATGGGCTTTGATGGTCCCTTTCCCGGTGCAGCGCACCTGATCTTTTCAAACAAAAGCGCTGCCCAGCTGGTATCAGCTCTGGTTGGCGATGAGGTGAAAAATGATGAGATAGATGAAATAAAAAGCGGGACGCTTTCCGAGATCGGCAATATACTTCTCAATAGTGTGATGGGTTCCATCAGCAACATTTTGCAGGACCATTTTAACTATTCCGTTGTGGAATACATGGAAGGAACTTTGAAAAATCTGATTGAAAGAAGTTTCCGGGAAACAACCTTACTGATTATTGCAGAAACCAATTTTTATATTCAGGAAATGGAGATTGATGGTCAGATTGCTATTCTGATGACGCTGAAATCCTTTGAAATTATGGAAAAAGCAATTGGTAAAATTATCTAATCATGAATACTAATTACGTTATATTTGATAAAATTAGTATCGGAATTTTCATTATCGACAGTCATTACAGGGTGCTGTTCTGGAACAAAGTATTGGAATCCTGGACAGGTATCAGCCGCAAAATTATTGTCGGAAAGGATATTTGCGGATTTTTTGAAAAATTTCAGGATGAAAAAATTCGCAGCCGACTGGATTCGGTCTTCAGTTTTGGTGCGCCGGTGATTTTTTCCAGCCAATTGCATAAATATACAATCCCATCCAGACTACCCAATGGCCGCTACAGGTTACAGCAAACAATGGTCACATCTATCGAAGATGAAAAAAATAAAGGTATTTTTCATGCTATTTTTTCTATTCAGGATGTCAGTGACCTGACAGAAAAAGCAATCCAGTACAAGCACATGAACAAACAGATTGAGATCAAAAACCGACAACTGATCCTGACCCGGGAAAGGCTGATAAAAAGCGAAAACAACCTGCAACAGATGGTGGATTTTACCAATGACGCTGTGGTCATCATTCAGAATAATTTGTTTGTTTATTTCAATAAAGCTTTTGTTGAGATGCTGAAGTCTGACATTCAATCCCTCGCTGACCTCACTTTTGAAGATTTGCAATCCGAGGAATTTACAATCAATTTTGCGACTCTGACAAAAATGGTCCATTCCGGAAAAATTTATAAGGTACAATTAGACTTAACCGATCAGAAAAACAACACCATCAATGTTGAAGCCAAATTTCAAAAAACCACCTATAAAGGCAAAAAAGCGGTCCTGGGAATTTTTATGGATATTAGTGAAAAGATAACTCTGCTGAAATTGCTGCAAAAAGAAGAATCTGATAATATCAAGAAAGGAAAACTGATCACTATTTGTGCTTCCTGTCATCATGTCAAAGAATTTGATGGTGAAAAATATACCTGGGTCAGTATTGAAAACTACCTTTCAACAATAAGCGGAAAAGAAATATCCCATGGAATATGCAACCACTGCTTCAAAGAAAAATATCCCGATTATTATGAAAAATATTCACAAACACACAAATCCAGTCATAAAAGCGACGATGGTTCAAAAAAAAATAAAAAAAACTTTTGATTTCTAAATTAATAATTATACATTTTCTCAAAATTGAAACAATTAACATCATGAAAAACCTTAACAAATTTATGACAAAATTAAACTTTAACATTCTGAATATTATTGTGATCATTATTAGCATTATTCTAGTCCATAGTGAAGAGGCGATTTAAATCTTAAGTTAACCCAACATAAAATTTAAAAGCCTCTTCAGAAAACGAAGAGGCTTTTTTTTACTTAGAAACTTTATTGAAACCTGAAAATGATGAAAACCAGTCAAAACATACTCAACATTATTGTCATTATTAGCATTATTCTACTCTCAACGGAAGAGGCTGTTTAAGTACATAAAAATATTTAAAACTTAAAAGGCCTCTTCGAAAACAAGAGGCCTTTTTTTTAACCTACAGGAAAGGGAGCAAATGAGAAGCGACAAAGTAAAAAAAGGACTGGAAAGAGCGCCGCACCGGGCATTGCTGAAAGCCACAGGCGTCAAAGATGATGATATGCAAAAGCCTTTTATCGGCATTGCAAATTCCTATAATGATATCGTGCCGGGACATGTTAAACTGGACTCTGTCGCTGAAATTGTAAAGCAGGCTGTCATTGAGGCTGGTGGTGTTCCCTTTGTATTCAATACCATTGGTGTCTGCGATGGAATTGCCATGGGGCATAATGGCATGCGCTACAGTCTTTCTTCTCGTGAAATAATCGCTGATTCGGTGGAAACTATGGTTATGGCTCATGCTTTTGATGGGCTGGTCTGTATTCCCAATTGCGATAAAATTATTCCCGGGATGATGATGGGTGCCATGCGTGTTAATATTCCAACCCTGTTTGTTTCCGGTGGACCTATGAAAGCCGGCAAAACCAAATCCGGAAAAACCGTTGATCTGGTTTCCGTATTTGAAGCCGTTGGGGCTTACAAGGAAAACAAGATCAGTGTTGAAGAGCTCAAAGATATTGAAGACAATGCCTGCCCCACCTGGGGTTCCTGCTCGGGAATGTTTACTGCCAACTCTATGAACTGTCTCTGTGAAGCCCTGGGCCTGGCTTTGCCCGGAAACGGGTCTGTACTGGCCATTGATTCCAGGCGTCAGGAGTTATTTAAATCTGCCGGCAAGCAAATCCTTGAACTGGTGAAAATGGATATCAAACCCTCCGATATTGTCAATCATGATTCCATTGATAATGCCATGATGCTGGATATGGCAATGGGGGGTTCAACCAACACTGTTTTGCACATGTTGGCAGTTTCGAAAGAGGCCGGTGTTGGTTATTCCATCGAAAGGATGGACGAAATTTCCAAAAGAACGCGCAATATATGTAAAGTTGCTCCCAGCAGTGGATATCACATGGAAGATGTGGAGGCTGCCGGTGGTATCAGTGCAATTCTGAAAGAACTGGATAATGCCGGGTTGTTGAATAAAGAATGCATGACAGTGACCGGAAGAACAATTTCTGAAAATATAAAAGATGCTGAAATTAAAGATTTTGAAGTTATTCGCAAGTGGGACAAGGCCTACAGTGAAGCCGGCGGACTGGCAGTGTTAAAAGGAAATTTGGCACCTGAAGGTTCCGTCGTAAAATTTGCGGGTGTTGCGCCTGAAATGCGGGTTTTTGAAGGCAAGGCGGTGATTTTTGAAAGCCAGGAAGAAGCCTGTGAAGGAATACTCTCCGATGAAGTACAGGCCGGAGATGTCGTGGTGATACGTTATGAAGGCCCAAAAGGCGGCCCGGGAATGCAGGAAATGCTTTCACCGACTTCCTACATAATGGGAAGAGGACTGGGAGAAAGTGTAGCGTTAATCACAGACGGTAGATTTTCCGGTGGTACTCACGGGGCCTGTATCGGCCACGTTGCGCCTGAAGCAGCGGATGGAGGTCCCATTGGACTATTGAAAGATGGCGATATCATCTCAATCAATATTCCGGAAGGCAAAGTGGAAGTGAAACTGTCAGAGAAAGAACTTGAAAAACGCAGGAAAGAATGGAAGCCAAGAGAGCCGCGAATTATAAAAGGCGTTTTGGGTAGATATGCGAGACTTGCCGGCTCGGCCAGTCAGGGAGCGACACTGAACCAGATACCGGACGCTGGCCACTAGGTATTTCCATCCTGAAATCAGAACCAAGAAACGAGGATTGATTATGAAAGGTGCAGAAATATTAATTGACGGATTGATTAAAGAGGGAGTTGATACAATTTTCGGTTATCCCGGCGGTGTCATGATTCCCGTATTTGATGTCCTTTACTCGACAAAGGAAATAAAATTCATTTTGACAAGACATGAACAGGGCGCGACCCATGCGGCCGATGGTTATGCCCGCTCGACAGGGAAAACCGGAGTGGTTTTTGTGACTTCCGGCCCCGGTGCAACAAACACAATCACAGGCATAGCCACCGCAAAAATGGATTCAGTTCCGATCGTGGTGGTCACCGGCCAGGTCTCGACGAAAAGCATCGGCACCGATGCCTTTCAGGAAACCGATATGTCCGGTTTGACCCGTTCTATCTGTAAACATAATTATCTGGTCAATCATGTCAGGGATTTGCCCAGGGTCATCAAGGAAGCTTTTTATATTGCCAACAGCGGACGGCCCGGCCCGGTTTCCATTGACCTGCCAGTGGATGTTGTCAATGATAGTTTACCGGATTACAAATATCCGGAAACCATAGATTTACCCGGTTATAAACCCGTGGTTAAAGGGCATATCAATCAGATAAAAAAATTAGCGGAGGCGATAAAAAATGCTGAAAAACCATTGTTGTATACGGGCGGTGGAATTATCAGTTCTTCAGCTCATAATAATCTCCTTCAGTTTATTAGCAAGACCAATATCCCCGTCATCACGACGTTAATGGGCCTTGGAAGCATTCCCTATGACCACCCGCGCTTTGTGGGTATGCCGGGTATGCATGGGGTCGCTGCCGCTAATTATGCTCTGACTGAATGTGATTTGCTGATTTCTGTCGGTGCCAGGTTTGATGATCGGATTACCGGCCCTGCCGGCAGTTTTGCAAAGCAGGCCAAAATTGCCCATGTGGATATTGATCCTGCGGAAATTGGCAAAGTGGTCAAAACCGATATTCCGGTAGTGGGTGATGCCAACTATGTGTTGGAAAAATTGACTGAGATGGTGGACAACAGCGAGTATGTGGAATGGAATTCACGAATGTCTGAACTGAAAATGGAATATCCGCTGCATTACGATCAAAAGGCCCATGAATACATTTTGCCACAATATGCCATTGATATGGTCAACAAATTTACAACCGACGATGCAATTATCGTAACGGATGTGGGCCAGCACCAGATGTGGTGTGCCCAATTCATCAAATACAAACAACCGCGTTGCTTTTTGAGCAGTGGCGGACTTGGAACCATGGGCTACGGATTGCCGGCTGCTATGGGAGCCCAGGTTGCCAATCCTGACCGAAGGGTTGTGGCAATTACCGGAGATGGCGGCATCCAAATGAATATTCAGGAACTGGCCACCTGCGCGATCAACAACATTCCCGTAAAAGTAGTGGTTATCAATAATTCCTATCTTGGAATGGTAAGACAATGGCAGGACCTTTTCTGGGATGGCAAGTTTTCCCAGACCTGCCTGAAAAAAACACCGGATTGTCCCGACCATTGCAAGGGCCCGAATGGCAACTGTCCAAACCGCTACTGGCCCAACCTGGAGAAAGTGGCTGAGGCCAATGGTGTCAAAGGCTTTCGTGTGGAAAGTGTCCATGATCTGGAAAAGACCTTTTCCGCTGCATTTGCCCACAAGGGCCCGGCCCTGATTGAAGTTATGGTGGATAAACTGACCAATGTGTTTCCAATGATACCTTCGGGAAAGAAAAATAATGAAATATTGTTTGGAGATGAAAAATGAGTAAGAAACATACCATTATTGCAACTGTTACCAACCGGGTTGGAATCCTTGCCAGGGTTACCGGACTGCTGGCTCAGCGGGGCTATAATATCGAAAGTGCCATTGCTGCGCCCACTGAAGACCCGGATATTTACAAAATCACCCTGGTGGTCAAAGGCACCGAAGATCAGATGGAACAGGTGACCAAGCAGTTGAATAAACTGATTGATGTGATTAAGGTGATCGATATATCCCATGAAAACAATTATATTGTCCGGGAATATATTATTATGAAGGTGAACATTAACCGCAAAAACCGCAGTGAAGTACTGGAACTGATGAATGTCTTCTCTGCCAGGCCTTTGGATGTGGACAATAATACCCTTACCATGGAACTTTCCGCCCGTGCCCGCAAAATCGATCGGCTGATTGCATTGATGAAACCCTTTGGCATTAATGAATATGTGAGAAGCGGTGAATTTGCCATGACTGAAGATCCGCGGAGAAGTTCTTAACAGCGGCCGGTTATCGTTGAGAAACCGATTACGGATAACCCTTTGCTGATCACTCAATGTGAAGAAGAAACAAACAAATAATTATAGAAAAAAGGAGATTGAAATGTCTATCAAAATGTATTATGACAAAGATGCAAAAACAGAAATATTAAAATCCAAAACCATTGCGGTCATCGGGTATGGAAGTCAGGGACATGCCCAGGCCCAGAACCTCAGAGAAAGCGGATATCATGTGATCGTCAGTGAAGTTCCGGGAACTGCAAACTATGTTTTGGCTGAAAAGCATGGTTTCAGGCCAATGAGTGCTGCACAAGCGGCAAAAGAAGCTGACATTATTCAGATTTTACTTCCTGATGAAGTGCAAAAAAGAGTTTATGAAGCAGAGATCAAAGAGCAGTTGGCTGCTGGTAATGCTCTGGTCTTTTCCCATGGTTTTAATATCCATTTCGGACAGATCATTCCTCCGGCTGATGTTGATGTCTATATGGTCGCACCCAAAGGCCCGGGCCACCTGGTAAGAAGAGAATATGAAGTGGGTGCCGGCGTCCCGGCCCTGATTGCTGTTTACCAGGATGCTTCCGGACAGGCACAAGCGATGGCCCTGGCGCATGCCTGTGGTATCGGTGCTGGGCGTGCCGGAATCATTGAAACAACATTTCGCGAAGAAACAGAAACCGACCTTTTTGGTGAACAGGCTGTGTTGTGCGGGGGAGTCTCCGAATTGATCAAAGCCGGGTTTGATACTCTGGTTGATGCGGGGTACAAACCTGAAATCGCCTACTTTGAGTGTCTGCATGAAATGAAATTGATTGTCGACCTCTTTTATGAAGGGGGCCTGGCGGGAATGAATTATTCTGTCAGCGATACGGCTGAGTACGGCGGCTATGTCAGCGGACCTCGTGTCATTGATGCCGGAGCCAGAGCACGGATGAAAGAGATCCTGACGGATATTCAAAAGGGAAAATTTGCCCGGGAATGGATTCTTGAAAACCAGGCCGGCAGACCCGGTCTCAATGCTCTGAGACGTGAGCATGATGAATTGCTACTTGAAAAAACCGGCCGGGAACTTCGAAAAATGATGGCCTGGCTCAATAAAAAAGGATAAAAATCAATCATGAAGAACAAAGTCAAAGTCTTTGACACCACTTTGCGCGACGGCACCCAGGCGGAAAACATTTCACTCTCCGCCGAGGACAAATTGCACATAGCCCAAAAACTGGATGAATTCGGTGTGGATTATATCGAAGGTGGCTGGCCCGGTTCAAACCCCAAAGATATGCAGTTTTTTGAACTGGCAAAAAAAACAACCTTTAACCATGCCAAAATCTGTGCTTTCGGTTCCACCAAACGGGCCAAATTTGCTGTAGAGGAAGATCCCAATATTCAGGCGTTGATCGAAGCCGATACACCGGCAATTTCCATCTTTGGAAAAACCTGGCTGTTGCATGTCGAAAAAGCTTTAAAAATTTCGCCGGAAGAAAACCTGGGGCTTATTCGCGAAAGTATTGAATATCTCAAGAAAAATGGAAAAGAAGTGATTTATGACGCTGAACATTTTTTTGACGGATACAAAGACGATGCGGATTATGCAATCCGGACTTTGCTCGAAGCCGAAAAAGCTGGCGCTGACCTGATCGCCCTCTGTGACACCAACGGTGGCAGTCTGCCATCAGAAGTATCGGAAATTGTAAAAGTTGTCAGGGGCAAAGTATCCACTCCCTTAGGAATTCATGCTCACAATGACAGTGGTCTGGCCGTGGCCAATTCCATTGTTGCGGTTCAGGCCGGAGTGACCCAGGTGCAGGGGACCATCAATGGTTATGGTGAACGTTGTGGAAATGCCAATCTTTGCGAAGTGATTCCAAACCTCCAGTTGAAAGCTGGGTACTCCCTGGTTCCCGAAGAAAATATGAAATTGCTGACCCATGTTTCGCATTATGTCAGTGAAGTGGCCAATCTCTCCCATCCGAACAATCTGCCATTTACCGGAAAATCAGCCTTTGCCCACAAAGGCGGTGTACATGTCAGTGCCGTGATGAAAGATTCCAGCAGCTATGAGCATATGGACCCGGAAGTGGTGGGCAATAAACGACGGGTACTGGTTTCTGACCTGTCCGGCCAGAGCAATATCAAATACAAAGCCGAAGAACTCAATATTGACATCAACGCCCATCAGGACAAAATCTCCGAGATTGTTCAAACGTTGAAAGAAAAGGAAAACGAAGGCTATCAATATGAAGCAGCGGAAGGCTCCCTGAAATTGCTGATCAAAAAAATCACTGGTGAATACCAGGAATTTTTCACATTGAAAGGCTTTCGTATTTTGATAGAAAAAGATGAAAACGGTGACGTGCGCTCTGAAGCCACCGTGCGCATGGATGTGGATGGCGAATTTGAACATTCCGCAGCAGAAGGAAACGGTCCGGTCAATGCCCTGGACAAGGCCCTGAGAAAAGCTTTGACGAAATTTTATCCGAAAATCAAGAAGATGAAACTATCGGATTACAAAGTGAGGGTACTGGATGCCAGGGAAGCCACCGGTGCCAAGGTACGGGTCCTGATCGACTCCACCAATTCCACCGGCAGCTGGGGTACGGTGGGCGTCTCTGAAAACATCATTGAAGCCAGTTGGGAAGCTCTGACTGAAAGTATCTCCTATTATCTTCATAAAACCTGATTTTTGTAAAAGGAATTGACCACGAAAAGATCAGTGTTTTGGTAAGTGATTGGCCTCGTTTCCAAATTCCTTTCGAGGGCCTTATTGACATTTCCAATTCAAGACTGGGTGGATAGGTAGCAATAATATCAGAAAGATCGTTTCACAAGTGGCACATTTTTTACAAAAATGAAAAGAAAGATATGAAATATGAAAAGAATTAAAATATTCGATACAACCTTACGGGATGGGGAACAGAGTCCCGGCGCCTCTTTGACCATTATGGAAAAAGTGGTCATGGCCAAGCAACTGGCCCGGCTGGGGGTGGATGTCATTGAAGCCGGATTTCCGATTGCATCGGAAGGTGATTTTGAGGCGGTCAAAGCCGTGGCCCAGAGCGTCAAAGGTCCAATTATCTGCGGGCTGGCCCGGGCCAATGAAAAAGACATTCGTCGGTGCTGGGATGCGGTGAAATATGCGGAGAAACCGCGAATTCATACTTTTATCGCAACCTCAAAAGTCCATCGGGATGCCAAACTTCGCAAAACCAAAGAGGAAATTATTGCCATTGCCGTGGAGGCTGTAAAATTTGCAAAATCCCTTTGCGATGATGTGGAATTTTCACCGGAAGATGCCGCCCGTACTTCACTGGATTATATGAGTGATGTAGTGAAAGCAGTCATTGAGGCTGGCGCTACAACCATCAATATTCCTGATACCGTCGGGTACGCTGAACCCAAAGAATTTGGAGACCGCATCCGGTATTTGCTGGAAAAGGTACCATCGGCCGGTAATGTCACGATTTCTGTCCATTGCCACAATGATCTGGGAAATGCGGTTGCAAACTCCCTGTCAGCTGTGGAAAATGGTGCCACCCAGGTTGAAGGCTGCATGAATGGAATTGGCGAACGGGCCGGCAATGCCTCCCTGGAAGAGGTGGTCATGAACCTCCATACCCGCAGAGATTATTTCCAGGCAATCACCGCTATTCATACCCCGGAATTGTATAAAACCAGTAAACTGCTGTCGGACCTGACAGGGTTGGCTGTTGCCCGAAATAAAGCCATTGTGGGAGAAAATGCCTTTGCCCATGAGGCCGGCATTCATCAGCATGGTGTCCTTGCCAATAAAGAAACCTATGAAATCATGACACCTGAATCTGTGGGCTGGAAAGGAAACAATATTGTTATCGGCAAACATTCCGGGAAACATGCCATTTCCGCCCTTTTGAAAGAGGAAAGAATTGACGTCACAGCAGAGCAACTGTTTCTGATTACAGAAAAAGTCAAAGGATTGGCCGATAAGCAAAAAGATGTGGAACGGGATGATGTTATCGCCATTGCCCGCGATTTGGTTTTGGAGGTATCCGAAGAAAAGCAGATCATCGACCTCGTGGAATATAATGTTACCACAGGCAACAATATTATGCCAACAGCCTCGATCAAACTGATGGTAAAAGGCGAAATGAAAATCGCTGCAGGAATCGGTGACGGTCCCATTGATGCGGCCGGAAACGCCATTTGCAAGCTGATTGACAATTCACTGAAACTGGAAGATTATCACCTCAAAGCTATTACCGGCGGGACGGATGCTTTGGCTGATGTCAGTGTCAAAATGTCGGATAAAGAAGGCCACCTGTTTTCCGGTCGCGCAGTTGATGAAGATGTGATTACCGCTTCTGTAAAGGCCATTATCAAAGCCATTAACAAAGGTTTCAATGACAGAGAAAAAAAACTTTCACAGGAGAGTTGAAAAAAGAGTCACCTTCCATCAGATATTGGATCGATAGGTGACTGCTGAAAAGAAAAGGAGTGTACGATGGGAAGTACAATAACTGAAAAAATCCTTGCAAAACATTGCAACCAAGATACCGTCAGCCCGGGCCAGCTGATCAATGCTGACATAGATGTGATAATGTGTCATGATGTAACCACCACACCCGCCCTGACTATGCTGGAAGAAAAGGGATTAACTGAAATCGCTCGTCCGGACAGCATTGTCGTGATACCCGACCATTTTGTCCCCAATAAGGATATCAAGTCGGCTGACATGGTAGCCCGTATTCGACGCTGGGTAAAAGCCAATCAAATTCAAAAATTTTACGACCTTGGCAGACATGGTGTATGTCATGGCATTTTGCCGGAGCAGGGCCATGTAGCGCCCGGACTGACGATTATTGGTGCTGACAGCCACACCTGCACCCATGGAGCATTGGGTGCTTTTTCAACCGGAATCGGCAGTACAGACCTGGCGGCTGCCATTGCTACCGGTAAATTATGGTTCAAAGTACCGGAATCAATATTGTTCAACCTCAAAGGAAAATTGCCAGAAGGCGTCTATTCCAAAGATGTGATTCTCGAAATCATCACTCGTATTGGAGTTGACGGAGCTCTTTACAAGGCGATGGAGTTCCGGGGTGAACTGATTGATTCATTGTCCATTGAAGCCAGAATGACCATTTGTAATATGGCCATCGAAGCCGGTGGAAAATCAGGCATTATCGAGGCTGATGACAAAACGCTGGCATATTTAAATGGCCGCTACAAAGGCGAGTTTGAAGTGGTCACAAGCGATCCCGATGCTGAATACTCAAAAACCTATGATATCGATGTTTCGGCTCTGGAACCGGTGGTGAGTTTTCCGCACCTGCCGAGCAATGGCAAAAAAATAAGCGAGATTCGCGAAGATGTAAAACTTGACCAGGCTTACCTTGGCAGCTGTACCAACGGACGAATAGAAGATTTGCGCATTGCTGCTGAAATCCTGAAAGGTCGAAAATGCCATCCCGAAACAAGAATGATCGTTGTTCCTGCAACCACTGATATCTGGAAACAAGCCAGCAAAGAGGGCCTGATTGATATCTTTATGGAAGCCGGGGCCACAGTGACGGCAGCCACATGTGGTGCTTGCCTGGGTGGCCATAATGGAATTCTGGCTGCCGGTGAAAAATGTATCAGTTCCACCAACAGAAATTTTGTTGGACGCATGGGCAGCCCAAAATCGGAAGTTTATCTCGGCAGCCCGGCAACTGTGGCCGCTTCCGCCATTGCGGGGCAGATTACCGATCCGAGGAAGTATTTACAGTAAATTGAAATCGGAGGTTTGAAAATTAAATTGCCAGGCAGGCCATGAGGATAGCGGTTGAGACACCGGGAAGCGTCTTTGCTGATGTCCGGGCCTTTGAGGCAAATTTATTATCCGTTAAATCCGCGCTGGTTCGCGGCTAAACTATCCGCCCCTTTGATCTCATCTTGAAAAAGAGGGGGTGAGGGGCGGTTGAAACAGGAGATCAATATGTGTGCAAAAGCTCATGTTTATAGAAGAGACCACATCAATACCGATGAAATAATTCCGGCCCGCTACCTGAATGATGACACAGAAGCGGCACTGGCAAAACATGCGATGGAAGACCTGGATGTGAATTTTATAAAAACGGTCGCCCAGGGAGACTTTGTTATTGCCGGTGAAGATTTTGGTTGCGGTTCATCCCGTGAACACGCTGTCTGGGCCCTGCGAGGCGCCGGCGTCAAAGTGGTGGTGGCTGATAGTTTCGCGAGAATTTTTTATCGCAATTGCCTGAACAACGGCTTTCTGGCTATTGAATGCAAAGGATTGTCGCAAAAAGTTGATTCCGGCGATGAAATGGAGATTGATGTAACCAATAGTGTACTGACAAATAAAACCAAAGGTAAAGAATACAGATTCATTCCGCTGCCACAATTTGCTTTGGACATTATTGAAGCCGGTGGTTTGCTGGATTACGTTGGGAAAAAATGAATTAGGATTTTTGGTTATCAGGGGAAAACTTCGAAATGGAAGTTCTTTGCAAAACCTAAACACCTTATAACCTAAATATCAAAACACCTAATAAGAGGACATTATGAAAAAGAAAATAGCTGTTTTACCCGGTGATGGCATTGGCCCTGAAGTAATGAATCAGGCGCTGAAAGTACTGGACAAAATCCAGGATATCTATGATATGGAATTTGAATACAAACTGGCCCTGGTTGGCGGTGCTGCCTGGGATGAGTACCAATGCCATTTACCGGAATCAACATTGAATATTTGCAGAGCTTCCGACGCCATACTCTTTGGTTCTGTCGGCGGCCCTGTAGCCGAGCAAAATAGTGAACGATGGCGAGGGGTGGAAGTGAATTCTTTGCTGGGACTGCGCAAAGCCTTTGGGCTTTATGCCAATCTTCGTCCGGCGAAACTTTATCCGGCCCTGGCCTTTGCATCATCATTACGTCAGGACATTTCGAGGAAAGGATTTGATATTCTCGTTGTGCGTGAGCTGACTGGCGGCATTTATTTTGGCCAGCCCAAAGGACGCAGGGGATCCGGTGATGATGAGCAGGCCTTCGATACAATGGCCTACTCCCGCAGAGAGGTCAGGCGAATTGCAAAGGTGGCTTTTGAAGCAGCCCGCAAGCGCAATAAAAAAGTCCATTCCATTGACAAGGCCAATGTTTTAACAACGATGGTATTCTGGCGTGAAGTTGTAGAAGAGGTGATGAAAGATTATCCCGATGTGGAATATATCCCGATGTACGTAGACAATGCGGCTATGCAACTGACCCGCAATCCTGGTCAGTTTGATGTCATGCTTTGCGGCAATATGTTCGGTGATATTCTTTCTGATGAGGCAGCGGCATTGACCGGTTCCCTGGGAATGCTGCCCAGTGCCAGTCTGGCTGAAGGTTCCTTCGGCATGTACGAACCCGGTGGCGGCTCGGCGCCTGATATTGCCGGACAAAACATCGCCAATCCGATTGCTCAGATATTGTCATCTGCCATGATGCTGAAATATTCCTTTGACATGACAGAAGCCGCTGAAAAGATTGAAGCAGCCGTGGAAAAAACGCTCAATGATGGCTACAGGACCGGCGACATCTGCGAAGAAGGCAAAAAATCGTTGACAACAGAAGAAATGGGAGCGAAGATTATTGAAAATTTGAGTGCCTGAAGTATAAGGTGAGAAAAAGTGAAAATTTTTTGAGGCGATAGCTGTGAAGTTGTCGCCTTTTTTATTGTTCAATGGTAGCTTTTCAAAATTTTCCTACTCTTTACAAAATTTTAAATTTGCACCCAATGAATAACGTCAGTTTGACCGGCGCCTTTTTGACCAATTTCACAGTTTCCAACCACAGGTGATAATTCGCTTTATCGCTGAGGAACCGGAAAAGTGACAATAGGAATGGTCACCTATGGCATATTTCTTATGATATAATGATTTTCAAAATAAATGTCTGATCTCTGGACTCTGTTGCGAAAGTCTTCAAATATCTGTCATTGTCTGCAATTCAACATAACCCTAGATGTCATGCATTTTATGAACGACTTTTTGCTAATGGAAAAGAACATAACGTTGTCAGGGTAGTAACTATGAATAAATTAATGAAGCAAATATTTGCGATTGGTAAGTATAACCGGAATTATGATCCAAATAATTCATTCATTGCTTGATTTTTAACACAGTACATTCTGAACCTTATGAAGAATCTCAGTGACATGGAAAGGAGATACTTCACTTCGTTCAGCATGACAACTTCGGATTTCTGAATTGACTTTTGAAACAGAGTCCTTTGGACATTACTTTTGCAAAACACTATAAATGCAATAGACCCGGATTACGTATCAGTAAAAGTATATATGGATTGTAACGAGTTTTAACTTGTGAAATGGAATTTCCCTTAAAAAGAGGCATTAGCCACTAAACTGTTATAGGGCTAATGTCCTGATTTGAGATTAAAGATAGTCCACGGCTTAAAAGTCGTGGTAATACAAAGAGAGTAAAAATCCTACGGTGTAATTTGGGTTTAAATTGTCTTCGGGATTATCTCAATTCTATTGTATTTCCTTGTAAAACCGAAGAATGAAAAGAAAGGAAAAAATTCAGCATCAAAGCCTTTTTTACACGGATCTAAGTCTTGCTGAATTTTCGGGTCAAACTCCTGCTATTTGAAAAAAAATAAGTGAGAAGTTGAATTCTCCTCACTTATTATGATTTATTTTAAAAATTCTAAAGTAAATTTTTAAAAAAATAATTAATTATTTTCCTTGTGCAGCGATCCTTTTCAGGGTCTCTTTGGTCAATTCCCAGAATTTATTGACAGATTCGATGCCAACTTCTTCTGAAGGTGAATGCGGGTTGTGAATGTCGGGGCCGTAGGAAATCATATCCATTCCCGGTCTGGTTTCACCGATAATTCCACATTCAAGGCCGGCATGAATTGCCGCAGATTCAGTTTTGGTCCCGAACAGTTCTTCGTAGGTCTGAGACATAATTTTTAGGATTTTTGATTCCGGGTTTGGGTTCCATCCGGGATATCCGCCATGATGTTCGGCTTTGCAACCAGCCAGTTCAGCAGTTGCTTTGACTTTGGCGGCCAGTTCATTTTTGGCTGATTCCACAAAACTTCTTTGTGAAGTGAGAATTTCCAATCCTTCATCAGCTTTGACAATCGCCAAATTGGTAGAAGTTTCTACCACACCGGGCATGGCCGCACTCATCTGTTTGACACCGTGAGGAATGGCTTTGATGAGGTTCATGAATGTTTTTTTGAACTCTGCTGCAAATACTTTTGCAGGATAATCTGCTAATTCTTCCACTGCCAGTTTTGCAACATTTTCTGATAATTTGTATTCAGCATTGATTACTGCTTCGCATTCTGCAACCTGTGCCTGGATGGCAGCAACATCTTCTGCTTTGGCCAGGAATTTACATTCGGCTTCACGGGGAATGGCATTGTGCTTGGTGCCGCCTTCAAAGAAATAGAGATCAACACCAAATTTTTCATCCAATGCTGCCAGAACTCTGTTCAACTGAACGATGGCATTGGCTCTCATTTTGTGAATGTCAAGTCCGGAGTGTCCGCCTTTGAAACCTTCGATATAAAAGCGCAGTGCTTTTTTACCGGCCGGTGCGTCAACTTTTGCGATTTCCTTTGTTATATGGGTATCTTTTCCGCCGGCACAACCCACGAAAAGGACGCCATCTTCTTCAGAGTCGCCATTGAGAAGAATGTCGGCTGTGACGAATCCGGGTTTCAGGGCATTGGCGCCGGTGAGTCCGGTTTCCTCATCAACGGTAAAGAGAAATTCCATGGGTGGATGGACCAGGTCTTTGGATTCCATGACCAGAAGCGCTGCAATCACACCGACACCATTATCGGCGCCGAGTGTGGTTCCCTGTGCTCTGACGTAGCCATCTTCCACTTTCATTTTGATCGGGTCTTTACGGAAATCATGGTCGACATCCTTATTTTTTTCACAGACCATATCCATATGTCCCTGCATACAGACTGTCGGTGCTTTTTCATATCCCGGTGTCGCAGGTTTCCGGACAAGTACGTTGCCTACTTCGTCCTGTACCACCGGAAGATCCAGGTTTTTAGCAAAATCTACCAGCCAGGCTGCAACCTGTTCTTCATGTTTGGATTCTCTTGGAATCTGGTTGAATTCATAAAATAATTTCCAGAACCGTTCCGGTTTTAGGCCTTCGAATACATAACTCATAGCTACTCTCCCGTTTTTTTTTAGTTTTTAGCCGCAGACCTGCGCTGATGGCATTGAATATTTGTGTTGGTCAGTGAAAACCTGCGGCTAATTTATCATTAAGCTAATACTTCTTTCAAAATCGCAACCGCCTGGTCGATTTCCTGTTTGGTGATCACCAGTGGCGGGGCAATTCTGATAACATTTTCATGGGTTTCTTTGGCAAGAATACCTTTTTCCTGAAGGGCTTCGCAGAACCTTCTGGCTCCGCCGGCTGTTTTTTTCAGGACGATACCAACCCACAGTCCTTTGCCGCGAATCAATTCGACATGAGGGCTGTTGATTTTTTTCAATTCATCAATCAGGTAAGCCCCTAATTCGGCTGATTTTTCAATCAGTTTTTCATCCTGCAAAATTTTCAGGGCCTCACGGGCCACAGCACAGGCCAGCGGGTTTCCGCCGTAAGTCGAGCCGTGGTCACCGGGATTGAAGACATTCATGATTTCTTTGGAGGCCACAATTGCTGAGACAGGATACATACCTCCGGATAGGGCCTTTCCGATAATGACCATATCGGGTTTAATGCCTTCATGTTCGTAAGCAAATAATTTTCCGGTCCTGCCCAGTCCGGCCTGAATTTCGTCAGCAATAAAAAGGGCATTGTTTTCTTTACAGATTTTTGCTGCATCTTTCAGAAAACCTTCCCGCGGGACAACGACGCCACTTTCACCCTGAATCGGTTCGACAATAAAAGCTGCAGTGTTTTTTGTGATGGCGGCTGCCAGGGCCTCAGCGTCTCCGTAAGGTATGATCTTAAAGCCCGGTGTCAGGGGACCGAAACCGTCCTTGTATTGCGGTTCATCGGAAAAGGAGATGATGGTCACCGTACGGCCATGAAAGTTTCCGGCACAGACGATGATTTCTGCCTTATCGTCTTCAATACCTTTGACTTTGTAGCCCCATTTTCTGGCGGCTTTGACCGCTGTTTCCACAGCTTCTGCTCCGGAGTTCATGGGCAGCATTTTTTCAAAACCGGTCACTTCGCAAAGCTCTCTTGCCAGTTCCGGTAATTGATCGTTTCGAAAGGCTCTTGATGTAAGGGTCAATCTCTCAGCCTGATTTTTCATCACTTCAACCAATCTTGGATGGCAATGACCCTGATTTACAGCTGAATAGGCAGCAAGAAAATCCATGTATTTTTTGCCGTCGACATCTTCTACCCAAATACCGCTACCTTTGGTCAATACTACATCCAGTGGCTTGTAATTTTTCGCACCGTACTTATTTTCCAGTTCAATGCAATGTTTTGTATTACTCATACAATTGCCCTTTCTCAAATAAAATGGTTTAAATAATCTAATGTTTCAAAATTTAATTCTTTAAAATTTAAAGACCAGTTTTTTCTTATAAAATATCAGTGGAAATTTGCATTTTCAATTTAGACTGGTAAATTTGAGGAAAATGGAACATTTATACCATGCTTTTCTTTGAAGAAATATGCTTTTTAATAATTCAATAAATGCCACAGGCTCGCACCGAAAACCGACCAGGAGATCGGGCTGTTTTTACTTTGTCCAATATCAGCCGAAGGCTTGGTTCAGACCGGTGTGAATTTGGGGCCAAAACCAGGAGGAGAACATGTCGCAAAAAGAAAAAATCAAACAATATTTTCAGGAACATAACGAAAGGATCACCCGCGAGGTGGTGGCGTTGACTTCCAGGCTGGTAAAAGAAAAAACAGTCAACGTGGTCTCTGCCAAACTGCCGGAACACCCCTATCTGAAATTCCGGGGTGAGGAATACCGCTGCGGCAATATCGTCAAGGAATTTCTGAACAATGCCAATATTCCCTATCAGGAATTTGCCCGAATGGAAGGCCGTCCCAATATTATCGGCACCTTAGGCAAAAATGAATCCGGGAAAAGACTGCTGATGCCGGGACATATGGACATTGTGCCTGCCGGTGATGGTTGGGACACCGACCCTTTTGAAACTTACGAAAAAGATGGAAAACTTTTCGGACGCGGGACCCTGGATGACAAAGGCCCCCTGGCTTCGATTCTGGTTGCCGGAAAGATCATGAAGGAACTGGGTTTGGCGGATGAACTGAAAGGCCAGCTGATGTTGGCGGCACTCTCTGACGAAGAGGCCGAAGACCCGGACGGAATCGATTATGGCATCGGTTACCTGCTGGAAGAAAACCTGATTGACCCAACCTATTCCATTATTCCGGATATCGGTGAGAATATGGTAAATATTGATATTGCTGAAAAAGGGCGGACGGTTTTTAAAATTATTGCCAGAGGAAAACAGGCCCATGGCTCCACACCGGAGCGGGGTGTCAATGCGGTTTATATGATGGCCCGTTTAGTAAAGGAAATCGAAAAAATGAAATTTGATTACACACCCCACCCTGTACTCGGCCATCCGACCCTGAACCTGGGGGAAATCAATGGCGGCGCAGCACCCAATATTGTTCCCGGCTCCTGTGAAATCACCCTTGATATTCGCACGGTTCCCGGTATGACCCGGGAAAAGGTCATTCAGCAGCTGACCAATCTGACCCAAAAAGTCCAGGGTGAATTCGAGGTCAGTGTCATGTCCTGGAATGAGCCTCACGCCATCGACCCGAAAAACGAAGTGGTTGACGCAATTCAGAAAAATGCCAGAGAGGTGCTGGGCTTTGAACCCCAATGCTTTGGAATGGGCGGCGGTACTTATGCAAAGACACTCAATGTTGCCGGCGTCACTTCAGTCGGCTGGGGCCCGGGTGACGACGAGATGTTCCATGTTGCCAATGAATTTGTGGATATTAAACAATTGGTTGATTTTGCCATGATGACCTGTCTCGTGGCTGTGGATTTGTTGAATTAGTTGAATTGACTGATAAAATTCAAGGGCACTCACACAGGGTGTCCTTTTTTTATTGTTGTTCCTGTGATTTGATTTCATATTTTTTTAAACTATATTTTGTCCAAGAATATTCTGGAGAATTTTGATTTGAAAATAAAGTAACAAAACAAAAATAATGTCAGTTCAACTTAAGCTTTTGGGTCAATTTCACCGTTCTATAATTTCCATTATCGCTGAGAACCTAGATGTGTGAAAATCGGAATGGTCACCTACGAGACATTTCTTATGATAAATGCTATAAAAGGTTACCGAATAGAAATTTGGTAACCAGAAATAAGTAAGCAATTTTCTTACATCACATTGAATAGCTTTGAAAGCGACAATTGGAATGATCGCCAGCTTCGGGCCGAGAGGATAATTGAAATCAAACTCACAAAATGTCAGTCATTCAGAAGACTTCTGACTTTTTTTGCAAGTTCGATGTGGGTGTAGGGTTTTTGAATAAAATCCACATTTTCTTTGAGAATATCATGATGGACAATACTGTTGTCGGTATATCCGGATATGAAGAGGATTTTTACCGCTGGTTTAATTTTGATAATTTTTTCGGCCAGTTCTTTGCCTCCCATAACCGGCATGATAACATCGGAAATCACGAGGTCAAATTGTTGAATTTTGTCGATATACTGTTCAAGGGCCTCTCGTCCGTTTTCGGCACTGAGGACCTGGTATCCATATTTTTCCAGGTTGCTGATGGTAATATTCCTTACGGCTTCATCGTCTTCAACAACAAGGATGGTTTCCTGGCCGGCCAGATGATCTGACTTCTCATTAACTTCTTCTTGAATCCCCGAAGGCCTTTGCGCCATGGGAAAATATATTTTAAAGGTGGTTCCGACGTTTTGTTCACTGTAAACATAGATGAACCCACCGTTTTGCTTGATAATTCCATAGACCATGGCCAAACCCAGTCCGGTCCCTTTATGCCGTCCTTTGGTGGTGAAAAAAGGTTCAAATATATGTTGGACCACAGATTTACTCATACCCGTTCCGGTGTCGCTGATAGCCAGCATGACATAGGTTCCGGGTTTGAATCCCATATGGTCTTTTTCATACTCCTGATCTATGGTTTTGACAGCGGTTTCGATGGTCAGTTTTCCGCCTAAAGGCATGGCATCCCGGGCATTGACAGCAAGGTTCATAATCACCTGGTCCATCTGTCCGGGGTCTGCTTTGATGTTTTCCAGATCTTCGGCCAAATAGGTAATGATTTCAATATTTTCGCCCAGCAGCCTGCTCAGCATTTTGATCTGTTCGTGAAGGATTTCGTTGAGATTAATCGTTTTGGGCTGGATCAGCTGCTTGCGGCTGAAGGCCAGCAATTGGGACGTGAGACGCGCTGCCCGGTTCCCTGCATTTTTTATCTCCCGGATTGGGTCTTTGAGGTTTTCTGGTAAATTCATTGCTGTCATCAAATCGCTGTAGCCGTTGATCACTGTCAGCAGGTTATTGAAATCGTGAGCAATACCGCCAGCCAGTTGTCCAATGGCTTCCATTTTTTGGGATTGGTAGAGTTGGGTTTCCAGTTTTTTCTTATCTGTAATATCCCTGACAATGATCTGGATTGCAAGGCTTGCCTTATAGCGGACTGAGGCGAAAGTTGCTTCGATATTCAGTATGTTTTGTTGGGTATCCATACAGGAAAATTCAAGATATTTTTGCTTGATTTTACCGGACAAGATATCTTTAATAGTACTCTTTACCGTTTTCTGGTCTGCGGGAACAACCATGTCAGTGAAATTCAAATTGGGTCCTTTCAGCGAATCCCGGTCCAGATTGAAAATAGTTAAAAATTTTTCATTGATCACTTCAATAGTGTCATTAAAAATAAGGAAAATCCCATTTGGAGAGTTTTCGATCAGGCTTCTGTACTTCTCTTCGCTTTCCAGTAGTAATTGTTCGGCCTTTTTGTTGTAAGTGACGTCCAGATATATTCCGGCAGCCTGCAGAGGTTTTCCCTCCTCGCTCCAGCGGATTACTTTGCCACGGTCAGAGATCCAGTGCCATTGACCATTTTGCGCCAGCATCCGGTATTCGCATTCATAATGGTCGCTTTGGCCACTAAGATTTAACTGCAATCTATGCATCATTTCTTCCAGGTCGTCAGGGTGGATCAGTTTTTTCCAGATATCCAGGTTTGGTTCAAATTCTGATTGTTCATATTCAAGCATTTCAATCCAGCGGTTGCTGTAGACCATTTCATTGGTTTTGATATTCCAGTCCCAGGTCCCAATGTTGGCGCCCGTCATCGCCATGTTCATTCGTTCTTCATTTTCCATGATCTGATTGTGTAAATTGGATTCTTCGGTAACATCCCGAAAAACCAAAACAGCTCCCCGGACGATTCCGTTATCACTTTTGAGAGGTGCGCCGTAATCGGCAATTTGAAATCGTTTTCCGTCTTTTCGAAGGAGTTCGGTATGGTTGGCAAGTCCGACTGTTTGATTGGTTTGAAGGACTTTTTCCACAGGGTTAATAGCCGTTTTTCCGGTTTTTGAGTTTTGTATGGTAAAGACCTCCTGCAAAGGGTGGTTCCGGGCTTGTTCGAGGACCCAGCCGGTCAGGAATTCTGCTGCGGGATTCATATTGGTGATTTTTCCCATCGCATCAGTGACGATCACTCCGTCGCCAATGGAATGAAAAGTGATTCGGTAGTTTTCTTCACTTTTTTTCAGATCATCGGTGAGGGATTGTTTAAAAAAGGCATAGAATAAAAAAGCCCAGGACATCGGCAGGAGGGCGCCCCAAAAATTTTCCACGGGTTCCAGTATTTTGGAAATCCCTATCCATTCCAGCCAGAGATAAAGGGAATAGAGAGAATTGAACACTAAAAGGACGATTAGTAGAATTTTTATATCATGTCCTTTGAAATTTTTCCATTTAAAAAGGATTGTTATGATGGATAATATTGAAAAAATGAATGTTGCAAAGTCCAGGTAGCTGATGAACATTATGCAGGATCTCCGGGTTTTCGTGTTGATATTTTCCAGGTCCAGAAGAAAAATACCAGAGTGCTGAAGGTATAAGAAAAATGTTCCAGCAGGTTTAAAAAATTGTTCAGAAAAAAGGTTTCCAGCACCGTCGCCATCCAGGCTGTCAGGGTGATGCTGAAAGCAAGGATTAAATATTTTTTATAAGGGATCCGGTCCAGTAACTTTTTGTAGGCAAAGAGAAATATGAAAACGCCAATTCCCAGGGCAAACATTAGAAATTCATCAGAATGGTTCAATTCAGCATCTCCTCGAAAATTTGTTAATTCATTGTTATGTTCAGAATAATATAGTCATAAAAATACAGGATGCAAAATCCTGAAAATAATTCATCGGAATGAACGATCGGATGTGGATCTTCAGACTCTGATTTTCAGTAGAATTTTCGATGAAGCTAGGAGCCGTGGCTAATAAATTTCCGGCACAAAGGTCTGGTCACTAATCGGCGGACGGACGTACCCGGTGTTTTCCTGACGGGGTGGTAATTCTATGGGGCCAGGTGTCATATCTTCATACGGGACTATGGATAATAAATGGCTGATGCAGTTAAGACGGGCTTTTTTCTTGTCATCGGCATTGACAACGTACCAGGGTGCCTGTTTGATATCGGTATGGGCAAACATGACATCCTTGGCTTTGGAGTATTCTACCCATTTGGAGCGGGACTCCAAGTCCATGGGACTGAGTTTCCAGCGCTTGGTGGGATCCGTGAGTCTGGCCTGAAATCGCTTTTCCTGCTCTTCATCACTAACAGAAAACCAGTACTTGATCAGCAAAATGCCAGAGCGGATAAGCATCCGTTCAAATTCAGGACAGGTACGTAAAAATTCCTGATATTGCGCTTCGGTACAAAAATCCATGACCCGTTCTACACCGGCCCGATTATACCAGCTGCGGTCAAATAGGACCATTTCTCCGGCGGCAGGAAAATGGGCCACATACCGTTGAAAATACCATTGGGTTTTTTCCTTTTCAGTAGGAACACCCAGGGCTACCACCCGGCAGATTCTGGGATTAAGGGATTCGGTGATACGCTTGATGACACCACCCTTTCCGGCAGCATCGCGGCCTTCAAATAGGACCATGATGCGAAGCCCTTTGGTTTTGATCCATTCCTGTAATTTCACCAGTTCAATCTGAAGCCTGGCCAGTTCTTTTTCATAGACTTTTCCACTCAGAATATTTTTATTGTTTTTTTTCTTTTTATTGCCCATGTCAACTCCTTCTCAAAAATAAGCATAAGATGAAAATAAATATAAAGCCATCTTTTATCAATTTTTGTGTCCTTTTTTCATAAATAGATTCTAAATTCATTGGATTACAGAGTTAAATCAGGAGGATAACATGAAAAGATTATTAATGGTGACCATTTTTATTTCAAGCCTGCTGCTGGCCGACAGCCCGTCGCGGGTCTTGTTGAATCTTACGGAAAATCCGGCCTCGGAAATAGCTGTCACCTGGCGTAATTATGATAAAATAAAAAATCCCCGGGTCCAGATCCTGCCAGCCGATGCTTCAACCAAAATGGACCCAAAAGCAAGCACCTTTTCAGCCGGCACAGAAATCCTTAAAATCAATGAACTGGAAATTTATCAACATGGACTGATCGTGGACCAGTTGAAACCCGGCACCACCTATGCTTACCGGGTAGGTACCGAGGATTCATGGAGTGAGTGGAACCATTTTACCACGGCCTGCAAAGAGCCGGTCCCTTTTCAGTTTGTCTATCTCGGAGATGTGCAAAATGGCATTTTTGATATGAGCAGCCGGGTCCTGCGAAGTGCATACCGGAGGGCCCCCAATGCCGGTTTTTGGCTGTATGCCGGTGATATTGTCAATCATGGCGACAATGATCATGAATGGGGTGAAATTTTTGATGCCCTGGGATGGATTTCCCGGACAACGCCGATGGTATTTTTACCGGGGAACCATGAGTATCCCAGGATTGAAAATTCGCGAATATTGACGCCGCTATGGCGCCCGCAAATGACTCAGCCGGAAAACGGACCGGAGGGCCTGGAAGAAAGCGCCTTTTATATTGATTACCAGGGACTTCGACTAATCACACTGAATGGCAATGAAAAACTGGAAGAACAGGTCCGTTGGCTGGATAAGGTGCTTTCAGAAAACAAACAGTTCTGGACCATTATATCGATCCACCAGCCTTTTTATTCAACAGCCCAGGGTCGGGACAGCAAAGACCGCCGGGACCTTTTTCTGCCCATTATTGATAAATATTCTGTCGATCTTGTCCTGCAGGGGCATGACCATACTTATGGACGGACCTACAAGCTCAGGGGTGGAAATATTGTTCCTTCCCATGAGCCTGGAACATATTATGCGGTCTCAGTTGTTGGTGTAAAAGTCTATGACATGAAGGAAGAAAATATGAAGTTCATGGCAAAAATGGGAAATGGCCGCCAGCTCTTTCAGGTCATCGGACTCGATGGAAATGTTTTGACCTACAGGAGTTATGACGCTACCGGCGCAGTATATGATAGTTTTGAAATAATTAAATAGGCCTTACTTCCACTTAACATTTTTTCCGACAAAACTCATTAGACCGAGGAAAAAAGCATAAGGTGGATAAAGAATAAACCAGATAGGGAAAATGGTGAGTATTTTAGTCATGCCGAAAAGATCGGCAGCCTTGATGGCCAGCAGGTTTTCAATCAAATATTTCATCAACGTCAGGCTGAATAAATAGATCCCAAAGTTACTGTTGGCCAGGGTCAGAAAAAAATAAAACAGCAGTGCACTGTTTGAACCAAAGGCCGCCAGGGAAATAAAAAATACCAGCGGGTTAAACTTCCGTGTATAATTGGCCTCAAAGGCCCAGCGTATTCTCTGGCGCATAAAACTGCGAAAATTTTTCAGGGCCCTGGTTTTGACTTGGCTGCCTGAGTGGGTAGAAAACAGGATTTTGCCGGAATTTATTTTCGCGAATTTTTGAATAAAAAGTGTATCATCGCCGCCCTTGAGGGTCTTGAGCCCGTCATAACCGCCGCAATTGTAAAAGGCCTTTTTGCGAAAGGAAATATTTTGTCCGCTTCCGGCCCAGTGAAATCCCAGGTTTAGGGCTCCTTTAGCTGCGGCCATTAACATTAAAAAATCAAGTTTTTGTATTTTTTGAAAGAGGGTAGGATCAGTCATGACTTCAGAAAATCCAATGACCATATCCACGTCTTCCTGATACTGGGTGGCCATGGATGAAATCCATGTCGGCGGAACAATACAGTCCGCATCGGTGGATAAAATAATTTCGCCGCGTGCATTCTCAATCCCCATCATCATGGCTTCTTTTTTATATTTTAAATCCGATGAATAATCTTTGGTAGTCAGCACCTGAAACCGGAGATTGCCCGCCACCCGGCTTTTGAGCTGGTTGAAGGTATCGTCATCGGAACTGTTATCGATCAGCAAAATTTCATATTTATCGGGTGAATAATCCTGGTTTTGCAGGCCCTCCAGCAGGGCAGCAAGGTTCTCTTCTTCATTTTTTAAGGCAATGACTACTGAGATAAAAGGCTGATAGTGGGAAGTTTCACGGGGCTTTTTCCGCAACCCCCAATAAAAGAGGGCAATGACAAAAAAATGAACCAGGCTAAAAAAAAACAACAAGAGATGAAGGATCATAGAATTCCAAAACTACGTAATATGAGCGTTGCAATGCCGAAATATGCGGAAACCCCCAAAACATCCACAACCGTTGTAACAATCGGGCCAGTAGCAACAGCCGGGTCAACATTAAACCGTTCCAACATCAGGGGGGTAATTGTACCCAGACTGGCTGCAATCAACATGGAAAAGGAGAGGGAAATACCAATGATGGCACTGAGAAGCAGAATATTTTCAATTCCCAGGTTGAATAAAAAAGTGAACAGGAAGAGTAAAATACCGTAAGTGGCACCCAGTATTAAACCAATCAGTACCTGCCTGAAAAACACTTTTTCCAAATGGTTGAAATCAATTCTGCCAGTAGACAAACCGCGTACAATAATGGTGGATGACTGGGTGCCTACGTTTCCTCCCATGCCCATAACGATGGGCATAAAAGCTGACAGGAGAATAAATTCCTTGACGAGATAGCCGAAATTGCTGATGATAAAAGAAGAGATAAAACCGCCCAGGAAAGTGGCAAACAACCAGGGAAAACGGGTGCGGGCGGATTCAAAGGGTGTCTTCAATAAAATTTCACGGTCTTTACCAACACCGGCCATCTGCAGAAAGTCTTCCGTCGCTTCTTCCCGAAGGACGTCAATAATATCATCCACCGTGACAATCCCCAGCAACACATTATTATTGTCCACTACTGGCAAGGCCAGTAAATCATAGCGGGATGTAATCCGGGCGACTTCTTCCTGATCGGTTTCCGGTGAAACTGTCAGTACATTGGTGAGCATGATGTCCTTGAGTTTTGTTTCCGGCTTGGCGGTCAGCAAATGTCGCATGGACAGGATTCCACTCAACCGGTCTTTTTCATCGACGATGTAGATATAAAAAATCATTTCCGTGTCTTCCTGTTTGTGAACGGAATTGATGGTATCCTGGACCGTGTCGTTTTCCCTCATTTTGAAGGGCAGGGGAACCATGATACCTCCGGCTGATTCCGGTGGATACATCATCAGTTCTTCCAGCTTTTCGGACTCTTTATCCTTCATGATATTCAGGATCTGGCTTTCGAGCTCTTCGTCGAGGCTTCCGATCAAATCGGCCTGGTCATCGGGAGGCATTTGTGTGATGATTTTGACGATTTCTTCAGGTTCCAGTGTTTCCAGCATATCATGGGCAATGGTCTCATCCAGTTCGGAAATAAAATCGGCCTTGAATTCATAATCATCAATATTATTAAAAATATATAATCGCTCATCAGCTGTTAAAGAAGGAAATATTCTCGAAAGGTCGGCATGATGGGTTTTTTCCAGCATTTTTTTGATATTCTGGACCGCATTTCTGCGGATTAAGCGACGGAAAGTATCAAGCAGTATAATAAATTCTCTGTCCCTCATACTTATCTCCCTTCTTTATGATTCATAGGTTTTCAGCCTGGTTAATTTACGCATGAAATATAGCAAAAGAAATATTCCGGTCAAAAAAACAATCGGATGGGTGTGGCCGTGGAATGAAAGCAGGGGATCAATGGATTTTTCAAAGTGGGTAAAGGCCAGAGAGAGGGAATTATTGACCAGATGAAACAAAAAAGAGGGCCAGATGGATTTTGTTTTCCAACCTGCGAAGGAAAGTAAAAATCCTGCTGCAAAAATACTTAAAGCCCAATAGATATTAAAGTGTGAAATCATAAAGGCGACAGCTGTGTAAACCACAGCTCGGGTAGCGTTTTTAAGGTTTTTTTCCAGTGCGTGAAGAAAAAAACCGCGAAAGACCATCTCCTCGGTCAAAGGGCCAATAACGGCGATTGACATGATCAGCAGTAAGGCTGACGGCAGGTCCGATATTCTCAGCAGGGCTTCCAACTCCTGCATATAATCCGGCAATGTGATGAACATCGCCATCAGCCGTTCAATCTCATCCAGCACAAAAAGCAAACCCACTCCGGCCATGAGGGTGTAACAGATGTAATTCCATCTGACTGCCCGGAAACGAAAAACCTCTTTCAAACGGTATTTCCGTAAAATTGCCCAGATCAGGATGGGTACCGGTAAGAGTGCTTCTCCTACCAGTAGAGCAATCCGTGTGACAGCGGCTTGATCGATTTCAAAAATCACCCCCAAAGGCAGGAGAAAAAGGGCCGGAACCAATAAGCCCAAAGCCATGCCAGCGGCCAGCAATAAAATCGATTGCCACAGTTTTGGCGGATTAAAAGGGTTCATTTATTTTTCCAAAGTATTGATTGAATTTTTCCAGTATTTCAGTGGTATCACTGTCCTGAAAGCCGTTGTGCCGATAGAGTAAATCTCCATCCCCGGAAATAATAATCAGCACCGGAGTTGTTGTAACATTGAGTTTTTTTGAAACGACACTATAGGGATCCAACAGAATATTGAGATTGGTTTGAAAGTGTTCGAGATATTTTTCTACCCTTTCCTTGTCTTCGCCGATATTCACCAGATAGGCTTTTTTAATATCAAATTTACCGGTTTGTTTTTCAAGAAAAGGGATCTCTTTCCGGCAGGGTATGCAACCAGTGGTAAAAAAGCTAAACAGCATATTGGTCTTTTGTTCAGGACGAACTTTGGGAGGGATGTTGCGTGACAAAAAGAAACCCTGGTTATTCAGTCCGCTGGCATAAAAATTTTCTACTTTTCTTAAGGTCTGATCGGTTTTTTCTACCCTTCCGCTATCAGGTCTTTGGGTCGAATCCGCCGCCTGAACCAAAGAATCCAGAATCATCTGGATGGAATCATTGACCGGAAAATCCAGGGAGAGAGAATCATTTGAAAACCGGTCCTGAGAAAACAAGGCGCAGCAGAGTCCGATGATAATAAAAATTCGCTTCATTTTTGACCTTTATTAATGAGTGAGTTGAGCATAATTCCCACAGACATAGCGAGATTCAGGGATTCACCACGGCCGTATTTGGGAATTGAAAGGATTTGCCGGGTATGGTTCATAATCCGTTGAGGCACGCCGTGGGACTCACTGCCAAAGCAAAGGATATATTCACTTTGGGGATTAAAGTTTACCGGGTTTTCCCCATTCAGATCGGCAATAAAAAGAGGAATTTTTTTATCGTCACAAAAGTTAATCAGCCTTTCAGGGGTCATATTTTGAATAATGGTCAGATGAAAAAAACTACCCATGGAACTGCGAACCACTTTGGGATTAAATGCATCGACGGAATTTTCTGAAATAATCACCGCGGGAACGCCAAACCAGGCCGCTGTGCGAAAAATAGTACCCAGGTTGCCGGGATCATTGACTTCCGAAAGGTAAAGGGCCGGAAGTTTGATTTCTGATAATTCCTTTTCACGGCAATACTCGCAAATCGCCAGGACGCCTTCGGGATTGTTCATGGTGGTGATTTTTTGATAATCCTGGCTGGTCGTTACAGTATGGTCCAGGTTTTTCTCAAGACACATTTTGATGAAATACTGCAATTTCACTACTGAGAGAGAGGAAGATAAATAGAGGTTGCGGACCTTGAGTTCTGACAGCAGTAATTCCTCTACATTTTTGATCCCTTCAATAATAAAGGCGTTGTTTTTTTTTCGGCCGTGAAGGGTTTTCAGGCTGTTGATGAATTGTTGTTCTTTTTTGGTGATATTTTTTTCTATTACAGTATTCATAGTCCTGAAAATATAAAAAATATGCGGGTCATTTTGAAGTAAATAATAAAGTTTCAGGACCTTGACAACTTTTATAAATAAAAATAATTCCAATAGCAAGATTACTGCACATTCAATAAATTTTTTAAAATTCAGCCCCTGGTTATTAGAATTGATAAAATGGGATGGGAATGAAAAATTTTTTTTACTTTGTCACAGTTGTTTTTGTTGTTGTTTCGGGCCTTTTTAGCCAGATCAAGCCATTGGACCGGTTAATTTTTGAAAATTTAATCATATCCATGCCCTGTGATTCTCTGGTTACCCCAAATAAATTGCATATTATCGATCAGCGAAAATTTAAGCCCAACACGCTTGGTATTACCCAGATCAACAAGTATAAATATATTCCAATAGACCAATATCTTGTTTTAAATCATGAGGTTGCTGATTTTTTGTCCTACAAAATCGAAGCAGATTCTGTGAAACTGGACCATCAGCTGGTGGTGGAAAATCTAACCCTTTGGGAAGATAATAAACCAGTCTTTAATCGTGCAAAAGTCCTGAACGGCTATTCCTTTCTTTTGGACGAAAACAACCAGAAAATAAAAAACTGGATGTGGGATATCCGCATCAAAAATAATCAGAAACTGGAGATTGAAGAAAATATCGCCCATCTCTTTGACCATTGGCTCAACGCACAAAGGGATTCACTGAATTTTTTGAATTTCAATACGCCGATTTATCCCTATCGATTTCGCCGTGTTTTGGAGTCCTGGTTTGATTTTGTGGTGCTGCCGGATGGCTTTTTGATCGATGGCAACCTGACTCTGGATTTTCCCCGGAACCATAAAAACAATTGGTTTCTGGGTTCCGCTGGTATGTATTACCGAAAATTCTCCTATCATGAATCTTTCAGCATTGGCGGATTTGACCAGCACTGGTACAAACGGATTTCAGCGGCGCTGATCTGGCGAAATAATACCACCCTGCGCATCGGTGTCAACAGTTTCAACCATGATCGATTTGATCATGTGGATTACTGGAATATTATAATGGTCAATCTGGGTTTATCCTCTTCGCTGGAATACCGACCTAAATTTTTTCGCGGTTTATTTTTGGGTGGCGGTTTGTACATGAATGTCAATGGCTTGCCCTATATTCCCGATAAAATCAAAATTGTCGAACCCGGACTTTTTATCACCCTGGGAGTTTGTTTACCATGAAAAAACTATTGATTTCACTGATCCTTTTGATAAGTTTGTCCCGGGCATCCAATGTTTCCGGATATGTCATAGACCAGTCCTCCGGTGAAACCATCATCGGCGTCAATATCATGGTGAAGGGCACCGGTAAAGGAACTGCTACGGACAATGACGGATTTTTCATTTTACGAAATCTCGCTCCGGGCAAAACAATGCTGGTTTTTTCCCATATCTCCTATGAGCCCAAAGAACTGGAAATTGCTGTTGCGAATAAGAACCTCCTGGTTCCCGCTATTGAATTGAAAACCACAACCATTGAGACGGAAGCCATTGAGGTCACAGGCCGCCGCAACAGTATCATTGAAAAAGACCTGGACATCAGCAGTTTTGAAGTGGACCCGATTATTTTGTTTGAAGTGCCGCAGATGAACAAGGATGTTTTCAAATTGATGAAATTTTTGCCCAGTGTCACCATTTCCGATCCGGCTTCTCCGCAATTTCATGTCCGTGGCAGTGATCCCGGAGAAAATCTGGTGCAACTGGACGGTATGACCATCTATAACCCGCAGCATTTTATGGCGTCGGAAGCGATTTTCAATCCCTATTCCATCAAGGATATTGAAATGCTGGTCGGTGGCTTTGATGCGGAATATGGCGGGCGAAATGCTTCCATTCTCAATATTACTTCCAGAGAAGGACATAAAGATGAAATCCATGGCGAATTTAAACCGTCCATTTCCGGAATTTCCGGTGCTCTTGAATTTCCGGTAAACCAGAATTCCACGGCCATGATATCCGGTCGCTACTATTCAGATCTAATGTTCAGAGTGATGATGAATGCGCCCAACACCATGTCCGATATTATCGGAACATTTCAAACCAGATTGGGGACCACCCGCCTGAGTTTTACTGGTTTTCATGCCCGGGATTTTATGGATTACAACATTACTGGATTTACGATCTATTTTCCCGATACCTTGTTTGATGATTTTGAAGAGGGCTTTGTCACCAACACGGCAAACAGCGCCATTGGTGTCCACTCTCATTCCGTGCTGTTGCCAAACCTGTTGTTCGATACTCATCTATATTATTCTGCCTCGAAAGTAAAGAACAAAACCTATTTTTCCTTGGCCATTTCTGATACCAGTTGGGATAAAGATGTTTTTCTGGATTATGAAACGAAAATTACCAATCACATTTCCGATTACACTGCCAAAGCCGGTTTGACCTATTTTACCTTTTGGAACCAATCCTGGAACCTGGGAGCTGAACTGAATTTTTTGGATTTTGAAAACAGCATTGGTGAATCCTATTTGGGAGAAAAACTGAAGCAGAAAAGGGCCGACCTGCAGGCCTTTTATCTCCAGGATAAAATTGACCTGGGGCCTCTGGTCTTCAAAGCCGGGCTGAGGAACACACGATTTCGAGCAGAGAGTCAATGGCGGCTGGAACCTCGCTTGTCTCTTGCCATGAAAGGTAAAATATCCACACTAAAACTGGCCTGGGGAAGATACAATCAATACATCACCACGATGAATTCCAAAGACAATGAATTTGTCCAGACCCTTGAATATTTTAACAGTCTTAAAAATTATGAGCCCATTGCCTCAGAACAATTCATTGCCGGAATCGAAGGCTATATAAACGAGGACCTCTTCTATTCGGTCACCGGATATTATAAAGATCTTTATCGATTGTATAAATTTGACTATTCAGATGCCGATGAAGCTATCGGGCCGGAACAGGGAAAAGGAAAAGCCTATGGCATCGAAACGCTTATACGGGGAAAGATTGGAAAATTGTCCGGTTGGGCCAGTTACACAATATCCAGAGGGACACGAAGTTTCCCATCCTATCGAAATGGCAAAGAATACCTTTATGATGGTGACCAAACCCACAATTTAAAAACGTTACTGATGTACAATCTGACCCGCGATATCACGGCTAGCACAACCTTCCAGTTCAGCAGCGGGTATCCCAAAACCTGGGAAACCGGAAAATACAATCAATTTAATTACGATGTTGTAGAAGACCGGATCGGTATTTATCCCAGGGATGTTACACCGGCCAAAAACAATGTTCGTTATCCGCCCCGAATGTTGCTGGACATCGGCTGGAAAAAGAAATTACGCACCGGCTTTGGCCATGACCTGGCGGAGTATCTTGGCGCTGATGACGCCTATTTTACCATGACCATCAGGAACGTGCTTTTTTTGAAACGTAACCCTTACTATTATTTTTACTTGCCCGATTATGGGTACTATGGATTTGGTCTGAGTTACATACCCAGTATCACTGCCGGCTACAGCATCAAGTTCTGAGGTGAGTATGAGCGAAAAATCATTCAATCCGGAGGTCCCAAAGAACACCATGAAAACCCAAAGAAACTTTATCCTTATTCTCATGTTAACTTTTCTATTTTCCTGTGAATTGCCCCATCAGCCAGGGCCGATGCCGAAAGAAATCCTTGACCTCAATTTTGAGCCGGGTCTCAATATACTGGGAATTGTCCGACTCAATGGCTACCAGGCAGAATCTTTTATTTACATTGAGGAAGTGTTGAAGACAAAGGATTATTATGCAGAAGAAAATGAATTTTATATCACCGGTGCTTCGGTAAAAATTCAAAATTCAAAGGATTCCCTGTTTACTTTTGAAATATATGACGAAATTGATTCCATGCGCTATACCAACCCGACATTCATTCCTGAAGAACGGGAAACCTATTACCTCAATGTGGAGGCCGAAACTGAAAACGGAGAATTGCATGTAACGGCGAAGACGACTATGCCCGCTATACCCTCCCTGGACAAAAATACAATCATCCTCAGGGATGACAGAATTCTATTGGACCTGATCACAACAGAGGATGCCTTTCGATATGATATTGTGCTATTTTTTGCTGAGGAGGATATTCGCCGGACCCTTTATTCATCGGGCCCGGGAGTTCAGACCATTGAAATGAAATATTCCAAAGCTTTTGGCAAACCAGTTCTCCTGGGTATAGCGGCATATGACCGGAATCTCACGGATTACCTCAACGCTTCCTCATCCATCATTCCGCAGACCTACCAGGAGGATATCTCGACTGTAGAAGGCGGCTATGGCTGTTTTGGTGCCATCAGTATCCAAACCTTTGATTTAGGTGAATTATGAAACTTGTCAGCGCCTGCCTGGCCGGAATTGATTGTGCCTATGACGGAAAAGCCAGAAGTTGTGAAAAAGTCATTGAACTGGTGAAAAAGGGCGAGGCCCTTCCGGTATGCCCGGAACAACTGGGTGGCCTGCCCACTCCCCGTATTCCGGCGGAAATCCAAAAGGGAAAAGTCATCAATCAGGCGGGCCAGGATGTCTCGGCTAATTATCATAAAGGCGCTGAAGAGGCCCTCAAAATCGCAAAAATGGCCAATTGCAGGGAAGCCATTCTCAAGTCCAATTCTCCATCCTGTGGAAAGGGTATCATTTACGATGGGACTTTCAACCATGTCAAAGTCCAGGGCAATGGTGTTTTTACCGCGATGCTACTGAAGGAGGGCCTGCAAGTGAAGACGGAAAAAGAAATTTAATCTTAACCAGCGTTGGAATTTTATTTTTACCGGCAAAATACCTGATTAAAAGGTCCCCATTTGTTCGATAAGTGCCCACTGATCAGGTAGGTGTTTTGTTAATAGCCATTGTAAAAAAATGAAATTTTTTGGATTCTTTTGTGCCTGAAGCGCCGGTTCCAAAGGTCTAGGGGGAATACTTCATTAATAATTCTGAATAACAAACCAAAATTAAAAAGAAAAAACTCTTACCATTATCTTTAAACTGGACTTTTTTTTTCATATATTGGTTGGTTAAAGTGAATTTTTCTGACAAAGTCATGTTGATTATTTATATAACACTTTAAACATCGGAGGGTTTATGATCTTTCTTGTTCCCATTGCATCAATCATTGCGCTTGTGGCTGCTTTGTTGTTCTTTATGTGGATTATGAAGCAGGATGTCGGTAACGAAGATATTGTCAGGATATCCGGCTATATTCGGGCTGGTGCCATGGCATATCTGAGGCGGCAATACAAAACGGTGGGTATCTTTTTTTCAGTTGTGTTTGTTGTGCTGTTATTTATTGCCTTTGGTTTAAAGGTCCTGAGCGGCTATGTGCCCTTTGCCTTTATTACCGGTGGTTTATTTTCCGGACTGTGTGGATTTCTGGGCATGTCTGCATCGACACTGACTGCAAACCGTACCGCCAACGCTGCCAGAAGTTCACTCAATGGTGCATTGCGTATTTCCTTTCGTGGCGGCAGCATCATGGGCTTGATTGTTGTCGGATTTGGGTTATTGGATACCATTGTCTGGTTCTATGCCCTGAATGCCTGGACAGACCTGACACTCAATGAAATCACTTCCACGATGCTCAGTTTTGGTGTGGGTGCATCTTTAATGGCCCTCTTTGCCAGGGTTGGTGGTGGTATTTTTACCAAAGCTGCTGATATGGGTGCTGACCTGGTCGGTAAAGTGGAAGCCGGTATTCCGGAAGACGATCCGCGAAATCCGGCTGTCATAGCTGATAACGTCGGTGACAACGTGGGGGATATTGCCGGTCTGGGTGCGGACCTTTATGAATCCTTTGTCGGGTCCATTCTGGGAACAGCAGCTTTGGCCATCAGTGCCTTTAGTGCTTATCTGGAAGCCAAACAATTTGACGCCGTTATATTGCCAATGATCATTGCCAGTGTTGGAACATTATCATCCATGGTTGGCATATTTGTCATCAAAGCAAAAGAAGATGACGGACAAATGGGACTGTTAAATGCCATTAACCGGGGGATCAACGTGGCTTCGGTGCTGACCATAATATCCAGTTTTTTTGTCATCAAAGCGATGTTTCCGGAAATGCTGTGGCAACTTTTTATTCCCATAATCGCAGGGACTCTGGCCGGTGTGGCCCTTGGCTATGTCACGGATTTTTATACCAACGCGGCCTTCGGATCGGTGCGAAAAATTGCCGAACAGGCCAAAACGGGCCATGCGACGGTGATTACGTCCGGTTTGTCTGTAGGCCTGATGTCAACGGCACCTTCGGTTTTGATTATTATTTTGGGAATGATCATTTCTTTTGGGACCGGTGGCGGATTTACAAATTTTTCTGTTGGGCTCTATGCCATTGGTCTGGCCTCTGTCGGAATGATGAGCACGCTGGGAATCAACCTCTCTATCGATGCTTTCGGACCCATTGCGGATAATGCCGGTGGTATTGCCGAGATGGCGGATCTGCCCAGTCAGACCCGTAACCGGACCGATGCCCTTGATGAACTGGGCAATTCAACGGCAGCTCGTGGAAAAGGACTGGCAATCGGCTCTGCTGCCCTGACAGCCATCACTCTGATATCAGCCTTTATTGAAAATATGCGGATGACCATCATTCAGATTTATGAAAGTGACTCCACCTATCTCGACAGGTTTGATCTCATTAAAGATATTTCAATGGTTACGGATAGCACTTCACCGGAATTACTGACTTACCTCGGAGGAGCCATTATGGACCTGCGTTTTATCATCGGGCTGTTCATCGGTGGTGTGATCATTACGACTTTTACCAGTAAGACCACCGATGCTGTCTCACTGGCTGCCGGTGAAATGATTGATGAAGTTCGGCGGCAGTTCCGCACCATCAAAGGTGTGATGACCGGAGAAACCCCTCCGGATTATGAACGTTGTGTTCAGATTTCCACACTGGCTGCTCAGAAAAAAATGATCAATCCGGCAGTGACGGTTATTTTTGCACCGATTGTGACAGGATTGATTTTAGGGCCCATTGCGATTATCGGATTGTTGCTGGGAGGGTTGCTGGTCGGCTTTTTATTTGCCATATTTATGGCCAATTCCGGCGGCGCCTGGGACAACGCTAAAAAATATATCGAACGTTCAAAATCCGAAACCCGGGACAAAATTGCCGAAAATATCAAACTCGCTTCCCGCAAAGGTCTGTGGCCTTTCTTTCTGACCCATGAATACAGCCGCTTCCTTTATGAACTGGTCAACCTGAACCCCCTCGCTTTCAGTATTGATGTGGAAGAATCCGAATACCTCGACCGCCTGATACGCTATATCAATGAAAATTATCTGAAAAAGGGTAAATCGCTGGAGGTGCTGAAAAAACACTTCGGTAAAGATGATTTTGTGGAAACAATCGATCCTGAACTCAACACCTATTATGAAGACCTCAATAAATATGACAAGATCATGTTTAAGGAATTTTTACGGCTCTATGATGAAGAATATGGTATGATCAATGACATGATGGACCTGAAAGAGAGTTATACTCAGATCATGAACAGTTATGCCGCCGCCGTGACCGGTGATACGGTTGGTGACCCGTTGAAGGATACCTGTGGGCCATCACTGGATATTGCCATCAAACTGGCAACCATGGTCAGTATTATTTTCATTGGCTTTATTATGAAATACAACCTGGCAGACAAGTTGTTTTAACAGTAATGATAGGCGGCAATTGAAATTGTCGCCTATATTTTTCAAATCTTTCCGAGTTTGGATAATACCAGGGTCATGCCTGCAATGCAGGCGGTGTCGGTCCGCAAGACCCTTTCTCCCATTTTCAGCAATACAAACCCGCTATTTTCCAGGTGGTCCCGTTCTCCCTCCGTAAGGCCTCTTTCGGAACCCAGCAGCAGGGCTATTTTATTTTTTTGAAACTGATAGGGAGTGATTGACCGGACCGGCCGAATATTATCCAGGGCAATCCTTTCAAAATCCGCCGGAATTTCACTCAAAACCCGATGCAGGGATTCACTGATTTTTACTTCCGGAAGGTGAGTGGTGACACCCTGACCGGCCCCTTTGATCAATTGGGTACGGTAGTTCTTTTCCTGCCAGAAGTCACTGTCCAGGTAGGATTTTTCGCCCAGTTCTGTGGGATAAAACCAGAGTTTTTCAATTCCCATGGAGGCGCTTTCCCGGAAAATATGTTTGGCGATCTGGGGTCGGGTCAGACCGACAATCAGCAGGAGGGGAAAGGCTAGGGAGGCCGGCTTTTCGGGAATAAATTCTATAATCATTTCCAGTTTTGTGAGGACCTGCAGGCGGGCTCTGCCCATTGGGCCATTGATGATACCGGCTGCAAAAGTGTCCTCTTCCTTTAGTCTCAGGGTCCGGCGGACATGTTCGGCGCGAGGGTCCTGTCCCGGAATTGTTGCGCCGATTTCGTCAGCCTCAAAAAGGACCAGGTTCATGCCGGCAGCCCTTTTTTTAAGCCCCGTAATAATCTGTGGGCGATGATGGGCCTGACCCAAAGATTTGAAAGTGGAAAGGGCAGGAAATTGTAGAGGAAAAGGCAGATCAGATAAAAAGTTCGCAGATAGACCAGGGCACCAATGAAACGGTGAATAGGTGTGGAATTATCAAAGCCTTTCCGAAAAAATTTCAATCCGTAGAGTATGGACATAGCCGGGTGTTTTTTGATGATATAGGGAATATTTATTTCTGCAAATTTTTCCAGGTTTTTTAGGGAATCAGAAAAACTTCTGTAGTGATTGTGGACAGAACTCAGGGTGCAGGTGCCATAAAGCCCTTTTGAATATCTTTGGCTGATACGATAGGCATATTCAGTGTCTTCACCGCCGTAAACTTTAAAATTACTGTCAAACAAGCCGCAATTTTCGATGACCTCCCGTTTAATGGATGTGTTGCCAAAAATAAAGGCATGATAAGGAATGGGTTTTTCAAGCCTGTAGCGCTTGACACCCCGTTTTGTTTCATATAAGTACCGCTGGTATTTATCATAAATCATTTTGGGAGACGGTTTGATGATACCCACAACACCCATCACATGCCTGTTGTTGTGGAAATTTACATGGTTTTCAATATAATGGTCGCCTACAGTCATATCGCTGTCAATGAAAATCAGAATTTTACCCAGGCTGTTTTTGATGCCGGTATTTCGTGTACAGGCCAGACCCTGGTTTTTTTCATGATGAAAGAGGCGCAGATGATACTCTTTTTCCATGGCCTGAAGAATGCCCGGAGTCCCGTCAGTGGAGCAATCATCGATGACAAGGATTTCCATTTTTTGATGGGAAAAGGTTTGTTTTGATAAGGAGATGATAAGGTCGGCGATGGTTTTTTCGGCGTTGTAAGCCGGTATGATTACACTGACTCTGGGGTACATGTTATCCTTTTTGATTTAAACACTTTTCAAATCTGGTAGCGAATTCCATTTCAGAAAAGGTGGCCAAAGTATGTTTTGACTCCTGAAAAAATTTGTCCCGCAGGTAGGTGTCTTCAAGGAGTTTTGATATTTTATCCATTGCACCAAGTCTGTCTTTTTCATCGATGACAAAAGCGTTGATGTTATTTTTGAGAAATTCGTCAATACCCTGGTTTTTGACAGCCACCACTGCACAGCCGCAGGCCATGGCTTCCATGGGCGTCAGTCCCCAGCCTTCCCATTTGCTCGTGCTGAAAAAGACCCGGGACATATTGTACAGGGTTCTCAGTTTTTCTGTATCGGGACGGACGATGACCCTGATCCAGTCCGGAATTTTATGAAGGGGCTGACGAGCGGAAAAGATCATGGCGGTGAGTTGGGGGCTTTTCTTTTTCAGAGACGACAGTACTTCCAGGCCAAATTTGGCATTTTTAATTTTGGCCGGATGATAAAGCATCAGCAGGTCATTGGTTTTTTCGATGGCGGGGTCCACATAAAACTCTTCCGGATTGATGCTGTTGCCCACCGGGCCGAGGGCTTTTTGACCCAGTTTGACCATTTCCCTGATGATCCAGTCGGAGATTGCAATTTTGGTCAGGGGCAGCTGGTAGGTGTCGAGCACTTTCCGGGCGCCGGTAAAATAGGCCTCGAAACTTTGCAAAAAGTAAAACTTCCGGCCTTTTCTGCCGGAAAGAAAATGAACTGCCGCAGCTGTTTGCCAGCCCACAGCGATGATGAAATCTCCATCGGGAATGTATTTTTCCGAAATTTCACTGACAATGATGGCGTCAACCCGGCTGCCAGGCTGATAATAGAGACCTTGCCCGACCTGGTTTTTTTGATCCAGGTACTGCTTGATGCGGTGGCGAAAGTACTGGGCCAGTCCCGCTTCCAGTCTGGCCGGGTAAACCAGTGTCACACTATAGTCTTTTTGCGATAGCAAATGGGCCAGGCGGTTGACTACTCTGACGCCTCCCATGGGAACGCTGATGATGCCCGGCAGAACAAAGGTGATTCTTTTTGAATTTTCAATCATGTTGAAAATGTAAGGTTTCCGAATAAAAATTGATAGAATTATTTCTGACCCTCCGGTCAGAATTTACGAAAAAAAAAGTTCCCTGATATAAACCAGGGAACTTCCGCATGACACGTTATTCCTTATTTCGAGAAATAATTAACTGTTGACCTTTTCCAGCAGTGTGGCCAGGATTTTGTCCTGGGGAAGGCGGACCTGTTCAAGGGTATCGCGGTCCCGTAGGGTGACGGTGCCGTCTTCCAGGGTCTGGGAATCTACGGTGATTCCAAAGGGTGTTCCGGCTTCGTCCTGACGTCTGTAGCGACGGCCGATAGAGCCGGCTTTGTCATAGAAAGTTGCCATGTATTTGCGCAGGTCATTATTGATTTTTTCAGCGATTTCCGGCATGCCGTCCTTGTTGACTAATGGGAATACCGCCACTTTGGTGGGCGCGATTCTGGGATGAAGGGACAATACGATTCTTTCGTTTTCATCGTCTTCCCAGTAAGCGTCGGATAATACGGTTAAAAGGGTACGATCAACGCCGGCGGAGGTTTCTATTACGGCCGGAACAATGTGTGTATTGGTGTCGGCGTCAAAATAGGATAAATTTTTTCCGCTGGCTTTGATATGCTGGTCCAGGTCAAAGGTCTGACGGTCGGCAATGCCTTCCAGTTCTGACCAGCCGAAGTAGAATTTATATTCCACGTCGGTGCAGCCCCGGGCATAGTGGGCCAGTTCATCTTGTCCGTGGGCCCTGAGACGGAGATTTTCTTCTTTGATGCCGAGTAATTTGTAAAATTCAAATCGTTCATTGATCCAGTATTCGTACCATCCTTTGTTGCCATCGGGATGAATGAAAAATTCCATTTCCATCTGTTCGAATTCGCGGGAGCGGAAAATGAAGTTTCCGGTGGTGATTTCATTGCGGAAAGCTTTGCCGATCTGGCCGATGCCAAAGGGGATTTTTAGGCGAGAAGTATTTTCCACATTGGCGAAATTCACAAAAATTCCCTGGGCTGTTTCGGGCCGCAGATAGATTTGCGAAGCTGTGTCTTCGGCAGGGCCGTAATGGGTTTTGAACATCAGGTTAAAATTTTTTGCTTCTGTGAGATTGGTGCCGCCGCAGTTGGGGCAGACAATACCTTCCAGTTCAATGGCGCCTTCGTTTTTGCAGCGCGGGCAGGTGGAGCCGATGTAGCTGGCTGGTTCATTGGCAACGAGGCTTTCAAATTCATTGGTGTATTTTGATTTTCCGGTTATGCGGCCATTATCGACCTCAAACTTCATGACGCATTTGGAACATTTAAATTTATGGGGTGCTTTGTCTTCGCGAAAACGGGTTTTGCAGTCTTTACAGTCCACCAGAGGATCGTTGAAATTGGCAACATGGCCGGAGGCTTCCCATACTTTGGGGTGCATCATGATGCCGGCATCCATACCGACGACATTATTGCGGCTGGTAATCATATTGTGCCACCAGAAATTTTTAATGTTGCGTTTCAGTTCCACACCCAGGGGACCATAGTCCCAGCAGCTGTTCATACCGCCGTAGATTTCACTGGACTGGAAAATGAAACCTCTTCTTTTGCAGAGGGACATTATTTTGTCCATGGGGTCTTGTTTCGTCTGTTTTGCCATAGATATTCCTTTTATTCTTTTAAATTTTCTTCAAGATCTTCTTCACTGAATTTTGATTTGCAGTTGGAACAAATGATCTGAACGCCGACGCGTTTGGTTTCTTTTCTTTCCAGAAAAGGATGGTCGCAATTGGGGCAGCGGACAGGGAGGGGCTTGTTCCAGGTGGCGTAACTGCAGGATGGATATTTGCTGCAGCCATAGAAAGTCTTGCCTTTCTGTGTCCTTTTTTCGACGATCATTCCTTCGCATCCCGGCATGGGGCAACCGATGCCGATATCGTAGGGCAGTGTGGTTTTACATTCAGGATATTTGCTACAGGCCCAGAATTTTCCAAATTTTCCTTCTTTGAAGTTCATGTCTGCGCCACAGGTGGGGCATTTTTTTTCGGTCACCGGCAGGTTGGTGGGGTTGACCAGGGGTTTGGTGAATTTGCAATCCGGAAATCTGCTGCAGGCGTAAAAGCGGCCGTTTTTACTCCACTTGATCAGCAAGGGTGCGCCGCATTGGTCGCAGGTTTCTGATGTTTTTTCCTGCAGGGATTCCTTGATTTCCTTGCGCATGCCCTCCAGTTTTGACAGGGATTTTTCAAAGGGTTTATAAAAATCCTGCATCACTTCCTGCCAGTCTTTTTTATTGGATTCCACCTCATCCAGTTCTGCTTCCATCTTTCCGGTGAATTCCACATTGAAGATATCGGGCATGCCGCTGACCAGGATTTTATTGACTTTGATTCCGAGATCAGTGGGTTTTAATTTGCCGGCTTCGGTTTCCACATATTTTCTCTGAGTAATGGTGGATATAATGGTGGCGTAGGTACTGGGCCGTCCAATGCCCAGGTTGTCCAGTTCCTTGACCAGTGTGCCGTCGGTAAAGCGGGGAGGGGGCGCAGTAAATTTTTGTTCTGTTGCCAGTTTTTGAAGTTGTAGCGTATCGCCCTGGGCAATTTGGGCCGGAATCGGATCTTCCGAAGTATCCTTGCTGCTCCAGATACGCAGATAGCCGTCAAAGATCAGGACTTTGCCTTTGGCCCTGAACAGATATTTGTCGGCCGCTATATCGAGGGTCTTGTTTTTGTATTCCGCAGGTGTCATCTGGCTGGCAGCGAATTTGTTCCAGATCATTTTGTAGACGTTAAATTGTTCCTTGTTTAGAAAAGATTCCACCTTGTCGGGAGACAGGTCAAAGCGGGTGGGGCGAATACATTCGTGGGCATCCTGAACATTTTTTTTATCGGATTTGAAGAACCGGGGATGGAGGGGGATATAATCAGGGCCGTAGGTTTCCAGAAGGGCGTTTCGTATACCGTCGGCTGCATCACCGGATATGCGGACGGAATCGGTTCTCATGTAGGTGATGAGTCCCACGGGTTCACCATTGATTTCCACGCCTTCGTAGAGTTGCTGGGCGATAAACATGCTTTTTTTCGGCGGGTAATTGTAACGACTGGTGGCCATTTGCTGAAATGTGCTGGTCGTGAAGGGTGGTGTGGGGTTGCTTTTAGCATTTTTCTCGGTCAGGGATTCAACGGTAAAGGTGGCGTCGGCCAGGGCCAGGGTGTGTTTTTCCGATTCTTCCCGGTTGGATATTTTCAGGGTTTTATGATTGTATTTCACGGCCTGGGCACGGAATTCTTCGCCCTTTTCAGTGGCCAGGTCTGCAAAGAGGTTCCAGTACTCTTCCGATTCAAAGGCCAGAATTTCCGCTTCACGTTCACAAATGATGCGCAGAGCGACCGACTGGACGCGTCCGGCGCTCAGGCCGCTGTAGAGAGTCTTCCATAGAAAAGGCGAGGTTTTGTATCCGACAATTCGGTCCAGAATCCGGCGGGCTTGCTGGGCATTGACCAGACTGTAGTCAATGGATCGGGGATGCCTGATGCCGTATTCGATGCCTTTTTTGGTGATTTCGTTGAACAAAACCCGTTTAATTTTACTTTCATCGACGCTGATAGTATTGGCGATGTGCCAGGCAATGGCTTCGCCTTCACGGTCAGGGTCCGGGGCCAGGTACACCATTTCCGCATCTTTTGCGGCGTTTTTCAGGCTGGAAATAACTTTGGTTTTTCCTTTCACCGTCACGTACCGGGGTTTAAAATTCTTCTCTATATCAATACCTAATTCCTTGGTGGGCAGGTCTTTGATATGGCCCACTGAGGCCAGAACCTGGAAGTCGCGGCCTAGGTATTTTTTTATTGTTTTTGCTTTTGATGGTGATTCCACAATCAAAACATTTTTAGCCATATTTTCACCATTTTTTAAATTTCATTCGCAAATTAGTCCCAAACTTAACCAGTAGGATAATAATTGAAAACAGGAAAAACAAACTTTTTTATTCTCTACCACCAAAATCGCAGAGATTTTACGAATTATCCGGGATTTACCGGTCCCTGAAATGGACCCAGCCTCAAAATTTATGCAAATTAACTGTTGCAGAAATTGGCAAAAAAAGGAAGATCCTTGAAATCCATTCGAGCACTCGGTTCCGCTCACTTTCATATTGTAATTGCTTGAGATGTCAGCATCAGCAAGCCGGTTTGAATCCAGGTTTGACGCCCAAAGTCAATCTTATAGGGTGATTGTATTCAGAGCCGGTCCAGACAATTTTTTGAAATAGATTGGGTTTGTATAAAATAATGAAAGGAATTTTTTTTCGAGTTTTGATTATAGATCTTTATGATAGTAGATTTATCTAACAGACAATTTTTTTGGAGATTCAATGAAACCCGTTATTGAGACTAATCAATCTTTAAAAACTAATCATAATGATGATTGCTTGAAAAATAATTTGTATAAAAATATCATAGAGCACTCGCTGAACGGAGTAGGGATTGAAAAAAACGGAATTATAATTTTTGTCAATAATGCTTTTTTAAAAATACTGGGTTATGGTTCTGAAACTGAAATTCTGGGCAAGTCTCCATTAGAGTTTGTTTACAAAGATAACATCCAGCAAATAAATGATGCTTTTGAAATGGTACGGGCTGGCAAAAGATACAATGGAAAATTACAAGCTCAAAAAAAAGATGGAAATGTCATTTACTTGCAGATAATCATGCAACCCCTGTCTGATTCTAATGAAAAAGATCAGATCTCTTTTATAACCTTTATCGATAATACACAAATTCTGGATATTCATGAACAATTACATTCTTCAGAAAAAAAATATGAAACGTTGTTAAATACGATTAGTGAAGGCCTTTTGCAAGCAAATAGTGAAGGCAAAATAGTATTTGCCAATCGGGCAGCTGCAAAGATTTCTGAATATGATTCACCTCAGGAACTGTTGGGTTTGCCAATGACAGATCTCTATGTAAACCCTGATGATCGAAATAAATTTCTATCAATAATTAAAAATGAAGGTATCGTTTATAATTATGAATTTTTATTAAAAACAAAGAATCTGAATGAAAAATGGATTCTGTCAACCATCAAAATTCTAAAAGATGAAAAAGGTAACATTACAGGAACAGAAGGAATATTCAGAGATATCAACGATCGGAAAATCGCTCAGGACCAATTACGTGAACGAATTAAAGAGTTGGAACTATTGCATCAAATATCGGAAATTGCAGAAGATTCTTTCCGGCCTTTGGACATCATCGTCAGAGATATTGTGAACCTGATTCCAAATTCTATGCAGTATTCGAAATTTTGTTCTGTGAGAATCGAATTTAATCAAAATACTTATGAGTCTGTTGATTTTCGAGAAACCATAAATCATATTCAAACAAATATTAAGTCAAGAAATAAGGTTATTGGATTGATTAGTGTCGGATACAGAAAAGGTACTACAAGCGACAGCAATCTTTATTTTAGTTCACAGGAGCAGCGGCTCGTTCAGTCTCTGACAGAACGGCTCGGAAAAATAATCGAACGTAAAGAGACAGAAGAAAAGGTCAATCAACTGAACCAGGAGATAACACTCACTCAACAAAATGGACACATAGGGCACTGGGAATTTTTTGAAAATCAATTTTATTGTTCTGATGAAGTGTTTCGAATTCTAGAAATCAAATCTGATACCCATATCATTGACAAAAATACCTTCTCTCATTTTGTCGACAAAAATGGATATAATAATATTAAAACCCAAATTATTGATCTGTTTGCAAGCCATAAATCCTTTGAAATTGAATTTAACATCCATACTAAAAAGGGAAATCAAAAACATATAAAGATGAAAGGTTTTTGCTTTGAAAATGAGGGACAGACCATTTTCAAAGGGACTTTTGCTGATATCTCTGAACTCAGTGACACAATTACGAAGTTAAAAGATATCGAAATAATTAATCAAAATATCATGGATAGCAGTTATGATTGTATCAAAGTGCTGGATTTAGAGGGTCATTTATTATACATGAGTAAAGGAGGACAAAAATTACTTGAAGTTGAGGATGTCAATGATTTCCTGAATCACTCCTGGATTGATTTGTGGCAGTCAAAGGACCAGGCAAAAGTCCGTCAGGCAGTAGCGGCGGCTCAAAATGGTCAAACTGGAATGTTTCAGGCTTTTTGTCCAACAGTTAATCATAAACCCAAATGGTGGGATGTGATCATCACGCCGTTGTATGATTCAAAACAGAAAGTAATCAAATTACTGGCAATTTCCCGGGATATTACAGAACAAAAAAAACATGAACAGGATTTAGAAACTTATAAAATGATCGCAGAAAATATTCAGGATCCCATGTCTTATTTAAATGCAAATTTTGAATACCAGACGGTGAATGATGTATACTTAAATTATTATAACTTAAATCGGGAAGACATTATCGGAAAAACACCCGGAGAATTGATTGGTGCTGATATATTTTTGAATATCATTAAACCCCATATGGAGGAGGTTTTAAAGGGTCATCGCGTTTACTATGAAGAATGGGTCGCCTTTCCTGCCCTCGGTAGACGCTACATGGAAATGAATTATTTTCCGAAATATTCAGAATCCGGTGACGTAATCGGAATCATTTCCCAGGGGCATGATAAAACCAGTGAAAAAAAATTGAAAGATTTACTAAAATCCGAATCAAAAACCTGGCGTGATTCCATTAATGCCATCGATGATATTTTGATTATTATTAATAAAGATTACAGCATTGAAAAAATTAACCAAAAGGGTCTTGAACTGTTGGGATTGTCTTCATCTGAAGTGGTTGGTAAAAAATGCTATGAGGTCATACACAAAGAGAAAGAAATCAAAAAATATTGCCCTCTGCAGAGAACACTTGAAAGCGGTAAAAGCGAATTAACTGAACGGTATGAAAAACTTTTTAACAAATATTTTTCCATAAAATGCTCTCCGGTTTTTGATACCAAAGGCGACATTGTAAAGTTTGTTGATCTCATGAGGGATATTACACCCTCAAAAAGGCTTGAAAGATCGCTGGAAGCTTCCAATAATAAATTAGTCTTGGCCATGAAGATTGCTGAACTGGGCATCTGGCATTGGAATACTTCCGTTAATAACCTGTTATTTGATGAAAATCTGTTAAATATGCTTGGCTATGATGGCACGATGCCTTCTGAAAATCCTGATTTTTGGCTTAAAGAAATCCATGAGGCTGACAGAAAAAGGGTTGTGGAAGAGTATGAAAAATTTTTAAATAAACAGATCCCGGAATTTACCGGCGAATTTAGAATGAGGCGTGCGGACTATAAATATCTGTGGTTATCCTGCAAAGCTCAGTTTGCCGGAACTTATAAAGACACCCTTCGTGTAATCGGAATTGTTCAAAATATAAGTACCCAGAAAAGTCTGACAGCGGATCTGGAACTCAATAAAAATATTATCAATCAAAGTCCCGTAGTAGTCTTTTTATGGGATAATCAAGAAGGCTGGCCGATCGACTATATTTCTGATAATGTGTATAACCTGGTTGAATATTCAAAAGAGGATTTTTTAACCCAAAAAGTAGAGTACGCCAAAATCATTCATCCTGATGATTTGAACAGAGTCATGTCTGAAGTACGGGAGCACTCCGGTTTAAAAGTTGATTCTTTTATTCATAAACCCTATCGATTAATCACAAAATCCGGAAAAACCAAGTGGATTGAAGACAGAACAACCATTATTTATGACGAAAATAAAAATATCACACATTACCAGGGAATTGTTTTGGATATTACGGAACAGGTAAAAAAGCAGCAGGAATTTAAATTTCAGTCTATGTTGCTGGACCAAATCAAAGATTTCATTACAGCCACTGATGATCAGGGAAAGATCACCTATGTGAATAATATTGTTTGTCAGCTTTTTGCCAAGACAAAAGATGAATTGATCGGTAAAAGTGTGGAAATTTTTGGTGACAATCCGAAAAAAGGCAAGACTCAACTGGAAATTGTTAAAAATACAATGAAATTAGGGAAATGGCGTGGCGAAGTTGTTAATTATGACAAAGAGGGCCGGGAAATCATCTTGGATTTTCGCACTCAGCTGGTCTTCAATGAATACGACCGGAGTATCGGTATGGTGGGAATCAGTACTGATATTACCCATCGAAAGCAAATGGAAGAACAAATAAAAGCCAGTGAAAAGAAATATAAATTAATTGCCAATAATTCCAGTGATTTGATCGTGGTAATCGAGAATTTTAAACTCAACTATGTCAGTCCTTCGGTTGAAAAAATATTGGGATATACGGTTGAGGAGGCAATGACCCTGGATTATCTTCAATTGTTCCATCCTGAAGAGAAAAACTATTTACAGGAGACTATTGACGAACGGTTAATGAAAAATACAACGAAACCCCTGCTCATACAGTTTCGCCTGAAAAATAAAAATGAACAATACATCTGGATAGAAGCCGCTATAAACACCAAAATTGAAAAAAATAACAAGAGAATAGCCATCATCAATGTTCGGGATATTACCCTGCGCAAAAAAACTGAGGAAGTGCTGCAAAAAAGTGAAAGCCTTCTGCACGAAGCCCAGCATATCGGAAAAATTGGGAGTTATGAAACTCCATTTAGAGAGCGGGCTTTGGGAGGGCTCAAAGGAGTTTTGTCAGATATTTGGTTTTGACCAGGGCAAAAAATATCACCAGCGTGAATTTGTTCAAATCGTCCATCCTGATGACAGATCAGAGGTGTTGACATATTTTGACAAGTGTTTACAGGAAAAAATAGATTTTAATTATGAATATCGAGCAATCAATCATAAGACCGGTAAAGTAATCTATGTAAAATCCATGAGCCGGGTTTTTTATAGAGAAGATGGTACACCCTATAAAATTTTTGGCACCAAACAAGATATTACAGAGATAAAGATTACCTTAAATCAACTTGAGGAGAGTCAGAAAAAGTATAAATCAATCATAGAAAATATGCAGGAAGTATATTACCGCAAGGATTTAGACGGAAATTTATTAATCATGAGTGACTCTGCCAAAAATCTTTTTGGCTATGAGTCAATTGATGAATTATTAAAATTGAATATTAAACAACTCTATAAAAATCCATTAGATCACGAATATTTTATTGATTTGCTCAAAAAGAACAAAAAAGTAAGAAATTTAGAACAAAAATTTTTAAAGAAGGATGGTACGGAAATCATTGTCCTGACCAGTTCACAATATGTCTATGATCAAGAGGATAATATTTCCGGAATCGAAGGTGTCATGCTGGATTTCACCGATACAAAAAAGTTACAGGAACAATTATCTCAATCCCAGAAACTGGAATCAATTGGACAATTGGCCTCGGGTGTTGCCCATGATTTTAATAACTTGCTGACCGTAATAATCGGGTACACTGAGTTGTTGGTTCGAAAATTGGACTCAGACAAGAGCTCTGTGGATATGCTGGAAGAAATATTTTCTGCGGGAAATAAAGCCCAAAAGTTGACCAACCAGTTGCTCGCTTACAGCCGAAAACAGTTTACAAATCCAAAAATAATTGATTTAAATTTTGAAATTAAAAACATCCAAAAAATGTTGCGGCGACTGATCAGAGAAGATATTGAGATTATTTATGATTTAATTCCAAATGATGCCCTGGTTAAAATGGATTCAACCCAGCTGAACCAGATAATATTTAATTTATCGGTAAATGCAAAAGACGCTATGCCCAAAGGTGGAATAATCAGGATATCCACCAGAGAAATCAATATTGATGATGCCTTCATCAAAAAATATAATTTTATCAAAGAAAAGGGGACCTATATTGAACTGTCGGTAATGGATACCGGCACCGGAATGGATCAAGATATAAAGGAAAAAATATTTGAACCCTTTTTTACCACTAAAGGCATAGGACAAGGAACCGGACTGGGACTTTCAATGGTTTATGGCGTTGTTAAGCAACATGAAGGATATATTCTTGTTGATAGCGAACCCGGAATAGGCAGTACTTTTAAGATTTATTTTCTTAAAGAAAATCAAACAGTGCCTTTACAAGATTCCCGGTATGCAAATCCATTGTCACTGGAAAACAAAAACAAAACCATTATGGTCGTTGAAGATGATGATAGTGTCTGTAAATATATTCAAAAAATATTGAAATATGGTGGCTACAAAACAATTTGTTTTTCAGATCCAAAACAGGCCGTCGCTAAATACAATGAAATAGCTGAGAGTGTTGATCTTTTACTGACAGATATAATCATGCCAAATTTCAATGGAAAAGAACTTTGGGAAATACTCAACAAAATGAAACCATTGAAAGTTATTTATGTATCCGGTTATCCGAATGATGTATTGATAAATACAGAAATCAATGAAAAAATCGCCAATTTTCTGACCAAACCAATCGATTCTAATCTGCTTCTAAATATGATCAATGATATGTTGTGATTTTAAAGGGTTAAAAAAACAGAATATCCGTCAGAAGGTGTATTTAAAAAGTTCTCCAATATCCAAAACAAATCCAATAAGAGTCTTTGGCTCGCCCTGTATTTTTATTTGTGTATAGTGATTTTCAGAATAAATGTCTGATCTCTGGACTCTGTTGCAAAAATCTTCAAATATCGGTCATTCTAAATTTTATAAAGAATCTCAGTGACATGGAAAGGAGATACTTCACTTCGTTCAGCATGACAACTTTGGAATTCTGAATTGACTTTTGCAACAGAGTCCTTCGGACATTCCTTTATCAAAACACTATATCATCGAAATATCTTGTAAGTGACAATTCCTATTATCACTTTTCCCGGTTCTCAGCGATAATGGGAATTATCGCCTAGGGTTGGAAACAGTGAAATTGACCCAAAAGACTTCGGTGAACGTTATTTATTTTCATCCCAAAATTTCATGGCCCGGCGAATATGGGGAATGGTAATGGAGCCGCCGACGATGAGGCCGATACTCATCACCTCATCCAGTTCTTCGTCACTGACCTTGTATTCACGACATTTATCGAGATGATATTTGATGCAGTCGTCGCAGCGTAAAACCAGGGAAGCCACAAGTCCCAGCATCTCCTTGGTTTTAGCCGGCAATGCGCCTTCTTTGTAGGCATTGGTATCCAGGTTGAAAAACCGTTTGGTGGTTTTACCGGCATATTTCATGATGATTTCGTTGAGCCCGGCTCTTTCCTCATTAAAATCCTGGGCGGTGGACATAGGACCTCCTTTGTTATTTTCAGCGCTAATTTCTGACATCCACCCAAAATAACAAAGGAGATATTGAAAATTTTATCGTTGACTGGCGGCGATATAGGCTTTACGGGAAGTGACATTTTTATAGGCCGGGCGAATGATCCTTTTGGATGACATGTTGACTTCCTCAAGACGATGAGACAACCAGCCCGGCAGTCTGCCCATGGCAAAAACTGGGGTGTAGAGTTCCTCGGGAATGCCGATGCAGGAATAGATAAAGCCAGAGTAAAAATCCACGTTGGCACAGAGGATTTTCTTCTCCTGGCCCTTTAATCTGTAAAAAACCTCAGGCGCCAGTTTTTCGATTTTGGTATAAAAATCAAATTCCTCGGCTCTGTTTTTTTCTTCAGCCAGGGCTGCCGCTTTTTCTTTTAGGATCACTGCCCTAGGGTCGGATTTTGTGTAGATGGCGTGACCGATACCATAGATGATGCCCCAACCGTCGTAGGTTTCTTTGCGTAGGATTTTTTCCAGGTAAGCGCCGATCTCGGTCTCGTCTTTCCAGTTGCTGATGTTAAACTTGAGGTGGTCCATCATCTCCATGACTTTATGGTTCGCCCCGCCGTGGTAAATGCCTTTGAGAGAAGCGATTCCGGAACTGATAGCGGAATAGGTGTCGGTGCCGGCAGAACTGGTGACCCGGACTGTGAAGGTTGAGTTGTTCCCTCCTCCGTGCTCGGCGTGGACGGACAGGCAGATGTCCAGCAGTTCGGCTTCCAGTGGTGTGAATTTTTCACCTTTCAGCAAATAGAGAAAATTTTCAGCTGTGGTGAGGTCTTCCCTGGGATGGCGAATGGATAAGGTCTGCTTCTGATAAATATGGCGGTAGGAATTGTAAGCATAAGCCACAAGGGTTGGAAATTTTGCCAAAAGGTTGATGGCCTGTTTGGCGACATTTTCTTCACTTCTGTCTTCGGCTTTTTCATCCAGCGGATAGAGGTCCAGCACAGCCCGGGCCAGACTGTTCATCAGGTTCTTTCCCGGTGGATTGGAGACCAGGTTTTTGATAAAATAATCCGGCAATGTCCGGCTGTTCTTCAGCAGACTGGAAAATTCTTCCAGCTCGCTGTAATCTGGTAATTCTCCGGAAAGCAACAGGTAGCAGATTTCATCAAATCCGTGTCGGCCTTCCCGCAAATATCCCGCAATCAGGTCTTTCAGTTCATAACCCCGGTAATAAAGTTCGCCTTCACAAGGTTCCACCTGGCCGTTGGTTTTCCTGTATCCCACGACATCACCGATATTGGTCAATCCCACTAAAACACCGGTGTGGTCTTCATTTCTGAGGCCGCGCTTGACTTCATACCTGAAGTAAAGCTCTTTTTTGATCTGACAGGACCTTTTGAGTTTTCGGCTCAAAGATTGGATGTATTTTTCTTCGATAACTGTAAAATGGTTCATTCTGCCTCAACTGGTTAAAAACTCAAGGTACACCACTGGTTTTGAATGAAAGACCCTTTCCGGTCCTTTATAAACGGGAAAAACGGTGGTCATAAATAGTAGGCGATTTCCTCGCCGAATTTCTGGGTTGTCAGCAATTCTCCGTAAGGTATGAAAGCATGCAGATCGGAAGTGACTTTTCGGTGACTGATCACCTTTTCCAGAGCATCGCGCAGGGCTTCGGCAGCCAGGGGCAGATTCAAATAATCCAGCATCATGGCTGCAGATAAGATCAGGCTGCCGGGATTGGCTTTTCCCTGTCCGGCTATGTCAGGTGCCGTGCCGTGGGTGGCTTCGAATAATGCCATTCGGGTCTGATAGTTGATATTGGCTCCCGGGGCCATGCCAATGCCGCCAACCATTGCAGCCGCCATATCGCTGATGTAATCTCCGTTAAGATTGGTGGTGGCAATGACAGAATATTGATAGGGCTTCAGCAGCAGATTTTGCAAAAATGCATCAGCAATGCAATCCTGAATGATAACCTTGCCTTTGGCGTCCCCAGGACCGGTTATGGCTGAGAGAGCAATGGTCTGGTCTGAATATTCCTCTTTGGCCACTTCATAGCCCCACTTGCAAAAGGCCCCTTCGGTGAATTTCATAATGTTGCCTTTGTGGACCAGCGTAACGGAAGGCAGCTTTTTGTCAAGGGCAAACTGGATGGCGGCCCGGACCAGTCGCTTGCTTCCTTCTTCGGAGATGGGTTTGACACCCAAAGAAGAGGTCTCGGGAAAAAGAATGCCGGTTATTTTTAATTCCTGCAGCAGAAATTTTTTCATTTTTTCATTGTCCTCAGTTCTTTGCATGAACTCGATTCCGGCATAAATATCTTCAGTGTTTTCGCGAAAAATATGTAAATCCACCTGTTCCGGAAATTTTACGGGCGAAGGAACGCCACAAAAGTATCTGACCGGACGGTAGCAGGTGTATAAATCCAGTTCCTGTCTCAGCTGGACATTCAGTGAACGGAAACCCTCTCCCACCGGTGTCGTCAGCGGGCCCTTGATGGCTACCGGGTGATTTTTTAGGGTTGCCAGGGTTTTTTCAGGCAGATATTCGCCGGTTTCTCTGAATGCTTTTTCACCAGCCAGGAGTTCAATCCACTCAATTTCAACCTGGTCGGAGTAATATTTATGGACGACTTCCTGAACAAGGTTTAGGGTGACTTGGGTGATTTCCTGTCCGACACCGTCGCCCTGGATGAAGGGAATTTGTAATTTTTTCATGTTTATGTCTCCTTTTTTATTGTTTTCTAAAACGATATACGATGTTTCACTTGGTCAGTAATGATGCGAAAGGCCCTATTTCAGTAATTTTATTTTAAAAACGTCAGCATTGCTCTGCTTCCGGGCGCGTTTGCGAATGTAATTCAGAGCGCTGCCCGCTTTGAACCATTCTGCCTGCAGCGGGTTGTAACTATGCCGTAATTCGATAAAATCCTTTTTGCCATTTTTGTGACCGATCTGGATAAACAACGGTTGGTCCGGCGTCAGTAATTCGATATTGGATACCCGGAAGGTGTCGGTTTCTTTGATTTTTTTATAGTCATCCTTGTTCGCAAAGGTGACAGCCAGAATTCCCTGCTTTTTTAGATTGGTTTCATGGATCCTTGCAAAGGATTTGGCCAGGACCACTTTGACGCCCAGAAATCTGGGCTCCATGGCGGCGTGTTCTCGGGAGGAGCCCTCGCCGTAATTTTCTTCCGCCACGATAATACTGCTGATATTTTTCTTTTTGTAATATTTGGCCACAAAGGCGATGGGTTCATATTCACCGGTTTCCGGGTTCAGAGTCAGGCCTTTTTCTCGAATGAAGTAATTGTGGGCGCCCAGGAGCAGGTTTTCGGAAATATTTTCAAGATGGCCGCGATATTTCAGCCAAAGCCCGGCCATGGAAATATGGTCGGTTGTACATTTGCCTTTGATTTTTACCAGTAATTTTAACGCATCAAAATCCCCTGGCGACATTTCAGGAAAGGAAGCAAGCAATTGGAGTCGCGTGGAATTTTTATCAATTTTTATTTCACAATCGTCCTTTTGCCTTTTGGGAACTGATACCGGAAACGGGCTGGCTGGCAATTGTTTTTTTTGAGGTGGTGATAATTTGATCTCAATTCCCAGATCGTTGGTCATGGTGTCTTTGTCCGGGTCAAAAGAGATTTTCCCGTTCAAAGCCAGAGCTGTGGCCAGTTCCGGTGATGTGATGAAGGCGTGGGTCAGCGGATTGCCATCATTTCTGCCGGCAAAATTTCGGTTGAAGGTCGTAATTATGGAATTTTTTCCGCTTTTTGCGGGCCTTTTCCATTGGCCGATACAGGGCCCGCAGGCATTGGACAAGAGTGTGCCGCCGGCTTCTTTAATGGTTGCAAAAAGGCCTTCTTTTTCACAGATGTGCCGAATGCTTTCGGAACCCGGTGTGATGAGTAAACCGGTTTTCAGGGTCAATCCTTTTTCTTGGGCATCTTTCAAAATCTCCGCCACAGCCGAAAAATCTTCGTAGGAAGAGTTGGTACAACTGCCAATCAATACGGCAGAAACTTTCTTGGGATATTTCTCTTCAACAGCAATCTTCTTCATAGCCGATATTTCATGGGCCCTGTCGGGTGTAAAGGGCCCGTTGATATGAGGCTTGAGTTCAGACAGATCAATCTCAATCACGTCATCAAAATAATCTTCCGGATTGTGCAAAATCTCATCATCTGCCTGCAAATCCTGTGAAAGGCTATCAGCTATATCAGCTATTTGATCCCGGTTGGTAATTTTTAAATATTCTGACATGGATTTGTCGTAGGGAAAAATCGATGTGGTGGCACCAACCTCCGCGCCCATATTACAGATCGTAGCCTTTCCGGTACAGGACAAAGTTGCGCATCCTTCCCCGAAATATTCGATGATTTTATCGGTACCTCCTTTGGCGGTCAATATTCCCGCCAGTTTGAGGACCACATCTTTGGCGGATGCCCAGCCGGATAATTTTCCGGTCAGTCTAACGCCAATGATTTTTGGCATTTTGAGTTCCCAGGGTTCTCCTGCCATGACATCTACAGCGTCGGCGCCGCCAACGCCAATAGCAATCATAGCCAGTCCGCCGCCGTTTACAGTATGGGAATCGGTACCGATGATCATGCCGCCTGGGAAAAGATAGTTTTCCAGCAATATCTGGTGTATGATGCCAACACCGGGTGGCCAAAAATCAATGCCAAATTTATTGCAGGCACTTTCCAGAAATTCAAAAACTTCATGGTTTTCCTGCAGGGCATTCATAATGTCTTCACTGGCACCTTTTTCAGCCAAAATAAGATGGTCGCAATGGACGGATGCCGGAACAGCCGATTGGTTTTTGCCGGAATTTATGAATTGCAGTAAAGCCATTTGGGCCGTGGCATCCTGCATGGCGACACGGTCGGGATAAAAGAAACAAAAATCGCGGCCCCGAACCGGGTCGGTAGGCAGGGCGGAATGGACGTAAAGTATCTTTTCAGTCAATGTCAAGGGTCTGTTTATCCGCTGCCTCAGCACATCTATATTTTTCAAAAATTGTGTATAAAAATTTTTAATGATTTCAAAATCAATCATTGACTCCTCCAAAATATCAGTTGTATACATACAAAGCAGATATCAATCAACTCTAAGTATTAATTCTCTACTCCCTGTACTTACAACCGACTTTTCTTCAAAATATTGGTGAAATGCCGGAAATCTCTCTTTTGCCCCGGTCGTTGTCATGAATTTTTCAACGATCAGTTTGGGTACATGAAATTTATAAATATTCACAAATTATGCAAGATATTTTTAAATTTTTGTATTTATATTCAATTTTTTTGAATAAATATACTATTTAGTGAGGACTCCAAAAAATAGAATTTGTAAAAATACTAAGTTGCTTGCAAAGGGAGTGAAAAGTGCTCCTGGAGTTTTTTGGATTAGTTTGTAAGTTGCTAATATACAATAAAATGGCCGATGTATTGATTATTTTGTTTTGAATTGATATCTTCAATCATGGTTTTTATTTGAGAATGAATTTAAGTATTATTTATGGACGAGTTAAAAGGGGATAATATATTTCTGAATATTATTACAGACTGGATGCAACCTGGTTGTATTATCCATGATGGTAAAATTTTATATTTTAATAATGAATTTGCTGACCTTTGCGCCTATAGCGAAAAGGAAATACCGGAAATAATTTTCAAGGGCCTGTTTTTTCAATCAGACTACAGTCCGGCTGATCTGGTGGCGATGATAAACAAAAAATCCACGGAATTTCTTTTTTTAAAACGGGCAACAGGTGATTATATTCCGATCATCATCAGTATGCAGCCGTTTAAAAATGAAGGATCTTTCATCTTTCTTTCAGTGACGGATTTGATGGCTGTCGGGGCCAGTTCCTACCCGGAATTAAATTATTTTAACCTCTTTGAAAACAATCCGCTCGGGATAATTACCTTTGACCCGCAATTTAATATCCTTCGAACCAATGAGACAGCCAAATTGATGTTTGGTTTGAAGACGGATAAAGTATTCCTGAAGGATTTTGTGCCCCTGCAAAACCTTGAATTGATCGAGGAAAAATTGCATCGATGTTATCATTTGGACCTTTCTGACGAACTGGTTGTTTCGTGTCAAAACCAGAAAAAGGATATACTTTACTGCAAATGGTTCATTGTGCCGAATAAAAAGAACCAGGGGTTGATTGCCTATATCAACGACATCACCGGCATGAAAACAGCCGAGCATAATCTTTATAAAGAAAAATCCAAGGTTGAGACCATTAACCAAAAGTTAAAAAAGGCCATTAAAGATGCCCGCAAACTGGCTTCGGAAGTCAGCTATGCCAATACTTCAAAAGCCAATTTTATCGCCAATATCAGTCATGAAATTCGCACACCGCTTAATGCAATCATGGGTTTTTCTGAGATTTTGGCAAAAGAAATTGAAAATTCCCAGCACCGGATTTTTTTAAATTCCATTATTCAGAGTGGCCGGTCTCTGCTGGAGATCATTAACAGTATTCTCGATTATTCCAAGTTGGAAGCCGGGAAACGAAAGGTTGAAAAATCGGAAATTCAACTGCACCGATTTATAGAAAATTCAATCAGGGTGTATCGGGAAATGTGCCACCAAAAAAAACTGGCCTTCAATTTTACCTTTGACAACGCTCTGCCTCAATATGTTGAATTAGATAAAAATCTGCTGGGCCAGATTCTGCGAAATTTGCTGGATAATGCAGTCAAATTTACCAGCGAAGGGTCAATACATCTGTCGCTTTCCAGCCTTTGGAAGGATGAGGATTTTGTCGATCTGAAAATCCTGGTCCGGGACACCGGGATTGGCATTCCGGCTGATCAGCAGGAAAAAATATTTTTTCCCTTTTCCCAAAAAGATGATCAGGTCCATGCCCAATACGGCGGAACTGGCCTGGGCCTTTCCATCGTACAAAAATCCGTGTCCCTGCTTTCCGGCCAGTTAGTATTGGAAAGCAAACCTGGAACCGGCACCACTTTCACCATTACACTGCCTCATATTTCTATCGCCAACAAGGAGGAATCCGTCGAAAAAATACAGTTGAATTCTGTAGGAATAAACCGAATTCATTTTCAGGATAATCCGTTGCTGATTGCAGATAAAACCGATTTTACCCGTCATCTCATTAAAAATTATCTGAAAGATTACGCTTTTAAAATTTTTGAAGCAGAAAATAAGAATGAAATTCTCGAAAAACTTGAAAACATAAAACCGGCGGTCATGGTTCTCAATGAGGTGTTTTTGGAAGATACAACACTCAAAAGTCAATTGAAACAGGTGTGTGAAAAAAATAAAACGGCTGTGGTCCTGTTTGGAAATAAAAAGACAGAAAAGGAATATCCTTTTTGTAACCCGGATTTGTTCCTTTATATAGAAAAGCCCATTAATCAGGAAACCTTAATCAAAGGCATGGCCGGATTTTTGGATTTTAATATTGAAAGCAAAGGGATAAAGCCTCGGGATCAGGGGATTCTGCCGGCCAGCATGCCAAAGGAAAGAATCGAAAGAATGGTCCATTTTCTCACTCAGGAATATTTACCCAAATGTCAGAACCTGCAGGAAAACCTGTTGCTGAATCAGGTTGAGGAATTATGTGTGGAAATATCAGACATAGCCGAGCAAAACACCCTTTGGATTTTAATCAACTGGACACGGGAATTAAATTCTGCCACGGAAAACTTTGAAATATTAAAAATAAAACAATTATTGGGGGACTTTTCCAATATTATTAAAGAAATTAATTTATTATTAAAATAGAAAGATTTAAATTGGATAAAAATAAAAATGATATGAAGAAGCCAATTATTCTAATCGTTGAAGATTCTCAGACCAATATTCATGTTCTGGGTCGAATTTTAAAGGACCAGGATTATGAGTTGGCCTTTGCCACCAATGGCAAGGAAGGTTACCAGATGGCCATCAATGTAAAACCGGACTTGATTTTACTGGATATTATGATGCCGGTTATGGATGGTTTTGAAACCTGTAAAAAACTCAAAGCATTGGATTTAGTCAAAGATATTCCTGTTATCTTTCTCACTGCCAGGGGAAATGCTGATGATATTGTTGCCGGATTTGAACTGGGGGCGGTGGATTATATTACCAAACCCTTTAATTCCCATGAACTCCTGGCCCGTGTCAAGACTCATCTCACACTTCAGCAAACAATAAAACAACTGAAACAAAGTTTGGATGAGATCAGAACCCTGAAGGGCTTATTGCCCATTTGTGCCAAATGTAAAAAAGTGAGGGATGATGAGGGCTACTGGCAGTCAGTGGAAAAATATATTTCAAGCCGCACGGACACCAAATTTACCCACAGTATCTGCCCCGACTGCCTGAAAGAATTGTACCCGGAATACTACGATAAAAAGTATAAGGAAAATACAGATAATAAATAAATTCACAACCTTCTTTAAATTTTTATAAAAAAACAAAAAGTCCCGAAAAACCGGGACTCAATTTTTTCCATTTTCCTCTGATAATTTTTAGAGGATATTGGCGAATTTTTTGTTGCCTGATTTGGTTGAGAAGTTGACAACACCGTCTTTTAATGCAAACAGAGTATCGTCACCACCAATGCCAACATTCACACCAGGATGGATTTTTGTGCCACGTTGACGGACGATAATAGAACCGGCTTTTACGACTTCACCGGCATATCTTTTGACACCCAGCCTCTTGGCCTGACTGTCACGACCGTTATTTGTACTACCAACACCTTTTTTATGGGCCATGATAACTCCTGATTTTTAATTCATTATTGCAAAATTAATTTGCAAAATCTTCAACTTTGATTAATGTGTAGTGCTGACGATGACCTTTTTTAACATCATAACGTTTTCTGCGTTTTTTCTTGAAAATGATAACTTTGGCTTCTCTGTCATGTCCAACAACTGTGGTTTTGATTTCACTATCTTCAAGATAGGGCTGACCAACAGTTACCACATCGCCTTTTCTGAGATATAAAATTTTATCAGCTGTATATTCAGCACCTTCTTCGAGGTTTAATTTAGGAACTCGAAGTTTTTTGCCAGGCTCTAAAATGACTTGTTTACCTGCGATTTCTGCGATTGCGTAATTTTCTCTTTTCATTTTATCCTTTTTCTCCTATTCAATAAGGCGGGTAAATTTAAGCTGGTGATATTTCAATGTCAAGATTAATATTTATCTGTTATTTCCACACCGCTTTTGATGGAAAAGACTTTAAAATCATCAATGTTGACAGTTGAGTCTTCTTTCAGTTTAATCCTGATCAAATATTTCCACTGCATCTTGATGATGAGATTTTTCTCATTCAGGCGCAGATAATTGGCCATTTCCGGATGGAGGTACAATTCCACTCTGCGCTCTTTGGATTGGGATTTGAAGCGGCGGAACCAACTTTCGATCTGGGTGACCAGGCTGCCTTTGGAAATGATTCTTCCGGATCCATGGCAAAGGGGACAGGGCTCGCTGACGGAATGCAAAAGATTAGGCCGGGTTCTTTGCCGGGTCATTTCCAGCAATCCAAAATCGGATATTTCCAAAATCGAAACGGCGGCTTTATCTTTTTTCAATTCTTTTCGCATTTCATTAAATACTTTTTTCCTGTTTTCATATTCCAGCATATCGATGAAATCAATAACGATCAGGCCGCCGATATCCCGAAGCCGCAGCTGTTTGGCAATTTCCTGGGCCGCCAGGATGTTGGTCTTCAGGGAAATTTTTTCGTGGTCTGTTTTGCTGATAAATTTTCCACTATTGACATCGATGGTAGCCATGGCTTCCGTATGTTCGATGACGATAAATCCACCATTTTTCAGCCAGACTTTTTTCCGTAGGGATTTGCGGAATTCCTTTTCCACATTCATCTGATCAAACATAGGAACATTGGATTTGTAAAGTTCAACCTTATCGGCATATTCCGGAGAAACCTGCTTCACATAGCTCATCAGACGACGATAGAGGTTTTTGTTGTCCACTAAAATTTGGGTAACATCTTTGGAGAGCACATCCCGCAGAATCGAAGAGGCCGTGGACATATCCTGGTAGACCAGGGTTTTGGCGGGTAATTTTCGAACTTTTTCTTCGATTTTGTCCCAGGTTGTCAGAAGACTATTCAGATCCGATTCCAGGGCTTCGCGATCAGCCTCCTTGGTTACAGTACGGAGTATGATTCCCATTCCTTTTGGCTTAATTTCTTTGGCAATCTGACGCAATTCATCTCGTTGTTCACGATTTTTGATTTTTTTGGATATTCCCACATAGTTCACATAGGGGACCAAAACAATGAAGCGTCCGGCGATGCTCAGGTCTGTGGATACTCTTGCCCCTTTTTCTCCAAAAGGCTCTTTGATGACCTGAACCAGAATTTCCTGGCCCTTTTTTAATTTGACTTTATCCAGGTCGCGATTACTTTTTTTCTTGGTGTTTTGCTGAAGGTCATCGGTGTTGTCGTCTTCGATGTAGGTAATAAGACTGCCGGCAGTGTTGGGGTCACTGACTTCGGCAAAGGGAAGAAAGGCGTTTTTTTCCTGCCCAATATCGACGAAGGCCGCCTGAATTCCTGAAATCACGTTTTCCACTTCCCCCTTGTAGATGTTGCCCACTGAGCGGGAGGTTTCAAAATTTTCCACGAAAAAATCGACTAATTCTCCATTTTCAAGTATAGCAACTCTGGTTTCACGGGCAGACTTGCTAATTAAAATACGTTTATCCATTTTTAGAATTCCTTATACGATACCTCTATGTTCATTTTACCGGTTTAATTTTTCACAGCAGTGGTATCTTGCTCCTGGAAAAATTCTGCTTTGAACGCTGTTTTCTGCCGATGGACGTAGTATTCTTGTTCTTGAATATTCAATAGGTGCAGGACTTCCTGAATTTTTACTGTTTTGCCGTCCTTCACTATGATTGAAATGTCGATGGTATCATTGTGGACTTCGATGGTATCGATAAATTCTCGGATATCCAGTTTTTTGATCTGATTTTTTCTTGTCCGGTTGATCCAAATATTTTTTTGTTTCAGAACCTCTTCAACCTCTGATTTGATATTTTCAGGGAGTTTTTCCAGAAAATTCACCTGGTAATCAAAGCCGGTCACCAAATTAGAAACCGAAGCTGTTCTTAAATTAATTTTTTTATATTTTTTGACTTTCAATCCATCGGGTAGATTTGTGTTAAGCAGTTTGTCCAAATTTTCAACAGGTTTTTCCAGAAAAATTTCAATGTATTCGTCGTTGGAAGTAAAACTGTAGGGTAGAGGGTAGCCTGCTGAAATTTTGGGTTTTTTGTTGTATCCACCTGTGTAGCAGACATCAAGCCGGGCACCTTTCAGAGCTTGCTTGAAAATTCGAATAATATCCAGGTGGGAGGTGAATTTTGCCGCTCCGGTTTTGACAAAATTCAATCTATATCTGTGTTTGTTATCTGATGGTTCTGATGGCTCTGCGCTAAAGGAAAAACTGTTTTCAGTGTCACTGTCCACAAGGTCCATTTGCAAATCATCAAAACATACGCCGCAATTGATGCAGCCTTCCCGGCAATCGGGAGTCAGGGCCGCTTTCCTGGCTGCATTTTTTTCTTTTAACAGGAAGGTGCGGGTGATACCGGGATCGATAATTTCCCAGGGCAGGTCTGAATCGATGTTCCTTTCACCTGTATAGTCTTGCAGATTCAAACCACATTCCAGCATCATTTCTTCCCATAGGTCAAAATTGTAGTATTCGCGCCAGCCATCAAATTTGGCGCCTCGTTGCCAGGCTTTGTAAATTACCTGGGCCAATTTTCGATCACCCCGTGACATCAGTCCTTCTAATTGTGAGTAGCGGGGGTCTCTACTCATTACTTTAACTCTTTTCATGGCTCTCAGCACAGGTTTGATGGAATCGATTTTTTGCTGAATGCATTCCGGCAGATCCTGGGCCTCCCATTGAAAAGGAGTAAATACTTTTGGAATAAAGCTGGATAAGGTAACGTTGACGTTTAACTTTTTGCCACCGATTTTCAGTACTTTTTCCACCAAATCCGCGATTGCCATCACATCTTCCATGGTTTCACCTGGCAACCCGATCATGAAATATAATTTCACCAGTTGCCAGCCATTGTCAATGGCAATTTTTACTGAATCCATGAGTTCCTTTTCTGATATCTGTTTGTTGATAATATCCCGCAGACCTTGGGAGCCGGCTTCCGGAGCGAAAGTCAAGCCTGACTTTTTTGCCTGTTTGGCGTATTCAGCAACTTTTTCAGTAAAGGTATCCAGTCTCATGGATGGAAAGGAGAGGGACATGCTGTTTTTTTTTGTACTATCCAGAATTCCGCAAACGGCTTTTTCCAGGCCGTTGTAGTCGGAAGTAGATAGTGACAGAAGGGAGACTTCATCATATCCTGTGTTTGAAAAACTTGATTTAACCTGACGAACAATATCTTCAGGTTTTCTTTCCCGGACCGGCCTGTAAATCATTCCGGCCTGGCAAAAACGGCACCCTCGCGTACAACCTCTCATGATCTCTGCGACATATCGGTCCTGTGCAATATCCAAAAGGGGTATTAAAGGGTTTTCCGGGTAAATATCATTGGACAATTTTGTAAGTTTGCTGGTTTTGATGCGCTGGGGTACAAAATCGACAAGGGGAAATACTTTCCCTGTTGTGTCATCGTAATCATAAAATGCCGGCACATAAATCCGATCAAATTTCCGGGCAATGGCTTCTATTTTTTGCTTTCTGTCTAGGGGCTTCTTTTTTAAAACGCCAATAAAATGCATCAATTCCAGAGCGATTTCTTCACCATCGCCGGGCAGGATACAGTCTACAAAGGCGGTAATAGGCTCAGCATTAAAAACGCTGCCACCGCCGGCTATTACCAGAGGTTCATCTTCCTGCCTCTCTTTTGAAAAAATAGATATTTTGGCCATGTCCAGCATATTCAGCATATTGGTATAACCCAGTTCGTAAGAAAAGGAAAAACCAACAACATCGAAATTTTTGAGTGAAACATGGGATTCCAGAGAGTAGAGGGGAATTTTGTTTTTTCTTAATTCGGTCTCAAAGTCCGGCCAGGGTGCATACACCCGCTCAGTTGCGATTTTTTTATCTTTATTCAGGACATGGTAAAGAATCTGAAAGCCGTAATAGGACATGCCAATATCATAAAGGTCAGGAAAAGCCAGGACTATCGTGGCGTCAACTTTTTCCAGGTCCTTTATGATCGTATTTCTTTCTTGTCCTACATAACGTCCTGGTTTTTCGACTTTTGGCAGGATTATATTAAAAACTTTGTTCCAGTTTTCAATGGGCTTCAAAGGTTCTCCGGTAAATCTTTTGAACTATATCAAACAGATGACAATCAAAAAAATAATGAGCATCCAGTATATTATAAGCTGATATCCAATTATAAAACATAGATATTCAACGTGGTAAATTTCTGCAACCTGCGACTAAATAACAAGTAATATTTAAAATCCCACATTCGACTCTTGTGTTTGCGCATCGGATACCTCAGTATGTAAAAAAGTGGAAAACCCCGTTTTATTTCAATGGACATTTGATGATGTCAGTTTTTTTTTCATTCGTCCGGAATATGCTGTGTTGGCCTCTCGAAATGCCTGGGAAATTGAGCAGTCTGAGTGGTAAAAAAAAACAAGTTATGGATTGATCAGTGAAAAACTATCCAAAGAAGAATGATAAAAAGTTTTTTTTGAGGTCTTATGTTTCCTTTTTTGATGTTTTTATAATATTTTCTATAAGGTTAAAATTAAAAATTTTGGTGAAGTGTTAAAAATTGAAGTCATTTTCAGGTAAGGTTTATTATTGCAGGCTATTGGTATGCAGGGTTTACAAAAAGAATATAAAAAATGGCAACGCTGGTTTGATCTCATTTGGGAAGATGTTCAACAACAGATGAGGTTTTTAGAAATTTACAAGGACCTTTCCGTTGAAAATATCCAGGGCGATAGGATGAAGTTCATTGAAGAGTGTTATTTTGTCCAGGCGGCCGTTGCATTACGTCGTCAGTTTGGTATTCAGAAAGATGAGATATCTCTGATGAAATTACTGATTCAGATCAAAGCGGAATTTTCAAAAATTCCTCAAAATTGCAGATTGACGGAAGATGAATTGAACTCTTTTATCAAAACGGTTCAAAATATTGAAAATAAATTGGGGCTGTACATTGACCGGAAAATTGTGCATATGGATAAGCGTCCCATTGCCTCTGATTTGGATAGAAAGGGCATGTTAGCGGCCCTGCAGTCTCTTGCGCAAATTGTGGGCGCGCTCCATCAATTTTTTTTTCATAATCAATAAATTTAAAAGCAACTTCAAGCTGTTGACAATTTAATTCTTTGTATCTAAAAATATTGTTGTAATCAGAAAATTTTTAGAGGCAGTAATGGTCAAAATTGAAAAAAAGGATTATGGTTACAAGATAACCTTCAGTGATAATGTGTCAGCAGATGAGATGAAACAATGGGTTGAAGAATCCAAGAAAATCCTGGCTTCAGCCGTATCAGGTTTTTGTGTTTTTGTGGACATGAGAACTTTAAAACCGTTAGGGCCTGACGCCCAGCTCTTGCTGGAAAGCGGTCAAAGAGAATATAAGGCCAAGGGAATGAAACGGTCTGTTGTTATATTAAACACAAATGTAATTAAAATGCAGTTTGTCCGACTGGCCAGAGAAACAGGCATTGATGAATGGGAAAGGTATATCAATGCCACCCAGGATAGTAACTGGGAAAAAAAAGGTGTTGACTGGCTTACAAAGGGAATTGATCCTGAACAATAAAAAAATGGGGGAACCTCCTGGCAGAAGTTCCCCCTGGGGCTTAGAATGAGGGTTATTTATTCAAGTTCATCGAACATGTCATCAACTTTATCATAGGGTGAGTCCTTTTTGAAATTTCTGAGAATTTTTTCTGTTTTTTTGCTTTCCAACCGGTTGGATAAAAATTCTGCGTTGATGATAACATCTCTGTTAACGATAATAATGGTTGTTTCCAGAGGGGGAAAAAAGTTTTCCATTTCGGCCAGTCCGATGATTTTTATTTCATGGGCCCCTCTTGAAATATTTTCAATGATCAATTGTTTATCAAAGTTGAATTTGGTGGTTTTTTTAAACCAGCCTTCTCTGACGGTTTTTGCAACGAAGGGATATTTGGAAGTATAGCCAGCAAAGGCATCATCAACAAAGACCATGGCGGATTTCACATCAGAAATGACGGCAATGTCGTGTCCGAGGTCGTTTTCACGGGCATCAATCCTTCCCGTTTCTCCGGCATTTAAATTGGCGGAACACTTCCATTCACCACGCTCAAAATTGATCACGACTTCATAAGAGCCGGGTGTAAGGTTTTCAATTACGACCGGTGTTTTCTGGCCAGTGGGATCGCCATTGATAAAAACAGGTCTGTCGGATGGATGCGATTTTACAACTATTCGTGTGGTATTCAGTTTTTTCTGATCGAAAATATTATAATAATTATAAAGTGATTTGGAGTAGAGATTGGTCAGTTGTACGCTGTTGTCGGCATAGAAAAAGTCACCGTTGGTCTTTTGGGCAATATCTGCAAGAACCTGCTGGTTGACCTCTCCCAGAGCGATCCCATAGACGTAAACCCCCTGGGAAGCAGTGATGCTGCTGATATTACGGTCTGATAATTTGCTGCTATTGTCATATCCGTCGGTAAAAAATACAATGATACTTTGTCCGCCATTTTCATGAGCCAGGATGGATGCCTTTCCCAGAGCGTCATATATCGCAGTGCCGCCTCCGGCATCAAAATCTTTCACTGAGCCCTTTAACTGGGCTTTGTCAGAAGTAAAAACATTTTCCACGCTGATTCTATGATCAAATAAAATCAGTGAAGCTTTATCGTCGGGTTTCATATCATCGATAAAATGGTATAGGGCACTTTTGATGTTTTGGATTGGTTCTCCGTCCATGCTGCCGCTTTTATCCACGACTAAAATAAAATGGTTGCTGGCATCGGTCTGGGAGACTGTCATACAACTTTATGCAAACAAATGAACCACAGGCAATAATACAATGAGTATGTAAACAAATTTCTTCATAAACTTCTCCAATCACGATTCAGATTAATATTAGTTGATATCCTTGCACAAAGATGTGATATGCTTCACAAAATGAAACTATGAAAAAAAATTTGATTTTTGTAAATATTTTAAGCGAAGTTTAAACGAATTGATCGTTTTTCGGGAAAATTAAAATTGAGGGAATCATGAAGAAGATTATTTTAGTATCCATATTTTGGGGGATGTTGATTTCTTGCAACAGCAAACCAACACAAACAGGGATTCTGGATGAAATGAAAATCTGTGTGCCGTCTGAAGCGAACAGAGCGGTTTCATTTACCAACAAACATTCTGCCTATTACTACACCCAATCCCATGAAAATAATCATGAGGAATGGGCGTGGTTCGAAGGGCTTAATATTGCCAAGCAGAAAATGTTTCACGGTTATGAACTGTTTGATGGAGAAAGCAAAATTGATAACAAACAGGCTGAAGTATGGGTTTATCCATACAAAATGGTTCGAAAACATGATAATGGAATGACAGAAACTTTCCAGATGTTTGATAATCTCAATATTATCGAAATTGCTCTTGAAAAAGCGCCGAAAGGAATCGGCCTAAACCTCAAAGGTGATAATGTCATCCACACAAAAATCATTGATCATATTGCCTTGTTTCAATCCATGGAAGGCCATAAAGTAATCGCTGTCAGTTCTATCAACGACAAAACTGTTAAAGTGGAGTCCGATCGGGTATATTCAAATTGTAACGGATTTTTGATTTCTGTTGGTGGTGAAGATAAAGAAGCACGAGCACTAATTGATCTTGCGAGACGGAACAATACAATCTGGAAAAAAGAGCGCAAAGACAGAATACGTAATTTACTTTTGGAAAATACCCTTGTAAAAAGTGATAATGACTCACTTCAACTGGCAATGAATTGGATTGTCACGACAATGAACCAATTGGTAACACAGCAACAAGGTCAGGGAATCTATGCCGGTTTACCCTGGTTTAATGAATACTGGGGAAGAGATGAATTCATCGCGCTTCCGGGTGCCTGCCTGGTGTCGGGGCAATTTGATTGGGCACGAAATATCCTGAAGTCTTTTGCGGAATATCAGGAGACTGATCCCAATTCTAAATTTTTCGGCCGTGTCCCCAATATTGTCAATCCGGCTTTAATCGATTACCACACCACAGACGGTACGCCGCGATTCGTCCACCAATTACAGGAATATGTGAAATATTCCGGTGATACCACCATCATCGAAGAACTTTATGACAATGTTAAATATTCTATTGAAGGTTCACTGAAAAATTGGACGGATGAAGATTATTATCTTATTCATGCGGAAAATGAAACCTGGATGGATGCCCGTCGTCAACCTGACCTTGCTGCTTATTCACCTCGGGACAATCGTGCCAATGATATACAGGCTCTTTGGTTCAACCAATTGAATGCTGGTGTCTATTTTGCTAATTATATGAAAGACACAGAAAATGCTGAAAAATGGCAAAAGATCGCAAACAATGTGAAATCCAATTTTGCTAAAGATTATACCAACATTAAATACAATTACCTGGCAGATAGGTTGACTGAAAACGGTGTTCAGGATTTTAAAATCCGTCCCAATCAATTATTTGCGTTGGATATGATCGAAGACCAGGAATTGAAATGGAAAGCCACCCGGATTTGCTGGGAAGAATTGGTTTATCCCTGGGGTGTGGCTTCTCTGAATCGACAGGATGATTTCTTTCATCCTTTCCATGGCGCCTGGGAACATTACCACAAAGATGAAGCCTATCACAACGGAACAGTCTGGCTCTGGAACAATGGTATTGCCATGCAACGAATGATCGAGGCCGGGCAAAGCGAAACTGCTTACAAACTTTTCAAAAATATGAACTGGCAGGCATTGACCAAAGGTTGTGTTGGCGGAATGTGTGAAAATATGGATGCCTATCCCCAGGTGGGAAAATCCTGGCCAAAGATCACCGGGACCTACCTGCAAGCCTGGTCAAATTCAGAGCACCTTCGTACCTGGTATCAATATTTTCTAGGCGTCCAGCCAGACATGATCAATACCAAACTCAGCCTTAAACCCATGATTCCTGCTGAAATAAATTCGCTTGAATATTTGGTACTGGTTGGCAAGGGCAAGGTAAAAGCGACGTATAAAAAATCGGATGTGACAAAATATACATACACATTCAACGATTTGAATGTTGTGGTCCACATTGATATCTTCCCTTATGAAACAGTCAACATTGAAAGTCTAACTACTCCGGAAATCACTTTGATTGATACTGGAAAAGAATTGATGGTTGGAAATGAAATTTTTCCTGTTTCTCCGAAAAAACTGGCTGAACGAAAAGCAGCAAATAAACTTTTTGAAGGTACTGAATTTTGTAAACCAATGGATTTGTCCAAACATCCGGTGATGAAGCAGGTGTATGTGAGGGAGTAAATATTGTTGAATTGGTTAAACTTGTAAATTAATTAAAATTGGATAACCAAATTCGCAGTTTTGAACAAATTGGAAGGTGGTTTCATTAACCTATTTCACCAAAATCATCTTTTTTGATAAAACATCAATACCATTTGTTGATTCCACTTTGATCCGATAAAAATATACACCACTGGCATAATTACCTGCATTCCAATTGGCAGTATAAATTCCTGCAACTTGTTGTTTCTGAACCAATGTTTCTATCAATTGCCCACGAAGATTGTAGATTGATAAATTCACCTTGGATTCTTCCGGCAGCATGTACCTGATATTTGTGACTGGATTGAAGGGATTCGGATAATTGTCAAAGAGTTCAAACTTTTCCGGTGCGATTATTTTGATCTGGATGGTTTTCTCTGATTTCAGTCCATTATCGGAAAGTATATCAAAATGAATATCATAGACTGAATCAACCAATGCTTTTTCAGCAACATTGAATACAAACTGACCGGCTGGACTGTATTTTTTTCAAAAAAAAAACAGTGACAGTCAATCAACTCAATGGTTAAAATATAAAACTGAAATTAAAAACAACCAAAGGAGCCCAAAATGACTGCCACTGAACAAAAGATAGTCAATAATCGCCTAACATTGCTACAATTAGCAGAAAAACTCAGAAATGTATCACAAGCC
>JAFGTP010000055.1 GCA_016934035.1 Fidelibacterota bacterium
AAAAACAACTTATTTTATTTTAATATTAAATTAAATGAATATAAGTAAGTAAACAAAAGTTCGATTTCAGATAATTGCTCCTCTATTTTATTCCGGAATTACACATTATAAAAAATTTATTGGAACTGCCACGAATTTTATAGTGATTTTCAGAATAAATGTCTGATCTATGGACTCTGTTGCAAAAGTCTTCAAATACCTGTCATTCTGAACCTTGTGAAGAATCTCAGTGACATGGAAAGGAGAGATACTTCACTTCGTTCAGCATGACAACTTCGGAGTTCTGAATTGACTTTTGAAACAGAGTCCCTTGGACATTACTTTTGCAAAACACAATAACTCATGAAATGGAATTTCCTTTAAAAAGGGTCTTTCACCCATAAACAACTAAAGGGCTAAAGCCCTGATTTGGTACAAAAATAATCCACAGATTAAAAGCCACGAAAATACATTAAGAGTAAAAATCCTATGGCATAATTGGTTTTATTGCATTGATCCATAGAAATATCTAGCAGATGATAATTCCTGTTGTACTTTTTCAGGTTCTCAGCTATACTGTGAATTATTGCTTACAGTTTGAAAACTGTGAAGTTGACCCAAAAGGCTTCGGTCAATCTGACATTAAATTATTAGTAATTTTTCCCAAGGCCTTTCAGATACTGATTGATTCCCCGGGCCGCAAGTTTGGCGTCAGCAAGGGCTGTAACCGCATCCATGTTGATATTCACGATGTCACCGCCGGCAAAAACTTTTGGTATCGAGGTCATGCCATTTTCATCAACCTGAACTTTTCTTCTTTCCGTATATTTGAGTTTTTCTTTCAGATCATCGGGAAGGAATGAAAAATCCGGCCTTTGTCCGATGGCCTCAATGATCATGGTACATTCAATTAATTTTTCCTGGTCATCCAAAAAAGTGGGGGAAAACCGTCCGGTTTCATCAAACACAGATTTTACCTTTTTGCACAACAGTCCTTTGATATTTCCTTTGTCATCCAGCACCACTTCTTTTGGCCCCCAGCCGGGATTAAATTCAATCCCTTCTTCTTTGGCTTCTCTGACTTCCACATCAGTAGCGGGTAATTCCTGCCAGTCTTCCAGAGAAACCGTCATGGTTTTAAGGGAATTATCAGCAGGGTATTGCATATGCTGCAGGCGAACAGTTTCCCGGGCCACGTCCATGGCCACATTTCCGCCGCCAATCACCAGCACCCGAGGGTCCACTTTTCTCATTTCTCCGATTTTATTGTCTTTCAAAAAATCCAGCGCCGGCAAACATTTTTCTGAATTTAAAATTCTGGTGGAAAAGCTGACCGTATTGCCAATTCCCATAAAAACAGCGCCGTAATCGGTCATCAATTGCTCAAAATCCACATCTCTTCCCACCCGGGTGTTGAATTTAAATTCCACACCCAGAGACTGGATAAAATTCACATCCTTATCAATGGCTTCAAGCGGCAACCGGTATGCGGGCGGCCCGGTACGAATGACACCGCCGCCACCGGGCAATTCATCATACACAACAACCCCATGTCCCTGAAGACGTAAAAAATAGGCCAGGGACAAACCGCTCGGGCCGGCACCAATGACAGCGACTTTTTTCCCAGTCGGTTCTCCCGGTTGCATTTCCAGTTCCTCTATAAAATTTTGAATCTGATCGGCAGCATACCGTTTCAGCCACCGAATGGCCAGAGAATCTCCCCGGATGTGAAGGGAACAGGCGTCCTCACAATGAGCCATACAGATTCGGCCGCAAATTGAAGGAATGGGATTATCTTCATAAATTTTTTGCAGCGATTCTTTGGGATCATCTCTGTAAATGGCATCAATGTAATCGGAAATTTTCAAATGGGCCGGGCAGGCCTCTTCGCAAAGTTTACATTCCAGACACCGGCCGGCCTCCTGTCTGGCTTCCCCCTTATTATACCCGATCACCTGTTCAATAAAGGACAGTTTGCGTAGATCAGGCTCAATCTCCGGCATTTCCACCCGGTCGGGTTCAAACAAAGCATAGCGCATGTCTGTAGAAAAACCGTCATAATTTTCTTTGCGATGGCTGAGGCTGGCCTGAAAAATCGAATAATCCTTCTCTGATTTATAGATTTCGCTGTCGATTTTTTCATCTTTAGGAATAAAGGTAAAGGTTTTCGTATCAAAATGAATATGAAAAAAATCTTTGGTCAGTGACAATGCACCCGGCGGGCAAATATCCACACACAACCCGCAGAAGCAACACCTGCCGTAATCCAGTTGCGGACGCTCATCTTTTTTACCTTCCGCCGGGTTGGCTTTCAGTCCCTCGATTTTTATCATATCAATGGCTTTGTTGGGACAAATATCAGCGCAGTTTCCGCAGCCGGTGCATTTTTCCCAGTCATTTTTGTGAAATCCCCGGTACCGGTCTGCAATTTCTTTCACTTCAAAAGGATATTGCAAGGTTTGCGGTTTTTCAAACAAATATTTTATGGCTTTAAAGGGATTCAGATAACTTGTTTTTGACATTTTTTCATCCTGCATATTAAAAGTTTACCGGTCAATCTCAGGTGCAACAACATAGAGACTGATCATAATATTTCCCACATCTGAGATACTTTCCCCTTCAAGGGCTTTTTCCAGCACTGTCAACCCATGGTTGTAGGAAGGTGTGTTGAAATGTACACGATATGGCTTGCTGCCGCCGTCACTGACCATGTAAAGCCCCAGTTCACCGCGGGAAGATTCGCACCGGACATAGGCATCACCGGCCGGAATGGTCCACTTAAAAGGATTAGGCGTTTTTGTACACACCTCACCTTGAGCGGGCATTTTATCAATCAGTTTAAAAATCATGTGGACACTTTCGATCATCTCATCCCGAATAGCCAAAAGCCGGGAATAGGCATCGCCTTTTTCTCTTGTGTGAATGTCAAAATCAATCTGGTCATAAGCATCATAGGGTTCAATTTTGCGAATATCATAGGCCATACCGGTTGCTTTCAATGTGTGCCCAACAGCGCCCATGCGCAAAGCCTCTTCCCGATTGACAATGCCGACGCACTCAGCTCTTTTCCGGAACAAACTGTTTTCAAAAAAAGTGGCGTTGTAATCCGGTACTTTTCCGCCTATTTTGTGCAAGGTCTCCACCAGACGGTCCGTAAATCCATCGGGAAAATCACGCCGCACACCGCCGGGACGAAGATAAATATGATAAACCCGCGCACCGGTCAGTTCTTCGAACATATCCAGCAAAAGGTCCCGGTGATACATGGCCCAGTGTGCCACCGTATCAAAGCCCAGCATATTGGCATAGGCCCAGGCACCAAAAAGATGAGACGCCACTCTGGCCATTTCGCAGTAAATACTTCGAACATATTTGCCACGTTCCGGAACTTCAATTCCTGCCAGTTTCTCCACGCCCATGGCATAAATCAACTCCATGTGGTCCGGCTCCACCACATTGATGCGGCATACCAGAGGAAAATTTTGCATCCAGGTTCGTTGTTCCATGAGCTTTTCAAAACCACGGTGTAAATATCCCGGATTAGCGCTGGCCTTGACTATTCTGTCGCCTTCCACCTGCAGAGTGATACTAAAATTTCCGACCATTCCCAGGTGCTGGGGGCCGTAATACAGTTCAAGTTCTCTCATTTCAGTCCTTCCTTTCTCTGCTCGATGGAAGGAATTTTTCCAAAGGTATTGTTCACGTAATTCAGGGTGTCAAAATCTTTTCGAAAGGGCGGAATTTTATAATCTCGTTCCAGCATTAAGGGTGTCAATCGCGGATGGCCTTCAAAATCAATCCCAAACATTTCATGCATTTCCCGCTCATAGGGCTCAGCATTTTCAAAAATTTCCATGACCGTCATAAAGCGGGCGGATTGCCGGGAAATTTTCGTTCGAATCACAATGCACTTTTTTTCTTTTTTCCCAAAAACCTGGTCTCCTGAGAGGTAGGCATTGACAATATACACCAGTTCAAATTTACCCTCATCAATCCAATCGGTACAGGAAACCATGGCCAGATGGTTGTATCCCGCTTTTTTCAGATAACTCAAAAGAGACAAAACCGCTTCTTTTTGGGTATCAATAAACAGCCTGTCTGCCTCACGGTCATCAATTTTCAGTCCCTCAAAATCAGATAAAAGTTTTTCCTTTAAAGACACCATATTTATTTTTTCCTTTTTTGAAATCATGTAGGATATCACAAATTTGCTTGTTCTTTTTTTTCAACCGGAAACAACGGCGGCCAGTCCATTTGTCCATACAATTGTTCCTGATTGGCGCGGTAATGCACATAATCCTCCCGGTAGCGCTTATATCCGTCGGCTTTGTCCATATCAATCAATTTCCACAGATGTGTCACACCGATGAAAACTGCTTCCGGCCGCGGCATACAACCGGCAATGTAGCCATCCACCGGAATATATTTGTCCAGGCTGGTGATGGTATTATAGGAATCATAATACATACCGCCATTGATGGGGCAGGAACCAAAAGCCACCGTATATTTCGGTTCCGGCATCTGCTCGTAAGTCCGAATAATGGCCTTCAGGGTTTTTGTTGACACATAGCCGGTAATCAAAAATAAATTGGCCTGGCGGGGCGTGGCAACCGGAATGATTCCAAACCGCTCCGCATCCCAGCGAGTGGTTATGGATGGCGGAATTTCAATTATGCCGCATCCGGTACAAAAATAAACCACATGGAAGGAATATTTATGGGCCATTTTACCCGGATTTTTCAGCCATTTACTGATTTGATTTCTGTCCATTTTTATTCCTGTAATTATTAGTTAATAATTGCCACAATGACCAATCCGACAAAAGCAATCAGGGTTGGCCATTTCCACAAATACTGCATGGCCTGCTCAATTCTGAAACGGGGATAAACCGCATTGACAAAAAGCCCGATGAAGAGAACAAGCACCATTTTCAGTAAAAAGATGAAAATTTCCAAAATGTCCACCCAAACTGTGCCGGCAAGGGAATTCAGCAAGCCAAACAAGGTGCCGCCACCAAGAAAAATATCAACAAAAAGAGCAATGCCAACAAAAGTCTGCAAGGCGTGCTGTAACGTGTAAAAAGCCATGTGTTTACCGCCAAACTCTGCTATCGGGCCGGAAGCAATCTCCTGCACCGCACCAGTAATCTCAAAGGGCCTCAATCCCAAAATTGCCGGCAAAATTAAAAAATAGGCAATTCCCGGTATCACCAGTCTCCAGGAAGAAATGGCCATTCCTGTGGCTGCCTGTTTTTCAACGATTTCCACCAGGGATATTGTATTGTAATCGGTCATAACAGCCAAAAGTATCAGCAACAGAGGCACTTCATAGGCCAGGGCAAGCAGAAAATTTCGTGATATGCCAATGCTGGAATTGGGATTGGCAGCCGCCGCGCCGCTCAAGGCGATTCCAAAAGGACCCAGCAACATTAAATATAAAAACATGATCAGGCCGCCGGTGTTCAATGCCCACAATCCGCCTATCGGTAAAAATAACACTAAGACAATTGTACCGGTCAGAGACAATATAATGCCGAAATCAAAAAAATTCCCATGAGTAATGCTTTTTTGACTAAAGGCCCGCATCACGTCTATAAAGGGCTGGTAAACCGGCGGACCGTATCGCCAATGAATTCTGGCCGATATTTTTCGGGACAACCCCAGGAAAAATAATCCTGTAATCAGGGCGATCAACGGTGAAACAATCAATGCTACGATGTTCATCAAAATACACTCCATTTTAATTGAATAAAAATCAGAAAGGCCATGAAGAAGACAATATACATGACATAATTTCCCACATAGCCTGTGTAAATTTTCCGAATATTATCACAGAGAAAATCATTCGCCCGGGCCACTTTTTGATACAACAGGTCAAAAATATCTTTGAGAAAGGGCTTCACCATACGATAAAAGGGGGCATAATATTCGACAGTGTAGTGATATTTGTCTTTTGGAATTGCCGCACCGGCTGCGTAATTATCATACTGGTCCGTGAGCGTTGCCGGACGGGAAATCCGAAAAATTCCCCAGACAATAGCACCAAAAACTATCAGAGCTGTAAAAATATTAAGCATGTTCAATGTGCCGGCTTCCGAAACAACTCCCCATAAATTCACATCCAAGGGTGAAAAACCGAAAGCAACGTTAATTGAATTGATTACTTTCAGGGGAAGACCCGGCATTATTCCAAATAATATTATTGCAAAAGACAAAATGACAATAGGGACCTGCATGGCTAAAGGTGTTTTTTTGATGTTTTTATGCTTTTCAGGAATCTGGCCCAAATAGAGATTGTGCAAAAATTTATAAACCGATAAAATAGTTCCCCAGGTTCCCAGCAATGCCGCAAAAGCAAGAAATGGCGCATTTTCCAGAATCAGGGTTTTATAAATCAGCCATTTGGAAACAAACCCATTGGTGAGCGGAACGCCGATTAACCCAGAAATTCCCAAGAAACCACCCAGAAAAGCAATGGGCATTTTTTTGAAAAGACCACCTAAAGAATTCAGGTCACGTATTCCACTGGTACTATATTCCACAGCACCAACACTGAGGAAAAGCAGAACAATATAAATAGCATGGTTGAGCGTGTGAAAAATGCCACCTGCCATGCCGAGACTGGTGCCAAAAGCAATCCCCAAAATCATGTAACCCCCTTGCCCGATACCATGCCATGCCAGGAGTTTTTTGGCATCATTTTGCAGCATAGCGATAAAGGTTGGAATGACAATGGTAATGGCACCCAGCCAGGCCATTGTTTTGGTATATGAAATGAAACCGGATCCCAGGGTAAGCACTGATTTTATGCCCACGATTCCAAACAGTATTACTAAAAAGCCATAAACCCCCATTCTTGTCAACATACCGGAAAGGACCGCTGAAAAAGGCGTTGGTGATTCAGTATAGGCGTCCGGTAACCAGGTGTGTAACGGCATTACCGCGTTTTTAATTCCAAAGGTAATACTAAAAATAATTAACAAAAATAGTTTATAACCGGCAGAAGCAGTGGTTAATTGACCTGATAATTCACTGATATTTAAAGTATTAAAGGAAGTATAGACAGACAAAATTCCAATCAGCATACACATTGATCCGATGAGTGACAGCACAATATACTTGATACCGGCCTGTAAAGCACCATTTCGATTATAACTGATCAGGAGAAAGGTAGCCCAGCTCATGATTTCCCAGGCAATAAAAAAAGTGACCAGGTCGCCGGACAATACAATCGTCAGCATGGCCGCATTGATCAAGAGCAGCATAAAGTAATAATAATCTTTTTCGTTACGGTCCTTCATATAGGCGAGGGAATAAATGACACAAAGCGCATTAAAACTGACTATGGCAATGGCAAAAAACCAGGCCAGGGAATTCATTCGCAGGACCAATGACAGTCCTAAAAAGCCCTCATAAAGAACACTTGCCGCCGGCACATTGTAAAATGAGGATACAATCAGCACAGTTCCCAGTGACAACAGTACTGCCGCACCATCCCGTAAACCCTGAGAAATTTTACCGGAAAAATAGGTAAGAAATGCGCCGCCATAAGCAATTGCCAATAATATTTCTAAACTCATCCTAACACACTCCTTATATATTCCAGATTATTAAGAAGTTCTGAAGCAGCCGTCGTTAATATTTTTAGGATAGCGTTGGGAAACAATCCGATTAAAACCACCAGAATTGCAAAAACAGACATGGAAATCAGGCCGGAAACCGGAGGTCCTTCTGGCTCGGTTTTATTATTGCTCTCCTTAAAGTAAATCACCTGGACCACTCTGAAAAAATAAGTTCCTTCGATCACCGTGCCCAATAGCACAATGCCCATTAAAAGAATATAAAGTAAATCTCCTTTGGCAAGGGCTGCTTTGATGATCAAAAACTTGCTGGAAAATCCGGCAAAAGGCGGCAAACCAATAATCGACAGTGTCCCGATTGTAAAAAACAACGCTGTCCAGGGCATTTTTTTGCCTACTCCTTCAAATGAAGAAATTTCCATTGAGCCGGTCCTGTAAATCATATATCCTGCCGATAAAAAAAGTAATACTTTTCCCAAAGTATGGCTCAGCATCTGAAACAGTCCGCCGCTGACGCCAAACTCCGTAGCCAGTGAAAAAGCAAACAGAATTAATCCGATTTGCCCAATGCTGGAGTAAGCCAGCATTCTCTTGATATTTTTCTGACCGAAAGCGCTCATTTCACCGATTAATACCGTCACCACAGCAATAGCCACCAAAAACACAAAAAAACTCCCCGTCACGTGACAAATTGTGAATACAACCCGAATGACCGCATAAAGCCCAACCTCAATGGCAATTCCGGACAAAACCGCACTAATTGATGATGGCGCAGAGGAATGGGCGTCCGGCAACCAGGCATTGAGCGGAAAGATGGCCGCTTCGATGCCCAACCCGGTAACCATTAAAATCATTGGCACAAATACCGACGGTTCAGAAAAAGAGGTGATGTTTTGGGCCAGGTCTGCCATATTCAGCGTTCCAAATTGCCCGTACAGCAACCCGATACCGATGAGCAGCAAACTGGAGCCAATGGCCCCCTGAATCAAATATTTGACAGCCGCCTCGATACCGGAACGGTTCCCCAGGTAAGCCACCAGGGCATAGGACGAGATGCAGAGAATCTCAAAAAACACAAAAAGATTGAATATGTCGCCGGTCAGCACAACCCCTGTGGCACCACTCAATAGCAGCAGAAACAAAATATGGTATTTTTCAGCAGCCCCCTCATGTATATAATCCAAAGAATAGACAGCCACCAAAAAGCCGGATACCGCAATCAACGCGGCGAGAAACATACCCACTGGTCCTGCAACAAGATTAATCCCGAATGGCGGTGCGAAGCCGGCAATCTTCACAATTATCGGTTGATTCAGCACCCGCGGCAAAACAGCCAGAGACACCACCGAATTAAACAGAAATCCAACGACCGGGACCCATTTTACAATTTTCGAAGACATCAGTCCCAGTATTGGCACCAGCATAGCAAGTCCGATTGGAACTGCTATTAAAAGGACCGGGTTTAAATTCATTATTTCATTCATATTATGACATCCTGTAAAATTATTATTGAGGTCAAATTCTTACCATCGTTGTTCCCTGATTTCCAATAAATTGAGCGTTCCAAAATGCTTATGCAGCCGGATTGCCAGAGCCAGTGCCATGCCAAGTACGGCCACACCAATGACAATGGCAGTCAGAACAAGGGCTTGAGGAACAGGGTCCACCATTTTTTCAGCGGTTATTCCTGAACGTGAAAATATGGGCGCTGTTCCGCCACTGATATAACCGACTGCAATGAGGAACAAATTGACCCCGGTTTCCAGAATACTCAATCCGATGATAATTTTGATATAATTGCGTTTGGTCATCATGATAAAAAGGCCGATCAGGATCAATCCAAAAGCGCCGGTGTAATAGGCGTAATTTTGTAAAAAACTCATTCACTTTCCTCCAATAATACGTCAATAATTTTGCTCAGCTCAGAACCGACTTTAAATCCGATGGCAATATAAATAACCGGTATAATGCCGGCGCTCAGCAATGTATTGAATTCACCATTCGGCAAAAAATTATTCAGGAAATATTGGGAACCCAGCTTCAATCCAATCAAACCGATCACTAAAAATATTAACCCGCCGACCGATTCAAACAGGGTACTGACAAAATGGTTTAATCTCTTGATTTTGGGTACACTCAAATACATCAGCACAAAGCCCGACGCGATGACAGCACCGCCCTGGAATCCGCCTCCCGGCGATAAATGGCCATGCATAAAAACATAAGTGCCAAACAAAAGAATCAGCGGAAATAAGAACCTGAATCCGGTATTGAGGATTAGACTCGGCGTTTGTCTCGCTCCGCACCCCTGCTTTTTTAAAGTGGAAAGCACAACTGCCAGTCCGATACACGCCAAAAACAATACCGTCACTTCCCCAAGAGTGTCAAACCCCCTGTACCCCAACACAACGGAGGTCACAATATTGGCGGCGCCAGTGTCTTCTTTTCCATAATCAGTATAATGACCGGCCACTTCCAGTTTTGCCTTACCAAAAGGCATTTCAGACAGCGCTGCCACAACTCCCCACAATAAAATTAATAATAAAATTATACTTACACCCTTTTTCATTCCTCATACCTCCTGGTACGCCGGATGGCAATGACAAAAACAGCTGTCACAAGTGCAGCACCGATGGAGGCTTCAGCCATGGCTACATCAGGTGCCTGCAAAAAGAAAAATAAGACAGCCGCAATCAGGCTGACCATACAGGAAGCAATTGTCGCACTCAGTAAATCCTTAAAAATACAAGCCGCCACCGCTGCAGCGAGCATAATTATTATCAAAACCGATACAATTATGATCATGCCTCCTCCTTTTCTTCAAATTCTTTTGTTTTATCAACCACACTTTTGTCACACAAAGGCACACCGATTTTCACGGACGCCCGGGCAATGGCATGACTTGAAATGGGGTTGGTGATCAAAACAAAAAGGGCAATGAGTATGCATTTCCAGAGCCATTCGGGCTCAAGAAAACCAATACCGACAATCGTGAAAAAAGTTCCGAAAGTCGTACATTTTGTACCGGCCTGGATCCGGTTATAAACATCGGGCAGCCGCAAAATGCCAAAATTACCCAGCAATAAAAACAATACTCCGATACCGGTAATGACCATACCAAAAAATTCCATATCAGAACCCCCTTTCCAAAAAGCGCGCAATGGCGCAAAGCCCCACAAAGGCCAGCAGCGAATAGACCAGGGCAACGTCCAGATAAACATAGCGCTGAAAAACAAAGGCCAGAATCACCAGCATACCAACTATCGTCGTTGTAATGGTATCAACCGCCACAGCCCGGTCCGAGGCCGTAGGCCCGACCAGCATTCTGATAAAACTAAGTAAAATACCACCGGCGATCATTCCCAAATAAATTATCATTATTGTGCTCATTCGAAAACCACCTTCAAATATTTTTCAAATCTTTCACTAATTCTTTTGGCCGCTTCACCCTCTTCTTCCGATTTAACATTGATCCAATGTATCAGTAGGGCATCGTCTTTTATATCCAGGGTGAAAGTGCCCGGCGTCAGAGTGATGGAGTTGGCCAGTATTACTTTCGCAATATCCTGTTTCAGAGAAGTTTTGATAATAATAATACCCGGTCTAATCGGCATTTTTGGATGCAGCACGCGGTAGGCCACATCAAAATTGGCTTTGATAATTTCAGACAGCAATACAAAAACATAGGCGATAAAATTAGCTGCTCTTTTCAGCCTCAATCGCGGCAATCCGAGTTCACGGTAGTTGGCGGATAGAAAATGAGTCAGCAATAAACTGATTATCAGACCGGACAACAATTCTTCGGTTTTCAGGGAATTGGTTAAAACCAGCCAGATGATCATCAATATAATGAAGAGGTAAAGCGAACTTCGAAAACTACCCTGATGAGGAACATCCTTAGCATTCATTCAAAAAGTCCTCCTAACTATTTCAAAAAATTAAAAAATCATAGAATTATGAATAACTATACTAATTCTCAATTTCTTTATTTGAATAATAGGCAAGTTTTGCTAATTCAGTGCTTAAATCCATACAGGTTACTTTCACATTATCCGGCAAATTTAAGCGACAGGGAGAAAAGGACAGGAAGGCGTCAATACCAAATTCGCTGAGCATATTGATTACTTTACTGGTTTCATCAACAGGTGTGGCAACAATACAAATTTCAACATTTTGGTCCAATATCATTCTTTGTGCATTCTGAATATCATTTATCCTGATACCATTGATTTCTGAACCAATTTTATTGACATCCTTATCAAAGGCCAAAACGATTTTAAAACCTTCTGAAGGGAAATAATTATAAGATAAGATTGCCCGGCCAATATTTCCGGTACCAATCAAAGCGACTTTTTTATATTCTTCTAATTTTAATATTTTTCGAATCTTGGCTAAAAGTTCTGGAACATTGTAGCCCACACCTCTTTTTCCAAATTCACCAAAGTAAGAAAAATCTTTTCTGATAATTGCGGAATTGATCATACAAATTTTTGACAAACGATTGGAAGAGACAATTTCAGCCCCTTTTTCATTTAAACAAACTAAAGCCCTCATATAGGGAAATAATCGGCTAATTGTTTCATCAGGTATAGTTTTGAATCTCATAGGCTCCTTGTGGTTTATTTGTGATTGCGCTCACAAATCTTGTGATTGTATTCACAATTATATATTATAGGATAAATTCAGAAATAGCAAATTCTTTTTTATTTTTTTTCTACCCAGTTTTCACGTTTAATTTGGAAGATGATTGCCGAAACCTGGAAATTGCAGCATTTCATATTGGACAAAGCTCCTCTCTTTTATATTTCCTTTGTAGCGTAAAAATTATTTGAAGACAAAATGGATAAATAAAGAAATTTTTCATTTGTAACATGAAAAAAAATCAGTATATTTTTATCGCATACGATAGAATCATAAACGATAAAAAAGGTGATTATTATGAACTTCCATGACTTAAAATTCAAAACTCCTCAGGGCAAAGAAATCAAAATGTCCGAATATCAGGGCAAAGCTATCCTTATTGTCAACACTGCCACCCAATGTGGCCTGGCACCACAATTTGACGGGCTCGAAAAATTACACCAAAATTACAAAGACAAAGGTTTGGTAGTCCTGGGTTTTCCCTGTGACCAGTTTGCCGGACAGGAACCAGAAACCAATGATACAGTTGAGCAAACCTGCAAAATTAACTTCGGTGTCACCTTTCAATTATCAGAAAAAATTGATGTAAATGGTGCCAATACTCATCCTCTTTTTGTATATTTAAAACAAAATCTGAAAGGGATCTTTGGCAGCAAGATCAAGTGGAATTTCACTAAATTCCTCATTACACCAGAAGGAAGGCCCTTTAAGCGTTATGCGCCAACCGTAAAACCGGAAAAAATTGAGAAAGACATCCAAAAATTACTATGAGCAAACATGACATTTTACTGTTGGAAAACCAACTTTGTTTTCCTATCTATGCTGCATCCCGGGTCATCATCCGTCACTATCAACCCTATCTGGATGAGCTGAATCTCACTTATCCACAATATCTGGTCATGATGGTGCTCTGGGAAAAAAGTCCGTTGACCGTAACAGAAATCGGCAACCGGCTTTTCCTGAACTCCAATACGCTGACGCCCATTATCAAAAAAATGATCAAAAAGGGATTTATCGAAAAAACACGGGACCTGGATGACGAGCGCAAAGTAAAAATCACATTGACTGAAAATGGACTGGCACTTCAGGACAAAGCTCAGCAAGTGCCGGTTTCATTGCTTAACAACATTAATATTCCGAATGAGGACCTTTTGAAAATGCGGGAAATCATGTGGAAATTCCTAACAGATATGGTCAGGGTATAAGGAAACAAAATATTAAGGAAATGAATCATGAATCACAGAAAACTTGGAAACAGTGGTTTTGAAGTCAGTGAAATCGGCCTCGGTTGCTGGCAGTTGGGCGGTGATTGGGGCGATGCAAAATCCAAAGATGCAGCTTATGCAATTTTAAATGCCGCCTCTCAGAATGGCGTCACCTTTTTTGACACTGCCGATGTCTACGGTGGCGGACACAGCGAAACGTTGATTGGAGCATTTCTAAAAGAAACCGGTCATTCGATTCATGTGGCGACAAAATTCGGTCGATTCGGCGATGTTTATCCAAATGGTTACACTGAAGCCGCTTTGCGAAAGGCTGTGGACGCTTCGCGCTCCAGATTACAGGTTGAGTCACTGGATTTATTGCAGCTTCATTGTATTCCCTTACAAGAATTGCGCAAAGGTGCTGTTTTTGACTGGCTGCGTAAAATCAAAGCCGAAGGATTGATCCGAAATTTTGGCGCCAGTGTAGAGTCAGTGGCGGAAGGATTGATATGCCTGGAGCAGGACGGCTTAACTTCTTTACAGGTAATTTTTAATATTTTCCGTCAGAAACTGGTCAACGAATTATTACCACAGGCCAAAGAAAAAGGCGTCGGAATCATCGTGCGTTTACCTCTGGCCAGCGGATTGCTCACAGGCAAATTTACCCAATCCACCAGCTTTCAAAATAATGACCACCGCAATTACAACAAAGACGGTCAGGCCTTTAATGTCGGTGAGACCTTTGCAGGGGTGCCATTTGATCAGGGAGTGGACCTGGCTGAAAAAATCAAAAGGGACTTCCTGCCTGCCGGCCTGACCATGACACAATTGGCCTTGCGCTGGATTCTCAATCACGAAGCGGTTTCCACCATCATTCCGGGAGCCAGTTCACCGGAACAGGCTATTGCCAATACAAAAGTCTCGGACATTGGGCCATTATCCGGGGAATTGCTCGACTCGTTAAGAAAATTTTACGATAATGAAGTGAAGGATAAAATCCGCGGACCCTATTGATATGTATTACACAAAAGTGTTTGAAAAAATATACAATGAAATCAGTCAAATTCCGAACAACGGAATCGTTTGCGATTACATTCCGGAGTTAGGCAATGTGAATCCCAATAAATTTGGTGTACATCTGATTACTGTCGATAGACAAGAACACTCCTTTGGTGATTCTGAGGAGCGATTTTCAATTCAGAGTATTGCCAAAGTCCTGTCGCTAACCCTGGCCTACAACCTGGAAAATGAAAATCTCTGGAGAAGGGTGGGCGTTGAACCATCAGGTACACCATTCAATTCACTGGTGCAACTGGAAAGCGACAACGGTATTCCCCGCAATCCCCTCATCAATGCCGGAGCTATCGTAATCTGCGATGTCCTTTTGAGTCACATCAAAAATCCCAAGGAAGAATTGCTCCATTTTATTCATAAAGTGGCTGACAACCCAACGATTGTTTACTCGCCCAAAATTGCAGAATCAGAAAAACTGGCCGGTTTTCGCAACCGCGCCCTGGTCAACCTAATGAAATCCTATGGCAATATTCACAATGATATTGACAAGGTGATGGACTTCTATTTTCATCTGTGCTCTATTGAAATGAATTGCCGGGAATTAGCGCGAACCTTTCTCTATCTTGCGACCGACTTAATCGATCCGGAGACAAATCAAAAATTTGTCACCACCAGCAAAGCCAAACGCCTGAACGCCATTATGCAGTTATGTGGATTTTACGATGAAGCTGGTGAATTTTCTTTTCGTGTCGGTTTACCGGGAAAAAGCGGCGTTGGCGGCGGCATCGTGGCCCTTCATCCGGGAAAATACAGCATCGCCGTCTGGAGCCCCCGCCTCAATAAAAAAGGGAATTCCTTCCTGGGTATCGAATTTTTAGAAAGGTTTACAACAGAAATTGAAACATCTATTTTCTGAGACATTCAATAAATTGGCCAAGGTAATTGATGAAGGAAAATCCTATCAGATCCTGATTGACCCGCTTCTGAAGCATTCCCATCAAAAGGTTGCCCACCTGATCAAGGAAGGCAGCACTGTAATTGACATCGCCTGTGGCACCGGCGCACTAGCCCGGCAAATATCAACCAGAGCCCGGTCAATAACAGGAATCGACCTGTCGGCTTCGATGATTAAACAGGCGAAATCGCTAAAACTAGCCAATGCTGAATGCCTTGTGATGGATGCAAAAAATCTGAGTCAATTCCCGGATCAAAAATTTGATTATGCCACCATTTCCATGGCAATCCATCAATTTCCCCGTGACCTGGCAAAACAAATCCTAATGGAAATGAAACGCATTGCAAAATCCATTATTATCCTGGATTACACTGATAAAATGCCCAAAGACCCTGCCGGATTTTTTGTCATCTTCATTGAATGGCTGGCCGGCCGGGAGCACAATGGAAATTTCCGGCAATACCTGAAACAGGGTGGTTTGGATACAATTCTGGAGGAATGCGGTCTGGTCACGGAAAACAAAATTGTGTCCGTGAATAAAATTTTTAATATCATTAAATGCAGAACAAAAATTTGAGGTAACAATGGCAATTAGCATCTTTGTACTACTTGCAGGACTAGGTTTGCTGGTAATAAGCGCCAACTGGCTGGTGGATTACGCCTCAGCTCTGGCAAAAAAATACAATATATCCGACCTGGCAATCGGCCTGACGGTAGTAGCCTTTGGAACTTCCATGCCGGAACTGATCGTGAATATTGTCTCGGCGATTAACAACCATCAGGACATCGCCATGGGCAATATTATCGGCAGCAATAATTTCAATCTTTTTGTCATACTCGGAATTTCCGGAATCATTACTCCCTTGACGGTAAAATCAAGTACCGTATGGAAAGAAATCCCCTTTTCCCTACTGGCGGCGGTTTTATTATTGATAATGGCAAATGATCTTTTCCTATCCAGCAGTTCAATGTTGGGCAGAATTGATGGCTTCATATTTCTGGCCTTTTTTGTGGCTTTCTTATATTATGTATTTCTTCAAATGCAAGGTGATGACACAAACTCTGAACTGGCTACCAATCAGTATTCCTTTACCAGAATTATCCTGATGATAATTGTGGCACTTGCAGGCCTGATCGTAGGAGGAAAACTGGTGGTAGATATGGCTGTGAAAATCGCATCGGGCCTGGGTATCAGCGAAAAAGTCATTGGCCTCACCATTATCGCTGCAGGAACTTCCATGCCGGAAATGATGACCTCCATTGTGGCGGCAATCAAAAAGAACAATGACATTGCCATCGGAAACATTATGGGATCAAATATTTTCAATATTTTCATGATACTCGGAACATCAACATTGATTCGCTCCATTGTCTACACAAAAAATTTCAATATTGAGTTGATTATGCTAATATCGGGTACCATCTTTTTGTTTATCGCAATGTTCACAGGAGAAAAGAAAAAACTCGATCGATGGGAAGCCGCAATTTTACTTATAGCTTTTATCGGTTATACCACTTTCACGATAGCAAAAATTTAATAAAAGGGCGGCAGAATGATTTTAATTGACAAACCATACGTTTCAGATTTTTTGATAAATATTATTAAAGAGAAGCAACTGCCAATCATTGCGACAAAAACGGCAAAAGAAATGATTGGCGAACAGAATCTCAAATGGATTTCAGAAGAGGATGCGAAAGTTCATTTCCAGCAAAATCCGGATGCAAAAATCTACACAAACTCAGAAAATGCAATTCAATGGTTAGAAGACCACCTTCCTGAAACACGGTTTCCCAAACAGGCGGAAATTTTCAAAAACAAAGTAAAATTTCGTGAATTGATAGCTGACCAATATCCGGACTATTTTTTTCGATCAGTAAAATACAGCGCTTTGAAAAATCTGGATATCAACCAAATTAAGTTCCCGATTGTGCTGAAACCATCAGTAGGCTTTTTCAGCATTGGCGTTTCCAGGATTGATAATGCTAGTGAATGGTCAGAAACCATTTCAAAACTAGATAGTGAAATCGAAAAGACAAAGCACCTTTATCCGGAAAAAGTAGTGAATGTTTCAGATTTTATTATTGAACAAGTCATTGAGGGAAATGAATTCGCTGTCGATTGCTATTTTGATGAAAAGGGCGAACCCGTGATTTTGAACATTCTGCATCATGTATTTTCTTCAGGAAAGGATGTCAGCGACCGCATCTACTCCACTTCCAAACAAATCATCGAATCAAATCATGATAATGTGATGAATTTCCTGAAAATGGTGAATAGTAAAACACATCTGAAAAATTTTCCGGCACACGTGGAAATCCGTATCGATGACAATGGTAAAATCAATCCTATCGAGATTAATCCCCTTCGCTTCGGCGGCTGGTGCACCACCGCAGATCTGACCTGGTACAGCTACGGAATCAATTCCTATGAATATTTTCTCAAGGGGTTAAAACCTGATTGGGAAAAAGTCTTCTCAACCCGCCAGAATAAAATCTATAGTATTGTTATCCTCGATAATAATTCTGGCATTCACTCAAGCGAGATTGAATACTTTGATTTTGATAAATTGCTGCAAGACTTCGAAAAGCCACTGGATCTGCGGAAAGTGGATTACAATGTGCAACCCTTTTTCGCCATTATGTTTGTGGAAACAACAATGGGCAATGAAGCGGAGTTAGATGAGATTCTGACATCAAACCTGCAAAAATATATTGTGAAGAAATAATTTTCCTAGCCGCAGCCCATCATAAGCCGGTTGTACCAAGGCACAGAGTACACAGAGAATAATTAACCACAGAATACATGAAATAAACGGGAAAAAATTCTTTGTCCACCAATGACACGAATAATCACGAATTAGAAATGAAATGAATTAATTCGTGAAAATTAGTGAAATTAGTGGACAGTATCAAAATTAAGAATAATACAGGTTATACAACTTCCAAAATCCGCCCCCAATTTGCCGGAACTAAAAAATCATTCCTTACTCTTTCATTAATATTTAATACGTCAACAAAATTGCCGGAATGATTGAGATGAAATTGCCTTCCCTGCTCAGAAATATTGATCATCACAATGATCTTTTTACCATTATATTGTCGTGAAAATGCAAGGAATTCGCTTTCGACACAAATTTCCTGGTAATCTCCAAAATTCAGTGCCTCACTCTCCTTCCTGATCCCTGCCAGCCGCGAAATAATATCCACCAAACTACCTCCATTCTCTCGATGTAAAAATTCCAAATCAGTATTAGGACGCACATGCAAATCATTATATCCACCCTTTTTCCCTTCAATTCCCCACTCGCTGCCATAATATATAGACGGTATACCCGGCATGCTGAAAAGCAAAATTTGTAAAGGAAACTGGTGGGCTGAATTAGCCAATGAAGTTGCAATTCGATTCACATCATGATTATCCAGAAAATTATACAATTTCAGATTTTCATAGATTCCACTGACTCCCGACTGTCGCTTTAATGCATAGGCTATTTCAAACATATTCCTGTCATTGCAACTGGAATATAGACCTTTGTAGCATTCGTAATTGGTAACAGAATCCAACATTTCAGGATTTGCCCAGCGATTGTAATCACCATGCACCACTTCGCCCATTAGCCAAAAATCAGGCTTCATGGATTTGGTAAAAGTTGACAATTCCCGCATAAAATCAAAATCCAAAACGTCAGCCGCATCCAATCTCAATCCGTCGATATCCAATTCTTCAATCCACATTTTCACGGCATTTAATAAATATTCTCGTACATAAAAATATTTGAGGTTCAATTTCACCAGATTATAGTGTCCATCCCAGGTTTCATAATCAAAACCATCATTGAAAGGATTATTACCGGAAAAATCCAAACCTGCAAACCAATTGGCAAACATTGATTTTTCTCTATATTGCTGTAAATCTTTGAACGCAAAGAATTCACGCCCCACATGATTGAAGACACCATCCAATACAATCTTAATTCCATTTTCATGTAATTCTCTTATCACACTCTTCAAGGTTTCATTGGTTCCCAATCTTCGGTCAACCTGAAAATAATCCACCGTATCATAACCATGCTCAACACTTTCAAACACCGGCCCCAGGTAAAGGGCATTAATACTAAGTTTTTTCATATGCCCAATCCAATCGGTCACTTTATAGAGCCTTTCGATTGGTTTTGATTGAAAATTGTTTTTGCTGGGAGCGCCACAAAATCCCAGTGGATAAATGTGATAGAAAATAGCTTTATCGATCCAGTTATTCATTTTATTCTCCTTTTTTTGACAGATTACACTGTTTTTTTTTTGCTGCAGATGAACACCGATAAATACGAATTAAAGATAAATGCGTTTGCATTCTTTGCGACTTTTACGGTTTGAATTTTATCAAATATCAAATCTTTTAATATACATACCATTAGGTATATAAAGTGAGTAAAAATTTTTTATGCAAATATTCCGTACATGAATTGTTTCGTGACCAGAAAATAGGCATCGCCATCCAGTGAAATTTCATCATGCAAGTACATTTGAATATAGGAATGAATCATTCCATAAAATGTGATTGCCAATTGCCGATCCTTGTTTCTGAGATTACCATGTTCCGGCACAGCATCAATGAAAATTTGTGTCAATGAATCGTACAGCCAATCAATGTGAACTTTTGCTGTTTGAAAAATCTCGCTCTTTACCGATGCCGATAGCATATTCAAATGGAGACTATAAAATTCCTTGTAAGTTTTAGCAAAACTGAAATGTACTTTTACCGTTTCCTCAAGAGTATTGAGTAAGTGTCCCTGATAGGAAGCATGTTCTTTCAACGACTTAATCAAATTTCCAAAATTCTCATCTAGTAAATGTTTCAGCAATCCATTCTTACTGCCGAAATAATGGTACAACGTCGGTTTTTTAACTCCGACAGAATCTATGATCTTTTGAATACCAACATTTTCATATCCATAAGTATTGAAAAGAATTAAGGCTTGTTTTAACATTTCATCTTTTGTACTCATCGGCCTAATATACCAATCGGTATAGAATATAAAAAGAATTTTTTACAAAAATTTTTTATTTACAAAATCGGCAAACCTCTCCTTATACGGTTCACTGATGGATATCCGCTGTGGACTGCTCCAAAATCGATTCCTTACTGCATACCAGGTTTTCAAAGCGCTGCAGGTTTGTGCTGTTTTCCCAGGCATAATCAATACAATCATTCAGACTATAAATTTGGGGTTGCGCCAGTAGCCGGGGACTCCTATTTAGAAGCAAGAGGATTAAAGTAATCAGTAATTTTTCTTCATCATTCATACCCTGTTTTTTTTGATTTCCCTGGTGAAAAGGTAATTCAGGGCAACCCTTTGCTTCCATTTTTTAGCCAAAATAACCCGGATCTTCGACGCTTCGGGAATTTTTTTCAATGAAAGGAAAGAATTTTTCTTCTATTTATGGTGTCATCAGAAATAAATTGCCCTTGAAAACCAATCACAATAAAGCTCAAAATTGAAAGAATCCAAAAAACCAACAGGGAAGCAATTATGTCAGTGATTCATCAACTATCGTCAGTGCTTGGAAAAAGCGGCAATGAAGGCGAAATTGCCCTGGCTAATCAAATTGTCATGACAGAAAATCATCACGACGTCGCTGAACTGGTGCAAAACCTGGCCAACAAAAACAAAGGGGTCCGGAGTGATTGCATTAAAACCTTATATGAAATTGGTTACCGGGCGCCGGAATTAATCGCTGAATATCACGAAAATTTTCTACAATTATTGATGGACAAAAACAATCGGATGATCTGGGGCGCAATGGTGGCTCTGGCGATCATTGCCGAACTAAAATCCGCTGAATTGTTTGGTTCATTGGACTTAATTCTGAATACCATGGCCCAGGGTTCGGTCATCACCCTTGACGGTGGCATGGAAATACTTGCAAAGTTAAACAAATTTGAAGCTTTCACAGCCACCATCAATCCGATCCTGTTGAAAAAATTACGTCAATGCCCTATCAAACAATTACCACAGTATCTGGAAAAATCCCTGGTTTCTGTCAACCCGGGCAATCGTGAAGCCTTTTTGGCTTTGATTGACACCAGACTGAATGAATGCGAGCGGGAATCCCAACGAAAAAGACTGAAAAAAATAATTCGGGCAATGAATGAAAAATAATAATCGCCTGAACCAAAAGGGAAACGCTATCTCATTCGACGGATTTAACAATTGTGCCGGCATCGTCGGAATTCCAGGCTGCCCCATCCTGAAACAGAGTCCGGGGAAATAAATTTAAAATGGAAAAAAGCATCATCTACATATTTTCAATTTTTAGTTCTGTCATCGCCAAGGATATCGAAATGTTGTCGCAAAAATATACACTTCGGTTGCAAAAATTTGAATGGCAGAAAAAATATTTAGTGCCGATATATTTTTTCAGACAATTGCTTTTCCTGCTGAAATATCTTCCCTCCAGCAAAGTGATTTTTATAAAATTCGGCGGTTATTGGTCTTTTTTACCCTCCCTGTTCGGCAAGGTGTATCACAAACCAGTTTACATTCTACTGGGGGGTGCCGATTGTGTTTCTTATCCTTCAATAAATTACGGCCATCTGAGAAAACCTCTCTTAAAAATTTTTATTAAAATGTCCTACCAGCTTTGCACCAAACTCCTGCCAGTGGATCAATCCCTGGTTCAGTATACCGACACCTATTACCAGGAGTGTAGAAACCGGTTTCAGGGCATCAAAAATTTTTTCCCTGCCTTGACGACTGATTTTCAGATAATCCATAATGGATTTGACCTCCAGAAATATCCCGAAAAAAACATTCCTAAAATTAAAAACAGTTTTGTCACCCTGGCCATGGTCGGCACGATGTCAGCCTTTTATCGCAAGGGGATCGATAAGGTGGTCCTTCTTGCGGAGGCTTTCCCGGAGTGCAGTTTTTCTGTCATCGGAATGTCCCGGAATATTTTTTCACAACTCAAAAATATTCCAGACAATCTGAAAATCCATGAGCATTTGCCTTTTGCAGAATTTATTGGACATTTGCATGCGAGTGAGTTTGTGCTTCAGCTTTCCATTATCGAAGGATTTCCCAATGCTCTTTGTGAAGCCATGCTTTGCCGCTGTATTCCCGTCGGGTCAGCTGTCGGTGCCATTCCACTGATCATCGACGGTTGCGGATTGCTGATTTACCATTCAAATATTGATTATATTCGACTGGAATTGAATAACATTATCCTTCTGCCGGAAAATCAGCGCCGGCAACTCGCGACTGAATCCAGAAACAGAATTATTGAAAATTTTTCCCTCTCTAAAAGGGAGAAAACCCTGATTAGTTTAATTGAAAGCAATCCGTTACCGGCACCAACAAATTTTTAAAATTTCGCTTGGAAAAATTGAAAATTCCGGTCAATATCAATCCTGAATAATGATTGTAATTATGATCATTGAGATAAATAACACAAAGGAATTGCAATGAACCTGAAAAAACTCAGAGAAGCCGAAGCACAGTTTTTTGCCAAATACCCGGAAGGCTGGGAATCGCCGGAACTGATGGCTATCGGCAAAAAACACAATATGGAAAAAATCGTGGCATTTACCCAGGCCAGTTTTGCAAAGGACCAATTTAACAATCCTGATCTGATCGTTGATAATATGGCCAAACTGGTCAGTAAATCCACAATGGTTTCACTTTTTGAGAAACCAAAATTCAAAGACTTTACCCGATTCATAGCTGTCGAAGCAAAAGATGGCCTTTCCCATGGTTTATATGAATTTCTGCATGGCAACCAGCCGGTGGGTTTTGAGATGATGGTGGAAATTTTGGAACAGATGAGCCTGGCGAAATGGACATTGGTCACGGTCTTTGGCGCCTATTACAGCCCGGAGGTGGAACTCTTCATCAAACCCACCACCACCAAAAATGTACTGACATATTTTGAAATCAGGGACCTTATTTACAATCCCAAACCCAACTGGGAATTTTATCAAAAATATCGAGATTATATCAACGAGTTAAAGGACAAAGCGGACAAGCGGCTCTTTACCAGCAATGCAGCATTTCTGGGATTTTTGATGATGACTTGTCTGTGAAAAATTTTAAGGTCACGGAAGAAAAGGTCACAAAGGGTATATATCCGATTGCATCATCCGGTTCAGATCAACCTCATCCGATTATTTAAAAAAGCCACCACCCTTTCCTGATAAGTCTTCCCTATGGTCACTTCCTTTTTATCAATCCATACAGAAGCGTGGGTAAATCCGGTGATTCTTTCAAGGTTCACCAAATAAGAACGATGGATCCTGAGAAAATGCGCCGCTGACAAGTCTTCTTCAAATTTTGAAATGCTTTGTTTGGTGACTTTCATCCCTGAACTGGTAAAAATTTTCACATAATCCTTGATACTTTCAATGTAGATAATATCCTGAACATTGATTTTTTGAAAAGTTCGGTCAGAACGAATATAGATAGATTGAGGTTGAGGCTGAGATTTTTCACTGTCAGGCATCATGGTATGATTTGATGAATCGGTGCGTTTTCTGTAGAATTTGTCTATGGCTTTCATGAACCGATCCAGGGAAATTGGTTTCAGTAAATAATCCAGCACATTGAATTCAAATCCCTCCACGGCAAATTCGCGAAAGGCCGTAGTGATGATCACTTCAGCATCAGTAGCAATATTTTTTAAAAAATCCAATCCTGAGATTTCCGGCATCTGAATGTCCAGAAATATCAAATTAACCGGCTCTCTGCGCAGCAATTCCATGGCCTGTAAAGCATTAGTGCATCTGCCTGCCACTTCAAAATCGCTAAACTTTGCCAGATGGGATTCGATAACATCCATAGCCAGGTTTTCATCATCAATGATCAGCACTTTATGACTCATTGGGTCCCTCAATTTCCAGAATCAAATCAACAGAATAGACTTCCCGGGTATTTTTTATAAAAAGATCAAATTTGTTTTTATAAACAACCTTCAGCCTCGACTTCACATTTTTCAGCCCAATTCCCTCTTTACCAGTCCTCTGCTCCCTTCTCAGGGAGTTTTCGATTTTGAATTCAATTCTTTTCGGGTGGGCCAGTAAGTGAATATTTATCCAGGACCTGTTCTGATTATTAGCAACACCATGCTTAAAGGCATTTTCCACAAAAGGCAAAAAAACCAGCGGCATGACCCGTAACTGATTAACAGGGCCCGAAACCACAAGGTTCACATCGCAGCGGTCTCCGCAACGCAGTTTTTCCAGATCGATATAATCCTGCATGAGTTGAATTTCTTTTTCCAAATCAACCCACTCCCCATTACATTGATAAAGAATATAATCCAGGATTGACGAAATTTTGAGGACCACATCCGGTGCGGCATCGGATTTTTTCAGGGTCAGGGCATAGAGATTATTCAGTGTATTAAACAAGAAATGGGGATGCATCTGGGCTTTTAGAAACTGCAGTTCGGCTTCAATTTTTTTCTGTTCCAGCAATCGGTACCGATTCTGGCTTTCGGTCCAGAGTCTGAGCACCCGGATAGCCACAGCCAGCAGGATTATAAAATGGATTCCGGCAATCAGGGAATAGGCGTCAATGTAGGTCGGCCGAATACGCCCCCAAAGGGAACCTTCCGGCCAAACTAAAACAAACATACCGTAAATGATGACCACCATCTCCAAAAAAACGGCTGTCAACGATGTATAAATAAAATATATGACACTTTTCAGGTACTGCCCTGTCAATAAAAATCGCGGCACAATATAATAAATTGTAAAATAGGTTGCTGAAATATAGACCGGCATAGTGATGAGTAATTGATAGAGCACAGTCAGGTAATTGTCCTTTTTTTGTCCGTAAAAAAGGACAAGTCCCAGAAACACCATCAGCCAGAAAAAGAGGTGGACCAATACACTTTTTAAGATTTTTCTTTTCAGTCTCATTGCAGGTAAAAGTTAATCATCAAAAATTGAAGTTTCACAATTTTTTGCCAAAGGGGAAATTTTCATCGCTCAATAATTCCTTTTCAACGATGAAAAAATCTCCTTTCCGGATTTCCCATTGTAAATTGATTCTGAATCCTTTAAAATTCAAATATTTTGAAAGAAAAAAACTATGGACGTTTCGGCTGTCAATGGAGGATGTTGGGGCCGTAAAAGAACAAAACTATAATTCCAAAATTCAAAGGGAGACCCAATACATGAAATTCAAATCCTTATTCCTATTACTAAGCCTGGCGTACCTGATGAGTTGCAAATCTGTAATAAACCCAAAAGGAACTGCGCCCATTATTCCGGAACCCCAAAAAGTTAAATTGCACACAGGCCATTTTGCCTTTCCGGAAAATTTAATAATGTTCAGCGACCAAAAAACTGAAAGCAGACAATTTGCCCTGAACCTTTTGCTGGAAGAGATGCAATTGCAATCTGTGCCGGCCTTTGATGAAAAGGACGCTAATTTCATTGTGAAACGGTACGAGGCCGATTCTAAGGATCACAATAAAAACAGAATCGGCAGCCAGGGATATTTTCTCAAAATCAAACCCAACAAAATAATCCTTCAGGCTAACACAGAAACCGGAATTTTCTACGGAATCCAGTCCCTGCGACAATTGTTCCGGTACAGCCGGCGCCAATCTTTCCTTCCCTGTCTCACAATTATTGATTGGCCGGCGCTTCCCTATCGCGGGTGGCAGGATGATATCAGCAGAGGTCCTATTCCGACAATGGATTTTTTAAAGCGGCAGATCAGGACCATGGCCGAATATAAACAAAATGTGTTTACCCTCTATACCGAACATGTATTCAAGTTGAAAAACCATCCAAAAATTGCACCGGAAGATGGCCTTTCCAGGGAAGAAATCAAGGAACTGGTGGACTATGCAAAATCTTTCCACATCGAAGTCATCGGAAATTTCCAGTCCTTTGGCCATTTTCACAACATTCTGAAATTGCCGGAATACAGTTCACTGGGAGAAACAGAAGCCGGATGGGTCCTGTCACCGGCTATTGAAGAGAGTTATCATTTTTTAAAAGATGTTTATGATGAAATTGCACCGGCATACGAATCGGATTTATTCAACATCAATTGTGATGAAACCTGGGGCCTGGGTCAAGGCGCCAGCGCCGGAATGGTGGATAGTATGGGACTGGAAGGTGTCTATGCCTACCATATCAATCGAATCGACAAACTTTTAAAATCCCATGGCAAACGTATCATGATGTGGGGCGATATCGCTGTGAGTAATCCTGATATCATCAGTAAACTTCCCAAAGACCTGATTGTGCTTTCATGGGGATATGATCCCAGAGAAAGTTTTGACGATGTCATATTACCTTTTACAAAACTGGGATTTGATTTTATGGTTTGCCCGGGCGTCAATTGCTGGAGCAGAGTTTGGCCCAATCATGAATCTGCAATTATCAATATATCTAACTATATCCGGGACGGATTTCATCACGGCGCTTTGGGTGTCCTGAATACCACCTGGGATGACGACGGTGAAAACCTGTACAATAATAATTGGTATCCTCTGATTTGGAGTGCAGAATGTAGCTGGAAACCAATACCCTACAATGATAAAAAAAACAAAATGATGAAGGAACGATTGAAAAAATTTCAACAAAACACCAATTCCTCCTTTTTCGGTCACTCCGACGAGGATATTGCCGGCCTTCTCGTCCGCCTGGATGACCTGGGCGCTTTTGCTGCCAGCAGAAATATGCTGAACAAACATTTCTGGCAGGAGATTTCTGCTATAGCCCTTTCTGAAATATCACAGGAAGAAGAAAAAGAAAACCAGGTTTTGCTCAGGGAAGCAGAGGCTATCATAAACGCAATCAGTCTCCTGAAGAAAAATGATATATTTAATTCCGACATTCTTGACTATGCTGAATTTGCAACGGAAAGAATTGTGCTCATTGCAAAAAAACATCTTCTGGGAACCGAAATGTCCAAAGCTCTGCATTCCGGTCCCGGAGATATGGAACAGTTCAGCCACAGCTTAGACCAGTTAGCTGTGGAAGTAATGAATTTAAAATACCGGTACAAAAACCTCTGGCTGCAGGAAAACCGTCAATGGTGGTTGGATACAAACCTGGTCAAATATGATGAACTGGCCGAGGATTTGCGCCGAAGTTATCTGAATGTACTGATCGAGCCTCAGGAAAGTATAAAGCCGGAACATATTAAAATAGAACTCAAAAAATTATTTCAGGGCGGTGAGATTTTCTACACTCTTGATGGTCAGGAGCCCGGACCCGAATCAATGAGATATACCAATCCTTTTGAAGTAAAGGAAGAATCCCTTATTCGCGCAGTAGGCTTTCTCAATAATCATCGCGGAAAAGAAGCCAAAAAAACAGTCCATCCGCATCTGGCATTGGGTAAATCCATTACCCTCAGGAACAATTATCACCCGAACTATCCCGGCGGGGGAATCAACGGACTTATTAATGGCGAATTTGGCAGTAGCCAGTTGTCTGATGGCAAATGGCAGGGATATGAAGGTGTGGATCTTGATGCCGTCATTGACCTGGGTAAAACCATGGGAATCAAATCAATATCAACAAAATTTCTGCAATCAGTGGATTACTGGGTATTTCACCCCGAAAAAATAATCATCTCACTCAGCAATGACAATCAGGAGTTTGAAGAACTGAAAAATATTGATTATGAAATCCATGAAAACATTCCCCGCAGCATAATTCAGGAACACAAAGTTGATACTCAAAAAAACGCCCGGTATGTGCGGGTGTACGCAAAAAATATTGGGCATTGTCCGGTTTGGCATGTAGGAGAAAAGGGCCTTGCGTGGATTTTTATTGATGAAATTGTTATTAAATAACGTGAAGTCGCTGGAAGATAATTGTTCATTTTGTTCTGTCAACTCGCTTCACCCGGTTCCCTTTGTACATGTATTTCATGAAGATAAATGGCAGGTCTGATATTTCGACCAATTTTATCAGGAATTCTACGATCCATGGTGAAGCACCGACGATTTTTGTAGCGATCAGAAATAGTGTTTGTTCCAGGTTTAATTTTTTCTTCAATCTTTTTGCGTAAGTTTTCATAATTTTTTTTGAAAAATCATCATCTGCCAGATGTTCTGCTATCACTTCAGCAGCAAGCAACCCGGAAATGATACCCGTCTCAATGCCACCACCGGTAAAAGGATTGATCAATGAGGCAGCATCGCCAATCAAAATCAAGCGGTCTTTGTACAACTGATTCCATTTTGGTGGTCCGATATTCAATGGCCATGTTCCTATATTTTCAATCGAAAAATCTTCAGATAGTCTTGATTTTATATAGGGCTGATCAACAAAAACACTCAGTAAATCCTTCAGGTTGGGTTTTGTTTTTTTGAAGTGGTCCACATTCATTCCCAAACCAATGTTTGCAGAATTTTGAGACGTTGGAAACAACCATGCGTATCCTGGCAGCCATTTCCTGTCAAAATATCCTTCCAGTCTGTCTGCCTGAAGATGGATGCCGTGAAGATAAGCCCGAATGGCAATGCCCCTTCTTTTTACCGGGTGCAATCCGGCCAGCCGGGAAACAGTCGAGGAAGAGCCGTCGGCCCCAATTAATACTTTACCCTGAAATTGATGGACCACTCCGCCCGTCCTGCATTTAACTGAGATGCCATCGGTATGGGTGCAGATTTCAAAAAGATGTCCGGTAAACCGTTCGGTACCAAGGTTTTCCGCCCCTCTGACCAAGTGATGGTCCAGAGCCCTTCGCGGAATAATATAGATTTCTGATTGGTTTTCTTTGAGATCAAATTGAAGCCTGGCCACAGCCTTATCAGGGCCCTGGATCAGCATTTTATCAATTTTCTGAGTGTATTTCAGAAGTCCGTTGTCAACCATTCCGAACTCTTTCAACAGGTCTATTCCCAAAGGAGTGATCTGGTCACCGCATACCTTGTCACGAGGAAATTCCTTTTCGTCCAGCAACAGCACTGAAAGACCCTTTAGTCTGAGACCTGTGGCAGCGATACTTCCTGCCGGCCCGGCCCCGCAGATAATGACATCATAGACCTTATGCAATAGTCCCTCTTTTGCTTTTTTCCGGCTGTAAATATATCGAAAACAAAACAATTTTTCACCAGTTAATTCCGCATGTTCATCGCTAAAACGGTTATCTGATCGACCCCATTTGTTTATTCATTGGCAGGATTTAGCCCTTCGTCTAAAAATAATTTTTTCATCAATATCAGCCATTAGATTCAGGATGTAGATTAAAAAAAAAGGAGAAATCTCATGATTCATTTTATTTTGAATGGCGGTCCGCTTGCAATTGTACAGGTATTGTTGACAGTGTTACTGGTGGTTTTATTGACACAATTGGGATTAAAACTGATTGACCGATCCGTGGCCTTTGACATATTGCAACTTTCCATCAGGAAAATCAGGGCCTGTGCGGCCCTGGTCCTGGCGTTGGGTGTCCTGGGCCAGGTCCAGGGAATCTTCAATGCCCTGTCTGCAATTTCAAAAGCAACAGAGATATCCCCTCAGGTCTGTTTGGAAGGAATTCTGGTTTCTTTTCATACAACATTACTGGGACTCTGGGTTTTTGTTTTCACCTATTTTGCAATGAACATTATGAATCTGTTCATCAAAAAATCCTGAAAGCCATAACCGGCCAGATGATTTCTGGCCGGTTATTTTCAAAAAAAATTGTACCTTTTGCTTTTTATAGGTTTTTTTCATAAAGTCTTTCAAAATAGTCGGAAAAAAGTAAAATGCGAACTATCCGGAAAACCCTCAAAAATAATCCTGCAACCAAACATTTTCTGGTTTTCATCCTTCGTATCATTCAATCTTTTATCGCTGCCGGTTCAGCTGTTTTCGTTGTCTATACTTTTAACCGCCTGGTTCTCACCATGCAGCGATTTGAACTTCGCCTCTTACCCGGCCAACCTGTCTGGACTATTTCCGGTGCCTTTTTGGTCGTCATGGTCATCTACAAGATCAGTCCCCTCTCAAAAATTGAAGGTGCCCAATGCTATATTGATACGGTCAACAAGGAAAAAGGCCATTTTATATTTAAGGATACAGTCTTTAAATATTGGGCATCATTATTCACATTGGGTACTTTTGGAAATGGCGGAATCCTAGCCCCAATGGGACGAGTCACAGCCGGGTTGAACTGTGCAGTTGAAAGAAAACTGCACAAAATACAAAAATTTGACCTGAAAATTGGCGCCATCAGCGGTTTCGCAGCCACCATCGGCGTCATATTTCATGCTCCTATTGCCGGAGGATTTTTCGCTGTCGAAATTCTCAGCAAAGCCAACATGCGATACCGATATTTGTTCCCGGCCTTGTTTTCTTCTGCCCTTGCTGTCTATTTTGCCAAATTATTACATTTACATCCCTTCTATCGTTTTCACATTCCCACAAAAGAAATTCCAATGGGCTATTATTTTTATGTTCTTCTGATTGGTATGATCACCGGCATTGTTGGGCGATTGTACAATGAATTTTACAAACTGATTGTTTCAATCAGCAAGCGTAATGAAAAAAAACACCTGCTTCTGGAAGTACTTATTGGCGCAACATCGGTTTCATTACTGGCCTTTTTTATCAATCCGGACCTCATGGGCACCAGCAACAACCTCATTGATCAACTGACCCATGATGTGGAAAACCTGCGTGGAAATTTACCCGGAAGTATGAATATGATCATAGTGCTGGTCATCCTCCTGATCGTGAAAATGGTTGGCAATTGTGTGACGGTAGGATCCGGAATGAG
>JAFGTP010000056.1 GCA_016934035.1 Fidelibacterota bacterium
ACACAAAACGAATATATTCAAATATTAGGAATTAAAATATTTAATAAAAATTAAAATTGTATTCATTTCTGCTATATATAACGAAAAAAATTTTCATTTAGAGTGAACCTTTGATTCAAAATGACGTTTATATTTTTAAATGTGATGTTTTTATTTTAAATTCATCCAGATTTAAGTCCCGTTAATAAACCTTGACATATTGTCGAAAAACAATTAAAATGCATTAGAATTTTAAAATGGTGAACGTATGAAAAAGATGATTGTTACATTATTAGTTGTATTGCCTTTTATCCTTTCAGGACAAATCAAAGAAGAAATTCCAATACCTATTTCAGTAGAAGAAATGATCCAGATTCCGATTCAAAACAATATGAGCATGAACTTTAAATGGTTTGATGCCAATAAATTCTCAATGACACATTCCTATTCTATGTCTGTAGGGACCTTCGGTGATACTCCTTTTTCGCAGGGGATGTACCTCAATCAAATGAATTATGCATTTTCAGACAAAGTAAATCTAAAAGCTATTGTTGGCTTTTCTCATGATCCGCTGCATCTAGGTAATTCTAACCTGCCCGGTGAAGGATTTAGTCTGGAAAATATGGCCTATGGCGCCGAAATATCTTACCGGCCAACACAAAATTCACTCATCAAATTTTCCTTTGAGAAAACACCGAGAATGTATGGTTATAACACCTACAATCCGTATTACTTACCTTATGGATACAGCAGATTCTACCAGCCATCTTTATTCAATAACAATTATATGGGATATTAATGGCACAGAAAAAAACAGTATCCCCCCAATCATCCAAACCCAATCAAATAGATATCCAACGCTGGTTGCTAAATTTTGCAATCGTTTGTATTGCTGTTGTGATTTTTACATTCATGATATCTTCCACCAAAAGATTTAGTTCCAATTCAAAAAAAATTGACCTGTCCAGTCCCGGGTTTATACCCCAAATGCCAAAATATGAAGATGTCTATATTGAAGTACTTAATGGATGCGGTATTACAGGGATGGCTGGTAAATATACAGAATACCTAAGAATGAAAGGATTTGATGTACTGACTACCGGCAATGCCAAAGAAATGAATTATCCTGAAACTTTCATTCTTGTGCGGGACACCTCCGAGGCAATTCTCTCGCCACTACTGGAGGCAATGAGTTTTTCCAGGGACCATATAGAATTCAATCCTGCCATGGAAGATTATATCACTTTTCGTCTTATTCTCGGTAAAGACTGCGACCGACTGACTGTTTTTGAAACAATAAAAAATATGGAGAATCAATTTTAAACTTATGACAAAAAACAAGAAATATTCCGACGAAGAAATTAAAGAACTTGCAATTAAGGCCGCTCGTCTGGCCGAAAATAAAAAAGCGCTGGATATCAAATTGCTTGATCTTCGCAAAATCACTTCCATGACAGACTATTTTATAATCTGTACCGGTGAGGTCGAAGAACATGTCAAAGCAATCGTTAAATCCGTAGAAAAAGGTTTGATCAAAACAGATAACTTCAAAGCCTATCACATTGAAGGCTACAACAACGCTAATTGGGTGGTGATGGACTATTTTGATTTTGTCGTCCACATTTTTAAACCTGAATCCCGGGAATATTATAACCTGGAAAAACTCTGGGGCGACGCACCTGAAGTTCAATTCGCTTAATCAATAATCCTGATCAATTTTATAGACAAAAAGCCGGCTGATACAGCCGGCTTTTTGTGTTATTTTTTTTAAGTATATTTCAGTTGAAATAAATTATTCCACTGAAATACCGAAAGTCACTTCGTTTTTATCGACTACAACTGAATCGATGAAATAATCCTGCTCCGGAACATCCTGGTACATGCCATGAAAACTCGTTTTGGCATTTTCAATTTCATCAACAACGTGCATACCTTCTGTAACCAGGCCAAAGACACAGTAGCCCCAGCCATGCAAGGTTTTATTCTGGTAATTCAGGCTAGGATTATCAACAGTATTGATGAAAAACTGGGCGGTTGCAGAATGCGGGTCCTGGGTTCTTGCCATGGCAATGGTTCCGCGCATATTCTTCAGGCCATTGAAGGCCTCATTTTCCACTGGAAGTTTCGTTGCTTTCTTGTTCATATCCTTTGAGAAGCCACCTCCCTGAATCATAAATCCTTTGATGACCCGATGAAAAATGGTTCCTTTGTAGAATTCCTCATCACAGTAATTTATAAAATTTTCAACTGTTTTCGGCGCTTTTTCAGCATTCAACTTAATGATAATATTTCCTAATTTTTTAGCCATTATATCTCCTTATTTCATTTTTTTCTGGTACAAATATAACGGTAAACAGCTTGAAATAAAAGTGGATTCACTATCTCATCCAAAAAGCGCTGTAGGGATAATAATAGAGAAAGGCTTCATTTCCGAAACGTTCCTCACTGAGTGTAAAATAACCCTTTTCTTCCAAGTCCCAGCAAAGGGCTTCCCCCTGAGGTTCCGGTTCATAATGCATACTTTTCAAAGTATAAACATTGGGGAGATTGGTCTCATAATCAAACACCATTCCATAGACTTTCTCATAATTTTTAAAGATTAACATCTCGCCCTGGTCCAGAAGGTCGGCGCCTACCGTATTTTTGATGGGAATATCCATTTTATAATTCAAGGTAACTCTGTCGGAATTGAGGCTAATTTTAGCTGTATAAATTCGATTGGATTCTTCCCTTTTGGAAATGATCATGATTTCATTATTGGGCAGTGTAGTAAGGGATTCGGCATCTCTTTGTCCGTCACAATAATTTAAGGTAATTTTTCGAATATTTGTCAGGGCCAGCGATTGGTTTTGAAGGCTCAAATCAATATCCATTTCCGGAATCAAATAGATAAAAACCTCCGGTCGTTTGGCATCATTATCACCGATGTCAGCCAAAAGGATGAAGTCTCTGCCATCGAGTTGCATGAGGGCAATATCTTCACAATCTATCAGATCACAATTGTCCAGCCAGAGCTCAACGACACTTTTCCCATGGTAATCAATACCGAAAATGCGGGGTTCACTGCCACTGTCATTGTGTGTCCACAATAATCCTGGATTTTTTCGACTGGCGACAATACCGGAGGCCTCATCGATGTCATTTTCTTCAAGGTAGCCAAGATTGTGACGACCTTTTTCATGAATAATATTTTCGTAATCCGGTATCTTTAGGGTTCTGGCAAATTTATACCAGTTTTTTTTATTATCAATGACCAAGGTATCTTTTTTACGGTTCAAATTCCAGGAATAATCAAAATCAACGCCATCATGCTGAAAGGAAAGCAGTCCGTCATTAACGGAATATTCAATGGAATGCAAATCCAGTATCGGCTGTCCAAATTCATGGTTCATACTATAGATCTGGCCGTTCTCAAAAATTAGATAATATGCTACGAGGCTGTCGATTTTGTCCGATGATGATTTTGTCAATTGCCAGACCCCTGAAATTTCCGTTTGCCATGCTTTTAAATCATCTTTTTCACAACTGGTAAACTGTAAAAAAATACAAACCAAAACAGATGCCCAAAAAATTCTCATTGAATACTCCATTCTTTATTTTCTGATTGAAAATTTAACAGCACAAATTACAAAAGCAAGAAATTAGAGGTTAATGATTTTTTTTATTTGATTTTTTAAAATTTACCTATAATTTTAGCCCGCTTTTTAAGGATAGTAATTCCGGAGTAGCTCAGTGGTAGAGCAGGTGGCTGTTAACCACTTGGTCGGGAGTTCAAATCTCTCCTCCGGAGCAAAAAAAAGGTCTCAGCATTGAGACCTTTTTTTATTTCCTTCATGATTTAGATTTTCATTATTTGATTAATAACATTTTCTGGGTTTTATTCAGATAAATTTCACCGGAATTCTGATCTTCCATTAATATCCGATAGAGATATACACCACTGGCCACTCTGTGCCCGGACTGGTCCATGCCATCCCAGAAAACCCTGTAATAACCTGAATTCATCTTTTTATTCACGACTTCCCTGATCTTATGACCCAGTATATTGTAAACAAACAATTCGACTTTGGCGTCATGGGCCAAAGAAAATTCAATATTTGTTCTGGGATTAAAGGGATTCGGATAATTGAGTGAAACAGAAAATTGATCCGGTACTTTTTCATTGTCAATTTGCGTGACGCTCGTACCTGTCAAAGATGTCAGAACAATAAGTTTATCGGGCTCATAAAGGATTGCAAAGGGATCTTCAAATTCTGCTGTAGCAAGCAATTCATAATGCCTACTCTTGTCCCAAAGTTTAAAGAAAAGTGTATCACCTGAAAGCAATCCATCCACTGCCGCAGTCATTTCATTATCACCCCAGACAGTAATGGCAATATTTTCTCCTCTCCAGATTTCCATACCGCAACATTGTCCTCGGGTATTGAAAACGGCAATTTCATCGCCAACCGAAAGTGTGTTTCCCTGCTCATCTACAGGATTGATGACTGCCGGAACCACAATGGTTGTGTTTTCACCGGTATAAAGGACAGAGCTGAAATGGACATCCTCCTGCACAGCATTGCCCTTGCTCATAGGACCGGACGGAAAAGAGAATGTAGCGGTATCATTCAGACTGATCCAGTAACTCTGGCCTGGTACCATCATTCCGATTTCATTGATGCCTATATCCGGAACATATAATTGTCCCAGATTATTTTTAACTGCCAGTATTTTTTCCAATATTCCTTCTAAAGCTTCTTCAATCGGTATCGGTGCCGTCGGCAGATATCCCAGCAACATCCAGTCACCGGGGAGTAACCCTTCAATCCTACGTGCCGGGGCTTGGGTTGACGGCCTTCCCTGAATGATAACCTGATCATTTTCATCAATAGTCAAATCAATCTGTGTGGTTGGATCAATTATTTTTCCATCCAGATGGAATTCACCGGTTTTGTCAGATAGCATTAAATAACCCTGAGCTGGTTCGATTTCTCCAATCTCATTGATTCCATATTCGGGTACATAAACATCGCCAAAACTATTTTTTAATAGTTCAATAGGGTTCTGGTCTTTGTGACTACTCTTTCCCAATGATTCACTGCCATCAGAATTGATCTCAACGAAAATATCAAAGAAAGAGTCCACATGATAATTTCCGCCACCGGGAGCAAAGGGCAAACCAAGGTAATTTAATCCATTATTGATGTTGACAACATGCGTCGTATCCGGTTGTTCCATTAGCAGAATTCTGTAATCTTCCACTTCACCGCCTAATAAAACCTGTGTCGGATAATCATAGGGTTCATGGGTGATTCTAAATCTTGAATAAACAGAATCATTGACAGCATTGGCAGGAACATCAAATACAATTCGGTTAACTCCTCCGGAGACAGGATAATTGCGAATCAGATGATCAAAACAGCCAAAAAACAAATCATTATCAATGTCAATCCAGCCATTTAAATAACCAATCATTGACGCTGTAGCAATCAATGCAGTCTCGGAGCCGGCATAAATATGGATCGGAAATTGAATTCCATCCTCATCATCATTGCCATCGCCGTAATCATCTCCTAAAGCATCGCTGCTGGGTTGTCCGTCATTGTCAGGATCAACAGATTGACCCAGATACAGTTCATCAATAAAATGGCCAGCTCCGAAATTTAATTTGGTGGTATGACAATTGATATCCGGAGCATCACCATAATCGATATCATTATTCTCACGATATATGCATATTTTATAATCTTCCACCTCGCCAGCCAGAGAATACCCGTCGAAGGATATCCCTTCTTCTTCACTGATTCTAAACCTTGCATAGGTTGGATCTGTAACTGCATCATCCGGTACGATGAAGGACAGACCACCAACATTATGGCCTCTGGATAACAGAAAATTATCAGAATCAACATTTTGAATAACATGCTCATTCGGATCACTCCAACTGCCATTGCCATTAAAATCGATCCAGGCGTTAATAAATCCGGACCCTACTGAAGTAAATTTGACCAATGATCGATGACCGGTCACAAACAAATTACTAAAAATAATCCCGTCTTCATCATCGCTGGTGGAAAGATCATCACCGAGGGCATTGATATCAGGATTTCCATCATTTTCGTTATCTTTTATATCACCCAGGAAAAGGCGCAGGCCATTTCCATGACGGGCGCCATCGCTGGACAATAAGGTTGGATAGGGTGAGTCCGGAGCATCGCCGAAATCGAGCCATTCCTCAGAAACTTCATGGTCAACAGATACCATCAAATCCTCAACCTCACCTTCCGGGGCCGGCCCATAAAAGGGAATACCTGAGGTTTGACTCAGTCTGAATCGTGCGTAAAGTGTATCGTTTTTGATAGCGGCTGGTGCCGGAAAAGTAAGGGTATTGGTTCCCTGAGGGATCGGATAGTCTTTAAAAATCTGTTCCATGAAACCGGCCCAGTTGCCATTTCCATCAAAATCAATCCAGGCATTTATAATTCCGTCCAGAGAAACAATAACAGTCACAGCATTGGAAATGCCGGGAACTATGGCACCAGTAAAATAAATCCCGTCCTCATCGTCACTGCCATCCAGCATATCATCGCCACTGGCTGTGGCATTGGGCTGGCCGTCACTCTCAGGATCTACGCTGCTGCCAAAAAAGAGTTGCGGATCAATCACATGATAGGCTCCTCTATTGCTAAATAACGTTGGATAGGGTTTGTCCGGCGCATCGCCAAAATCGAGGTCTGGTTTTTCTTCCTTTTCTGTAATCTTCATTATATAATCTTCTACTTCACCATTTTTTGCTGCACCATAGGACAAAACACCACGGTAACTGGTAAATCTAAACCGTGAATAAACCGGAAGAGGTTTAACCGTTGACGGTACATGAAAAGCCAGGGTGTTGATACCAGGGTTCAAAATCATATTGACAAAAACATGTTCCGTTCCGGAATCAAATTTTTTATTGTGGTCCCAATCAATCCATGTATTGAGGACCCCTTGTGTTGAGGCAATCACATCAATTTTTACATCATAACCGGGAATCCACGGGGTCAGAAATTTGACACCGTCCTCATCATCATTACCATCGATTATGTCATCTCCTGTCGCGTTGACATCAGGCTGGCCATCGTTTTCAGGATCAATCAGAGTGCCAAGAAAAATATCCGGGTCGATTCTGTGCCTTGCGCCGTCATATGATAGTAATGTCCGGTAATTTGAATCCGGGGCATCACCAAAGTCCCACTCCATATCACCAAATTCAAATTGCAGTTTATAATCTTCAACTTCACCGTAGGGAACGGTCACAACGTGGGTCACGCTCGGAGCGGGGCCATCAAAAGAAAGGCCCTTGCAATCACTGAACCTGAATCGGGCATAAGTCAAATCCGGAGTGACATTCAATGGTGCTGTAAACGAGAGATTGTTGTCCCCAGCACCCAACAGCAAATCAATGAAGATATGTTCATTAGCGTCAGCCCAACTGCCATTACCATTAAAATCAATCCAGGCATTGAGATACCCGCGGGTAGAGGCTTTGGCTTTGAGGCCGATTACAGCACCGGGTACCCAAGAAGTGGTGAATACAATGCCATCCTCATCATCATTGCCATCGAAGGTATCATCACCCCAGGCATTGACATCCGGAGACCCGTCGGCATCGGCATCCACCTTATCTCCCAGGAAGAGATTAGGCGTTACCAGGTGATAGGCACCATTGCTTGTCCTTAGCGTCGGATAAGGCGCATCCGGTGCATCACCAAAATCATACTGCTCATAGGTTTTGATTTCAACCTTGTAATCCTCAACCTCGCCGTCATTTGCAGGACCAAAATAAGATACACTTTGATCCAGAGTAAACCGGAACCTTGAATAACTGGTATTAGCAGATAATCCGGGCGGGACATTATAGACTAGTGTCTGTAAACCGGAACCCACTGTCTGATTGATGAATATTCTTTCACCGACATCATCCCAGTCTCCATCTGCATTGAAATCAATCCAGCCATTCAGCTTTCCGCGCGTGGAAGTCAGGATTTCCACCTTGGCCTGGGCCCCGCTGATGATAGGTGTTACAAAAGCAACGCCATTTTCATCATCATTACCATCTATATTATCACCATCTGATAGTAAGGTCGGCTGGCCATCAGAGTCCAAATCGATGCCGGTGCCCAGAAATACTTTCGGATTGATCAGATGCCGGGCACCATTCCCGGACAACAGCGTCGGATAATTCCAACTTTGAATATTATCCGGTGCATCGCCATAGTCATATAAATCCATATCAACGATTTCATGAAAATAATCTTCCACTTCACCGTCTGTGGCCAATCCTTTGTATTCCTTGATACCGTTCAGACAAAACCGGAACCGGCTGTAGCTGTAACCCGCTTGAGCATCGCCGGGTACAGAAAAGGTCAGATAATTGTCACCGGGAGAAAGAGCTTTTGTATGGAAAATATGCTCACCATTATCATCCCAGTTTCCATTGCCGTAAAAATCCATCCAGGCATTGAGTATGCCCCGTGTGGATGCTTTGACGCGGATTTTGACGGCTGTTCCCGGCACAATGGGAGCGAGAAATGTGACGCCATCCTCATCGTCCTTTGCATTCACATCATCCCCGGTGGCCAAGGCATCCGGCTGGCCATCACTCTCAAGATCGATTTGGGCTCCCAGAAATACATCCGCATTATAAATATGCCGTGCACCATCACTGGCCAGTAAAGTCAGATAACTGGCAGCCGTCGGTGTATCCGGAGCATCACCAAAATCCAATAATTCTGTTGTCTCATCTATTTTTATTTTATAGTCTTCGACTTCTCCATCAGGTGCTTTCCCTTTATACTGATTGATTCCGTTCAGAGAAAACCGGAACCGGCAATAGGTTTCTCCGACAAAATTGGTGACCGGCACTGCAAAGGAGAGGTTGTTGTAACCACCACTCACCGGCTGATTATTGAAAATATGTTCACCGGCATCATCCCAGTCCAAATCCCGGTTAAAATCCATCCAGGCATTTAAAATTCCGGAAGTAGAAGCCTTGACCTTAATATTGGCAATTCCACCGGAAAGAATGGAATTCAGAAAAGTAATGCCATCTTCGTCAGCCTGAAGAGCAATATCATCACCATTGGCGGCTAAATTGGGCTGTCCATCAGTCTCCACATCAATTTTCATTCCCAGAAATACATCGGGATTATACACATGGCGGGCACCATCCTGGGTCAGCAGGGTCGGGTAAGCAGTAATTCCGTTTTCATCAATATCGGGTGCATCGCCATAATCCAGTTCCTCCTGCTCAACAGTAACCTTGTAATCCTCTACTTCTCCATCGGGAGCTTCACCTGTGTATTGGTCAATCCCATTGAGAGAAAACCTGAAACGAAGGTAGGTGTCCCCGATTTCAGCATCTGCCGGTATGATAAAGGACAGATTGTTATTGCCTCCCGTCAAGGGTGTCGCATGAAAAATTTGTTCGCCAGCATCATCCCAATCCAAATCACGGTTAAAATCACACCAGGCATTCAGGATTCCACTGGTGGAAGCTTTTACAGTAATATTCGCTGTCGTGCCGGGCACAATGGCATTGAGGAAGGTCACTCCGTCCTCATCCGCCTGATTTGAAAAATCATCACCCGTAGCTGTCAAATTGGGTTGTCCATCGGGTTCAATATCTATTTTTAGTCCCAGAAAAACATCCGGATTATGCACATGACGGGCACCGTTTTCTGCCAAAAGGGTCGGATAAGCAGCATTGCCTGCTGCATCATAATTGGGTGCATCACCTAAATCCAGTTCCACCGGTTCCTCTTCAATAACGACTTCATAATCCTCTATTTCACCAATTTTGGGCTCACCCCAGACCGGTAATGGACCTTCATCGGAAAGAATAAACCGGACAAAGGTCGTCCCCGGCATGGCTGTAGCGGGAAGGGTAAAATTCAGGTTATGAACCTGTTGACTGGCCAGGGATTTGTCAATCAATTTTTCAACTTCCGTCCAACTGCCGTCATGGTCCAGATCAATGTACATTTTCAATTTCGGTTCTGAGGAGGGTTGAGATTGTGACAGGTCAATGGTAACCGCACAGTTGCTGCCGGGAACAAGAGAGGTTGTAAACGTTGCACCATCTTCATCGTCCTCGCCATTCAGGTCGTCACCCAGAGCATGGTCATGAGGCTGTCCTGCTGTTTCGGCATCGATTTTCGGGCCCATAAAAAGTAAATTATTGACAGCCGTTTTGGGTTCAGTCACTGTCGGATAAGGTGCCGGTGCATCGCCAAAGTCAAAATCCGGATAATGATAAATGTTAATTTTATAATCTTCTACTTCTCCATCAGGAGAAAGCCCCTCAGGGTCCTCGTTGCCCGTCAGTGAAAATCTGAAACGGGCATAGGTGCTTCCATTGATGGCGTGGGTTGGCACAGTAAACCAAAGTATATGATCACCGGCTGTCAAAGTTTTATTGATAAAAACATGTTCATATACATCATTCATCTGACCGTTATAATTAAAATCGATCCAACCATTTAAAATTCCATCAGTGGAGGCTTTAACACTCAGGCTCACAGTGTCACCAGGAAACAGCAGGTCGGTAAAATTTACACCGTCCTCATCATCCTGGTTGTTGAGATCATCACCATTAGCTGCAGAAGTGGGAATACCGTCCAGTTCCATATCGATTTTTAAACCCAGAAATACATCCGGATTATAGACATGCCGTGCTCCATTATTGCCCAGTGTTGTTGAATAGGCATCGGGCAGGTCACCAAAATCCATTTCATCCTGTTCTTCCACAATATTAATGAGGTAATCCTCCACTTCTCCATTGGTTGTCGTTCCGGTGTAGTCTGGGACACCACTGGTCGAAAATCTGAAACGGGCATAACTCTCGCCGATGACGGCATTGGCCGGCACTGTAACGGACAGGGAATTATTGCCAGAAGAGAGAATGGCATATTGAGCAATTCTTTCACCGGTATCATTCCAGTCGCCATCCCGGTTAAAATCGATCCAGGCGTCTAGTTTTCCTGTCGTTGAGGCATTAATAGAAATACTGATTCTATCACCCGGAATTATGGGGTCATTAAAAATTATTCCATCATCATCATCGCCGTCACCATCCAAATCATCACCATCAGCATGGTCACCAGGCTGACCATCTTCCTCAATATCGATCATGCTCCCCAGAAAAACATCAGGATTGTACTGATGGCGGGCGCCATTACTGGTCAGCAGAGTCTTGTAGTATTGATCGGGTGCATCCCCGAAGTCATAGACCGGTTTCTCTTCAATTTTTATATAATAATCCTCAACCTCTCCATCACCGGCATATCCTAAATAATCATCATATTTTTCATATCCAAACCGGAACCTCGAATAAGTCTGACCAAGGGCTGCCTCCGGAGGAATATTAAAAGTAAGGGTATTATCTCCACTGTTTAAGGAAACACTGTTAAAGATGTGTTCCTTTCTATCACTCCAATCGCCATCCTGGTTATAATCAATCCAGGCGTTTAAAATCCCTTTAGTAGAAGCCTTTACCGTAATATTGACACTCTCGCCAACATAGAGCGGATCGAAGGTCACGCCGTCTTCATCATCTATATCATTGTTGTCGTCACCATTGGAACTGATGGTGGGCTGGCCATCCAGTTCCTTGTCAATTTTTGTGCCCAGGTAAACCTTTGAGTTGACCAAATGGCGTGCACCATCGCTCTTTAAGGTAGTCGGATAACTTTGAGGGATATCCAGATGGTCAGGAGCATCACCAAAATCAAGGGTCGGTTCTTCTTCTATAACCACTTTATAATCTTCTACTTCTCCATCATTAGCAATCCCTACGTACGAAACTTCCTTTGACGTGAATCTGAATCTGCAGTAAATATCTCCCAATTGAATATCAGAAGGAATTGTAATAGGAACGTCATTATTGCCGGAAGATAGGCTCACTCCTGATGCAACGGCTTCACCGGCGCCACTGAAATCACCACTTCTATCAAAATCCATCCAGGCATAAAGTAAGCCCTTTGTGCTGGCAGCTACAGTCAAAGTACAGCTTTGTCCCCTATAGAGAGAAGGAAATGTAACGCCATCTTCATCATCCATATCGTGATTGTCATCACCGTCAGCATCGGAAGACGGAACACCATCGCCCTCAATGTCAATATGGGATCCCAGGAATACATCATAATCGAGAATATGACTTGCCCCATTGCTGGCCTGCAAAGTCGAATAACTATCCGGTAGGTCCCCATAATCCATTGGCAACTGTATTTTGACCTTATAGTCTTCAACTTCGCCATTACCACCGTCACCCAGGTAAGAATCGGTTCCTTTTACAGAGAACCGAAAACGCGCATAAGTTTCATAAGGTTGAGCGTCCGCCGGTACCGAAAAAGTAAGATTATTGATACCCTTTGCCAGACTGAGATGGGTAAAAACCATTTCTCCGGCATCAGCCCAGTCTCCATCATTATTAAAATCTATCCAGCCATAAAGAATTCCGTTCACCGATGCCACGACAGCAACAGTAGCATTCTGGCCCATTATCCAAGGAGAAGTGAAGGTCACACCGTCATCATCATCGGTGTTGCCATTATCATCGCCATCGGCACCGACAGTCGGTTGTCCGTCTCGCTCCGGATCAACGCCTGACCCCAGGTAGGTGACCGAATCAATAGAATGATAGGCCCCATTGCTCGTCAATAATGTTGGATAAGTCGGATCCGGTGCGTCACCAAAATCCTGAAAGGTTATCGTATCATCAGGTTGTGCTATTTCATAACCATATAAACCTGAAAGTGAAAGGACCAGGATTAAAAGTATTAAAAATGATAATTTCTTCTTCATATATCCTCCGCAAATTTTATATTTATTTTACTATTATCTGCAATTTTTCTTTGCCCTTTTCAGGCAAAACAAGGAAATATTTAAATAGATAAATAAAAATAAAAAATATTCCTGCATTTTTCAATGCAATCAGTGTCAAAAAACCTAAATATTTTTTTGCCGAATAAGATTTTCATCTATATTACATAATACTTATCCTTTTTAAAAATTCAATTATTTTTCATTTTTAAAGATTAAATCATATATTTCAACAAGAAACAAAAGATGAGGCACCATTGAATATCTTTTTGGGAAACAATCTGGAAAAACTATTACAAAGGCATTTGCTGGATAAAATCAGAAGCAATCCCCTTCCAGACCCATTTCAAAAAGAAATTATCATTGTACAAAATCAGGGCATGGCAGTCTGGCTCCGGCAGTGGATTGCCCGGGAACTTGGCATTGCCTGCAACATCGATTTTCCCTTTATCAACGGGTTCATCCAAACCCTTTTTGAAGATACCCTGGATCCACCGCCGGACAAAGATTTTTTTCATCCCTATGTCATGACCTGGAAAATCTGGCAGCTTTTGAAACAAGGGCGCTTTCAGTACCAGGACTTAAACAATTATCTGCTTGGCGATGAAACAGGGTTGAAACATTATCAACTGGCAGCCGAAATAGCCCGTTGCTTTGACCAATACCAAATCTATCGGCCCGACGAAATCATGGCAGATCTGGAAGGCCTGACCCATGATTTTTGGCAACAGGATATCTGGCGGGAAATATCTGCAGAACGAACAAACCGAGCCCAAACCTTTGATTTTTTTCTGCGAATTCAGGATGCATCGCTGTTCAAAAAATATAAAAGAATTTTCATCGTCGGCATATTCTCCATGCCACCCATATTTTTAGATTTTTTCCGCCATCTGTCTGAATTTATCGAAGTTAATCTTTTCTTTATTTATCCTGCAGATATCAGCAAACAACACTATCATTATTCAGGTAAAATAACCCATCTTAAGGTATCCGAGCCCAAAACTTTGAATCCTTTCCTTGAAACTCTCGGAAAAGCTGGTCTGGATTTTTATCATTTACTCCGGTTTGCCGGTGGAAATTTCCAAACCTCTTTTACTCCTCCTGAAGAAGATTCACTGCTCCACCTTTTTCAAAGCAGTCTTTTTGAGGCCAATCCCCTCCAACAGAAAATCCCGGCAGAAAAAAATGCCACGATTCAGATTCACAACTGCCACTCGAGAATGCGGGAAGTTGAAGTGCTGAAAAACAATATCCTCAATTTGCTAAACCACGACAACCTCACGCCGGCGGATATTCTGGTCATGATGCCCAATATTGCCGATTACTCGCCCTATATCAAGGCTGTTTTCGACCGAAAGGACATTCTTTCGCAGCAACAGGATTTGGAAATTCCCTTCTCGATTACTGATAATTCCGTTACGTTTGAGACTCCTGTGGACCAGGTTTTTTTAAAATTGCTGGAAATCCACAAGAGTCGCTTTGAAGCATCGGTTGTCATGGACCTGCTGGAGCAGGAAGTCCTTTACAAAAAACTTCAACTATCGGAAGAGGATGTGGAACTGTGCCGAAAATGGATTGCCGAAACCAATATTCGCTGGGGACTCAGCGGCGAGCAACGAAAAAAAGAATGGGGACTCATCCCTTTTGAAGAAAGCAGCTGGGAAAAAGGGCTGAATCGCATGTTCCTGGGTTATTGTCTGAAAGATGAAGACCTTCCCAACCTTCATTTTGATTATTTACCCTATGATATGTTTGAAGGCCATAACAATTTTGTTTTGGGAAAAATGTCTTGTTTCGTGGCAATGCTGGCGGAATTGCATGAGGAATACAAAAAAACCGACAGCATAGAAAACTGGCAGAAAAAATTACTCAAAATGGTGGAAGATTTTTTTTGGGATTTCGAGGATTTCCAAAAAGATATCAAATTGTTGCGGCAAAAAATATTAAAACTGACAGAAGAGACAAGACTAGCAGAGATCAGCAGTAAAATCAGCATTGAGATCATTCAGCATTACTTCCGTGAAAATCTGAATGACGAATTTCAGACCAGCCGGTATTTTCAGGGCGGTGTCACTTTTTCCACCCTGCAACCCCTGCGCAATATTCCCGCCAGGGTCCTGTGCATTATGGGCATGAAAGACAGCGAATTTCCACGCAATGAGCATTTCGACTCCTTCAATATTCTCAGTGATGAAAGACGCTGTAGCGACCGCATCAAACGCGAAGAAGACCAGTATCTCTTCCTGGAAGCCTTACTGGCAGCCCGACAATACCTCATCATCAGCTACACGGGACAGGACATCAAATCCAATGATGTTTCTGAACCGGCTTCTCCGGTTTGTGAACTTCGGGACTATCTAAAAAAATTATTCGGGGATTCTGTTTTTAACCGAATCTATTTTCAACATAAATTACAGAGTTATAATCCGGCCTATTTTTCTGAAAACTCGGCATTGATATCCTATAGTAATCAGGATTTTGGCTGCCAGATGAAAAGGCCGGTCCGGGAATTTTACCAAAACCCCGTCGCTGAAATTAAAGAAATATCAGAAATTTACCTTGAAGATTTGATCAAAACCCTTTCCAATTCTGCCCGGTTTTTTACAGAGGAAGTCCTCGGAGCGACCCTGCGAAATTGGCAAATCGATATTCAGGACAGTGAAAAATTTGAACTGGACAATCTTGATAAATATTCATTGAACCAGCTGATATTGGACCAAATTTTAAATTCCGTTCCCAAGGATATCACCTACAAAATCCTCAAGGCGAGAGATGATTTGCCAATCGCAATGACCGGACACCAACTCTTTGAATCCTCTTATTCTGAAATTGAAACTTTTCTGAAAAAATCCCATATTGATAATGGTGAAACCCTGAAAGCATATCTCGGAAAAGCTGAACGCCTCAGTTTTGAATTCGATTTGAAGGGTGTCAGAATTTTTGGACATTTACCTCGGATTTCAAGGGATACCCTGTTCTATGTTCGCTATGCCAATTTTAAAGGAAAAGATGCCCTGAAAAGTTGGATTTACCATCTGGCGGGTAGGATTTCCGGTCAGGCTCACACAACCTTTGCCATTACCCGGGATAAAAGCTATCAGTTTCCTGAAATACCCCTGGAAAATGCCAAAGAAGCCCTGAAAATAATCATAGACAACTATAATGCTACCTTCCTGGGGCCCATCACTTTTTTTCCGAATACTTCCTTCGCTTTTGTGTCCAAAAAACCAAGTTTTTCAACACGGAAAAGGGATGTAGCCCTCAAAGCCTGGAATGGCGGGTACAACACCCTTGGCGAAAAAGAGGATGAATATTTTCGCTTGTTTTTCAGCGAAAAGGATATCAAGTCCCCGGAATTTGAAAAAGTATCCAAAAACCTGCTGAAACCCTTTGCCCGGTTTTTTGATGAAGAATCGGATTATCAAGCCATTGAGGTAAAAGAATGAGCCAAATTCTGAATTCCTTCATCTGCCCTATTGATTCTCAGGTATCACTCATCGAAGCCAGCGCCGGCACCGGAAAAACCTACAATATTCAAAACCTCTTTATGCGCTTGATCATGGAAAAGGACTTCCCAATCGAATCCCTCCTGGTGGTCACTTTTACCGATGCCGCCACCCGGGAACTGAAGTCCAGAATTCGAACCATTTTAACAAATTTAAATCATTTTTTTGAGGGCCGGTGCGTTCCGGAAAAGGAGCGGGTGGAACAATTGATTGCAGACCGGAATGTCAGCAAAAATTTACTTGCCAGCCGCATTGAAAAAGCCTTGCGAAATTTTGATAAAGCCTCCATTTTCACTATTCACGGTTTTTGCAAAAAGTCTCTCGAAGAAAATGTTTTTGCCACAGGATCATTTTTTAACCGGGAATTACAAAAGAATACCGATACAGTCATAGAGCGCATCACGCAGGATTTTTTCAGAAAATATGTTTATAAAATGAATCCAGTCGAACACCAGGTGGTCCTTTACCTCGAATTTACAGTCAAATCCTGCCTGACATTTCTCAAAGACCTGGAAAACAAATCCAATATCATCTTTAACTCCGATTATTCAGCCTTTGATTTTTGGCCGGCCTTCGAGAAAGTAAAAGAAAAATTACTTGCGGCTTTTGACAAAGAAAGAATTATAAATAAACTGACCCCCCAAATCATCTCCCAGGCAAAAGGCCAATATTCTCCTGAAAACCTGGACTTATATCTCACCAAAACGGAGTACTTCCTGGATGACAAATTTGATTTTGGTTCCTTTCACTATCTTGAAAAATTTACCGCTTCTGCCATTCGCTCTGCATTAAAAGCAAAAAAAGTATACCCAGAAGATGAATTTTTCCAGGCAATGGATGAATTATTTCTAATGGTTTCATCCTTTAAAATCGCCCTCTATCAGAAACTCTATCAATATTTTCTTCACGAATTTCAAATAGAAAAAAACATAGAAATTTTCCATACCTTCAATGATCTGATCCAGGTCTTGGAAAATTCCCTCAAAAAAAATCCCGATTTAGTAAACAACATCAGCAAAAACTATCAAGCTGTTTTAATCGACGAATTTCAGGATACTGACAGTCTGCAATATTCAATTTTTCACCAGCTGTTCATTCAAAAATCCAAACCGACCTTTCTGATTGGCGACCCGAAGCAGGCAATCTATAGTTTTCGCGGCGGTGATATATACGCTTATAAAAGCGCCCGGGACTATGTACTTTCCAGTAGCGGCCATTTTTACACATTACCGACAAATTACCGCAGTACTACCATGATGGTCCGGGCGTTAAATGATTTTTTTGGCGATGTTTCCCGGAAAAATAAATTTTTATCGGATTTTATTGATTTTCGCAAGGTTGATGCAAAAATTGATTGTCGAGACCATCTGGCCGGACAGGCCGGCCCCCTGCAAAAATCCCTTCATATTTTCTATCATCCCGATTCCGAAAACAATGACCAGCGAGATTCCTTTGCCATAAACAGGACGGTTTTCGATATATTAAAACTTCTTTCCGAACCCGATTATCAAATCATTGAAGCGGGTACCAGTCGTTTAATCTCACCCAGAGATATAGCAATCCTGGTCAATACACACCGCCAGGCTGAAGCGCTTTTGTCGCCCTTAAAAAATGTCGGTATTCCGGCGGTAATTCAAACTGACGGCAGCGTCTATGACAGTGAGGAGGCCGAAGCTTTTTTCCGTCTCCTCAAAGCCATATATGAACCCGGAAATCTAAAAGCCCTGCGAGGTGCCCTGACTTCTTTTTTATTTGATGTGACAGCAGAAGAACTCTATCAGATGCATCATGAAAATTCAGCCGAAATGGACCGGTGGCTCCTTTTTTTTCGTGAATGTCAACGGAAATGGATGAAAGGCTCTTTTATTGAAGCTTTTAACTACCTCATGCTGGAGACCAACCTGAAACCCCGTTTGCTTTCCCTGGAAAACGGAGACCGCAAAATCACAAACCTCTTTCACCTGCAGGAATTGATCCAACAAAAAGAAATAGATGCTGCATTGGGACTTTCAGGCATCGTGAACTGGTATGGAAACCAACTAAACCCCGATACGAGAGAAAAAAAAGACGATACTGAACTGAGGCTGGAAACCGATCAGGAGGCACTTAAAATTATGACCATTCACAAAAGTAAAGGCCTTGAATTTCCCATTGTTTTTTGCCCTTTTCTCTGGTCCGGCAAGATAGACGTCTCAAAGAAACTGTTTTTGGAATATCACAATGCCAGCCATCAAAAAATAATAGACCTCGAAAAACTGGAAACCCACAAAGCCCAACAAGAAATCCTGGAGGAGGACATTCGGCTGGTTTACGTTGCTTTGACGCGAGCCAAATATGCGACTTACATTTCAGTTCCATCCAACAAGGAAGCCAATGCTCTACATTATTTCCTGTTCCGACAGCAAGAAGGCCAAAACCCGGAAATTCTTAATTCATTAAAAATGAGTACTGTTATCAGAGATTTTTCCGCCTATGACAATATAGCTATGACCTTTTGCAGCGATGAACCGAAAGTTGAGGGCCGGTATCAGATGCGGGCCCCCGGGCCCCAAAAAGCAGTTCAAAAAATACAGTTTGAAGGAAATCTTTCCAGACAATGGCAAATAAGCAGTTTTTCATCCCTCTCAAAATCAAACCTTTCGGGACCTTCACACGATCTCAGGGACTACGATGAAGTATCCCGCCAACCGGAAACCGACAACTCGGAAGAATTGAATATTTTCACCTTTCCGGCCGGCACAAAAACAGGCAATTGCTGGCATGAAATATTTGAAGAAATCTCCTTCCGGGACGACGGGGAAAAAATTCTCGAAGTGGCCAAAGCAAAATTGAACCGATTCGGCATTGTGCCAGACTCCTCACACCGGTTTCAGGATTATGCATACATCACCCGCCAAATGGTGGAAAATGTATTGCAGTGTAAAATTTCCACAAAAGAAGACCTGCAGCTGATCGATATTCCCAGGGAAAAGAGGCTGTCGGAACTGGAATTTTTCTTTACTTTGGGGGACAATGTCAGTCAAAAAGAATTAAATACATTGTTAAAAAATTATAATATTGTTTTCGATGGACCAATACCCAAAGGGTTTATGAGCGGGTTTATCGACCTGGTCTTTTGCAGGGAGGAAAAATACTATATTTTGGATTGGAAATCCAATGCCATCGGGCCAGCTGCTGAAGATTATATTTTGCAAAATATCGAGGCAGAAATGGAAAAACACCTCTATAAACTGCAATATCTGGTCTATTCCGTTGCCCTGCATCGCTATTTGCAGGTGCGACTGCCTGACTATGATTACGGGAAACATTTCGGAGGCGTGTTTTATCTGTTTTTGCGAGGAGTTAAAAAGGAAATACCGGAAAGTGGTGTCTATTTTGACCTTCCGGACATGAGCCTGATCACAGCCCTCTCAGAGGTGTTCAGATGACCCAAACAAATTTATCAGGTATCTCAGACTTGCTGGCCGTATCTGTATTTGAGAGCATCGATATTGAATTTGCCAAATTTCTACATCGCATCAGCAACCTTGAGGACCCGGTTTTGGGATTGACCGCCGCCCTGGTCTCCTATGCTCTCCGCAACAATCATATCTGCCTGAGAATGGAGGAATATGCCGGGAAAAAGTTTCCTTTTGAGCAGGAACTCAAACCCTTTGAACTTCCAGTGCAAATTCCGGTGCCGGAATTGGATACGTGGCTGATCCACCTGAAAAACTGCAAATCCGTGGTCAGTTTTCAAGGAGAAAACCTGCCCTTGATTGTAGACGAAAAAAACCGCATCTATCTGCAGCGATATTTCAAATATGAGCAGAACCTGGCAAATTTTTTCACCCGAAAACTCATCGCAAATTCCACTCTCACCCGGCCTCAATTCCCGATTGATCTCTCAAATCTGTCGCAATATTTTGAAAATTCCGAAAATCCGGATTACCAGCAAATTGCGGTTTTGGCATCGCTGGTGAACCAGTTTACGGTAATTACAGGCTCGCCCGGTACCGGCAAAACCAGTGTCGTGGCCGCTGTGCTGGCGGCCTTTTTCATGGCGGAAAAAAGTGGCAAAGTCGCCATCTGTGCACCAACCGGAAAAGCAGCAGCCCGCCTCAAGGATTCCTTACAGACAGAATCTGAAAACCTCAGAATTTCAAAGGATATCCGGCAAAAAATCATTCTCGTGGAACCCAGCACAATCCACCGTCTATTAAAATCAAAATACGGGTCGCCACATTTTTTCTACCGCAAAGATAACCCTCTGAAAATTGACCTGCTCATCCTGGACGAAGCTTCAATGGTGTCTCAACCCCTGATGTGCAAGTTGTTCGACGCACTTCCGATGGATGCCAAAGTGGTCATTCTGGGCGACAAAGACCAGTTGGCATCGGTAGAAGAAGGCTCGGTTTTCGGCGATCTCTGTGCAGCCCTTCCCATCAACCGGTTTACCCGGGATTTCTGCGATTTGTTGCACGGCTGCTCTGCAACACGAATCCAGCCTGTCCTGGATAATCCCTTGCACAATGCCGTGGTTGAATTGAAAAAAAGTTATCGCTTTGACGATACCAAGGGAATTGGCCTGACAAAAACGGCAATCAATGCCGGCACAACTTCCCAAATTATGAAAATATTGCAAAAGGAAAATGAAGAAATTCACCTTTGCCCACTGCCCGTCAGGAATCAGGTCAAGGTAAAAATCCTCAATTTCATCCAGTCCGTCCAAATCAATCTGGATGGTCACAATTACAGCTTTAATGATTACCTTCAAATGGAAGACCTTCAGCAAAAATTTAAATTTATGGAAAATTTTCGCATTCTCTGTGCAAAAAGGTCCGGTTCCTATGGTGTCGAATATATCAATCGAGTTATCATTGAACATTATTTTAATGCCAAAACCATCTACAGCGAAAGTCTGCCGGTCATGATCACCACCAATGATAACCGTTTAAAATTATATAACGGTGACATCGGGATTGTTCAGATAAAAAACAATGTTACCAAAATATATTTCCCCCATTTGACTGAAAAAGGTCGTTACAGGTCCTTTTTTCCCGTCCAGATTCCCCGGCATGAACCGGTTTTTGCCATGACAGTTCACAAATCCCAGGGTTCCGGCTTTCAAAAAATACTTCTGATTTTGCCGGAAAAAGACTCCCCGCTGCTGACCCGCGAATTGCTGTACACCGGCATTACCCGGGCTGAAAAACAATGTGAAATCTGGAGTTTTGACGCCATTATCCAAAGTACCGTTGACCGAGTAACCGTACGCGATTCCGGCCTGAAGGACAAACTGCTGGCCCTCAACAAATGATTTGAATTATTTGTCTGTAATTTTTATATATACTTGGATAATAATTTTTTTGTAGTAAATTTGCGGGCAAAAACAGAAGGACAAAAAAATGGCTGAAAATATAAATGATATCACCATCGACTACGAAGAAAACGGAATTAAAATTGTCAAAGAAATTGACAAAGAAGTGCTTTCAAAAGGGGCCTGGACAACGATCATTTTTCGGTACCAGGACTGGAACAGATCAACAGAGGAATACGGCCCGGATAAATATTCCATTCGCCGCTATAAAAAAGTCAACGGGACTTTCAGACAACAATCCAAGTTCAACATTTCCAGTGAGAAACAGGCCGCCCAACTGGTTGAAATATTATCCAGATGGATCAAAAATTAATCCTATAAAATAAATTCATTCCCGACCATCTGGCTCTCAACATTTAACAAAAGCCACCAGGGAATGGACAGGAAAATAAATGAGAAAAGAAAATATCAGAAATATTGCAATTATCGCCCACGTTGACCATGGAAAAACCACCCTGGTTGACGGCATGTTGAAACAAAGTGGCACCTTCCATGAAAACAAAGTGGTTGAAAACCGAATCATGGACAGCATGGACCTTGAAAAAGAACGGGGCATTACCATCAATGCCAAAAACACAGCGATTCAGTTTCGAAACACCAAAATCAATATTGTTGATACACCCGGACACGCCGATTTCGGTGGGGAAGTTGAACGGGGCCTCAATATGGTGGATGGCGCCCTCCTGCTCGTGGATGCCGCTGAAGGCCCGCTGCCGCAGACCCGATTTGTCCTCAAAAAAGCCATGGCTAAAAACCTGCCTATTGTCCTTGTTATCAATAAAATAGATCGAAAAGACGCTCGCATTGAGGAGGTCATCAATGAAGTTTATGACCTGTTCATCGATTTGGATGCCTCAGACAAACAAATTGAATTCCCGATCCTCTATACTCAGGCAACAGCGGGCATCGCCCATTTCAATCTAAATGACGGTTCCACAGATTTACTACCGCTTTTTGAAACAATTCTGAATTCCATACCGGGCCCCGAGGCCGATGACAACCACAAGGAACAATTCCTCATCACCAACCTCGATTATGACCAGTATGTCGGGTTGATCGGAATCGGACGTTTAAAAAACGGCCGATTGAGACTCAACACCAATTATACAATTTGTCACGAAAAAGAAAACATACCCAATACCCAAATTTCAGTGTTATATACTTTCAGCGGACTCAAAAAAATTAAAGTTGAAGAAGTTGAAGCCGGTGATATTATTGGTATTACAGGCATTAAAAACTTAAAAATTGGCGATTCGCTTTCTTCAAACGAAAACCCGGAACCCTTGCCAAGAATTGAAATCGATAAACCTACCGTATCAATGAATTTTTATATTAATGACGCTCCTTTTGCCGATGAAGGTGAATTTCTCACCAGTCGCCATCTCCGCGAGAGACTGGAACATGAGATCATTAACAATGTTGCACTCACCATGGAAGATATTCCCGGCCGTAAAGATGCCTTCAAGATTTCAGGAAGAGGCGAATTGCAGATGGCAGTCCTGATTGAAACCATGCGTCGTGAAGGCTACTCCCTGGCGGTTTCCAAACCTCAGGTCATTACAAAAGAAGTAAAGGGAAAATTACAAGAACCGGTGGAAAGAGTCTTTGTTGATTTACCGGAAGAATACGTCGGAACAATCACGGAAAAACTCTCCAACCGTAAAGGCCGCATGACCAACATGGTAAACCATGGTAACGGCCGGGTGGATATGCAGTTTCTCATACCGACCCGCGGATTAATCGGATTCAGAAGCCAGTTTCTGACAGAAACCCGGGGCACTGGTGTCATGAACACCCTTTTTGAAGAATATCAGGAATGGTTTGGGCCGATTCCCCATCGCAAAACCGGCGCCATTGTGGCCGACAGAAACGGAAGAGTGACAGCTTATTCCTGCCTGGCTATGGCTGACCGGGGTGAATTGTTTGTGGAACCGGGAACCAAAGTCTACGGCGGAATGATTGTGGGAGTACGAAACAAGCCCGGAGATCTGGATGTCAATATCGTTCGTGAAAAAAAACTGACCAATATGCGGGCAGCTTCCGCTGATGCCACCGTTGTCTTGCGACCGGCCCGTCCGCTCTCCCTGGACCAGGCCATTGAATTCATCTCTGATGATGAACTGGTGGAAGTCACGCCCCAGAATGTCCGTCTCAGGAAAATGTATCTGGACCCGACGGCGCGAAAAATTGATGCCAAAAAACGCAACCATGAATAAATAGAAAAAACCTCCGGAAGTACCGGAGGTTTTTTATTTCCAAACTCTCCAAATTTCACTTTACATTGCAAAAATAAATAATTATTATAGATCGAAACAATAAAATGGAGGACTTAATATGGCGGATGTTATTGATTATAAAATTTACGGTGATGACATGCAGACCGTAGAAATCGAACTGGATCCCGGCGAAGCTGTTCGGGCTGAAGCCGGCGCCATGATGTACATGGAGGATGGAATAGAAATGCAAACCTCCACCGGGGGCGGCGTTTTCAACGGACTCAAAAGAATGTTTACCGGAGAAAGTTTTTTCATCACCTCTTTCCTGCATACCGGTTCCGGTAAAAAACACGTCGCATTCGGGGCGCCCTATCCCGGCAAGATCATTTCCCTCGACCTGGCAACTTTGGGTGGCAATTTTATTTGCCAGAAAGATGCCTTCTTATGCGCAGCCCAGGGTATCGAAATTGAGATTGAATTTACCAAACGCATTGGCGCCGGAATCTTTGGAGGAGAGGGTTTTATTTTGCAACGACTGACCGGAAACGGCCTGGCCTTCATTCATGCCGGCGGCACCATCATCAAAAAAGTGCTGGCACCCGGTGAAACACTGCGCGTCGATACCGGATGCCTCGTGGCCTTTGAACCCAGTGTGGATTATGATGTCCGGTTCATCGGCGGTTTCAAAAATTCACTCTTTGGCGGTGAGGGATTATTTTTTGCCCATTTGAGAGGACCGGGTATCGTCTACCTGCAAAGTTTGCCCTTTTCAAGGCTTGCAGACAGAATACTGGCTGCCGCCAGATTTCAAAACAAAGGCGAATCAAAAGGCATTGCGGGACTGGGCAGCAGTTTACTTGGGGATTTATTACAGGGAGACCGATAAAAAAATTTCAGGTCACCCTTCTGGCAAGGGTGACCTTTTATCACGACCATGGCAGCAACAATATTTATATTAATTTTTGCCTTTCTGACCGGTTCTATTCCTACCGGCTACTTATTGGTCAAAAAAAATAAACAAATCGATCTGCGAAAAGTGGGCAGCGGCAACATCGGCTCTACCAATGTCCGCCGGGCAGCAGGAATCAAATTATCAATCCTGACCCAGCTACTGGATATGCTGAAAGGCCTGTTGCCTGTGGCCATTGTATTATTTTCCTATAATTTTGTCTATTTTAATCTTGAAAAAACCATCCTGATGATTATCACTGCTTTCTGTGCCATTTTAGGCCATGATTTCACCCCCTTTTTAAAATTCAAAGGAGGCAAAGGAGTCAACACCACACTCGGTGCTTTTTTCCCGATCCTGCCGGTTCCGGTCATCCTGTGCGGCCTCTCTTTTAAAATTCTGAAAATAGTGACACCCATTGTTTCAGTCCGTTCCCTGGCAATCAGTCTCTTATTGCCTATTTATACCTGGATCACCGTCGGTGAAAATATCCTGGTTTTTGCAACTCTTGGCGCCAGCCTGCTGATCATTCTGCTTCATCGTGACAACCTCCTGCGCATCATCCAAAAAACCGAAGTATAATTTTTTTTTGTAATTATAACAAAAACCGCTTATCTTCCAATAATTTTTTATTGAGGAATATTATGACAAAAAAATTTATGCTGCCGATGTTAATCACCTTTTTACTCCTTCAGTCCGCTTTAAGTGAAAGCGACCTCTACCACTATCACACCTCGGCACAAAATGAGAAACTGGTCCGGCAGATCACTCAGTCCAGTAAAGATATCATGAGCTATACAGTCCTGACGAAAACGGACTCAGGCAAGGAAATTTTGGCTGTGGAAATCACAGGCCAAAACCACAATACTAAACCGGCTATTTTACTGGTTGGCGGCCTCGAAGGTTATGAACTGACCTCTGTTGAGATTTGCATGGACATCTTAAAACATATCAGCACCCACTACAGCCATGACCCTTCATTGTCCGGGCTTTTGGAAACCTGCACCATCTATATCATTCCCAATGCAAATCCTGACGCCAGTGCCCACTTTTTCGATTCACCCCGATCACAGCGAAAAACCAACAATCTTCCTGTGGATCATGATCTGGACGGAAAAACAGATGAAGATGGTTTCAATGATCTCACTGGTGACGGAATGATTGCAATGATGCGGATCAAAGACCTCCTTGGCGCCTGGACAATCCATCAAAATTACCCGGTGATGGTGCCCTGCACAGCCGAAGATTCCCTGACCGAAAGATATACGATGCACTTCGAAGGCTTCGATGACGACGGTGACGGATGGCTCAATGAAGATGTTGCCGGCGGTGTGGACCTGGATAAAAATTTTCCCTATCATTTTGAATTCAGTGACAAAGAGGCCGGGACCTATGCGGTTTCCCAAAAAGAATCCAAAGCCCTGGCGGATTTTATCTTTTCACACCCCGAAATTCTGCTGGTTTATTCCTTTTCTGATGATAATAATCTTCTGACACCCTGGCCGGCTTCCCAGAATGCCGGTCCGGAATATATGGATGAAGTACAAAAAAAAGGTGTGATTACAAAAATGTTGATGGAAGACGCTCTTGTCATGGAGCAACTGACAAAAAAATACCGGAAAATCTTTCAGAATATGGATTATTTTCAGACGGAAAAAAACAATGGAAATTTCGCTGAGTGGGTCTATTACCAGACAGGGCGGCTCTCTGTCACAACACCAGCCTGGCGTTTTTCCCTGGACCCGGCTGACTCCGCCCGCTGCAAAAACAAAGATATTGAATATTACAAATGGTTGCAGCGTTCAGGCCACTCTGGCAAAGTGCTGGCATGGCAAAAAATTGAACACCCGGATTTTCCGGACCAGGTTGTGGAAATCGGTGGTTTTCTTCCCAACTTCCGGCAAAATGCACCGGAAGATTCACTGAAACCGATTTTTGAACGGAATCGCCTCTTGGTCCGCTCACTTTGTGAATTGCTGCCAAAAATCGAAATTGCTGATATCAGGACGAAAAAATTACATGATAATATCCACCATGTTGACATCCTGATCACCAACAAAGGTGCACTGGCAACTTCAACAGAAATCGGCAGACATCTGCGCTGGGTCCCCAAAATTCGTATCCAAATGGATTCAAAGGTTGAGATTTTTTCGGGTAAGAATTTTGCACTCCTGGATAAAATTGAAGGCAATGGCGAAACCCGGAAAGTGTCCTGGCTGATCAAAACCAATAAAAAATCCATTACACTCAAAGTCCATTCACCGGTCTTTGGTGATATTACAAAAGAGGTGACTTTATGAAAAATCCCATTAGATTCCTGCTGATACTGGCCCTTTCCATACCTCTCACGGCATCGGACGTGGAAAAAATAGAATTTGTCAAAAGTGCGCTTAAAGCCATGGGTGCACCCAACCAGCCTAAAGTTGAAGTACAGTGGAACCGTTATTATAATAACGCACAAATTGGTGAAATCTGCCGCAAAATCGCCGCGGCCTACCCACAACTGACCCGTTATGAAGTCATCGGAAAAAGCTACGAGGAACGTGACATTCACTCTCTGACTATTACTGATTTTTCTTCAGGAAAACCAGAAGATAAACCCGGCATGTACATCGATGGAAATATCCATTCCAATGAAATCCAGGGCGCTGAAGTCTCGCTCTACACCGCCTGGTATCTGACGGAAAATTTTGAAAAGAACGAATGGATTCAGGAGTTGATGAAAAACAAAACCTTTTATATTTTGCCATCCATCAATCCCGACGCCCGTGACCATTATATCAGTGAAGGCAATACGCCACACTCACCCCGGTCCGGTCTGGTCCCCAGAGATGACGATGGTGACGGGGCCATCAATGAAGACGGTTTTGATGATCTGGACGGCGATGGGCATATTGTTTCCATGCGGATCAAGGACCCCAATGGCCGCTGGAAAGAATCTTCAGAAATTACCGGTATGATGGTGCCCTGCAAAGAAAATGAAACTGGTGATTACACCCTGCTTGGCAATGAAGGCATAGACAATGACGGCGACGGGAAAATCAACGAAGATGGCGAAGGCTTTTATGATCCCAACCGCAACTGGCCCTGGTCCTGGCAACCGGAATATATTCAATACGGCGCTGATATGTACCCACTTTCAATCAAAGAAAACCGCATCGTGGCTGACTATATTCTCAGCCATGAAAACATTGCCGGCGCCCAGTCCTATCACAATTCCGGCGGCATGATCCTGCGTGGCCCCGGGTCCGACAGCCCAGCCTTCTCCTACCATGATCAAGACCGGAAATATTATGATTTTATCGGAAAAACCGGCAACAAAATACTGCCCGGCTATGATTATATGGTGCTTTACAAAGACCTGTATAAGGCAGTCGGCGGCGAAGTGGATTTTTTCTATGGAATGCGCGGTATTTTCTCCTTTACCAATGAATTGTGGTCTTCCTTCAATTATTTCGGAGAAAAATCCAAAAGCAGCGAATTTTTTGGTCGTCGGGAACCTGTCTATAAATTTAATGAACTTCTTCTCTTTCAGGAGGGTATTGTACCCTGGAAAAAAATCAATCATCCGCAATATGGTGAAATCGAAATCGGTGGTTTCAAGAAATCCTGGACAAGGACAGCGCCATCTTTCATGATTGAAGAAATGTGCCACCGCAATATGGCCTTTACACTATTTCATGCCTACAATTTGCCTGTCGTTAAATTTGATGAAGTTACACGCAAAGATATTGGCGATGGCCTGGAACAGATTGATGTTATTTTGAAAAATGAACGAGTTATTCCAACCCGTTCATATTATGAAATCGAAAAACAACTGACAGTGCCGGATTTCCTGGAAATATCCTCCGAAGACAAAAATGATGTCATCGCTGCGATGATCGTCTATGACAAATATCTCAATAATACACGGGAAATAGAAAAACAACCTGTCAGAGTCAAAATTGACCAGATCGATGGCAATGCAACCTGCCAAGTCCGCTGGATCGTCAAAAAAGGGAAAAAGTACACCGTAAAATACACGTCGAAGAAGGCCATTGACCTGGAATCCGGATTGTAGGACAATTATGCTAATTGTCTAATGATTTTGCCGATAGGGAAAATCATTGTGCATTGGTTATATTCCTGGCGGAGAAATATGATAGACAAATAACATACCTGTCCTACAATATATATCAAATAACAATTAATTCTGAACTAATCTTTTACACAGCGGATTGACGCGCCATATCCTTTTTTGTTGAAGTAGTTTACAAAATAATCATCCCAGTCAGCCAAGGAGCGAAACTTTGCCTGATTAGGGTCATACTCTGTAGTTGACCAGAACATACCAGACTGAGTTAACCCGAGATAGATACCAGGTGATTGGTATTGAGCAGTTGATATCCGATTACCTGCCGGCAACCCCACAAAACCATAGTCGTCTGTACCATTACGGTCTTTGTACCAGCCCGATGTCGCTTTCAGATGTTCGCCAACTTTCTCCCAGTAAAAAGTATATTTAGTGTACCCCCCATTGTCAGTACTGATATATTGTGCCAGTTCTTCCCATTCTGCATCAGTCGGTACATGCCAGCCTTCAGGAGCAATATTACGGCTGTCAACAGCACTGTACCAATTGTACAGATAGCCATAGGTCGCCACCTTGTTTTCATCATTGCCATAGGCACAATAGGCTCCTGTTGTCAATGTACTCCACTGAGTGTTGTCAGTTACCTTGGGTATTGCTTCGCCATTGCGATAGTGGGTTGTTCTCAGGTTTTCCGCCATCCACCACTGGTTGCCTATTTTGACTGTTCTGTAGGTATTGCCATCAGCGTCTTTGCATAACTCGAAAGTAATTCCCTCAATATCCGATACGGCCAATTGCAAAACCGATCCATCCTTGTTTTCAATATTCATGATTTGCCCAAACAGTAATTGGCTCAAAAGCATTATCAGAGATAATAGTTGCAAATTTCTTTTTAAAGCTTTCATTGAATTCTATTCCTTATTTTACTAACAGCATTTTGATAAATTGATGATTGTTACCGGAAGTGAGTTTACAGAAATAGACGCCACTGGCTAAATCGCCACCATCGAAAGTTGCCTTGTAGTGTCCGGGACTTTGTTGTTCATTGATCAATGTTTCCACCAATTTCCCCTGCATATCATAGATTGCCAGAGTTGTCATGTTTTCTACAGCGATTTCATAGGCAATGGTAGTTGCAGGATTGAAAGGGTTCGGATAATTTGAATGCAGACTGAATTCTGAAGGTAATACAATCTCTTTAAGTGTTACTGAGGCGATAGGACTATATTCATAGGTGCCGTCATTATCAATTTGTTTTAAGCGGTAATGAAGGTTCTGCAATCCACTGACATTTTTATCAACAAAAGTATAGGAAACCGGCGAACTGCTGTTGCCTTCCCCTTTCACAAAACCGATCTTTTCCCAGGTGTCGCCCCTGCGCTCAATATCAAAGC
>JAFGTP010000057.1 GCA_016934035.1 Fidelibacterota bacterium
ATAATTGTGATTTTATTCACAGGGAAAACGCTTAAAACATAGATATTAAATAATATTTCAACCCTGATTGTGAAATAAAGATTTGAATTTAAAAGAAATTTTCAGAAAAAAAAGAGTTTTTATGCTGTGAAAAATTAGCAGGAGAAATAATGGAAATTCCTTTGGAAAAACAAAAAAGGCTTTGTATTTTAGCGCCGAATTTATTTATACGCTTTTGGTGAAGGACGTAATTAAATTCAAAAAAATATTGGTGAAGAAAATAATAAATGGAGGACAATCGTATGGCAAAAATTCTGCTTGTCGATGACGATTTTGATTTTGTATCTGGTGTGACCGTGGTTTTGGAATCAGCCGGATATAAAGTAGTATCTACACATTCCAGAGAAGACGGAATGGCCCTTTTTGAAAAAGAAAAACCGGACCTGGCAATTCTGGATGTGATGATGGACCAGCCTGATGATGGTTTTACTTTGGCGAATGACCTGAAAAGAAAACACCCGGAAGCAAAAATCATGATGCTTTCCAGTATCGGTCAAGTAACTGGAATGAATTATGACAAAGATGACGAAATGGTTCCGGTTGATGCCTTTGAAGAAAAGCCTATTATGCCAAACAAATTACTTGAAAAAGTAAAAGAACTGCTCACTAAATAAGGAGACCGGACATGCAGGCTATTTCAATGGAAAGTTTACAAAAAGATTTTACAGAATTAAAAGCAAAGTATGGCGATGATCGCTCTGCGTTACTGCCTATTCTTCAGGATTTGCAGGAAAAATATCGCTATCTTTCAGATTTAATATTGCAGGAAACAGCACATACTCTCGGCCTTCACCCGGTTGAAGTAGAAGGTGTTGCCAGTTTCTATAGTTTTTTTAAAACCAAAGAACAACAGGGAAAATATGTTATTCGCTTATGCCAGACCATTTCCTGTGATTTGGAAGGCAAAGCCAATGTCGCCAGACAACTGGAAAATGAATTAGGTATAAAATTCGGCGAAACAACCAAAGACCACATGTTCACGCTGGAATATACAAACTGTCTCGGGATGTGTGACCAGGGACCAGCCATGATGATCAATGATCGCCTGTTTGCCAAAGTCACTCCTGCCAAAGTTTCCAAAATCATTGCTGATTGCAGAAATGAATATATCAAATCTGATTTCCCAAAAGTTGTACCATCCGATGTGAAAAAAAGCGGTCCGATTCTGGAACATGGTGTCATAGCCGGTGAGGGGCTAAAAAAGGCACTGGAAATGAAAAGACCAGACATTATCTATCATATCAGACAATCAGGTCTGAAAGGACGTGGGGGAGCGGGATTTCCTACATCAATTAAATGGCAACTGGCAGCAGCAGCCAAAGACGAACAAAAATACGTTGTCTGCAACGCCGACGAAGGCGAACCAGGCACTTTTAAAGACCGATATTTACTATTCAATCACACCGATATGTTGCTGGATGGCATGACCATCGCCGCCTATGTCCTCGGTGCTACCAAAGGATTTATCTACCTTCGGGGTGAATATCTCTACATGAAAAAATTCCTGGAAGAAAAACTGCAGGAACGGAAACAAATGGGCCTGCTGGGCGACAATATTTTGGGCAAAGAAGGATTTAATTTCCATCTGCAACTAAGAATGGGCGCCGGTGCCTATGTTTGCGGTGAAGAAACCGCCCTCATCGAATCACTGGAAGGTGAAAGAGGCGAACCCAGAAACAGGCCGCCTTTCCCGGTTGATACCGGTTTTCAGGGACATCCCACTGCTGTCAACAATGTCGAGACTTTCATTGATGCAGCTCTCATCTGTGCCAAAGGTCATGAATGGTTTTCCGAACACGGAACGGAACAATCCAAAGGAACCAAACTTTTCTCAATATCCGGTCATTGTGACAATCCCGGCATCTACGAACTGCCTTATGGAATTACCATCAGGGAAATGCTCAAAGAGGTCGGCGGTGAAGACGCTAAAGCCGTTCAGGTTGGCGGTGCTTCCGGTCAGTGCATTCCTGCCAAAGATTTTGACAGGGCCATTGCCTATGAAGATGCATCCTCCGGCGGCTCAATTATCGTATTTGGCCCCAATACCGATATGCTGAAAGTGGCCAAAAACTTCATGGAATTCTTTACAGAAGAATCCTGCGGCCAGTGTACACCCTGTCGCGACGGTAACCCAAAACTACTCGAAGGTATCCATAAGTTGGAAAAAGGGCGTTGCTCCTATTCCTATCTAAAAGAATTGATCAATCTTGGAGAAACAATGCAAATCGCTTCCAAATGTGGTCTCGGCCAATCATCTGCCAACGCATTTATTTCCATTATGACAAATTTCCAATCCGAAGTACTTGGTCGAGTACCTGAAAAAGAATAAGGAGATGACTATGCCTGACAAAAAAGATTTCATTATTGATGATAAAGCCAGAGCACCAAAATCAACAACTCCTTCAAAAGTGACAATACCGGAAAATACAGAAGCGATTGGTGCTTTAATTGCCGTTGAAATTGATGGCCACAAATTAAAAGTTCCCATGGGAACAACAATTCTTGAAGCTGCCAAAAAAATCGGTATCACCATTCCGACACTATGCCATCACGAAGATCTGTGTGTCGCCGGTGTCTGTCGTATTTGTGTTGTTGAAGTTGAAGGTATGCGGACCCTACAGGCTTCCTGCGCTTACCCCATCACATCACCCATAAATGTAAAAACCCATACCCGAAAAGTCAGAAGAGCAAGACGTCATATCCTGGATCTGCTTCTTTCCAATCATGTGGGAGAATGCTATTCCTGCGTTCGTAACAATAATTGTGAGTTACAATCCCTGGCCAAAGAATACGGCGTCGATTTTTATCGTTTTGGTAAAAGGACAGAACCTGTGCACGGGAAAGATAATTCCAGTTACTCCATCGCTCGCGATATGGATAAATGTATCCTCTGCCGCCGTTGTATCAGAACCTGTATCGACCTTCAGGAAGTCGGCGTCTACGATGCTGTCAACAAAGGCGATAAAACAAAAATCGGAATGTTCCTCGACAAACAGATGTCTGAACAGATTTGTATCAACTGCGGCCAGTGTATCAACCGCTGTCCTGTCGGTGCTCTGAAGGGGAATGATCCGTCAGATATCGTCTGGGATGCCATCGATGATCCCAAAAAACATGTGGTCATGCAGACTGCCCCGGCACCCAGGGCTGGTATTGGTGAATGTTTCGGACTGGAACCGGGCACACCGCTCACCTACGAGATGAACACCGCTTTAAAACTTTGCGGCTTTGATCGCGTTTTTGATACAAACTTTACAGCTGACCTGACCATTATTGAAGAAGGTGTGGAACTGATTCAACGCCTCTATGGTGCTCTGGTTGAAAAAAAATCTAATGTCGCCTTGCCGCAATTTACTTCCTGCTCACCGGGATGGATAAAATATATCGAACATTTCAAACCGGAAATGCTGGCCCATGTATCTTCTGCAAAATCACCTCAGCAGATGTTTGGCGCTGTCATCAAAACCTATTATGCACAACTGCACAACATCGATCCTGCGGATATTGTTACGGTGGCATTGATGCCCTGCACCGCCAAAAAATTCGAATGCAATCGTCCTGAAATGACAGATTCAGGTTACAAAGATGTGGACTTTGGTCTCACAACCCGCGAACTGGCCCAGATGTTCAAAGAAGCCGGTATCGAATTGCCAAAACTGGAAAAAACACCTTTCGACAATCCTTTTGGCGACAGGACCGGTTCAGGCGTTATTTTCGGTGCAACCGGCGGTGTAATGGAAGCTGCCATTCGAACTGTTTACGAACTGGTTACAGGAAAAAAAGTGGAAAACCTTTTTGACCATGCTGACATTATCCCTGTACGCGGTATGGAAGGTATCAAATATGCCGAACTGCCCATTACAGAAGTCGGACCGGTACCGGACATCATCAAACATCTTATTCCGGACTGGAACTGGCTCAAAGGCGCAACCCTGAAAGTGGCTGTCTGCCACGGTACCGCCAATGCCAAAAAAGTATTGGAAAACATCGAACAGGGCGGCAAACTGAGTGAATGCCATTTCATCGAATTCATGGCCTGCCCGGGAGGATGTCTCGGTGGCGGTGGTATGCCAATCCCGACCAATGAAGAGATCAGAAAAGCCCGCGCCAGAGCTATCTATGCGGAAGATTCAGAGTCAACAGTGAGAAAATCTCATGAGAATCCCGATGTACTGAAACTCTACCAGGAATTTCTGACAGAGGGTCCCTGTGGACACAAATCACACAAGTTGCTGCATACTCACTATACAGCACGTGGAAAAAAGATAGTATAATTTCTATACTTACACTAGTTCCCAAATTGAATTTGGGAACTAGTAATATACTTTTTGATTTACTTAAACCTCGCAGGTTTCAAAAACCTGCGAGGTTTTTTTATATAAAAATTTTCTAGTTTTCCTCATTCCCAAATTATATTTGCGAATGCCTTGATTTTTTGCTTAGGAATTTGTTCCCAAATTCAATTTGGGAACAAGATTATATAACTTCGAAGAGAAAATTGTATTGAAAGCTAGAAAGTTGGTTCTTTGAAAAGGTCTATTTTTTCCTGTCGAATGAAAGTCAAAAACAATTTGAATAATTATTCTACAACGCTAGGCACTTTTTCTTATTTCTTCTTCCCTTTTTTCTTGGCTTTTGTCTTGACCTTAGATTTTGACTTTACTTTCGCCTTCTCTTTTTTCTTCTTGGTGAAAACTTCTTTTTCATTGATTAGGCTGTCAAGTGACCCTTCTGCTTCTTCAGGATTGAGAGTGAAATAGTAATCTTTTTTGGGTATATTTAAAATAATTAGTGATTGAATTTAAATAATAAATCAAGTATATTTTATAACATACTTGAAAGGAGAATCAAAATGCCTCAATTATCATTGTATATTGATAAAAACACACTTCATAAACTTGACGTTGCAGCAAAAATTGAAAATTTGTCAATTTCAAAATTTGCAGTTAAAACATTGAATGAAAAATTAAATAAAGGTTGGCCGGAGAATTATATAAATGTATTTGGTTCGATTGATGATGAAACTTTTATAGTAGAAAAACACCAGAGCTTTGAACTTGATTCAGCAAGAGAGAGTTTATGAAATATTTTTTAGATACCAATATCTGTATTTATTTGTTAAAAAATAAATTACCACTTTTAATTGAAAAAATACTTTCATTTGATCCAAATGAAATAAAAATTCCTTCTATTGTAAAAGCAGAATTACTCTATGGAGCAGAAAAAAGTCAAAAAAGAAATGATAATATTGAGAAGATTAATCATTTCTTATTTCCTTTAGATATAGTAGGCTTTGGGGATATTGAAAGTACTGAATATTCACTAATACGATCAAACCTTGAAAAACAAGGTAAAATAATTGGACCGAATGATCTTATTATTGCTTCTACGGTCAAGGCAAATAATGGTGTTTTAGTTACGAATAATGTAAAAGAATTTAATCGAGTCGAGGATTTAGTAGTTGAAAATTGGTTGGATCAACTCTCAACAAACCAAACTCAAGGCACTTAAGAGATCACTTTTTCTTCCCAGGTTTCTTTTTGCCTATTTTCTTTACCTTTGCCTTAACCTTAACCTTCCCTTTCCCCTTCTCTTTTGCTTTATCCCGCTTCTTTTTATGAAAAACTTCCTTTTCATCGATCAGGGTATTCAGAGAATATTCCAATTCTTCCGGATTGAGGGTGAAGTAATAATCTTTTTTGGTGATTTTGATCTCTTCAATTTTTTTATTTAAAAAGCCCTGGATCTCTTCCAGTTTCTCCCGTTCTTCTTTGGCGCAAAAAGTGATGGCAATACCCTTATTAAAGGCGCGGCCGGTGCGGCCGACCCGATGGACATAATTTTCTGAAATCGTCGGCAGGTCATAATTAATGACAAAATTAACCATAGGAATGTCAATACCGCGGGCAGAAACATCAGTCGCAATCAGAATATTGGATTTGCCCTCTTTAAATTGTGTCATGGCTTCAGTCCTGAGCAATTGGGCCTTATCACCATGCAGGGTAAGGGATTGAATTTCCACTCGTTCCATGGCTTTTGCCACCCGCTCAGCCCGGACTTTGGTACGGACAAAAACCAGAATTTTACTATCGGGATTTTCACGGACAAATCGTTCCAGGAAGAACCGTTTATCATCCATTTCCACAAACATGACGTAGTGAAAAACATTTTTTGAAACGGGATTTTCCGGTGAGATTTGAATGCGAATGGCATTGCTGCGGACCTGCGAATAGGCCAGTTTTTTGATCTCTTCATTGATGGTGGCTGAAAAAAATAGGGTTTGATGGCGACGCTTTAGTTTTTTCTTTATGGATTTGATGTCTTCGATAAAGCCAAGGTCCAGCATGCGGTCTGCTTCATCCAGGACCAGGGTGCGGATTTCTTCCAGGGCAATATATCCCTGACTGATCAAGTCAAACATTCTTCCTGGCGTAGCAATCAGCACATCAATGCCCTTGATTAACCGATCAATCTGGCCGTCCTGTTCCACGCCACCGATAATGGCCAATGCTTTAACCCTGGTGTGACTGCATAATTTATTAAAAACCTGGCCGATTTGCTGGGCCAGTTCACGGGTAGGGACCATGACAATTGCTTCGATGGCTTTAGAACTTTTGTTCCTTTTGAAACTATGAATTTTGTTAATGATCGGAATGGCAAAAGCGGCTGTTTTTCCCGTACCGGTCTGGGCAATAGCCAGGACATCTTCCCCATTCAAAATCGACGGAATGGCTTTGTACTGAATGTCAGTGGGGCGAACAAATCCAAGATTGGTCAGATTGGTCTTTATCTCCTGGGCTATGTCAAAATCAACAAACTTCATGGTTTTCTTCCTTATTATTACAGATGGCAAAGATAGGTTTAATTCACCAAAAATCAAAGTAATAACTAAAATCTTCTCATTCAATCCATCTAATAAAAAAAGCAGCGGAAAACCTTCTGCCTGCTTAAAAATGTAGCCTTTTTCAAACGTATTGTCTTACTGGAGATAATTTATATCATCATTTACAATTAAAATTGATCCCTTAAAATTGCAAAAAGAAAATGATATTTTGGCAAAGCAGAGTATCATAAAATTAAAAATTTTTAACCGGCAACCAAATATCCCATCAAAGCGCCCCAGGCCGTACTGATATAGGGATTACTGGTAATAGGACAGGCTCCGCTTTTACATCCGATAAATTTGTAATAGGCGAACCCTAATGCTGCGCCCAGGATCATGGCAACAATTCTCACAGTCAATTTATGCTCCTTCAGGTAGGTTTTTATCTTTTCCATAATTCAGTCTTACTGTTCCTGAAAAACACCACAGAACCGGGTACACAATCCACAGTCCGTGCATTTTTCTTTATTAATTGAGGGTGCTGAAAAATAATTTTCCTGTTCGATAGCGCCCACAGGACAGCGATAAACTACCGGGCAGGGATGGTTTTGGGGACAATGGTGCGGATTAACGACAATCATAATTTTTTCTCCGAATTTTTATTCATTATTTCGCAACTTTTGAGATGGTTGCAGAGATTGGGTTACAAATATTCTATTCTTTCCAGGAATAGAAAAGTGACCATTGACGAACAAAAAAAATATTGTCAAAGACCTGAAAAGCACCCTTTTCCTTTTTTTTTCTTTTGATTATCTTTCAGGCCGATGAAAAAATGGAGAAAACAATGAATTTAGAAAAAACAGGACTCGTTTTGGAAGGCGGTGGGTTACGAGGCGTATTTACATCCGGAGTTTTACAGTTTTTGATGGAAAAGGATATCTATTTTCCTTATGTCATCGGCGTCTCGATGGGTGCCTGTAACGCAGCCAATTATATCTCAAAACAAGTGGAACGCAATAAACGGGTCAACATTGAATTTGTCAATGATCAACGCTATTTGAGCTACCGTCGCCTGCTGCTGAAAGGTGAGTTATTCGGCATGGATTTTATCTTTGACACTATTCCCAATCGGCTGGTGCCCTTTGACTTTGACACCTTTTACAACAGCAATCAGCAAAACTGGACTGTGGTCACCGACTGTATTTCCGGCCAACCTCTTTACTATGAAAATAAAGAAGTTGGAGAAGATTATCTGCATATTTTACAGGCTTCAGCCAGCCTGCCCTTTATCGCCAAACCGGTACACTACCGGGGAAAAATACTAATGGACGGTGGTTTGTCCGATTCTGTTCCGGTTTACAAGTCCATTGAGCATGGCAACAAAAAAAATGTCGTCATTCTCACCCGTCCCTTTGGCTACAGAAAATCACCTTCTAATATTTATAAACTGGCCGGCTTTCGCTTTCCGCATTATAAGGGGCTTCAATATTGCCTCAAAAACCGTTGGCGGGTTTACAATGAAACCATGGAGGCCCTGGAAAAACTGGAAAAAAGCGGAAATATTCTGGTGATTCGGCCTGAAACTGACCTTGCTTTAAAACGAACCGAGCGAAACAAAAAAGCACTTTACCGTGGATATGATTTGGGGTATAAAACCATGAAGGACCAATACGAAAAATTGTTGGAATTTTTAGGCTAAGACATTCCGCCTCCATTGATAAATCTCAAAAAATCTTCGATATTGTAAATATTGTTGAAGGAGATTAATCATGTACCACGCCAATCAAAAACTCCAATTAATACACATTCTTTTAATCATCGGGCTCCTACTTTTTTTGCTGGTGTTTGCACCCAAGCTTCTGGCCCAGGAGCTGGAATATGACGATCACACGCTTCTTCTATTGCACTTCAATGACAATACCCTCGATTCAGAGGGTAAAACACCGATTGTGGCTACAGCCGATAGTTTTGAACCGGGTATTTTTGGGAATGGTCTGCGCCTGCATCGAAGCGCAACACCCTATTTTGGCGATAGTCTCTATTTCGAAATACCCTCCGACTATGACCCTTCAGAAGGGACCGTTGAATTCTGGCTGAGCCCCCGCTGGATTGGCGATGAATATATATTCATGCAGGCTTTCAATATGGACGAAATTCGTGTTCAGATCAATACACCGGGGCTCTTCTGCTTTTTTATGTTGCAGCCTGACAATGAGAGCGGCTATCAGCCAATTGAACATTGGCAGGAAACCGACTGGCACCACATCGCTGTCACCTGGAAAATACCCGGAAGAATGCGGCTCTACATTGACGGATTTGAAAAAGTAAACAATGCAGCCGGCACTCTGGATTTGGTCACCAATCCATCGGGCCTGTTTCGAATCGGGGGTGTCCTTCCATCCAATAACATGAGTGCTGTGTTTGACGAATTCCGTTTCAGTAACATTGAAAAGTCAGCTAAAGAAATTGCAGCATCACTCCTGTCCGCTGATTTTCAGATTGACAGCCTGAAAATGGAAAGAACAGAAATACGGTTACAGACAGACAGTGATTTTAAACCGGTGATTCGAACATCCAATGCTCTGGGTCTCGAATATTTTCCCAATGCAGCTCTTCAATGGACTGTGGCTGACACCAGTATTGCAACAATCGATGAAAATGGTGTTTTCTACGGAAAAAATCCCGGTGAAACTACCTTTTATGCCCTTTATGATACATTCAACCTGTCAGGGACCATTTCTGTCGATAAAATTTTAATGGAACCGGAGACCCTGATGGTAGACACCTATCTGGGAAGCCTGCCCGACCAGTACATCTGGGAAAAACCCGTCCTGGTGGTTGAATATGTCCCAATGCAGGATTCACTTAATGCCGAACCCAACAGCGCCAGTGATGCTTTTACCCTGGCCCATATGAATACACGCCTCGATGTTTACAATCGCAGAGTCAAATATATGATGCAGGAAGGTACACGTTATCATGGCTATAAGAACCCTTCGGCGATACCTTCCATCGGTTTTCGCATAATAGAACGCATTCGCATCTACGAGCACATGCCCATGTCCAAAAAAATGTGTGGCTGGCACGAAAACTACTATTACCCTGATTATCAAAAAGTTACGACCAGAATCAATGCAGAAAATTATGTAAATGAGCGGGGCGTCCGGGAAATATGGATTTGGTACAGTGGATATGAGATCAACGGACTGGGCTATGAATTGCCGGAATCCAACATGTCCAGCCCCACAACCGGCGATATCTCCAACAGCGCCCGGGACAATACCGACCTGCCGGTTTATGATCATACCTACATTCTTTACCAGTTTGACTGGGCCCTGACTCATGGATACGCCGTTCACAATCAGGGCCATCAATTGGAATCTATGATGGGTTACGTCAACCAACGACAGGATGGGAATGAACATTTGTTTTTCAGGAAATTTTGCGGCATGGACAAGACCGACACCTGGATCACCGGCCGTTGCGGCTGGACTCATATGGCCCCTAATTCAGACCAGCATTATCACTATGATGACACCAATCATGTCTGGAGCGACTGTGAAGACTGGACCCCGGAAAAAACCGGTGAACTGAAATGGGTCAATGTCGACACCTGGAAAAACCTGGAATATCAGTGGCCGGAAGAACCTCAGAACTGGACCCCGGAAACTTCGCCCTATCATATCAACTGGGCTAGGGCTGAAGTCAATTTTTATATCTATTGGCGGCAAAACTGGCCCGGATATAATAACAACATTCCCTACGGCACCGACAAAAGGATCACCAACTGGTGGCAGTTTCTCGGCGATTGGGACGAAGCTGTCAAAGCCGACCCAAAACTCTATGAATATCTGGAACCGCAACAAATCGAAACAGAACAACTTCCTGACAAATTTAAAGTATACCCGAATTTTCCCAATCCTTTTAATAATTCAACGTTGCTTCGATTTGATTTGCCGGTAAAAGGAAATGTAATGATAGAGATCTTTAATCTGACCGGACAGAAATCCGCTGTCCTGAAAAATGAGACCATGGAAGCGGGACAATATTCAGTCCTTTGGGAACCCGGAGGCAATCTGCCCAGCGGAATATATTACATCAAATTCCGGTTGAAAGCCGACGATATTGAACACCAATGGCTGGGCAAAGCGGTCCTGCTCAAATAATTTCTAAAAAAAAGACCGGTTTATGACAAGGTCACTGTTTTGGAACTTCCCAGCCATAATCAATGTATTGCCAGGTAAAATCATCACCTGAGACTTTGAACAGTCCAAACCCTTCCTCAAATCCCTGATGGTCTCCCAGCCACCAATGGCCGCTGACTGCGCCACAGGTAATAAAATGGATATCTTTGATAATAATTTCCTCAAGAGTATGCATGTGTCCCTGCAATACCAATTTCAGATTGTAATCAGAAAAAAGTTTGAGCACTTCCAGGCCATTGGTGACAATAATTCCTTCATCAGCGGACTTTTCTGTGGCGCTTGTCATAATATTGACAAAAGGAATATGGGCTGAAATAACAATGGGGGTTGACTTGTCCAGCTTGGCAAGGTCTGATTTGATCCAGTCTATCTGGGCCGGATCCACATATCCAAAATACCTTTCTTCCGGTTTAATGCCAATGACATCCAAAACCATGAAATGCCAGTTTTGAAAATCAAAGGAGTAATAAGTCTCTTTATGGACCCGATTTTTAAACATCTCTTTACCATAAAAAGGATTATCGGGCAAAACACCGCCTTTTTCATAAATTCCGAAAACCTCGTGGTTGCCGATGGTGTTGTAAACAGGGGCTTCGATTTTTTGGGACAATGAATCGTAAATATTATACAATGAATCAGCCCGGTTAAAAGTCTGACCCAGCGCATCCATGATCAGGTCCCCTCCGGTAATTACAAAGTCCGGATCGAGCTCATTGACTCTGGCAATAGCCTGATTAAAACCAGTAATGGCATTTCGGCCCTCTTCCACATGGATATCCGTCATAAACACAAAAGAAAAATCTTCTTTCTGACTGCAACCCTGAACCAGGAAAACGGCCAGCAGAAGCATAATGAATTGATTTTTGTACATAATACCCTCATTAGTTTTATAATGATAATTAAAGCATTTTTCACATAATTCCGAAATGTCCTATTCAAAATTCATATAAATTTAATCATTTTTATAAGTCGTCAGGCTGTTTAAATTAATCCATGACAAAGAAGATTACAATCCTGAAAACCCTATTCATCCAACTGGGCCTTCTTTCAATTTTACAAGCTGACAGCCCGGCCATTTATGAGGGTGCCATTGTTCGAGGCGATACGACAAAAAAACAAATCGCACTGGTTTTCACCGGGCATGAATATACTGACGGTGGTCTGCACATTTACCAGGTGCTAAAGCACCATCAAATCAGAGGCGCTTTCTTTTTCACAGGAAAATTTTACACTGAAAATTCTCAACTGGTTGAACTGCTTCACTCTTCCGGTCACTACCTCGGCCCTCACTCCTTTGACCACCTGCTTTACTGTTCCTGGAAAAACAGGGATTCCCTGCTTGTGACAAAAGAAGAATTCGTCCATGACCTGAACAAAAACTACGCAGTCATGGAAAGCTTTGGCATCAAAAACGCCGACATATTTCTTCCACCCTTTGAGTGGTACAATCTGCAGATTGCCGATTGGTGCAGGGAACTTAAACTCACCCTGATCAATATGACTTCCGGGACCCTGTCTCATACTGACTATACTTATCCATCAATGGAACGCTACTGGAGTTCCGATACGATCTATAACTCTGTTCTCGAATATGAAAGGAAAAACCCGGCCGGACTCAATGGCTTTATTTTATTGATACACATCGGGGCCAATCCGGAGCGGAAGGACAAATTTTACTTTCGGCTGGACAGTCTGATCACAGACTTGCAAAAAAAAGGATACAAGTTTATCGACATCAAATCCATGGTAAAATGAGGCAGCCTCAATTAATTTCATGAGGCTGCCCCAATAATCAAATTAATCCTTTCACAAACTTTTCAATTGCCAAGGCAATCGACACCAGTTGATCTGGATTTACGATGGAAATATTATCTTTGGCTGTATGGGTGACGGACTGAGTTTCCAAATTTTCAAGCATCCATTTTGAGGTGACCGCAATCGCCGGCCGGCCAAACTGAACGAATATGGAATGATCACCCTGCACCCAGGGAATACCTGCTTCAATATCTGCATTTTCAGCGAAAATCTTATGGACTAACTGTTGCTGGTCCTCCGTCAGACCAAACAGTGAAAAGACAGAAACCCCTTCATAATATCCAGCTCCGTCAATATTGATATTTACCAAGACATCCTTGAAATTTCCCTGCCTGGAAGCGATGTAATTCATCTGTCCTGAGGCTGCGTAATAATCTTCTCCGTTGAAAGCAACCAATTCAATCGGATATTTTCCTGCATAATCCTGCAATAATTCGGCAAGCAGCAGCAGAACGGTCACACCGGTGGCATTATCGATAGCTCCAGGGCTGCCTTTTTTGGCATCAATGTGGGCCGTAATGACAATTTTGGAAGCTTCGCCAGTCCCAATTTTCGCAATATTATTACAGGCTTTTGAAGGAATTCGTCTGGAGCGGGAAATAAGCCTGACTTCCATACCCAGGTATTTCAACAGTGCCCGGCCCTCTTCTTCAGTCATAAACACATTGGGAATGTCAAAATCACCATCCTCAATTAACGGAAAGGGATATTCCCCGCCAGTCAACAAGCCATTTCTTCCCGTTGCCGAAATAATAGCTGAGGCTTGACTATGCTCCAGCAGATAAACCAAATGTTGATGTTCTTCGGGATTGTAAAATACAAAATTTTTCGGCATCAACTGTTCTTTGGCAATATCGCCATAGACAAACAATATTCCGCCTGTTGCATCGGTTTTTTCCAGTTCTTCAAGGGTTGAAGCGCAATAAAGCGGGCCACAAACATCACATCCCCTGGAATAAGGCCCCACAAAGACCTCAAATTTCTGGTTTCCACAAATCAGGTCAGCGCCCTCCTTCTGCCAGTCCATTACGTCAAATTCCGGCTGGCTGGTTGTTAGCCCCAGTTTTTTGAACTCCCGATCCACATATTGGGTTGCCAGCCGGTTCCCCTTACTGCCGACGGACCGGTCAGAAATCTCAACACAGAGTTTACGGACATGGTTTCTGGATTTTTCAGATAAATTCATTGATCTACTCCTTTCATTTAATCAGCCAAAAGTTATCTGGCAGATTGAAAGGAAAATTGTAAAAAACGGTCAATTTATGTTGTTTGAGGAACCTCTTTTTTTGACAGCATTGTTGCCCGAAATTTAAAGGGAGTCAATCCGGTAAATTTTCGAAAGGATTTGATAAAATGGGCCTGGTCATAATATCCCGATAAATAGGCCACCTCCGTCAGTGAATAGTCTTTTTCCAACAGATTGAAAGCACTCTGCAGTTTGACAATTTCTGCAAATTTTTTCGGGCCGATTCCCACTTTTTCAAAAAAAAGTCGTTTCAAAGTGCGTTCACTGACATAATATTTTTTGGCAAGGTCGAGGATTTCAATATTTCCTCCATGATCATAGATTTCCGCAACACATTCTCCGGCAATTGCAAGATGAGACGGATGCCGGACCATCAACTTGCTAATCAAAAAATTTTCAATGATCCTGATTCGGGTAGGATTGTCCCCGCAATCAATGAATTGGGAATTGTAATATTTCCAGTCCTGAAAAATATCCTCGATCATGACACTGTATTCCGTGATTTCTGATACCGGAAAAGGCAAAAAAGCCGCTGCTGTATGGGGATAAAAAACCACGCCGATCATACCGGATCCTTTTATCGAAAGGATGGATTCGCCCAGCAGTTTTTGACCATATATGCCAGCAGGGGCCTGATAAGTATTTTCCTTTTTACTGAAAAAAGGACATCCGTAATGAAACAGCATCTGGATTTTACCCAGAGGATAAACAAATTCCTCATGATCCGCGAGATCATTTTCCAGCCACCAGATTTCCTGAATATAGGGTGCGAGATGGACCTTGGGTTTTTGGCTTTTTAGTTTCATCAGAGGCAAAATTTAATTCTTTTATTCTAAACACAAAACATTATTCCTGGTTGAAGGATGATTAAATCAGATTGCATCAATCAATTCCTTGCGATAATAATTAAAATGTTTTATATTGAAGCAATCTTCGGGACTGGGTGAAAATCCCAATCGGCGGTCAAAGTCCGCGACTCCAGCAAAATCTGGACTGAACCTGTGAAATTCAGGCACCGACGGTCAAAATCCGGATGGAAGAAGATATGAATTTATAAAACTGTCCCGGGGAAAAATCGGGATTTTTTTATGAATGATGAAAAATTTATGGCACGAGCCATTGAACTGGCCCAAGAAGGCCGTGGCTTTACCAGCCCCAATCCTGTTGTCGGCGCCGTCGTTGTCAAAGACGATAAAGTGATCAGCGAAGCTTATCATGAAAAATTCGGAGAACTCCATGCCGAAGCCCTGGCTTTGAAAAAAGCCGGTCCTGCCGCCAGGGATGCCACCCTTTATGTCACCCTTGAGCCTTGCTCCCATCAGGGAAAAACACCTCCCTGCACCGAAGCCATCATCCAGGCGGGAATCCAAAAAGTATTCATTGGTACCAGAGACCCCAATCCCCTGGTTAACGGCAAAGGCGTGACCCAACTTCTGGAAGCCGGATTGGATGTTTTCACCGGATTGCTGGAAACGGAGTGTCTGGAACTGAACCGCGGTTTTTTCAAGCACATACGATCCAAACGACCCTGGGTCACATTGAAACTGGCCTTATCAACCGATGGCTATATTGCCGACAGTCAGGGAAAAAGCCAGTGGATCACCGGGCAGGAAGCCCGGGAATTCGTTCATCAGCAGCGCAAACAATACGATGCCATCATGGTCGGTGTCGGCACAGCCATGAAAGATGATCCCTCGCTTCTGCCCAAAGACACCTCCGGATACATTCCCAATCGCATCATTATCGATGAAGCCCTCACCATTCCCTACCGGCTGAAAGTGGTCAATGATGATTACAGAAACAAAACCATTGTTGTCGCCAGCAGTCATGAAAAAGAGAAAAAAAGAGAAGAGTTACAAAAACGAAAACTCAAAGTTGTTCAGACAGAAGCCGATGATTTTGGCTGGGTCAACCTGGACAAAGCCCTGGAGCAACTTGCCAAAGAAGGAATCACGTCGATCTATTGTGAAGGCGGCGGACAACTGGCCGGTTCACTGGTCCAGGCTGGACTGGTTGATGAACTGCAAATATTCATTGCTCCCAAAATACTGGGTGAGGGGATTTTCGGTTTCAGTGGGTTTATGAAAACCCTGGACAAAGCCATTCAACTGGAGTGGGACGAACCCAGAAAACTCGGGCCCGACATCCTACTCATCGGGAGACTCAAATAATGTTTACCGGACTGGTGGAAGAGGTCGGCACCCTCCAAAAATCCATCTCCAACCGTGATGGAAAAGAATTGCAAATCGCCGCCCAAAAGGTGCTGGCCGACGTCAGCCTGGGCGACAGTATCGCAATCGACGGGGTTTGTCTCAGTGTGACCAATTTTTCCAGAAGTCATTTTTCAGTCCAGGCGGTCCACGAAACCCTGAGGAAGACCACCCTGGGCCATCTGCAGACCGGCAGCAGAATCAACCTGGAACGCGCGATGCAAGCCAATGGACGGTTCGGCGGCCACATTGTCCAGGGCCATATTGACGGAACCGGCACCATTGCGGCAATCAACAACTTTCAGAATTCTGTTGAGATTGAAATCACCCTGCCGGATCATCTGATGAAGTATATCGTGCCAAAAGGTTCTGTAGCCGTCAGCGGGATCAGCCTCACTGTCGCCGAAAAATACCCCCATTCCATCCTGATTGCCGTCATCCCGATTACCCTGAAAGATACCAATCTGGCCACCCAAAAAATCGGCAACGCCGTCAATATCGAAACAGATATTTTTGCCAAATACATTGAAAATTTTCTTGAACATAAAAATACCCCGGATATCGTTTCAAAAATGAAAAACTGGGGTTATTAAAAGTGACAAAGGATACTCATGAGATTTAATACGATCGACGAAGCAATTCAGGATTTCAAAGCCGGAAAAATGGTCCTGGTGGTGGACGATGAGAACCGGGAAAATGAAGGTGATTTCATTTTACCTGCCCAGGAGTCAACACCGGAAAAAATCAATTTCATCGTCAAAGAGGGCCGCGGACTGGTTTGTGTCGCCCTGACAGAAGACAGGGCCCGGGAACTGGACCTGCCCATGATGGTACAAAAAAACACGTCTCACCTTTCGACCGCCTTTACGGTCAGTGTGGATTATAAAATCGGAACAACTACAGGCATATCCGCCTTTGACCGGGACATCACCGTCAGGGCTTTGGCTGATGACCAGGCCAAAGCAGAGGATTTCGGCCGTCCGGGACATATCTTTCCGCTGGTCGCTAAAAAAGGCGGTGTATTACGGCGAATCGGACATACCGAAGCTGCTGTGGATCTCTGTAATCTCGCCGGGAAAAAACCGGTGGCTATTTTGTGTGAAGTGATGGACGAAGACGGCACCATGGCAAAACGTGACAAACTCATGACCATTGCCCAAAAATTTGACCTAAAAATCATCACTATCGAAGACCTGATTCAATATCGCCGATTAAATGAAAAATTCATCCACAAAGCCAGTGAGGCCTCAATTCCCACCAAGTATGGCAATTTTGATTTAAAATTATACGTCGATGAATTGACCGGTGATGAACATCTGGCCCTGGTAAAAGGCGCCTGGGAGAAAGCGGAAGCCGTCCTCGTGCGGGTCCATTCGGAATGCTTCACAGGCGATGTTTTGGGCTCCTATCGGTGTGATTGTGGTGAACAGCTGCATACAGCCATGGAGATGGTCGAAAAAGAAGGAAAAGGCGTGGTGCTCTATCTGCGCCAGGAAGGACGGGGCATCGGCCTAAAACACAAACTCCATGCCTACCAATTACAGGATGAGGGTTATGACACAGTAGAGGCCAATGTCAAGTTGGGGTTTCCCCCGGACCTCAGAGATTATGGCATGGGCGCCCAGATTTTGGCAGACCTGGGAATCTGCAAAATGCGGCTCATGACCAATAATCCGCAAAAAATTATTGGCCTGGAAGGCTACGGCATTGAAATTACCGAGCGCGTCCCTTTGGAGATTCCGCCAACACAGGATAATCAACACTATCTGGAAACCAAAAGAGATAAAATGGGACATCTCATACTGAAAGAAAAGTAATTGCCCCATCTCTTTTCCTCCTGAGCAAGGATGGAACTGAGAGGAGGTTAAAAAGAAAGGAATAAATCATGGTCAAAGTATATGAAGGCAAACTAAAAGCCGACGGATTGAAAGTAGCCATTTTAACATCACGATTCAACGACCTGGTCACCAAGGAACTCAACGGTGGCGCTATCGACTGCCTGAAAAGACATGGCATGAAAGAAGAAGACATTCATATTTACTGGGTGCCCGGCGCCTTTGAATTACCCGCAACCGCCAAAAAAATTGTGGCAACCGGAGAATACGACGGCGTGATCTGTATCGGCGCCGTTATACGCGGTGCAACGCCCCATTTCGACATGGTGGCCAATGAGGCCACAAAAGGTATCGCCCAGGTGGCCATGCAATCCGAAATTCCAGTTATTTTTGGTGTGCTGACCACCGATTCAATCGAACAGGCCCTGGAACGCGCCGGTACCAAAGCAGGAAACAAAGGATGGGATGCTGCGTTAACCGCTGTAGAAATGATGAATCTGCACAAATTAATCAAGTAAAAATCGAAAGGTTTGACCTCTCATGAAATTGAATAAAAAGCCCTTGTTTTTTGTCACAATCCTGCTTCTGGTTGCGAACCTCTTTTCCCAAAGCCGCGTCAATGAATGGAAACATTATACCTCCATCATTAATTTTACCGATATTATCGATCTGGACAATTCACTCTATTGCGCTTCCAGTGGCGGAATCGTAGAGTATGATCCCGAGACAAAGACCTTTATCACCTATGGCGTGGATCACGGCTTGTCCCGCATCAACCTTGAAGCCATTGAAAAAGACAAAAACGGCAATCTCTGGACAGGCTCCGGTGACCCGGTTGGCGAAATCAATATCTTTGATCCGGTTTCCAAAACAACCTTGGAAGTATTTGACCGGAGTGTTTTCAATGAAGATTTCAGCGCCATCACGGATTTTGCCTTCACTGGCGAACGTATGTTTGCCGTTTGCCAGATCAATACCGATTGGGGCCTGTTGGAATTCAAAGCAGGCAACCATTACGCTTACAAAGATTTTTATTTCAATTTCCCGGTCAGTTTTGAAATGATCCCTTCCGTTAGCATCGTGGAAAATGAAATTTTTATTGCCACAACCACGGAACTTTTATCCGCCAATTTAATCCAAACCGATTTAAAAAACCCCGAATCCTGGAGGGTTATTGTAACAGCGGAAAAAATCAGCAATGTGGTGGAATTCAACGGCAACAGAATGTACGGAATCGATAATGACCTCTTCATTCAAGGTGAATCAGGCCCTGTTCTTTTTCATGAAAATATGAATGGGATTATCAACAATCTGAAAGCCGACAGCAACATGCTGTATGTGTCCACTTCAAAAGGACTTTATTCCGTCAATTCATCCGGTGAATCCACAGAACTCATTGACTGCGAAATAACCCAAGCGGTGGAATGCAATGGAAAAATCATCGGCAGTGGCGCCGACAAAGGTATTTTTATCAAAGATGGAACAGAAATCAGCCAATTTATTCCCAACACCCTGCTGCAAAATACCAACACCGCCGTGTTGACCGATCAGCATGACAATGTGATTGCCGGATCGAAATACGGATTTTCCATTCTTTCCGAAAAGGGGTGGAAAAATATCATTCGGACCAATGGTGAAAAAGCAATTCACAGCGCCGGTGAAGACTGGAATTATTTCGTCAGCGATTCCATACCTTTCTCACCCAATTCCCGCATTTACACCCTGGTGGAGCGGCAGGACGGCTTCATTTTTGGGTCCCTGTACGGCTCCAGCATCAATGAGCAGCGACGAGGGGCCCTCATCAAATTTAAACCCGATGACCTGGAAAATTACGCCTTGTTTGATACAATTGACGGCAACCTCGCCAGTTCCGAAGGCCGTGGCGGGGCCGCCAATTTTCTGGGTGTGGCCCGCATGAAATTCGACAAAGAGGACAATCTCTGGATTTGCAATCAGTATGCAGCCAACGACCATTCCATTGCCGTGCTGAAAAATGATGATACCTGGATCCATTTTTCCGTGCCGGAATCCAATTATTTCCTGGATTATTATCCCTCGACCGTTGCTTTTGACCCCTACGGCCGGGTCTGGATCGGGGACGAAGGCGCCGGAATCGCTGTTCTGGATTACAATGGCACACTCAATGACAAGACCGATGATGAATGGTATAAAATCACCACCAATTCGGGGCTGGGTTCCAATAACATTTATGACATAGAATTTGACCATGCCGGCATTCTGTATCTGCTCACTGCCGGCGGTATTCAGGAAGGTGAAGTCCGGGAAGAATTCAGCGGATCCAATTATTTTTACCGGCTGGACGTCAATCCCAAATTCTCCAATGTTGCATTTCAAAAGGAAAATGTCATCAAAATCGACGGCCAAAACAATAAATGGTTCACCACCTCGGCTTCCGGAGTGCTGGTCTATACCTATGACAGTATCTGGCTTAATAATTATGCAGGATATAATATCGATAATTCCGAGCTGCTCTCCAATTCAGTCCTCGACATCGATTTTATCGAAAAAGAGGGCCTGGTCGTTATGTCAACCAACAAGGGAATTTCCATTCTGAAATCCCAGTTTTCCGAAACCCGCAAAGACTTTCCGGAACTGAATATTTTCCCGATGCCCTTCAAACTACCTGCTCATAAAGAGCTGGTTATTGAAGGATTGTTGCCGGACAGCGAAGTAAAAATCATCACCCTCGACGGCACTTTTGTACGCCATTTAACAGAAAAGGACGGAAATATCTTTGGCACCCAGGCCTTTTGGGACGGACGAAATCAAGCGGGCAAACTGGTCAGCAGCGGTATTTACATCTGCATGGCCTATACCGAAGAAGGTAAAAACGTCGCCGGAAAGATTGCCGTCATACGCCAAAACTGATGCCATCACCCGGCAGAAATGGCTGGCTGTTCGGAATATGAAAAACCGCAGTCCGGACACAAAAAAAGGGCCTCCATATCTGAAGCCCTCTTTTTTTTTTCTATTTTTTTCAGCGGATAAAAAAACGTCCTAGAGAAGTTTACCGCTTCGCCACCAGCGAACGCGATTAAAAACATTCCAGCCTTTCTGATGAAAATCTAAGGAAGCCAGCACCATGGCCGGTTTACCGACGATCAGATTTTCCGGTACAAAGCCCCAAAACCGACTGTCATAGCTTTCATCGCGGTTGTCGCCCATCATAAAATAATAGTTCTGTTTAACAATATAATATTTATTGACGTCATAGGGGGAAACCTGTTCTCCCGCCAATTCCGCAACATTTTTGATGAGCTGAAAATTGTGACGGTTATAAAAAAGCGTGTCTCCTTTGGCCGGAACATAAATTTGGGGATAATTGTCCTCATTGCCATTGCCGGCCGGAAAAATCCCCCGATTAATCAGGTTTTTACCATAGACATCGGCGCGGGCAAACCGGGTGTCGTCAGGTTCGATAAATTCTTTGCCGTCGACAAAGAGATGCTTGTCCAGGATTTCCAGGGTTTGACCGGGAACAGCCACACAGCGTTTGACATAATTGACGGCCCTTTCGACGGGGGGACGAAAAATCACAATGTCACCCGGGTCAATTTTTTCCAGCCCCGGGCCCTGCAGCCTCGGAATATCAAAGCCAATTCGGGTAAATGGAATATTGATGCGGTCCGGTGTATGAAGGTTGTAACTGAAATTGAAGCCAATCAGAAAATCCCCGGTCATGATGGTATTTTCCATGGAACCGGTAGGCACAAAATAAGCGGCGAAGATCGATGATTTGATCACAAAGGCAATCAAAATCAGGAGCGTCCAGGATTTCACTTCTTTCAGGACTTTTTTGCGGTCCATATATTCCTCCCTTTTTTCACGTCATGCTTACGAATTAAAAAGATAATTGTTCCAAAAAGATTTTTACTTTATAAAAAATAAAATCTAAATTCCATTTTATAATCTTTCTTTATAAAAATAATTTCAGGAGGAATTTATGAAATCCTTACAAAAATACACGATGATCATCCTTTTTTGTCTAATGTTTCCCGCCGTGGTTTTCGGTACAGACCCTCTCAGGGGAAAATATGATACCAATCTCCTTCAACCCGCCAATCCTGCAGAACGAACTCTGAAGGCCGCCAGGCCTGAGACCTTTCAACCCAAAATCAACCTGGCCACCGATATCCTGGACAGCGCGATTTTTATTAACGGCGGAGACTACTATAAAGAAAGCTACACCTTTGACGAAAACAGCCGGCTTACCCTGATAAAAACACAATATTGGTACGCACCGGCAGCCAGCTGGGTCAACTTGCATCAGCAAATCTATACCTATGATGAAAGGGGCAATGTCCTCTCCTACCTATACCAGGACTGGAATACTATTTTTGGCCAATGGAAAAATTCCTCCCTGAGGACTTACGCCTACAACAAATACAATAGCATCACTGAGGAACTATCCCAGAACTGGGATGATGACAGCGAAAGCTGGCAAAATTATGCACGGTATACCTCAACTTACGCCCAAAGCGGAGAGAAACTGACTTTTCTCGTGGAACGATGGGATGATGGCACCTCAGACTGGGAACCGTCATCACAATCAGATTTTACCTATGACGCCAGCGGAAATTTAGCCAGCGAAACCTATAAACATTCCAACGGGACCAAATGGATCTATGACCACAAATATGAGTTTGCCTATAATAAAAAAAACCTGATCCTGGAACGAATATTCTCTAATTATTCCATCCTTTTTTGGATACCCGAAGAAAAAATCCTCTACACCTACGATGCCTATGACAACAAGTCGTCCTATACCTCTCAAATCTGGAGCACCACAGACAATGCCTGGATATCTGATGTTAAATGGGAATATACCTATGACCACTCCGGCAATAATCTGACGTCCTTGAACAGTACCTGGGACACGACGTCGGATGCCTGGATACCCTCCTTTAAAGTTGAGTGTGAATACGACCTCAGGGGTAATGAAATCAGTCAACTGGACCAGAAGTGGGACCCGGCTGTGGGTGTCTGGATCAATTCTGATCGGGGCGCATTTTCCTACGATAGCTTCGATAATATGCTCACCTATTTTATTGAAATCTGGGACCCGACCACGACACAATGGCAAAACTATTTAAACCTGAACTGGAATTATAATGAAAACGGGAATTTACTTCACTTTACCAGTGAACATTGGAATATTTCCCAATGGGAACCTAATTCGATTTTCATTCTCCCAAAATTAAACGGTGAATCGCTATTGGGCTATGATTGTGAAGAACTGGACCTTTACTATGCGCCGGTAACAAAAATTGACGAGGAAAAGACCCCCGGCCACTACAGCCTGGAACAAAATTACCCCAATCCTTTTAATCCGTCCACAGTCCTTGGCTATTCCCTGAAAAATCATGGCCCTGTGGAACTGACCGTCTTTAACGCTCTCGGTGAAAAGGTCGATGAACCGGTGCGCCAAAACCAGGCTCCGGGCCATTACGCCATCATCTTCGACGGCAGCCACCTCCCCAGCGGGCTCTACTTTTACACCCTCAAAACCAGGGACTTTGTCAAAACCCGCAAAATGGTGCTGATCAAATAAGTTGGGTCACAATCAAGAAAGTTCTCTGTCGCTCATCAGAGCGACAGATCTATCCTTTCAACGGGACTTTTGACTTTTTCCAAACGATAGGTACTGATGTGAGTGTAAATCTGGGTGGTAGCGAGGTTTTTGTGTCCCAGCAGTTCCTGAATGTAGCGAATATCGGTTCCCTGGTCCAGGAGGTGTGTGGCGAAACTATGACGAAGGGTGTGGACACTGACCTTTTGGGTGATACCGGCCCTTTTCTTCGCTGCTCTGAAAATTGACTGAATACTGCGGGGAGAATATTGACTCTTGCCACCCTGCCCTTCGAACAGATAAAATGCCGGCAGGTAATGACGATAATATCTTGCCATCAGATCAATCAGATTGTCTGAGAGCATAACATACCTTTCCTTGTTTACCTTGGCCATTTCTATGCGTACCATCTTCCTTTTCCGATCAATATCATACAATTTCAGGTTAACGGCTTCGGAGATTCTGAGGCCACAACCATAGATCAAAGAAAGGATGGTTTTGTGTTTCAGATTGACGGTCCCGGCAATCAGGGATTGCACTTCCTCAACCGAAAGCACTTCCGGAAGTTTTTCCTGTTTTCTCATTTTGACGACTACATCAAAAGCAATCTCCTGCTTCAAAATATTTTTATATAAAAATTGCAGGGCTGCCCGATAGAGTTTGATCGAAGAATAAGAAAAGGACCGCTCTGCTTTCAGATAGTAAAAATAGATCTGAAGAATGTCTGCATCCACTTCATCGATTTCCAGCTCCTTGATATATTTTGAAAAAGACCTGATGACACTGACATAGTTTTCAATGGTGTTTGGACTGTAATTCCTAATGGTCATTTCTTTTCGCAATTGTTCCAAGACAAGATTTAATCGCATATTTTACCCTATTTTTTTTGAGTTAATGCGCAGTAAATTTAAATATTTAATAGTTTATACGCAATATTACGTCTGAAAGGAGTTGTACACAATGCTAAATGAATTACAAAATTGAAATTTTATTGTCTAACAGAAATGAATTATTGATGTTTGTATAACTAACTATACGAAAGTCCGTTTAATAGGGGGCTTAACCATGCAGGATTTATTGACTTTCATGATTTGTGATTTGAAAAAAACAAAAATTCAATGAATTTAGTTTCAACAGATAATCATATATTTACAGATATTTGTTTATGATTCCCGATGGTCACAAAAAAAATATAATAACAATAAAAAAATATTTAAAAATGAAAAAACTCCATATCATAATGTTAATTTCTTTTCTGTTTTTTAGTTGTGAAAATCATGCGGAAGACCCTGAAACACAGATATGCTCGATTGATTTATCAGAACCAATACCAACTATCTCTAAGTTAGGTATGACACCTACCTACTCAGGTCAACAGACTAATTGGACAAAAGATAATATAACACAAAGTATAAATATAACCTCTCAGTTGGGCGTGGAAGTAGTTCATTTTGGTTTCTTATGGAGAGACATAGAGCTTGCTGATGATACATTCCATTGGGAACTTTCAGATCAAGTTGTTAATACTGTTCACCAAAATGGTCAGAAGTTATCTATGGTATCACCAATTCCTAATACGTTTGATTTAGATGATATTCCCTCCTTTGTTCC
>JAFGTP010000058.1 GCA_016934035.1 Fidelibacterota bacterium
AGGTGTTCGAGCAAGCCAGGGGGTTTTCACCGACATTTTATATATGGAATTTGCTTTTTTGAGGTTTTGCCTGAAAAGGCAAATTTTTACTGATTTTGAGAAGGATTCCGCAGGTTTTTTCTAAGATTTTTATCGATTGTCAATCCTTTCATTCATTGGAATATATTTTTTTCAATTTTTTACAACCTTTCAGACAGAATCATCCTGCATCAAATCCTTTCGGGTATTGTGGATTGACGGATTACTCCCGCGATGTGAGTGATCTCGGGCAGCAAATCCGTTAGTGGCGGTGCTCATTTCCGCTGAGTTGTTTCCATAAGGAGCATTTCCCTGCCCCATTGCGGGTATAGAAATATCCCATCAAAATTCACAGGCTGAAGCGGTTTACAGAATAGGCCGTCTGGGCGGTCTCACCGGTTTCAGTAGGCAGAAAATCAATTTTAGTGGCATATAACCGAAACCACCTTAAAAAAAGGCCCTCTGTGCGATCCGGATTTTAAAAACTGATTGTTTTTAAAAAAAATATTAATTAAAATTCTCAACACTGATGTTTCATGAAAATCGGGTAAACGACCAAAAGGGATGAAGCACCATAAAAATTTTCAAAAGGCAAAAGGTGAAATAGAAGGGAAATTCAAATGTCAAAAAGAAAAATCGCTGTCCGGACATTGATGGTTATGGTTCTTTTACAACTGTTGTTTGCACAAGAGAGAGTGATGATTTTACACGACAATGATGGCTCGGTTATGAGAAAACCGGTAACAGAAATCGATTCGGTCACCTTCCAGGAAACCGGCACATTGACATATAATGGATATACCTATAAAACTGTCAAAATCGGTAGCCAGTGGTGGTTGGCAGAAAATCTGCGGACTGCAACTTACAGAGATGGCATAACCATTCCGGCTAATGCAGTCTGGCCTCCCAATGGTGATGAAGGCAACGTTGCGACTTACGGACTGCTCTATTCTTGGTATGCGTTAAGCAGCAGTAATGGTATCGCTCCGATCGGGTGGCATGTGCCGAGTGCTGGGGAATGGCAGCAATTGGCCGATTATCTGGGAGGTAATTCTGTTGCGGGAGGAAAATTGCTGGCAAACGGCACTGACAACTATGGTTTCAGGGCCCTGACGGCGGGTTTCAGACAAAGTACCGGGTTTCTTTCCTTTAATCTGGTGGCTAAATTCTGGACCGGAACGGAAGCATCTGCCAGTTACGCCTACGGCTGTACTATGATGGATGGTTCTAACCAATTTGATGGGCTAGGAAATTCCTTCAAAAACCAGGGTTGTTCCGTTCGTCTTGTGAAAGATTCCGATTAAAAATTAATCCTCCGGCCCGGTGGGTGCCGGATAGTTTTTCAATATTTATAAAACCTCCGCGGTTTTGGAAACCCCAGAGGTTTTTTTACGGAATAAAAATCATTAATCAGTGGCTATAGTTTTATTTTTTCTTCAACTGACTCACCATGACGATCGCCAGAAATGCCAGTGCAAAACTGACGAACCGCTCGGCAATGATTGCCTGCAGGAAGTCGATATTTTTCCAGACAATCGTTGTCACAGCCCCGGTCAGCATGCCGGCAATGGCGCCTTCGCGGGTGATCTTTTTCCAGTAAATCATACAGATCAGCACGGGACCGAAACTGGCCCCCAATCCGGACCAGGCATAGGATACGAGTTTAAAAATAAGATCCGTGGAAAACCATGCCATGATAAAAGCCAGAATTCCTACTGCCAGCGTGATCAATCGACTGGTCGTGAGCATTTTCTCAGGAGAGAGTTTTTTATTAGCTACATTATGGATAATATCTTCTGAAATGGCGGAAGCGGTGACCAGAAGTTGCGAATCGGCCGTTGACATCATGGCTGCCATGGCGCCGGATATCAGGATACCTGCAAACCATGCCGGCAGTAACGCTTTGGCCATGTAGGGCATGATCTGTTCCGGGTCACTGACAATGCCCTGGCCGTAAAGTTTGTAGGCCATTAATCCCATAAAAAAAGCACCGATAAAGGCCGGTATGGCCCAACAGTATGCAATGATGCGGCTTTTTTGAATTTCAACGGAATCCCTGATGGCCATGTAACGAATAATGAGATGGGGCTGGCCCATATAGCCGAAGGCCCAGCTGAGTCCACTGACTATCGCCAATAGACCTGCAATTCCAGTGTGAGCACCAACGGGAGAGAGCATTTCTTTTGAATACTGATACAACAAGGCCGGATCGGTATTCATGACCTCTATCAAACCGATTACAGGCAATAACACCAGCACCAGGATCATGATCAGGGCCTGTATCACGTCTGTCCAGACAACGGCATTAAAACCACCGAGAATGGTATAGAGCAAAATCACACCGGCCCCGATGAACATCCCGGTTTCATGTGGCATGCCAAAAGTGATGCTCAGTACTTTGCCGGCTCCGCTGAACTGGGCCGCAACATAGAAGGTAAAGAAAAACGTAATTATCAGGGAAGCAATTAATCTGAGGGTCTTTGCATCTTCAAAATAACTGGCGATCAGATCGGGCACTGTGAGCGCATCATACCGACCTGCCAGATCACGAAGGGGTTTGGCCAGGTACATCCAGGAAATGATAATACCGGCGAGGCAGCCAATTACCACCCAAAGTTCCGCCATTCCGGTCATCAGGGCAGCTCCGGGCAGGCCCAGCAGCAACCAGGCCGATTCACCACTAGCCCGTTCTGAAAGGGATATGGCCCATGACCCCAGTTGCCTGTCTGCCAGTAAATAATCGGCATGGGTTTTATTTTTTCGAATTGACTTGATGCCGATGAGCAGCAGAATGGCCAGGTAGAGAAAAATTCCAATGAAAATAGGGTCCATGATTACTCCTCTTTTTGATTCTTTTTTTTCAGCCTCTTAATATCATTTCAGTGAATTGTTGGCTGGTTGTCGCAGATTATCTTTTATAATTTAACGTAAGTTCGATGTTAGAAAATTGCATATTGATTTCTGGTTTTCAAATTTCTATTTTGTAACCTTTTAAAGCATTTATCATAAAAAAATATCTCGCAGGTGACAATTCCTGTTGTCCTTCTTCCGGGTCCTCAGAAATAATGGAAATTATCGCCTCCAGTTGGAAACTGTGAAATCGACCCAAAAGGCTTTGGTCAAAGTGATGTTATTTACAGCTTTTTTCATTGACAATTTATGATGGCAATTTATCGCTTTTGAACCATGACCCGGGATGATCAATATCAGGCCCATATAAACAATTGCTAAAATTTCAGAATAGCAAAACCAATTGTAAAAATATAGAGCCCATAGACCAGTGAAGCAAGAAGTTTCAGGTGCTTTTTGAAAACTAAAAATTAAGCAAAAAGAAGAGTCAGTCAGATTCAAAAGATGGAATATCGATTTTGAAAACCGGTGAAAAAATTTTAAAAATAATGGGTCATGATGCCCAAGGGCCATTATCGATTAGTAATAATGGCTCAGGCTTTGATTTTCTGCCCAAATAATTTCTGATAGGTGTAGGCAAGGGGCAATTTTATATGGGGTGGTAATTGATGGTGTTGTTTTTTAAGGGTTAGAAAAATCCAGCGATGCTCGAAAATATTCAGTGCAGCTGTCACGTCCCAAAGAGGTGGAACCAGGTAGGTGACCCGTCTGCCAATGCGGGAGAGTTCCTCATGAAATTTTTGCGGATTTTCAATATGTTCGATGGTATGGGAACAGAGAATTTCATCGAATTGGTTGTTCCTGAAGGGGAGTTGATAAATATTGCTGATTTGTACGAAATTTTTTACATCGCTATGCTTGACAATGTCGGCATTGACTTTTCCAACGTCAGTTTTGCCGCAACAGATATTGAGATCCCAGTTTCCCCGGGCGATAATCCTGTTTTTCATGAAATTGTAACTCAGGTCATTGAGCAGAATGAGAACAGAAACAAAGATGGCTGTGATTGAAATGATTAGAATAAAATTAAACATAGGTCCCCAAAATTTTTATTCTTCGATAATAGTCATTGCATTTGAACTTGATGTAAACGCTCTGTATGGTAATTGTAAAAAAACAACCTGACAGTGAGGAATGGCAGGTTGTTTTTTTTGATTTGGAATTGTTAAAAATTGACTTCCAGGCCGAAATTAATGATCCTTGGGTTGGCTGGGCCATAGACGAAGGCCGGGTCTCTTTCAGGGCCTTTATCCAAATTCTCCTGATAGGCATTAAAAATATTTTTGACACCGAGAGAAAATTTGCTGTTAATATCTTTTAAAAAGGCCAGGTTGCAGGTGAGAATGATATCGGATTGGAAAAAATTCTGGCTTTCTTCCAGTAGGAGCAGGGGCTCGTCCTGTCCTTCTACCAGAATTTCATGGGGAACGTCTGCTCGGCCCATGTATTTACTCTGAAGAAAGATCCCTAAATTGTTAAATATTTTGGCATTGACTCCCAGTGTGCCGGAGATTTTTGGGGTCCTCAGAAAGTTTTTTGTGCCCCAGTCGGCCAGTTCTTCTTCATACTTTCCGTCGGCATAGGTAAATCCGCCGAGGAGTTGAATACTCGATTTTGGCTGGATTCCCAGTTCCAATTCGATACCTTTGACATTGGCGCTGCTGCCATTGACTCTTTCCCACACGTCGATTTGATTTTCGGACCTTCGGAACTCCTCTTGGAAAACCCCATCAACAGTGGTGTAATAGGCAGTCACACCAGCCAGAACACCGATTCTCCCAATGTATCCATTATAGTCGAGTCCGGCAGTGTAGGAATAGCTTTTTTCCTCTTCCAGGTCGCTGCTGTTGCGAATGACTTTCTGATCTCCTTCGAGGCCGCAGATATGCAGGTCCTCATCATAAGTTTGGGGGGCTTTGAAACCTGTGGAGAGACCGGCCCGAAAGGTATGTACCTGGTTGATATCATATTTCAGATTTAGTCTGGGAGAGATGATCACTTTTTCCAGTTCTGAATGATGGTCAATCCGGGTGCCCACAACCAGTTCCATCTTTTCTTTTTCTCCGAAATGCATGTTGTCCTGCAGGAAGTACCCGATATTGGTATAGGTTTCATCGATATAATAAACCGCATTGGATGTGGATTTGTCATTGACTTTATCGATGGAGTACTGCAGTCCGGTGGTGATCAAATGACAACCTACTTTGTAGTTGGCGGTCATACCTGCGATTTGCAGCGGGTTTTCAGTGGTTCCGTAGGCTTTCAGGGCGGCCAGGCTGTCAGCCCGTGAGGTTCCGCCTCCCAGTCCTCCATAGTAGGATTTGCGGTCGGTTGTCGCAAAAGAATAGAAGGTATTGTAATCCAAAAGAGCATTGACCTGGTGTTTCCATTTGACAGTACCGCCCCATTTCCAGTGTTCCAGGGCTTCTGCGATGTCCGCTTCATGATAGGGCCGGTTAAATTTATTTCCGCCACGGCGGGATTCGTGGATTCGGTGAAAATGAGTTGATATTTCTCCCTCGCGAATCGGACTGTAGTACCAGTTAAAACCCATGGATTCGTTTTTGAGTAGTCCCAATTCGCTGTAGGAGTCTCCGTTTCTGTCATACTTGTCCCGGTTGCGAAGGGAAGCAAAAATATATGCGCCGGTTTTTCCTGAATTTCCGACGATTTCAGATGAAGCACCAATATGGACATCACTGTTATTTTTTTCTGTTACACCGTAATTGTATTTGATACGGGCCTGCTCCACCACGGGCCTGCGAGTGACCATGTTGATGACACCGGCGACAGCGCCGCCGCCATAGAGTGAGGAACCACCGCCTTTGATCACCTCTATTCGGTCCAGCATTTCGGCCGGAAAATGTTCCAGGCCATAGACACCGGCAAGGCTGGAAATGACCGGGTCACCATCGATCAGCACCTGGGAGTACTTGCCATCCATTCCCAAAATTCTGACCTGGGAAAAATTACAGTTCTGACAGTCGTTTTCCACATTGATGCCCGGTTGAAAGTCCAGGGCCTCGGCTGCATTGGCAGCTTTTCTTTGTTCAATATTCAAACGGGAAATGAGTCGGGTTTTAACCGGAGCGTCTTCAATCAAATGGGGCGTCCCGGTTCCGGTGATTACTACAGAGCCCATTTCCAACAGGGTTTTCGTCAGCAAAATATCAACGGTGTTTTTGTGGTGTGGCCTGGCCCGCAGATCGATTTTTTCTGTGCGGTATCCCATCATGGATATGGATAGTGAAATGGGCCCTGCCGGCACTTTGGGTAGAATAAATTCGCCCTGTAAATTTGTTGCAGTACCGATTGTAGTGTTGGTGACCATAACATTGACGCCGACCAGCGGAGCGTTGGATTCGGAATCCTTGACGGTGCCCATAAGCAGCGCTTTTTCAAAAGGCGGTTCTGCTTTAAGGAACATAAAAGTTGCAAGAATAATAATCATTAAGCTATATTTTTTCATTGTGAATGTATCCTTTATCCAAAAATTTTAATAAATAAGGTCAATAATCCATTGGATTATTAATCAAAAAATGTCGGTCTTTTAGATTTTCAGATAAAGGGTGGCGGGGACCGTAGTGTATAGATTAATTTTCCGGCATCTTCAGGAATCGGCGATATTGTCCTGTAGAGTTGGGTCCGAATGGATGTTACCTGGTTTAATTTTATGATATAATAGACAAAGAATCCGATTATGCCCAGAATAAACAATTGTAAATATTCAATTTTTGTGTGGGTATGGGCCCTTGTTTCAGGATTGCCGGCATTGTCTGCATGGGCATGGGCATGAACGACTATCTGGCCGCTACTGGTTTTGTGGATGTGCAACTGGCAGGAATGAATATACAAAAAAAGCACAAATACAACAGCGGAAAGCAGGGCTGTCAGAGAATAGAGGGCTTGATATTTTGACCGCAGCTTTTGAATCATTTGTCCAATTCGATTTTTAGACGCTGAATTAATTCGCTGGTGGCAATCTTTTGCGAGAAAAAATTTGAAAAATTGGTCAATCGTGCTACAACATCATCGCTCATGACATGCTCTAATTTACAGGCGCATTCGTCGGCCTGGGTGGCTTCCATTTGCAGACATTGTATAAAAAATTTTTTGACCGCTTTTCTTTTTTCCAAAACATCCTGTACAACAGCAAGGCCCTTCTCGGTCAATTTGATGTGTTTGTTGTTGTCAAAAACAACATAGTCGTTTTCATTGAGTTTGTTCAGAGTAATGGAGACGCTTCCCCTGGTGATGTTGAGAACGTTCGAGATGTCGGTGGTCCGTGCATATCCCAGGGTATCGCAAAGTTGACTGATGGCCATCAGGTGATGGACGCTGCTGTGTTTTAAATTGCCATCCTCAATGTTTTGCCAGTTTGTTTCCATAGCATCTCTTTTGTTTTACAGGTTAAACATTTGTTGTTGTGAAAAATTTAACAAAAAGCTGATCGGAAAGTCAATGAAAATTTTTCTCAGATTTGACCGGATTTTTTTTAAATTATAACTGAAATTTTTCTCTCATTCAATTGGATCAAATGGAGCAATATGAATTGGTATCTGAATTCTGTAGTAAATTACCCGTTGCTGACGGCAGTTGTCCAGTTTGCTATTCTGGGTACGCTGGGAGAATTTATCTCCTTCTGGATTGTCAGAAAGAAATTTTATAATCCCTTTTCCTGGCCTGAAATATTTTGGAAAATGACAGAGTGGGGCTTTTTAGCCGTATTGATCAAGTATGCATTCATCGGATATCAGGGTTTTATAGACAGCCTGGTGGCGCACCATTTTTTGCCGGAAATGTCAGTTTTTTTTCGCAGCCTGGCTTTGTCTGTGGCCATGAATCTGCAGTTTGGAATGTTGCTGGTGATATTTCATCGTATTCTTGATAATGTATTTAAAAGAGATAAGAATTGGCAGAATATTGATAAAGGACTGTATTCCCTGATTTGGTTCTGGGTGCCGGCCCATACCATTACCTTTATTCTGCCCAAAGATTTCCAGATCGGGCTGGCAGCTCTCTGGTCTGTGGCTTTGGGAGCAATTCTGGGATACTTTAACCGAAAAAGGAGTTAATCAAGTGAAAGGATTTTTCAGGTTTATTACAATTACTGCGTTGGTCATCATTGTTTTTACGGTGCTGATGTATAAAAGTCCGCTTTATACCTACATGGCTAAATATTCATTGAATAAGCGCGTCATGCCCAGGCTGGAAGCTTTTTTAAGGGAGTCCTATCTTTATGAAAATTCAAATCTGAGTCAACTCACCTATAAATTCAACAGCACAGTCATTATCAAACTGAAAAGAAATGCCATCTACAATCCTCAGGATACACGAATATTCGTTCAGGGATTTGCAGACCTTTATTACGGTACCTTTGAAAAAATGTCGGTTTTTTATTTTCCTTTCCGGACTTTCGATATCAAATATATTGTCAAAGACTCAGAAGACCTGGGAGCCATCTACCTTTACAATAATCATGAACTCATTGACAATTACGCTAAAATAAGAGAAACGATTATTAAAATCGAAGCCGAGACAAAAAAAGAAAAAGACATGGCTAAAAAAATGAATGAAGCCAGAGAAAAGGAAAAAAGGTTGGCTAAAAAGGCCTTCGGTTTTGTCAATTTTGGCGATACCCAGGATGAGACGATGCAGAAACTGGAACAGGACCCCCGGGTGAAAATTGAAGAGTTAATGATCAATAATCCAATTTACAAGGTGAATCTGGGCGGGTCTGTGTTTAATCTGAAGCCGGTTTATCGGGAAAATAAACTGGTGCTCATGAATTTTGTATCTGATAGTTACACCCGGGACCAGTATGGTGGCGGACTGCGTCAAAACTGGAAAAATGTCCTGGATTATTTCACGCAGTTGTATGGTGAAACAGAAGAAAATTTTGTCACCCCGGAGCAATTGGTGGAAAACTATATCGAATGGACGGCCCGGTGGGTCGTGGACAAAAAGAAAATTCAGGTTGGTCTGAGCAAAACCGGTGAATTTTTTCATATTGTTGTCTGGATCAACCATGAGGATTTTCAAATGGATAAGTTTTAAAAAGGGGCTATAAAAATCCCAAAGCCTCCAAGGGATAGGAGGCTTTCAACTTTTTGGTAAGTTTGGCAGTTGATTGGGATATATTCTTAAGATAAAAAAATTTCTGATTAATTCAAAGTTTCAAAACGCACTTTCATTAATTCATAATAAAAAATTTTAATTCCTCAAATGGTGGTTTTATTCCTTTTCTTTTTTACCTCTCTGCTTTTTTTCTTAAATATTGATTGTAACAGGAATATTGATTGTAACAGGCTTGTCTGGTTTTTTAAAAAGGGAAATAAGGAAAATGGGAATTGTCAAAAAAAATACTTTTTTTGACAACTTTTACAAATGATGACAAGTCATAGGGCTGTATGTAAGTTTGGCAAGTTATTTTAAGAAAGGGATTAAAAATGAAGAAAATGGTTGTAACACTAATGGTTTTGGTAATGCTGTTCAGCCTGCAAAGTTTTGCAAAAGACAGCAAGATAACCAATGAGCGGTTCGTTTTGGGAGCCATGTCACTTTGTGCATTAAATGAGACACTCCAGGGAAAAGAAACCCTTGACGTGTTTGTTTTGGGTGATGCGGATGTTGCAGAAGAATTGAAAATATTTTTGGATCAGAGAGTCGGCTTTATTCGACTCAATTCCATCAAACAAGGCGTTGAATTACCCAAAGTAAAACCGGATGTACTTCTGGTTTGTGATGAAAACCAATGTAAAACGGCAATTGATTATTGTCGGGAAAACAAAGTTTTTAGTATCACCAATGTATCACAGCTGTGTCTGAAAGGACTCAGTTCTGCCATCGTTGCAAAATCACCCGGCAGATTACAAAACAAGTATTCCATGACCTCGGTTTATGCAAAGATTAATAAAGAAGCTTTGTTTGCCGAAGGCATGGTTTTTCATCCTCAGGTTATGGATGTCGCCAAACCGGTGGAAGACAATAAGTATGAAAAAGATTTAGTTATGGTACAATTGTATTAATCTTATAATATTTTCATATTTTTTTTGAAAATTGATCCTCTTTCTTTTTTTTGAAAATATAATCCTTTTTTTGGTAAGTTTGGGAGTTGTTTTTCAAAATAAGAAATTTAAGATTGAATCATAATTTCAGATAGAAGCAACCCTTTATAAGGGTTGCTTTTTTTTTATAATCAATAATTTAGTTGATTTTCTATTTTTTTATTTTTAAAAAAAATGTAAAAAAATGACAACCTTTCATAAAATTACAATGTCATAGGCATGTAAAAAATTTGATAATATACAAGAAAGGAAATTTGTTATGAAAAAATTAAATTTAATAGTAGTAGTCGTTGTTTTGTTGGCCATGAGCCTTCAGGCCTTTGCTGGTGATTTCAGGTTAACAAACAAAAGATTTGTCCTGGGTGCAACATCCCTTTGCGCCTTAAATGAAACCCTTCAGAAAAAAGATGTTCTGACTATTTATGTTTTGGGCGACCAAAATGTTGCTGAAGAATTGCTGATCTTTAAAAATCAGAAAATCGGCTTTGCAAAGTTAACAGAAGTGACCTTTGGCCAGAATTTGCCGGCAGTCAAGCCGGATGTCATGCTCATTTGTGATGAAACAAAAGTTGCTGATGCAACGGATTATTGCCGGGATATGGGTGTTTTCAGCATTGCCAGAAGTACAGCTGCCTGTAAAAATGGTGCTTCCACAGCCATCGTTTCAAAACTGCCCCTGACTTTTGAAAACAAATATTCCATCAGTACCCTTTACGCAACCATTAATAAATCTTCACTCTTCGCTGAAGGAATGATAATGCATGCTCAGGTTTGGAATGTGGCTAAGCCCGTGGATGATTCCGGGTCCGGAAAAGAATTGGCTTATTTGCAATTGTTTTAAAATTTTATCTGGCATAATCAGAGAAAAAGGCAGTCTTTACAGGCTGCCTTTTTTATTATAAAAGAATATTGAAAATAAAAAAAAAATTCTAAATTAGCCCACATTGTAAACATAATAAAAATTTAAAACGGAGGATAATGATGTTTAAAAGTGTAAAAACATACCTTGTTATTGCGTTAATCATGCTGATCGCAGGAAGTTCCTTTGCCGGGGAATATAAAAAGTACCAGGTGAAAAGCGGAAAAGTAGTCTACAAAATGTCCGGTAATGCTGAAGGTGAAACAATCACTTACTGGGACGATTACGGTTACAAAGAAGTCCAGTTCAGCAAAACAAAAACCAAAATCTGGGGCATGACCAACGAAGAAAATAAAACAGTGCTGACTCTTGGTTCAGAAGTTTACACCTGGAAAGAAGGCGATGATAAGGTTTATAAAGCAGCCAATCCTGCCGCTGAAATCTGGGAAGAAGAAAATTATGATGAAAAAGATGTCGAGGAATTTAGTTTTAAAGCCATGGAATCTCTCGGATTTAAAAAAACCGGGGAAGAAAAACTGGATGGTAAACTTTGTGATGTCTATGAAGGCATGGGAAAAATCTGGATATGGAAGAAAAATGGCATCGGTATCAAAACCGATTTGACAGTTATGGGTATCCATATCATTTCTGATTTGGTTGATATGGAATTGGACATCAAAGTGGATAAAAAACTTTTTAAATATCCTGAAAACCTGACCATCGTTGATGAAACCAACATGCAGGAAATGATGGAGGAACAGGATTCTTCCGATGAAGAAATGTCACCTGAAGAGATTGAGGAAGCCAAGGAAGCTGCCAAACAAATGCTTAAAGGCCTGTTTGGAAAATGAAATAATTTTTAAAATCATTTTTTTGAAACCTTTCGTGTGACTTTAACCCGAAAGGTTTTTTATTTTATAACCAATGGACTCTTTTCCTGGACCATTCTGTTGGCATTGTGGTCCTCGATATACAATTCCATTTCATAGTTTCCGGAAGGAAGGTCAAAAGGAATGCGAAAAGTCTGGATTTCATCACTTTTCACTGTCCGAATATAGGGCAGGGATTTCTCTTTCATGACATCACCGGCTTTCCGGATTTCATACTGGATTGATATCAGGGAGTAGAAATTTTCATTTTTGATACTTTTGTAATACATCGGAGTGAATTGTATAACCAGACTGTTGTTGATAAAAGTGAGATGTAAATCAGAAATTTTTTTCTGGGTCTGATATTCATAATAAAAGGTTTTATTTTCAACAAATTTGGTTCTGAAATTGTCAATTAGAAGGGCCATCTCATTTTCCATTTCAACCAGGGTATTCTGATCTGAAAAACCGGTGTTGCCGTCACCCAGACGTCTCATCTGCGCCGCCTGGGGTGATGTAAGTGCCGATATCTTGGCCTGACTTTCCAGCAGGCGCATACTTCTTTCGCCGGGCTGGATTTCATTGCCTTCAATGTTGCTGGAATATTTTTTTATCCTGAAATCAACCCCCAGGGAAGCATAGTACCAATCTTCAAAATCCAGGTCACTCTGGGTCCAGTCTTTGGACCGGTTGTTTTGTATGGAAATTTGGGAAGGTTCGCCGTATTTAAGGAAAATTTCTCCCCGTGCATCCCAGGGAGCCCTCTTGGTCCAGGGGCGAAGCCGGTTTTCGCTTTTTGCTTTAAAAGCGTCGGAACCAAATTTTTTTCCCATGGTTTGATCGATCAGGCTGACGACTTTACCTCTTTTTTCCATAATCCCGGAACTGTCAACCTGTGAAAAGTGGGTCCAATTGTAGCGGAGTCGCCGGTCAAACTCCTCCTTTAATTCATTTTTTTTTGTACCCGGTGTGGGATCATTGTTTAGCCAGAAAAGTTTTAAAAAGGTCTCCCGGTCGCTTTTTGAACTTAACTTCCAATATTCCTTGAAAACTTTCTCATCAGCCATTAGCCAAAACCCGTAAGTAACCAGTTCCAGCCAGGACCAGTTCCCTTCTTTCAGCATCTGTTTGTATTGTTTATATTTATCACTGTAAAACAGAGATTTGACCGGTGAAAATTTAACTTCATTTCGTCCGGGAAAAAAAGCATTTCCATAGACCACTACGGAGTCCAGTATTAGGGTTTTGTCAAAGAGATTAAAACTGGTGAAGAGTTCCGGGCTTCTGCCAAATACAATGGGGCGGGTGATGGTGTAATATTTAATATGATTAAAAAAAATCTCGTTGACCCTGTCCAACTGGTCAAAAATGAAATAACCGCTTTTATCGGTCAGGACTCCCCGGGATGAATCACTCAGAAACACCTGTACATCGGGAATGCCGTAGCCGGTTTCCCCGTCATAAACATACCCTTTCAGCGTATATTGGCCGGCCAGGGCAATAGAACCCCATAAGATTGAAAATATGAGTAAATATTTCATAGGAATCCTTGCATATACCAAACTAATATTCACATTATATAAAAGTATTTCGAAAATCAAGAATTTTTATTTTGACCGGGCGATTGTGTCAATGAAGCAATGAGTGGAAAGAATAAATTGAAAAGAGGGATTTTGGAATCTAAAAATTGTTGCCTTAAATTTTCCTCATGAAATCCTTAATTATTTATGAAGACAATCACCTGATGGTTGTAGTGAAACCGGCGGGATTGCTGGTCCAGGGAGATGAGACCGGCGATCAGACCTTGTTTGATAGGGTAAAAGAATATATTCGGCTGGAATATCAAAAACCAGGTAATGTTTATCTGGGATTGGTCCACCGCCTTGACCGTCCTGCCTCCGGCCTCGTCTGCTTTGCAAAAACATCCAAAGCCGCTGCCCGATTGTCTGCGCAATTTCGGCAGAAGACGGCTGTAAAAAAATATCTGGCTCTGGTGGAAGGCAATGTACCGGAATCAGGTTGTTTCAGGGACTCAATCGAACGCCGGGAACAGCACAGTTTTATTTCATCAAAAGGCAAAACCGCGGTCCTCTCTTTTCAAAAAATAGCCTTCAAAAATAATATTTCCATGGTGGAAGTAGACCTCAAAACCGGTCGTCATCATCAGATTCGGGTGCAATTTGCCCATCGGGGTTTTTTTCTGCTGGGTGATTTTCGCTATGGATCAAAAATAAAATTTCAGGATCAATCTCTGGCCCTTCATGCCTATTACCTGGAAATCGAACACCCTACCTTGAAGGAAAGAAAAATTTTTAAAAGCCCACCCGGAGAAAACTGGCCGGAATATTTCAGGACAATAGCAGATAAATGGGTCCATGCAGACTAATATTATTCAAATAGCCGGTGTGAAAAATGAGACTGAAGTCCGACTTTTACTTGAGAAGGGTGTCAACTTCATCGGCTATCCGTTGCGCCTGGCCGTCAACCAGGAGGATATCTGTGAAGAGGAAGCCAGGCATATCATCGAAAATACCCGGAGTGCCGCACAATCGGTTCTCATCACATACCTGGATAGAGCGAAAGAAGTCATGGATATCTGTGATTTTCTTCGGGTAAAAATTGTCCAATTACACGGAGAAATTCCAATCTCCGAGATGAAAAAAATTAAACAATGCCGGCCGGATATTCAGATAATCAAAAGCCTGGTGGTGGGAAAATACTCCCTGGATGAGCTGGAAAGGCTGCTCCATTATTCCTATCCTTTTGTGGATTATTACATCACCGATACCTACAATCCCATGACCGGAGCCGAGGGCGCAACAGGTCTGGTCCATGATTGGCAAATCAGCCGGGAAATTGTTCGGGTTTCACCCAGACCTGTGATTCTGGCAGGAGGGCTGAACCCCCCAAATGTCATTGACGCCATTAAGCTAGTGCGTCCGGCGGGTGTGGATGTCCATACCGGTGTCGAAGATGCCCAGGGCAATAAACAGAAAGATTTGGTGGAAGAATTTGTCAATCATGCCAGGTGTGCTTTTCAAGAACTGATTGATTTACCTCCCGAGACCTTTTCCCTGGGTGATACACTGGACCTGCATACATTCCAACCCCGAGAGGTCAAAAATCTGGTCCATGATTTTATTTCCGATTGTCTGGAAAAGGGAATTACCGAAGTGCGGTTTATTCATGGAAAAGGAAAAGGAGTTTTGAGAGATATTGTCCATTCAGAATTGGAGAAAGATAAGCGGGTGCTGACATACAAACTGGCCCATGACCGGTTCAGCAGCTGGGGTGCAACCGTGGCTGTTTTGGTAAAATAGTCGTATCAATTGTCCGGGACATAATCCAGGGGGAGTTGGGATTCCATGCCATAATTTTGCCAATCTCCACCAACCATTAAATCATTTCGCATTAACAGATTGCCATTGTCATCAGATAAAATCTGGTTTGTGAGCAGTTGTATAAAACCTTTGATTCGGTTTCGGTACTCTATGATCAGATACTCATCGTGGAGGTTGTAGTCAATTCTATAAAGGTTATTCTGCCGGCTGACAGAGAATACTTCGGAAAAATTCAGACTGTTGTAATCGGATTTTTGCAATTTGAAATTTGTATTCAGACTGAATTCCGTATCAAAACTTCTCTTAAACTGATTATTGGGTCCTTTCCTGACTTTCTTACATTTAAAGATTTTGAAGTTTTTATCGGACGGGTCCTGGTTGATTACGGTTTTGATAAAGTGCCGAAAGCTTCCCTGGTAAACATAGACCCTGTTTTCTTTCCAGTACTTTGATTCATGGCTATCCTGAGTTGACATTTCATTAAAATTGATGAAATATTCCCATTTTAAATTGAAATGGTTTTCATGGCTGACCCAATGGAATTCATTTAAAGCGACTTTCATCTGGTATCCCAGAAAATTATTTTTCACAATAAGCAGTGTATCACAGGTAACTTCATATTCCGGTTTGTGGTAATTAAAATCCAGGTACTGGGTGTTTTCAATTTCACAAAATTGATCACTGATTGTTTTGTTGAGGAAAAATTTGTCCAGAAATTTTTGAAGCATCAACTGCCGCTGATAGTTCTGCAACCAACTTCTTTCAGCCGAAACATAAACGGGTTTTAATTCAACAGACTTAGGTGCCAGCTCAATAATCAGGAAGGTGTTGGTGGCTTTTTTCAGACCTTTTTCAAGGATTTTGTATCCGATATGCTGAAAGATGAGGTTGGTGTGCAGGTTTTCCGGGTATCGGATGATATAATTACCAGCATCATCACTGATCGTGCCGATAGTGGTGCCGGCAAAAAATATATTAACACCCGGTAATGGTAATCCGGTTTCTTTGTCCACCACTCTGCCTCTGCGGACATCATCAGCCAGGCCCTGGGTGACGTGGCTAATTAAAAAAAGGAAAATAAAAAAACGTTTCATTGGAATCCTCATAGAAAACAAATCTTGACTGCTGATACATTATTTAAAGAATTTATGAATACCAAGAAATAAGGTTTGTAAGGGGAAAAATTTGACATAAGTGAAAGAAAAATGTCCATGAATTAGTAAAGAAAGATGCAATAGTGTTCCTGCAGAAGCACATGGCTGGAGAATAAAAAATAAAAAAATAGTTGTTATATAAAAAAAATTGGACTATGTTATCGGTAACATATAATCCTAGAAAATTAACCTGAGAAAGCGGGGGTATGAATGAATAAAAACAGAAGTATCGGAATGGTAATTTTAATTTATGTCATCTTCTTTGTGATATCATTGCTGACCAATATCATTAATGCTGTTTTACCGCAGGTCAAAGACAGTTACAGCCTGACACACGGCATGGCAGGATTGTTACCCCTGGCATTTTTTATCGCTTATGGTTTTATGTCAATTCCATCCGGTATGATGGTCAAAGTCCTGAACCGTAAATGGATGCTGGCAGGGCCCTTTGCGCTGGCTTTTGTAGCGGCCCTGACTTTTGGGTTTTTTCCAAAATTTCCGGTTTATCTGGTGAGCCTTTTTAGTATTGGTGCAGGTATGGCTATGTTACAGGTTGTTATCAATCCGGTTTTGCGGGCTGCGGGAGGGGAAGAGCACTTTGCTGCTAATTCCATTGCTGCCCAGATGTTCTTCAGTAGTGCCGGTTATGTTGGGCCGCAAATCTATTCCTATCTTGTCACCAGTCTGGAAAAACCTGTCGCAGAATATGATTTTTTTATTCGCCTAATAGCCAGGGTAACGCCTGGAAACCTGTCATGGGTCTCCATCTATTGGGTCTTTGCAGTTGTCACGGGTTTGATGGTGTTGGTCCTTTCATTATTAAAAATTCCGGAGATCAAACTACAGGAAGATGAGGAAGTCGGGGCTTGGGATGTTCATAAAAAAATGTTTAAAAATAAAACAGTAATACTTTATTTTATTGGAATTTTTGCCTATGTCGGCACTGAATCCGGGACTGGCAACTGGGTATCAGAATTTCTTCGGGTTTATCATCAGGTGGATCCGAAAACCACCGGTGCGGATGTGGTGGCCAATCTCTGGTTGCTATTTGCCATCGGATGTCTCATCGGTATTGGTGTCCTAAAAATTTTTCGCAGTAAAGTGGTCTTGAGAGGCACAGTCCTTCTGGCCCTGATTTCCCTGACACTGGGATTGTTTGGTCCCCTTAGTGTCGCAAAAATCGCCTTTCCGGCTGTAGGGTTTTTCTTTTCGGCTATGTGGCCGGTAATATTTTCTCTGGCACTGAATTCGGTACCCAGTGAGCATGGAACTTTCTCCGGCATTTTATGTACGGGAATCGCAGGCGGCGCCATCATTCCGGCTTTAATCGGTGCCCTGGCTGATCTCCTGGGGCTGAGAGCGGGCATGATGATACTCTATGTCACACTGGGTTACATTTTGAGTATTAGTTTTTGGGCAAAGCCCTTGGTGCAGAACAAAACGATCAGAGATAAAGCATAAAGAAAGGATAGTATGCAGGATAAAATTGTTATTGGTGTTGATCTCGGGGGAACCAATGTTGCTGTTGGACGAATTAATGGCATGGAAATGGAGCAGTTGGAAAAAAAACTGATCTCTGCCAGGGATAAAAATCAGGAAACAGTACTTCATGAAGTGATTGAGACTATCGAGAAGGTTTATAATGATCAGGTTGACGGTATTGGTATTGGCGTTCCCAGCCTTGTGGACGGTGAAAAAGGCATTGTCTATGATGTTCAGAATATTCCTTCCTGGAAAGAAGTCCATTTGAAGGAAATTCTACAACAGCGGTTTAAGGTGCCGGTTTTCATTGGTAATGATGCCAACTGTTTTGCTGCCGGTGAAAAGTTTTTCGGCAAGGCCAGGGAGGTAGAAAATTTTGTCGGCCTGGTTATTGGTACCGGAATGGGGGCCGGCGTTTTTATCAACGGCCATTTATACACCGGTCAAAACTGTGGTGCCGGGGAATTTGGTATGCTGCCCTATAAAGATAAAATTTTTGAATCCTATTGCAGCGGCCAGTATTTTGTAGAAAATTATAAAATAAAAGGTGAGGAATTATATCATCGGGCAAAAAATGGTGACTCCGAAGCTCTGCAGATTTTTAATGAATTTGGAAAAAATCTGGGGGTTGGCATCACGGCAATTCTCTATGCTCTGGATCCGGAAATGATTATTATCGGTGGATCTGTGAGTCAGTCCTTTGAATTTTTTCAGAAGCGAATGTGGGACCAGTTGCAGGGATTTGCCTATTCGCATGTGCTTAAAAAATTAAAAATTGAAGTTTCTGAAAAAAGTAATATTGCAGTTTTTGGTGCCGCCGGGTTATATTATAATGCACAGTAAACCAAGGAGAAAGAATGAAAGTCACTATTGCTGACATTGCCCGGAAAGCAGGCGTTTCCAAAATGACCGTATCCAGGGTCATCAATAAGACCGGTTCCGTTGCTATTGAGACGAAAGAAAATATTGAAAGAATTATTCGGGAAATGGATTATCATCCCGATCATATTGCCCGAAGTCTTTCCAGCAAATCCACCCGCACCATCGGTATCGTTATCCCGAAAAAAGAAAAGATTTTTATGGATAATTACATTGCCCATGTTCTCAGTGGTGTCAGCGAGGTACTCAAGAATGAAGACTACCGCATCATGCTTTTTCCTGTTGATGTCACCAATGAATTTGAAGTTTCAGGAATTGCACAGGGCAATATGGTGGATGGATTGATTATTTTGAAAATTTCAAAAAATGATAATTACATGCAAAAATTGTCTGATGGAAAATTGCCGACAATCCGCATCAACAACAGGGATGATGGCGAACAAGTCAGTTTTATTGATTCTGAAAATATCAAAGGGGCCAGATTAGCCATGGAGTATCTCTATCAAAAGGGCCATCGAAAGATCGGGTTTATCTGCGGTCGGCTGGATGAAACCAATGGTGAAGACCGGTTTACCGGCTATAGAGAATCACTGACAAATCTGGGGCTGGAATATAATGAAAACTGGGTTATTCAAGGGGATTTTGACAAGGAATTGGCCTATCGGAATATTGAAAAATTACTGGCACTGAAGGACAAACCCACGGCGATTTTTAGTTCAGATGACTATATGGCCCTGGGAGCTATTGAAAAAATCCAGGAAATGGGCTACAAAGTACCTGATGATTTTGCTGTCGTTGGCTTTGATGATATTGATGTTGCCTCCCTTCTGAAACCAGCCTTGACTACCGTTCAGCAACCCATGCATGATCTTGGGGCTGAAGCTGCCCAGATATTACTGGATATCATACGTGGCAAGACAGAAGCTCCGGTCAAAAAATTTTTGGATGTCAAATTAATCATTCGAGAAACCACATGAAAATAATCAAAATAAAACTTGTTTCTTTATTTATTTTCTGCTACGTTACCGATAACGCAATAATGAGGTTTTTATGCACAAAAACAAATATTATCTGAAAGAAAAGCATGGTAGATTTTTTTTTTGATAAACATTTGTTACCGATAACTTTTTGGTTTGGGTGTATCAGTTTTAACCTGCATGATCGATTATTGAATCAAAGAGATTGTTTTTTTGATTTATACTTGTTACCGATAACGGTGTTTTAATTTTATTTTTCAAGGGAGCTTTTTAAGTGAGTAAGAAACTATTATTGATGCTTGTTTTTGCATCGTGGATTTCCTTGCCGGGGGCAGCCAAAATAACCGGTCGCGTCACTGATAAATCCACCGGGAACCCCTTGCCGGGGGCCAACCTGTACATCGAAGCTCTTTCAGTTGGTATCGCTTCGGACCTGGAGGGCAATTACATGATGCTGAATATTCCGGCCGGTAATTTTGAAATTACAATCTCCTACATCGGCTATGAAATGAAAAAAGTCAGTGTGACATTAACCGACCGACAGGTACTGGTTGAAGATATTGTTCTGGACCATCAAACCATACGGGGCCAGGAAGTGGTGGTGACCGGTCAGGCCAAAGGCCAGATGTCGGCAATCAACCAGCAGACTTCAGCCCATACCATTAAAAATGTTGTGGCGGCAGAAAAAATTCAGGAATTACCCGAGGCCAACGCTGCCGAAGCCGTGGGACGCCTTCCTGGTGTATCCCTGCAACGACAGGGGGGTGAGGGGGCCAAAGTGATTATTCGCGGCCTGTCACCGGAATATAACAAAATCCAGATTGAAGGTGTGGATATGGCTTCTACCAGCAACTGGGACCGAAGCACTAATCTCAGTATGATCTCACCTTATATGCTGGAGGGAATCGAACTGACCAAAGCAGCCATGGCCAACCAGGACGCCAACCAGATTGGTGGGACCGTAAATTTTAAAATTCGCGAAGCCCAGGATAAGCCGAACTTGAATATACTGGCCCAGGGAGGTTATAATGGTCTCCGTGAGGAATTCGGCGATATGAAATATGTGGTCCAGGGTAGTCGCAGGTTTTTCAAAAATCTTTTGGGCCTTTACACCAATGTAGATTGGGAAAAGCGGAATCGTAGTTCCAACAGTGTCAGCGCCGGCTATAGCTATGATGAGGTGGATTCCGTTGCTTATATCAATTCGCTCTCTATTCATGATGTAACCCGGAAAATCAATCGCCTGGGTGGAACAATGGTGCTGGATTATAGAACGCCGACTACTAAAATTAAACTCTCGAATGTGATCAGTTCCATTAATCGTGAAAATATTTATCGAAGCGATGTGGCCAGTTCCCTGGATGCCAGTTCAAACCGTCAAAACAGTTTGACCTGGAATGAAGAAAAATTGACGGTCATGACCAACTCTCTGAAATTGGAAAAATATATCGGCAGGTTCAAAATTGACGGAGGAGTCTACTATTCCTATTCAGAAAATGACCTGCCCGAAGAATTGAATTATAGTGGATTGGATCGAATTGTTGTCAGCGGGTCCATTCCCAAAACTACCCGTCCCTCGCAAATTATGAACTACCTGGATAACAATACTGACGGGATTTACCTCAACCAGTTAAATGACTCAAAGTCTTACACCAAAGAAACGGAACTCAGTTGGGATGCGAACCTGGAATGGGATTGGCGGATTTCTGATTTTCTGAATATCAAATTCAGCACTGGGGTTAAATTTAAAGAAAAGCACAAAAAATATGATAATGATATTATTTTCTTGGCTTTGCAATATACGAAAAACCGGGCTTACCAGGCGCTTCTGGTTAAATACCCTTTTATGACTGATGCCTATCAGGGTGGAAAATTTTTATATGAGCCTTTCATCGACGATGACTATGATCCCGGTGACTTTATGGCTGGCAATTATCGGCTGGAACGTGTGCCACAATTGAATCTAGGCCGGAATATGATCCATTTCCTCCAGGATTCCCTTGGAATTTTGGACCACCCGCACTCTGAGCCCGAACAGTTCTGTCCCAATTATTTTGAAAGTAAAATCGATGATTACCACGGATCGGAAAATTATGCTGCCGCCTATATCATGCCAACTATTTTCCTGGGGAGGAAGTTTACCCTGATTCCGGGTTTTCGCTATGAAAAAAATAAAACTGCTTATAACGGCATTCGTGGCAAGAGCTATGAGCATGTCCAGGAAACCCTGGAATATACACATTATGATACAACAGCCCGGCGTGAAAATGAATATTTCCTGCCCATGGTCCATGGTAAATACAAACCCGTGGACTGGTTTGATATTCGTGCCAGTTTCACCCGGACTTTGTCCCGGCCCAGTTATATGACCTTTGTTCCCCGCTGGGATATTGCGGCCATGTCGCTGGATTACAACAATCCTTTTTTGAAACCTTCACGGTCAACGAACATGGATCTGTATTTTTCATTTTACGGAGACCGGATCGGATTGTTGACTTTGGGCGGTTTTCATAAAAAAATCGAAGACCTGATTTTTTGGTTCAGTGAAATTTTGATTGATGAAACCATGGCTGTCGACCAGTATGGACTGGACCCGAAATATACTAAAGTTGATGGTACGTCACGGTTCCTGAAAAAGCCCATCAGTAGTTATATCAATAATCCTCATGATGTTTTTGTCTATGGAATTGAAACCGAATACCAGTCCAATTTCTGGTTTCTGCCGGGATTGTGGAAAAACCTGGTACTCAATATTAACTATACTCATACCTTTTCAGAAGCCAAATATCCGAGGACTGTTCCGGAAATTGATTGGATGACCAGTCCTTTTGGTGGAAAACAGCCGGTTATTGTCGGTAATGTCGATACATCCTATACCGCCCCTTTACTGGAACAACCGGATGATATCATCAATCTGACTCTGGGATATGGATTCAAAGGATTTACCTTCCGTGCCTCTATGCAATATATTTCGGATATATTTACCGATAATGCCTGGCAACCGGAACTGCGGGGGTATTCCGATGCCATGGTCCTTTATGATTTATCATTGAAACAAAAACTGCCGCTGAAAGGCCTGGAATTATTTGCAAATTTCAAAAACCTGTCCAAATCGATGGAGCGCTCCATCAACAAAGGAACAGGCTATATATCGAATGAAACCTATTATGGAATGACAGCTGATTTTGGTGTTCGATATGATTTTTGATATTTAAAAAGGTGTCACCCTGTGGCTTCCGAAAGGCGACATTTTCAAGATGTTAATTTGAAATCTTAAAAATAACAACTTGAGGGAAAATAGAAACTACCGGTTCATTCCGGTATACATTAAAAATTCAAATTGGGTAGAAGGAATTAACAAAGAGGAGAAGAAAATGAAAAAAATGCTAACCTTAATCGTGGTCCTGCTTATCAGTACCATTACTTTTGCGCAGGATACCCTGGAAGTACCTTACCTGGATGAATCCGGTTCCCTGATCATCAATGCCCTGTCACAATTTGTGGCAGCGGATACCAATTCAAATGGTGAACAACTTCATCAGGTCTACAAATTGCAAAGGGGTGGCACCTATATGTACAATGAATCACCGGTTTTTACAAACCCGATTCACCTGGTTGCCGATAATCCGGGGGCAACCAATGAATTAAGACCGCCCTTGCTGATTGTGACGGCCAATGCGGAAGGTGAAGTTCCCTATGAGCACTGTCTGACCACCTATGCAGATTTGACGGTAAAAAATATTGCCATGACAACCACTTCAGCCGATGGTTCCTACTCCTGGGCCAATGCTATTGTCCTGGGAACAGACGGATTGAAACTGGTTTTGGACGGATGTTCCTTTACCTTACTAGGCTGGGGAATGGTTGAAGCCTATATCAATGACGGCAAAATTTTTGTCAGCAATTGCACAGTCAGAAATGCAACGGTTTATGATTACGGTGATGAGTGGTGTCCCTTTTTTATCGAAGCCGGTGGCGGAACCTTTGATACGCTTTCATTTACCAATAATACTTTTTTTAATCTGCAGGGAACGGTCATTAATATGGATGGGTCTGATGTCGTTCGAAACCTGATTTTTGATCACAATACTTTGGTTAATGTGGTAAAAGGTTTTTCAGCGTTAAATGCCCATTACAATACCATCGTGACCAATAATATATTTTACAATGTTCAGCCCCACAGTGTTACATTGGAGCAGGTGCTGGATGGGGAAGACCAGTCTTTGCCGGCGGTGATCAGTGCGGATACTTTGCTCGGCAATGAACCGGGAACTCCGGATTCTGTTGTGGCATTAATGTCGGAACATGATAGAAAATTCCTGCTGAAAAATAATTGCTATGCCTGGTCTCAGAATGTTCAGAATTACTGGGCGGCCTTTGATTCGGTGGTAACACCGGTTTGGATGACCTCTGTTGCCAGCAGCATGTTTGCTGATGATGCCGGTTATCCCGGTTTTGTTGAAGAGGGCAATGTGAATATGGATCCTGGTTTTGTGTCTGGTGACTGCACAGATGATCTGGTTGCCCAAATGACTGCTCACCGTGAATCCGGGACTTTTGGTTTTTGGGGATATGACCCGGGCAATGACTTTACCATGCCGGGTTATTTCCTGACCTACCCCTATCCTGAAGATTTTTCCTATACCGCAAATTTAACAGCCACTGATGGTTTTCATGTGGGAAGTCTGCAATGGTATCCAGGAGAATTAGCGCAATATCAGGGACCTAATGCCAGTGTGGCGATAGATGAAGATGAAAATTATACTGCCGCTGATTTTACACTGGAACAGAATTATCCGAACCCTTTTAACCCGGTGACAACCATCCATTACATGATTAATCATACGGAACCGGTGAAATTGACTGTATACAATGTGCTGGGCCAAAAAATTCGAACACTGGTGGATAATGCCTCTTTGAGCGCTGGCCGGTATTCGGTTCAGTGGCATGGCATCAATGACGCCGGACAGATAGTTGCCAATGGAATTTATTTTTACCAATTACAGGCAGGCAGCCAGGTTTCCATGAAAAAAATGATGTTTTTGAAATAAAGTTCTAAAGGGTTGCCGGTTTCTTTTTGAGGCCGGCGACTTTTTTTTAAAATTGAAAAAACAAAAAAAATGTAGCAAGGTTACCTCCTTTTTTGACAATCATATATGACCATTTTTTAATTTTTTTTGTTTGAGAAAAAAGCATGGAGTCATTAAAGCCCTCAAAATAAAATAACTCTGTGCTTTTTTTTGTAAAGGAGAATAAATTCAACTATGAAAAAATTTATATTATTTATTTTGCTCACTTGTGCAATGGTTTTTGCTGAACAGCGATATGCCGGATTTCGCGCTTCACGCGTCATGCCGGGAAACTTTCCGGAACCCTTGTACTGGTCTAAAGTCGGTCATATTATCGCAGACAAATTTGAAGAAGCGCAACCGGCTGGTGTCTGGATTGTCAGCACCTATTGGGGTAACGGCTTGTGCCGTCTTCACTTCCCCCATCCCGGTAATGGCAAAAATTATGAGCACATCAGTTTTGATACCCGCGATTTAAACGAGCCATACCTCGACCTTTTTGACAGCACCGGCGTCAGGGTCTGGCTCCAGGTGGAATCCGGTGATGCTGACATGGATTCCTTGATCTCATTGGTAATGGACCGATATAAACATCATCAATGTGTGATCGGATTTGGTGTTGATAATGAATGGTATTTCAATTCGGCTGCCAATGACTACTGTGGCAGGAAAGTCAGTGATGGGGAAGCCGAAAGATGGGAAACAGCAGTAAAATCCTATAATTCTGAATACACACTGACATTGAAACATTGGGACACGGACAATATGCCGCCCAATTATCGTGGTAATCTTGTGTTTGTCGATGACAGCCAGGATTTTGGTTCCATGAATTCCATGGTGAATGAATTCAAGTATTGGGGGAATTATTATAAAAACAACCCGGTGATTTTCCAGTTTGGGTATAACAGTGATGTTGACAACGATGGTGACAGTGATTTTGACTGGTGGGGCGGATTTGATGATCCCGTAAAAACTATTGGCAATGAATTATTCTCAAAAATCAGCAACTGCCTGGCTATATACTGGGTGGATTTTACGATCAAAGATCTTTTCCCGATAAATGATGTTCTGACAAAAATTGACAGGGAATCGGAAGTAATTGTCGAAGGTTTCCAATTACAGCAAAATTATCCAAACCCCTTCAATGGAAACACAACGATAGGGTTTCAAATTAATCAACCAGGGCATGTGAAATTACAGGTGTTTGATCTTCAGGGACGACTGGTAAAAAGCCTGGTTGAAGAAATTTTACCGGTTGGAAAGTACCAATATTATTTGAGCGTGACCGATTTTTCGACTGGGATTTATTTTTACCAATTGATTAATGACGAAAATGTACAATCCAGAACAATGTTGGTTTTGAAGTAGATTTCAACTTGTGATAATTCCCTTATTTGCTTAAAATTATCTTCGTTTTTTAATCATCAATGAGGATATTTTTTTTGAAAAGCTTTTTACTTGTTTTATATATGGTTTTGGCCTCTATTTTATTCGCTGAAACTATAGAAGTGCCTGCTGATTACGGCTCAATTCAGGATGCGCTGAATGCTGCAGATTCCGGCGATGTAGTCCGGGTAAGTGCCGGTATATACTATGAAAACCTGGTCTGGCCGGGAAAAAACGGTATTTCCCTGGTGGGAGAAGATTCCAGCAATACAATCGTTGATGGCCGTGGTGCAGGAAGAGTGGTCACCATCAATTCATCCTTTAAAATAACAAACAGTCGCACAATCATTCAAAACCTGGTCCTTCAGAATGGTGGAAATGTGCGAAACGGTGCAGGCTTATATCTGAACAATTTCAGCCTGCTTGTAGACCATGTAATCATCAGAGATAATGCCATTTATGATGCGCCCTCAGGTCCATACGACAGGGGTGGCGGGATTTATTCACAAAATTCTGATCTTCAATTGCAAAATTCATCGATCATATCCAATCAGGCTGAAGATGGAGGGGGACTGTTTGTTGAAAATTCTTCTCTGATCATCAGCCATTCCAGAATCAATGAAAATTTTTCCAAAGAATTCGGCGGCGGCTTTAGTTGTACAGGTTCCGGTTCTGTTTTGATCTCTTTTTCCGAAATTAGGAATAATGAATCCGAAAGGGGAGGCGGTGTCTTTTTTCATGAGTCTCAGGGCGAAATCATCAGCACCCGAATTATTCAAAATATCGCAAAGAACCAGGACAGCGAATATGCTGATGATGAAAGTCAGGGCGGAGGGATTTGTTGCTGGCAAAATACCATTTTAAATATTTCCAGCAGTGATCTGGCTGATAATCAAAGCAGGCAGGGTGGTGCGATATTTCTGGAAGGCACAAGCAGTGCCCGTCTCTCAGGGTGCATGATTGCCCGGAACAATGCTGAAAAAGGCGGAGCCATCTATTCCAGGGAATGTCAAACTGAAATAACAGGCTCAACACTGGATAACAATTTCGCCCTGGATGGTGGTGATGGTATCTATATTTACGGAAATAATCTCTCGTCTGTCGAGCAGTGCAATTTCACCGGGCATGCTCATTCCATTGACCTGCAATTATCTGATTTATCTGCAGAAAATAACTATTTTGAAAGTGCTGCCGGCCCCTATCATGATACGCAAAACCTTTCAGGTTCGGGTGATACCGTGGATTCACAAGCTGATATTTTACCATTCCTCACTGCCCCCAATCTTTCCGCTCCGCCTATTTCACCCCAGAAATTCCATATCACCGATCAATCCAATGATTTTGTTACAGTGTCCTGGGAAGAGTCTGCGATGGGAGATTTTAAGCAATATGTCCTTTATCGTTCCGATAAGCCCATTCCGGAGAATGGAAATGTAGACAGTGTGATCATCGAAATCAGGGGTGATACCGAGTATACTTATACCGATGTCGTTATCGATGAAACCTATTATTTTGCCGGAATCACGATCGACCGATATGATAACAGAAGTTGGTTTTCAGTGGAAGATTCCATCACTATTTTTGACAAACCACCTTTTGTGCTGGACTCCATTCCTGACTATGTTGTACCGGAAGATACTGCTGACCTGGTGATTGATTTGGCCCCGGTTTTCTCCGATTCCGATGATGTGGATTCGGGCATCATCAAAAGGATTTTTTCCTCTTCCGATTCGACGCTGTTGTCCGCCATGGTGAAACAAAATAAATTGATCCTAGCTTTTTTTCAGGACCAGAACGGAAAAGCAGAAATTATCGTCAATGGATTTTCCAACACCAAAAGCGTCAATGATACTTTCCTGGTCGAGGTGCTGCCGGAGCCGGATAACCCCGTCGGTTTTGATACAACGATAACCATCGATGAAGATTTTGTATTTGCCTTCAGCAAAGAAACAATCCCTTTTTATGATGCAGATGGTGATACACTGAGGGGTATCAGACTTTCTTCGGTCCCTGAAAGAGGATTTCTCCTTTTTAAAAAAGATACTGTAAAAGTCAATTTCCTTTGTACGGAATTGGGGCAGTTGTCTTTTTACCCGGAAGAGAACCGGTTTGGTGAAAATTACGCAACCATTTCCTATTTCGTCATGGATACATCCGGGGCTTTTAGTGATCATATCAGTTCTCTTACTTTCACAGTCAGGTCTGTGGACGACCCGCTGCATATTGCCCATTCGATTGCGGATTTCACGGTTGATGAAGATGCTCCGGATACCACTATCAATCTCGGACCGGTATTTTTTGATGATGATGATCTTGCAATTGATAAATCGATTGTTGAGGTCAGTGACACCACGTTGGTCAAGGTGTCGATTTCCGGTGATGACCTGACTTTGGATTTTCTGGACAACAAATTTGGTAAAGCCGAAATTCAGATCGCCGGCGCTTCAGCGGACACCATCGTGATCGATACTTTTACTGTCACGGTTTATCCTGTTAATGATTCCCCTTTTTCAAGAGACACATCCATCGTCCTGGCAGAAGATAGTCTATATGATTTTGTAAAATATGATTTTGGCTATGAAGACCTGGAAAATGACAAATTCGGAGCCATCATTATAACTCTCTTACCGGACAAAGGGACTTTGAAATATCTGGACAATGTGGTTGAAGCCGGAATCAGTTACAAATACATTCAAAATCTGCAATATGTGCCGGAATCAAACGGCACCGGTCAGCCTTATACTTTTTTCAAGTTCAAAATGATGGCCATTGACAAGACGATCAGCGATTCTGCTTACACCTGCTTCATCAATGTAATGGGTCATGATGATCCGCCTCAGATTGACCGGCCGTTACCGGACCTGACCTTTTGGGAGGATGGGCCTGATACTCTGATTTTGTTGCAGGATGTATTTTCAGATCCCGATGATCTGATGTTGAATAAAACGCTGGAAATGAATTCCAATCCGGCTGTTGTAAATTCTTTTATTTCCGGCGATTCCCTGGTATTGTCTTTTTCTGAAAATGCTTTTGGTTCCGGTGAAATCACTATTCGGGCCGCTGCCGGTGAATTCTCTGTGGCGGATACCTTTTCGGTTCATGTTTTACCGGTCAATGACAGGCCCTTGTCAAAGAATGATACAATTACCCTTGTTGAAGATTATTTATACAAATTTTCCCCGGAGGATTTTTATTTTCAGGATATAGAAGACGGTCCTTTCACAGCGATCCAAATTATTGAATTTAATGGTCCGGGAGAACTCAGGTTTAATGAACAAAGCCCTGATCCCGATTCACTATATTCCATTGAATTGATCGAAACGCTAACTTTTTTACCCAATGAAAATGAGACAGGGTCGCCTTATTCGTTTTTTTATTTTCGAGTATTTGACGGAGTGAATGTCAGTGAGTCTGATTATCAAATGATGATTCAGGTCTTGGAAGAAAATGATCCTCCGGCCTGGACCAGCAGTCTGCCGGATACTGTCGTGAGTGAAAATGAATTATTGGACCTTGCCCTCATTGCTGCAGATCCCGAGCAAGATAGCCTCATTTTCCGGGTAGACTCCTTTTTTGTTCTGGTTGAAAAAGAGTGGGTTTTTGCAAATGAACAAGATTTTGGAGTGGTAGTGGATTCGGACCATTTTCAGTGGCAACCTGATTTTAACCAAAGCGGGGAATATAAAATCAGGCTTTTGGTAAGCGATGGAGAGTTACAGGATTTTTCCACTTTCCTTGTCCGTATTGAAAATGTCAACCGGCCACCGGTGTTTTTTACACTTTTGAACGACACAACGATCCATAATGGTACGGTATTCAAATTTCAGTTTAATGTTGCTGATCCCGATGACGACTCCGTTAAAATCGGCCTGGTTGAGACCCTGGAAGGAATTTCTGTTGATGAAACCGGATTATTAAGCTGGCAGGTTCCGGATGAGCCGGAAGAATTTTATGATTTGCAACTCTATGCCACGGATTTTCTGGACACCGCCTATACTGCGGCACAAATCAAAGTAGTCAATGTTGTGGCACTTGATGAAACCGCCACTATTCCGGCGACTTTTTCACTTTCACAAGCCTATCCGAATCCCTTTAATCCTGTGACGCAGATAGCCTACACGCTTCCCCAGAATACCCATGTTCGCTTACTAGTCTATGACAGCCGGGGAAAGTTGGTAGAAACGCTGGTTGATGAAATCCAGGTGGCCGGTTACTATCAGTTTACATGGAATGCGACCCAATTTTCTTCGGGGATATATTTTTACAAAATGGTCACCACGGAATTTACGGATGTGAAAAAATGCATCCTGCTGAAATAATTCAAGAGGAGTACAATTGAATAAAAAACTACTTATTCTTTTGCTGGTGATTCTGTTTATTGCATTTTCTCTCATAACAGGCAAAAGCCGCATGGGTGATGATATTGAAGATTCAATTTTCGAACATTTTGGTCCCGTCACTACTGTAAAGAAAATAGCAGAAGATTTTTATTATTTATATGACACCAAATCCATGTTTGAAAAGCCGGTGTCAATATTGGCCATTGCCAGCGCAGAAGGATATTCCGGTCCCATCAGAGTGGGCGTGAATTACGATTTGCAAGGCAATATTCTGGTGGTTAAAGTCCTTTCACAGACGGAAACTCCGGGATTCTTCCGACGGATAGTGCAGGGGAAATATGTGGAACAGTACACCGGAAAAAATATTCAGGAAAAACTAATTCTGAAAGAAAACATTGATGCCGTCAGCGGTGCGACGGTCACTTGTGTGGGTATCCATACCGCTGTTCAGAAAGCAAATGACGCCTCTTGTCAGCTGCATTTTAAAAACAGGCTGAAACGTCATCTTATCTTGCCAGGCCTTAAAGATTTACTCATCATCTTTCTTTACCTGGGAGCAATTGTATTTTCCTTCAGCAAGAGTAAAAGGCTGAAAAAATTCCTGCCGCTTTTTCATTTGATATCCGTTGTTTTCCTCGGCTTTGTATATAAAGGTCTTTTGTCCATTACACACTTCAACAATCTGCTGTTGGGTAATTTTCCTGATAATCAATATTACTGGTGGCTGGTGATCGGTTTTTTTGTATTGACGATTTTTTTGTCGGGTAAGAACCTATATTTTGCCACCATTTGTCCCATGGGGATTATTCAGGATTACCTGTTTAAATTTTTCCCTGTAAGTCTAAAATTTAAATACAGAAAAGTCTATCAGATACCGGCTATTGTGGGGACCCTGGCTATTTTGGGTTATGCCATGATTGCCAATCAGCCGGGATTTTTTGGATATGAAATATTTTCCACCGTTTTCCAGTTTGATTTTACATCCTGTAGGATCGTAGTGGCGATTGTTTCGCTGATGCTGGCTATGGTGATCAAAAGGTTCTGGTGCCGGTTTCTATGTCCGGTGGGGCTAGTTGGCCGGTTTTTAATGATGGTCCGCAGTCTTATCCTAAGAAAATAAGGTTTCAGAAGTTTAAATTTTAATATCCTCTTGCATAATCAATCCATTCTCATTATTTTGTATGAATTACACTTTTTTCAAGTGTTCTTTAAAGAGTGAAAAATGAAGTTATTTAAGAAACAGAAAAATAGGCCAGCTGAAGCCCTCAAAATGAGTGAGATTGTTCCTGTCTGCACTGTAAAATTCAATGTCGAAGAAGATGGCACGGTCACCCTGCTGCAACCGAAATTTTCCAGCAAATTCAGTAAAAAATATATTATTCCCAGAATGAAACACCCTTATTATTTTATCCATCTGGATGAGATGGGTTCTGCGGTTTGGAAAAGGATCGACGGGAAATCCACTGCGCTGGAAATTGGCGGCAAAATCAAAGAAGAATTGGGAGAAAAAATCGAACCGGTTTTTGAGCGTTTGGGATTTTTTTTGGCCAAATTGAAAAACGAAAAATTTATTAAATGGTAAGAGGTTAATATGAAAAATATTGAACTAACAAGAGATTTTATTCAAAGCCTGCCAAAAGCAGAGTTGCATTGTCACCTGGACGGTTCCATGCGTGTTGAGACCATCATTGATCTGGCCAAAGCACAAAATGTGAAATTGCCTTCCATGGATCCGAAAAAGTTGAAAAAATTTGTTTCAGTCATGGATAACAGTATCACATTGCCGGAATATATTAAAATGTTTGATATCACTTTGTCTGTTTTGCAAACTCCGGAATCGCTGGAAAGGGCCGCCTATGAGTTGGTTGAAGACGTAGCCAAAGAAGGCGTGATTTATATTGAGGTCCGTTATTCGCCCATTTTGCACACCAGTAACGGTATGACTGAGATGCAGTCGGTGGATGCAGTATTGCGGGGGCTAAAAAGGGCAGAAAAGGATTTTGGCGTACGTTCAGGTGTGATAATTTGCGGAATTCGATCCATTTCACCGGAAATTTCCTACAAACTGGCTGAACTGTCGGTAGCCTATAAAAACAAAGGTGTGGTTGGCTTTGATCTGGCCGGCGTGGAAGAAAATTTTCCTGCCAAAGATCACAAGGATGCATTTTATCTTATTCGAAATAATAATATTAATACAACAATCCATGCCGGTGAGGATTATGGCCCGGAATCCATCCATCAGGCCATTCACTACTGCGGCGCCAATCGCATTGGCCATGGCGTAAAACTGAAACAAGACGGGGACCTGCTTAATTATGTCAATGACCACCGAATTCCCCTGGAAATCTGCCTTAGCAGCAATGTGCAAACCGCTAGCGTGGATAAAATCGAAAATCATCCGTTCAAATTCTACAAGGATTATGGCCTGAGGGTAACGCTGAATACCGACAATACTCTGGTTTCCAATACCACCCTTACCGATGAATATATGTTGGCTATCAGCACTTTTAAACTGAATATGAATGATGTCAAAGAGATCATCATTAATACCTTTAAAAGTACCTTCATGGGTCATCGGGAGCGAACAATACTTATCAAGGAAGTGGCCCAGAAACTGGACAAGTACGTAGAAGAAAAGTATGTTCAGTAATATTTTTTTAATTTTTTATAAATAAAACCACAGAATCGATTAATGAATTCTGTGGTTATCTTTAGAAAATCTTCCTGTCGACCTGATCAAAATGAGTAATAATTGGATAGGGAAAATTACGATAATTTTCATCTGTCGATTTAACAATGATAATTTTATGTGGATTGGCTCCTTCAGCAGCCCTAATCCCTGAAACAGAATCTTCAAATATTATCACATTTTCATTTTTTATATTTAAGGATTTGATGGTTTTGTTAAATAAATCAGGATATGGTTTTCCTCTGGAAGTTCCGTCATTGAAGATGATATTTTTTTTATTGAAGTATTTTGTAAGATTAAAATTTTCGATAAAGAAATCAACATTTGATTTTCCAGCTGCGGTTGCAAGGGCTGTTTTAATATTATTTTTCAATAAAAATTGAATCAGAGATTCAGCTCCCGGAGCAAGTTTCATTTCCTTTTGCAGGCAAATATTGCGATATATAATTTCTTTTTCTTCAGACAAGGTTTCGATTTGTTCTTGAGTAAAATTTTGATTGAATGCATATTCCAAAGTATCTTTTACGTTTCTTCCATGCAGAAATTCTTTTTTCTCATCTTCACTAAAAATTATATGATAGGATTTCAGAAATTTTTCCCATGCAATATTTTGATATTCTGTATCCCAAAACAGTGTGCCGTTAAAGTCAAATATAACACCCTGGATGATCATGGTACCCTCTCATAATTATGTCATTCCACACCTGAGGGCTAAAAATGTTCCTGAATGTTGCAATGGTGGGATTTTGTAAAGGTCCACAGATTTCACAGATGAGTCTAAAAATAGGGGGTTTTTCTGTGAAATCTGTGGTCTATGTTGATTTTATTTTTCCAATAAATTTATGGTATTTTTTGCGATTTCATCAAAAGCTCTGGAAGATTTTGATTCCGGAAATTTCAGGACAATCGGAGTTCCGGCGTCTCCACATTCCCGTGTTTCTTTTTCCATCGGTATTTGTCCCAGAAAGTGAACGGCCATATCTTCTGCCATTTTTTTCCCGCCGCCGGTGCCGAAGAAATCTAACTCTTCACCGCATTTGGGGCAAATGAAGCCCGACATATTTTCGACGATACCAATATGTTGGATATTGAGTTTTTTTGCCATATTCACTGCCCGGCGGCAATCCATCAATGAAACTTCCTGTGGCGTCGTCACAATGATAGCAATTTGCGGCAGCATTTTTTGTGCGGCGGTCAGAACTTCATCACCGGTGCCGGGCGGAAGGTCGCAGACCAAAACGTCAAGTTTGTCCCAAACCACATCGGCAAGAAACTGGTTGATGATCCCGGAGCGCAAGGGGCCGCGCCAGATGACGGGCTGGTTTTCAGGAATCATGGGAGCAATGGAGATAAAACGTAAACCCTCTTTTATTTTGGGCAGAAGTTGATGTTCGTCAATGGCATCGGGCTGCGAATGGTCGCCAACCATTTGTGGAACATTAGGGCCGGTGATATCGGCATCCATCAATCCGACAGTGAGTTTGTTTTTGATCAGGGCATAGGCCAGATTGACTGCCACGGTACTTTTACCGACGCCGCCTTTACCACTGAAAACCACCATACGGTTTTTGATAATCTCCAGGTTCTCTGTGATTCTCTTATCCTGTTCCTGTGTTTTTTCAATTTGGTTCATTATATGTCACCTTTCATTTAATTGTAATCAGATGGTAAAATTTACAAGGAAAAAGAGGCTTAAACAAGAAGAGTTTTGAGCATGTGTTCATAATTCTTTTGCAGTGGATTTAGAATTTTTTTTAAATTTTCTTGTGATAACAGATACTCATTTCATACAAAAAGGACCATAATTTTTGCGAATCAATGCAGAAAATATTTTTAATTTTTTAGATAGTTTTGAAAAAGTATTAAGATTAAATTGATAATTATAAAGGTTGACTTAATATTTATAAGATCAGATTTAATCAGATAAGTAAAATACTTTCTAGGTAATAGGAGATGAACACAATGATTGGTTTTAAAAAAATTGTACAGATATTGTCCATAATTGCGATTTTTCATCAGTTCTTACCCGCACAGGGAAAAAAGATGCAGATATTTAGTACAAATGGGACGGTCATAACACTACCAGTCGCTTATATTGACTCAATCAATTTCGTTGATATCATCGCTCCAATAGAGCAAGGAATAGTGACTGACATCGATAATAATACTTATGCCACTGTTAAAATCGGTGATCAATGGTGGATGGCTGAGAACCTGAGAGTAACCCACTACCGAAACGGAGATCCCATACCAAAAGTTACAGATAATACAGAATGGGATAACCTAACCACCGGTGCCTATTGCTATTATAATAATATTGACTCCAATGGTGTCATTTATGGTGCATTATATAATAAATATGCAGCATTTAATAGCCGGAATATCGCTCCTGCGGGTTGGCATCATGCAACTGATGATGACTGGAATAAGTTAATAGATAATTTAGGGCTTTCTGGATTTTATGGACAAGAAGGGTTGGCATTAAAATCAACTACAGGTTGGTTGTATAATGGAAATGGTATTGATTGTTTTGGTTTTAATGCACTACCGACAGGAATACGTGCAAGCCATATAGGTTTTAATTTAATCGGTAATGCAACCATTTTTTATTCAAATAGCCTTTATTCAATCTGGGCTTTAAACTCCAGCCACGAAATTATACAAATGCATGATATGCCTGATAATAACGGATATTCAATCCGGTGTGTTAAGGATTAATATTGATTCGATAAAGATTTGATAATACTGATTCTGAAGATAAATGACGGCATGCGACAATTCGAATTGTCGCTTACAATTTTCAACATCGGATATTTATTTTGAGAATTGCTATAAAGTTGAATATTTTTGTCTTGCAATATCTTTCAAAGACCTGCAAGTTTTTTTCTGGTTAAAATTCCCCAGGCTGCCTCCAATTACACATTAATGAAAATGATAGTTGCCCGTCAATGATTCAGAGAATCATTATATTATTTGATAGAGAGCAATAATCATCAATATTTTTGTTGTTTTTAAGGTTTTATTTGGTAAATTTGCCAAATAAGAAATTAAAAGGAATAATATGAATCCCAAAGATGATTTTTTAACCCAGGAAACTGCGAAAATATTAAAAGCCATCAGCCATCCCACCCGGCTCTGGATGGTGGAACAACTGGCCCAAGGTGAATTGTGCGTCTGCGTCTTCAATGAAAACCTGGAATCCGATTTCTCCACCATATCCAAACATCTTACGGTTCTGAAAGAAGCCGGTTTAGTGGATTTTGAAAAACGAGGCAAGCAGGTTTTTTATTATTTAAAAATGACTTGTGTATTGAATTTTATTGCCTGCATCAAAGGTACAGTCAAACAAGAATATTTGGATAAATTAAAAAAAATAGAAAATCATGAGGCAGCTTAATGAACTGGAAAGATGAAGGGAAAAAATTATTTTGGATTGTCACCGCTTTTCTGGCAATGTTTTTTCTACCTGTGGGAATGAAGCGGTTTGATAATGCGATTTTGGAAGCCTTTCACCTGGCGAAATGGTACGCCCAGGAGCATGTCCTGCTCTGCCTGGTACCGGCCTTTTTTATCGCTGGTGCTATTGCAGTGTTTATCAGTAGTAATTCTGTGATGAAGTATCTTGGTGCGCAAGCCAAAAAAGTCGTGGCTTATGGAGTCGCCTCCGTATCGGGTACAATCTTAGCTGTTTGCTCTTGTACTGTTTTACCATTGTTTGCCGGGATTTATCGAATGGGTGCCGGCCTCGGGCCTGCCACAGCTTTTCTTTATTCCGGTCCGGCTATCAATGTGATGGCAATTGTTTTAACAGCAAGAATTCTCGGAATCAAACTGGGGCTTGCAAGAGCAATTGGTGCCATTTTATTTAGTATCATAATTGGATTATTAATGCAATTTATTTTTCGCAGAGAAGAAGAAGTAAAAATTAAAGCACAAATGGCAATGCCCGTAGAAGAACCTGGTAGAAAATTATGGCAAACCTTAATATATTTTTTCAGTCTTGTTGGAATCTTGATCTTTGCAACCTGGGGAAAACCGGAACATGCTGAAGGTGCATGGGGTGCTATTTTTAATATTAAATGGCTGATTACTTCATTATTTGCTATTGTTCTGTCCATTTCTCTAGTTGCATGGTTTAATGTTAAATGGTGGAAGTTATTTTTTTCAGGAGTCATCATTGCAATAGTGGGTTACTTTACCAATCATTTACTCGCCTTTTCAACTGGTATTATCCTCATTTCTATTATTACGAGTACAGAAAATGATGAAACCCAGGAATGGTTTTCCGAAACCTGGGGTTTTGCAAAACAGATTTTACCATTACTGTTTGCAGGAGTGCTTGTGGCGGGTGCATTTTTGGGAAGAGTTGGTCATGAAGGCATTATACCTTCACAATGGGTTGCTGGTGCAGTAGGTGGAAATTCATTCTTAGCAAACTTTTTCGCTTCTTTTGCAGGTGCTTTTATGTACTTTGCGACATTAACAGAAGTGCCAATTCTGCAGGGACTGATTGATAATGGCATGGGACAAGGACCAGCATTAGCACTTTTATTGGCTGGGCCGGCTTTGAGTTTACCAAATATGTTGGTTATAAGAAATGTTATGGGTACAAAAAAGACCATTGTATTCTCATCACTTGTTATTGTGATGGCTACAATAAGTGGAATGATTTTCGGTTCATTATTTTAAAATAAATATAGATGGAGAAAAATATGAAGTTACAAATACTTGGAACAGGTTGTGCAAAATGTGAAAAACTTTACAAGTTAGCAGAATTGGCAGCAAATGAATTACAGTTAGATTATGAAATAGAAAAAGAAGAAGATATTATTAATATCATGTCTTTTGGAGTTATGCTGACACCGGCACTTGTAATTGATGGTCAAGTGGAATTAGTTGGTATTATTCCTTCTTTAGATAAAATGAAAAAGTTATTGAGCGAAAAGTAAATTTTACGAACTATTAACAAATAGGAGGTTATCATGGGATGTAGTTGTTGTTGCAATGGTGTTAAATTGTTGTCATTGACGGTTGCTCAATTAGTTGTGCAAAAAAATTCCTGGAAGAAGCCGGAATAACAAATTATAGTCATATTCAGTTGGCTGATTTAGGCTTTGAAAAGGGCGAAACAGTGCCAACTAATAAAAACATTATGACTGTTTATAAAAAAGCAGTCGAACTTTGTAATTAGTAATTTGAATTCGCAGGGATTAATTTCGCTGGGAATTCTTATTTTAACTAAAAAGGTAATAATAATGAATAAAGTTTTTTATAAATCATTTATTGTTTTAACATTTCTGTTGTTTGTAATTATTAATTTGACTGCTATGAGTTGTGGTAAGAAAAGTGCCAGTCAGGATCCAAAACAAGCAGATAAGAAAAAGTTACCAAAAGAAACAGTTGAATTAAAATTACCAAAACTTTTGGATTTAGGTGCTCACAAATGCATTCCCTGCAAAAAAATGGAACCGATTTTGGCTGAATTAACCGAAGAATATAAAGGTGTTTTTGAGGTGGAATTTATTGATGTCTGGCAACCTGAAAACAAGGCAAAAGCGCAGCAACACAAAATTCAGTCTATCCCAACTCAAATATTTTTTGATGAAACCGGAACAGAAATCTGGCGACATGTGGGTTTTATTTCCAAAGAAGATATACTTGCAAAATGGGTAGAATTAGGGTATGATTTCAGTTTACAAAGTTCAGGTTCATGTATTCAAGAGTGCGATAATGAAGCACTGGCTGAAGCAGAGCCCTTTGGTTGTTGTGGAAAGTGAGTTTTTTTTTGGAAAAATTTAAAAAAATAACAACTAACCTTTTAATTGCTTTTGCTTTAATTAGTTTTGGCGTTATGTTGGGAAAGAATTCAGTAAAACCCATTGAATCATCTGTTAGCAAATCCAATGACAATAATGGAAATTATGTTGCTGTATATTACCTCCATTCTACTTTTCGATGTGTTACCTGTAATACTATCGAAAAATTGACAATAAACTTATTGAATTCATCATATAAAAATAAACTTTCAAATGGTGAAATTAAGTGGCAGGAAATTGATTTTCAGGAAAACGAAGCCATTGCACATAAGTTTAATGTGATAGCTAGTTGTGTTGTTGTAGGACTCGTAAAAAATGGTGAGTTTGTTGAATATGAGAGGATGGATGATGTTTGGGAACTAGTGAATAAACCGACTGAGTTTTACGATCACGTTTCCAAAGTTATTGATGCTAATCTGGAAAAAATAGAGATAAATGAATGAGTTGGATAGCCTTATTTTCAGCCTTCTGGCTTGGAGTATTAACAGCCATCAGTCCCTGTCCGCTGGCCACTAATATCGCAGCGATTTCTTTTATTGGCAAAAGTACCGGACAAACCAAAACTGTTATCATTTCCGGATTTCTTTATTCAATTGGTCGGATTTTTACATATATTGGATTAGGAGTATTGATTACTGCCGGTTTATTCAGTAGGTCAGAAATTTCGTTATTTCTTCAAAAGCACATGAATGAGTTATTGGGGCCGATCATGATATTGCTGGGACTTATCCTTTTGGGATGGATTGGGGCCGGCGCTTCACTTATGATTAATAGTTCAAAGTTGCAGGATAAGGCAAAAACCGGAGGCTTATTGTGGGCTTTTCCTATCGGGGTGATATTCGCTCTCTCATTTTGTCCTGTTTCTGCCGGATTGTTTTTTGGAGGGCTTTTACCAATGGCAATAAAAGAGAATTCAATATTGTTGGTTCCACTTTTTTATGGTATTGGAACAGCAATCCCGGTTGTAATATTTGCTTTTATAATTGCATTTTCTTCTGCTTATGTTGGTAAAGCGTTTAACAAAATAAATATCATTGACCTTTGGATCAGAAGAATTGCCGGTACGGCGTTTATTCTGGTTGGAATTTATTATTCTTTGACGCATATATGGAGTTAACTTCCAGGATAATCAGTGAACTAAAAATAAAGGAAATAAACAATGGAAAAATTAAAAGTATTATTTTTATGCACAGGTAATTCCTGCCGCAGTCAAATGGCTGAAGGTTGGGCAAGGCATTTGAAAGGTGATGAAATTGAGGCATATTCCGCCGGTATCGAAACCCATGGCCTGAATCCCAATGCTGTCAAAGTCATGGCGGAAAGCGGTGTGGATATCAGTGACCATAAATCTGAAAATGTCATGGATTATCTGGACAAAGATATTGATTTTGTTGTTACAGTTTGTGGCCACGCCCATGAAACCTGTCCTATTTTTCCGGGAAAAGCAAAAATCATTCATCGAGGTTTTGATGATCCGCCCTTTCTGGCGAAATCAATAGATAGTGAACAAGATAAACTGGCGATCTACCGCAGAGTCCGTGATGAGATCAGAGACTTTGTGATGTTATTGCCAGAATATTTAGTATCAAAAAGTGAGTAATCTATGGTCGAAAATAACAGAAGAATGTCAAATATCTTTGAGAGATATTTAACAATCTGGGTTGGATTATGCATAATTGCAGGTATTTTATTGGGTAAATTTGTACCACAATTTGCCCATAAACTTGATAGCATGTCTATCATGGTCAACGGTGCACCTGTTATATCAATCCCTATTGCTATCTGTCTGTTTTTTATGATGTATCCGATCATGGTAAAAATTGATTTTGGCAGTGTTATAAAAGCCGGTAAGAGTGGAAGACCTGTTTTTCTTACATTATTTATCAATTGGGCAATTAAGCCTTTTACAATGTACGCAATCAGTTTGTTTTTCCTGGGATTTTTATTTAGAAATTTCATAGGGGCGGAAGCAGTTGATTTGGTTAAAATGCCCATTGGTTTAAATCTACCTGTTGGGGCGACCCATGGCGCAGGAATTGTTGTATTACAAGAGGGCATCAAGATGCTTGAAATTCCTTTATGGCGTAGTTATTTTGCCGGAACAATTTTATTGGGAATTGCTCCTTGTACTGCGATGGTGCTGGTGTGGAGTTTTTTGGCTCGTGGAAATGATGGATTGACATTAGTAATGGTTGCAATTAATTCTTTAACGATGTTATTGTTATATGGCCTTTTAGGCGGTTTTCTCTTAGGTATTGGTAGCCTGCCTGTTCCATGGCAAGCTTTGGTTTTATCTGTATCTATTTATGTTGCTTTACCTCTGGTAGCGGGATATTTTTCCAGAAAATGGATAATCAACACAAAAGGGGAACAATGGTTTAAAGAGAAATTTTTGCATTTATTAAATCCAATCACAATTATAGCTCTATTATTTACACTTATTTTACTTTTCAGTTTTAAAGGGGAAGTGATTATGTCCAATCCTTTGACCATATTATGGATATCAATCCCCTTATTTATTCAGACAGTTATTATATTTACTCTTGGTTATATTGCAGCAAAACTTTTAAAACTAAGCTATGAGGATGCTGCTCCGGCAGCCATGATTGGTGCATCCAATCATTTTGAAGTAGCAATTGCCACTTCTGTGATGTTATTTGGTATTTCCTCTGGGGCAGCTTTAGCAACAGTGGTGGGTGTGTTAATTGAAGTTCCGGTTATGCTCCTGCTGGTTAATATATGTAAACGCACGCAATACTGGTTTTAGTGCTTATTATTCAGAAGAGTGGAGTTTAAGGATATTAGTTACTATGAAAGAGAGCTGATCGTCCATCGGCTCTTTCTTATTTTATTTTTCTGAAAAACAGGACAAGAATAATAACGCACAAGAGAGACAAAACTGAAAAAATGTAAACCAGATAAAAATTTTCCGATATGTTTTGAAGTGTCAAAGCGACTGCCATTCCACTCAGGGCTATGGTCAAAATCACAATAAAAACCAATAATACCGGCGCGAAAATATAACCCAGATTGTGTTTTTTGAGTAATAATACTGCAGAAACAATCAAGGCCGGCAGGCTAAAAGCCAGATCAAGGACATGGACGGGATTGACCAGCAGGTTATTGTCTGTGATTGTTTTTGGAGTTGTGCCGGATATGAGGGCAGGTATTATTTCTCCCAGCCAGATGCAATAAAACATTATCGCTGTCACAATCATATAGGTACTCATGGTTTTTACCGGTATTTTTGCTTCAAACCATTCTATGACCGCTTTTTTGCTGAAGTCTGCCATGAACATTATAAAAAGAAAGAGAGAAGAACCAACTATCAGGCTATAAAATAAAAACAAATGATTAAAATGTACACCAAAGGCATAAATGATGTAGGAATAGAGAATATAAAGGACAGTACCGCCAAACAGAAAAAATCCGATTTTGTTCTCGTGTAAATAAAGATAAAGGGACACCAATAAAACAGGGGCCACAATAAAGAGGTTGACAAAATCCTGTCCGATTCCCTGGGTGCCAAAAGATTGTGAATCCCTGGCAAAAGTTACCGGATTAAAAACACCCTGATAGGAGGCATAGGCCATCATGGCCAGTAAAATGTAGGTTAAAACTGTAATAATTTTTTTTGTTGGTTCCATGGCGATCTCCTTTTAATTTTCAACAATTTAAAAAAAACAGGTAATTTAAGGAAAATAAGATTTAATGAACAATCTCGCCAAAGAAAATTTTTTTAACCCGATGCTTCTGACCATTCACAACCGAAAGAGTGTCAGAAAATTTACGGATGAAAAAATTTCAAAAAAGATTTTGGAACTTTTGATCAAAGCCGGAATGGCTGCTCCATCTGCAGTGAACATTCAACCCTGGGCATTCATTGCAATAGATGATGAAGAAATTTTGAAAAAATTACATAATACATTGCCCTATGCAAAAATGCTGAAAAATGCGGCTATTGTTGTCTGTGGTGATAATAGTAAATCTTCACCTCATTACGCTAATAAATATTGGGTACAGGATTGTTCTGCCGCAACAGAAAATATTCTGCTGGCTGTGGAATCTCTGGGACTGGGTGCGGTCTGGACAGCAGTTTTTCCTGTTGAAGATCGGATGAAATGTATGATAGAAATATTGAACCTGCTGGATCATATTACTCCACTCAATGTTATTCCTATCGGTTATCCTGCTAGTGAGAGCGATTCTATGGATAAATGGAAGCCTGATAATTTGCATTGGAATAAGTGGTAAGTATTCAAAAAGTAATAAGGAGAAAAAAATGTTATATCGTGAATTTGGTAATACCGGTGAAAAAGTATCAATTTTGGGCTTTGGCGCCATGCGTTTGCCGATCATTGGCAAGGATGAATCCAAAATCAATGAACCCGAAGCCCTGAAGCAAATCAGATATGCTATCGATAATGGCGTGAATTATATTGATACAGCATTTCCCTATCATTATGGAGCCAGTGAACCTTTTGTTGCAAAAGTACTGAAAAATGGGTACCGTGAAAAGGTCAAACTAGCGACGAAATTACCTTCCTGGGATATCAAAAAACCTGAAGATATGGACCGAATTCTCAACGAGCAATTACAAAAACTGGAAACCGACTATATTGATTTTTACCTGCTTCATGCATTGAATGAAAAATTCTGGAAAAATCTCAAGGAACACAAAGTTTTCGATTTTTTAGATCGTGCAAAGAAAGATGGGCGTATCAAATATGCCGGTTTTTCCTTTCATGACGAACTGCCATTATTCAAGGAGATTGTTGATACTTATAGTTGGGATTTCTGTCAGATTCAGTACAATTACATCGATACCTATTACCAGGCGGGAATAGAGGGGCTTGAGTATGCTGCAGCAAAAAATCTCGGCATTGTGGTGATGGAACCTTTGCGCGGCGGCAGCATCGTCAAAAACATTCCGGATGATATCCAAAAATTGTGGAATATGGCCCCGGTAAAAAGATCTGCGGCACAATGGGCCCTGCGATTTGTCTGGGACCATCCGGCTGTTTCTGTGGTCCTGAGCGGCATGAACACGATGGGACAAATAGATGAGAATGTTGCGGCTGCCAGAGAAGCTTTGCCAAAGTCCCTCAGTGATGAGGAACTGGACATCATTCATCGGGTGAGAGAGATTTACAAAAGCAGAATGGCTGTTGATTGCACTGCCTGTAATTATTGTATGCCCTGTCCTTTTGGCATCGATATTCCAACCTGTTTTCGGTTTCTGAATAATGCTGCGATGTTTCAGGATGTGAAAGATCCCAAACGTGTATATGATCTGCAGGTCCATGGTGATCGCCGCGCATCCAATTGTCAGGACTGTGGCCTTTGTGAAACCAAATGTCCGCAACATATTCCTATTCGGGAAAAATTAAAAGAGGTTGTTGAAATATTCGGTGATTAGATTTTTAATAACGAAATTTACTTAGAATACAAAACCTTTCGGGAAGATTATCCTTTTGAATATACTATTTGCCCATGCGTGGCCTGCAATGTGAAGTTCCGTCATCAGAGCGAAGGGTGTGGAGGTGAGGGGAGTCGAACCCCTGTCCGAATCAAATCAATCAGCAAGTCCTACAGTTTAGTCAATTTCTGGGTTTTGCTCTTCACTCTGGTTCGAAATTAACAAAAACCGGAATGCGTATCTTCCTGATATTTGCGATCCTCTGGAAGCCTTAACGGATCTTTCTCTGTAATTTAGTTGATAGCGTAGTACAGAGAAACACGCCACCTAGCATCGCTTACGCAAAAGCATAGGCACTTGTTGTCTGCTGAGCAGCAAACAAGTGTGTAGGTACCATATCGGCACTTAAGGTTGTGGAACTTTTTTAAGGAAGCCCTGCTCCAAACTTCCACTGCACTTGCGAACATCCTTAACCCGTCGAAACCAATCACCCCCGTCAAAAAGCGAAGAAATTTATTGATTTTTTTCAATTTATAAAAGATAAATTATTAATGGAAATATTTACAAGTAAGGAAAAAAATTCCTTGGTGACTTCAAAGGCCGGAGCATCTTCCAGAATTCCATATAATTTCCCTGTATAACATCAAAGTGTATAGTCATTATTTTCAACTTTTCATTAAAATATAATATAAAATTATTAACAGACCTCTGATTGTTTATCATCCTTAGTATTCGACCCTTAAGCAATTATCTAAGGATCAGACTATTATGAAATATTAGTTGGCGCATAATTTGTAAAGGGATGCTCATCGACTTGAATGAGGGTCGTTTTTGTTTGTATGAAGTAGTGAATGATTAAATATTGAGAGTCGGTGAAATTAATGTCAGACCAATATGATGTAAAACAAATTCTTAATTCAATTTCTGAGGATGTGGTTTTTCTTGATGTTGAAGAAAAAAGCAGTCTGGGGACAATCCTAAATAATATTGAAACATTACAGCGTTGGGCCCGTGAAAATAACCGGCCCAAAATCGATCAGGCTCTGCAAAACCTTGTTCCTGTCGTTGAAAGATTGATCCTGGATGAATCGGAAAATTGTGATACTGATATTGCCCTTATCAGTAAAACAGTTTCTGATCTCCAAAAAATCATCGAAAATAATTACAGTGAGGAAGAGGTTGAATTTTCTGAGGGACTTGGTGTTTCAGAATCAGAAAAGGAAGAAGTCTTGCCGGTTGATAGTGATATTCTTTCGGAATTTGTTACCAAATTTAAAATTGATATCGATGAATTCGAAGAATTAATCATTCAATTTGAAAAAGAAAGAAATCAGGAATTTATCAGCGAATTAAAAAGAAAACTCCACAATCTGAAGGGCGAAGCAGCGATCCTGGGTGAAAAGGAACTTTCTGATTTAAGTCATAAAACTGAAGACTGGCTGGCTGAAAGTCATGATATAGACCCTGATATATTGTTTGAAGTCATCGATTGGTTAAAAAATAAACAGAAAGCCATGGAAGGCGAAGAAATTAAATTGTCAGATTATCAAAAAATTTTTCAGCCTGGTGAAAGTGACAAGCCCGCACAGGAGGAAAAAAAATCGGAAATGAAAATAGTGACAGATCACCTGCCGGTCAATGCCGATGAGGACATTTTTAAGGATTTTCTAGCCAACCAGGTGACCGTTATGGAAGATCTGGAATCCTTAATAATGAAACTGGATAGTGGTGATAAGCACCATGCCCTTTCGGAAATCAAACGTATCCTTCACACGATAAAAGGTGAAGCTAATTTAATGGGGCTGAACCTTGTCAGCGAGGTTTGCCATGAAACTGAGACTTTTATTGCTAAACCTGAGGTTGGCTCGGATTTTTTGTTTTTACTAAAAGACTGGATGACGGACACTTATGCATATTACTCAGGAAAAGCGGAATCTCTGCCGGACAATGAGGCTATTTTTCAACTGCTCAATATGAAAACCAATGAGCCGGCACCGGAACCCCGGATGGAAGAAAAAGGGACGGGTGATCTGGTGCTGGAAGCCATTGATGACCCGGAACTGGTATCCGATTTCATTTCTGAAGCCGAAGAACATCTTGAAATGGCCACAAACGAGATGCTGGCCTTTGAAGAAAGCGAAGATGTAGAAAAAATTAATGGGATTTTTCGCGCATTTCATACAATCAAGGGTGTTGCAGGATTTCTCAATATAAATGATATCAGAATATTATCTCATAAAACGGAAGACCTGCTCGACAAAATTAGAAAACAAAAAATTCAGATCAATGATAATATTACAGATGTAATCTACCGGGGCATCGATAAACTCAAAGAACTTATCCAGATTCTCGCACAATATGCACAAAGTGGTGTCAAGCCTCCTCCTGATCCCAATTTGGGTATTTTAATAGCCGATATTGAAAAAATATCACCGGATACCGATAAAGAGCCCATTCGAAAAGATCGTGTCACCATGGATACAAAGCCACCGGTAAAAGTCGAAGCCCGGCCTTCTGTTCCGTTGGCAGAAGTGCCGGCAACCCTCAGGCAACAGGAACGCACCATCCTGCAAAAGGGCGTCAAAATCAAAGAAAATATTAAAGTAGACGCCCAAAGATTAGACCATTTGATTGATTTTATTGGTGAACTGGCAATTGCTGAATCAATGCTGACCCAATCGCCTGAACTGCGCAACCATGCCTCAGCTGACTTGCTCAAAAGTATGAACCGGCTGGATAAAATTACCCGGGAAGTACAATCAACATCCATGAGTCTGCGCATGGTTACCGTCCGCTCCACTTTTCAGAAAATGGCAAGACTGGTCCGGGACCTTGCCAAAAAATCCAATAAAAAAGTGGACTTCAAAATGATGGGTGAGGATACGGAGTTGGACAAAAATGTTGTGGAACAGATTGGCGATCCACTGGTTCACCTGATTCGTAATTCTGTGGATCATGGTATTGAGCCTAATGTTCAAATGCGGCTGGATGCCGGCAAACCGGCTACGGGCCTCATCCAACTCAGCGCCTATCACAAAGGTGGAAATATATACATTGAAATCAATGATGATGGACGTGGTCTGGACCGGGAAGCCATTATCAATAAGGCCATTGAAAAAGAAATCATCTCTCCGGGATCGAAATTAAAAGATGAAGAGGTATGGAATCTCATTTTTGAGCCGGGATTTTCGACAGCAGTAAAAGTCACCGATGTATCCGGCCGGGGTGTAGGCATGGATGTCGTCAAAAAAAATATCGAGGCTATGAGAGGCTATGTTAAAATAGAATCGGTGGCCGGACAGGGCACAACATTTACAATCATTTTGCCGTTGACCCTGGCTATCATTGACGGTATGGTTATTAAAATTGGCCCGGAGCGCTATATCATTCCCACCTTATCGGTCATCACCTCAATTCGACCTGAAAAAGAGGATTACTTCACAGCAGTTGGCAAAGGAGAAATGATCAAGTTTCAAGACAGCCTGGTACCACTTTTCCGGCTTTCGGAATATTTTAATATTCCGGGTACTTCTAAAAATATTGAGAATGGAATTGTCGTGATTGTTGAGACCGGCATGAAAAAACTGGGTATTGTTGTTGACCATCTGCTGGGCCAGCAACAAATCGTCATCAAATCTCTGAAAGGCAACATGAAAGATATCAAAGGAATATCGGGAGGTGCAATCATGCCCGATGGCACCGTTGCTTTGATTTTGGACATCGGAGGTATCTTGGAAGTATCAACAATCAAAAATTTTGCGGAGGAATAAATGAAATTGAATTTATCTATCGGCCTTAAAATTATGATTATTATTTTATCGGTATCAATCATTTTTGGTATGCTGCTGGCATTATACAGCCCGATGAAGACTAAAAAACTGGGGGAAACGATCCTTCAGAATGAAGCAGAATTTATCACTCAATTACTAAGCTCAAATCTCTCTCTGGGCATTCAGACCATGGCCTTTGATGGTGGAGCCTCTATCGAATCCACGTTGAACTCTCTCTATAAAGATAAAGATGAGACCCATGTCATTGAATCAGTACGGGTCTATGATAACAATCTTCAATTGGTAAAAGGATTGCGGGCAGAAGCAGCTTCTGATAAGATCATGAAAGTCAATGAGATCATCTACATTTCTGAAAAAGAAGAATTGATTGCACTTTCACCCATTTTGGACGATACCGACCTGTTGCAGGGTTACCTGGAAATAAATTTTTCAAAAAAGTTTTTGCTGGATGCCACGAAAAAATTCTCTACCACATCCATGATAATCACACTCATCGTCCTGGTGCTGACATTGGGGGTTGCTTTTTATGTAATCAAAAATGTCTCCAATATCATCAATAAACTTCTCAAGGAAACCGGTGAAATTTCTAAAAATATTCGAATGGGAAAAACCGATTTCAGGGCCAATGCTTCCGAAATAAACTTTCAGTTCCGTCCGGTCATGGAAGCCGTCAATGAGATTTTGGATGATTATGAAGCGCCATTAAACGAATTGGCTAAAGTAATGTCAGCCACAGCTAATAAAGACCTTACTCAGAGAGTCAGTGACCATTACAAAGGAAAATTTAAAGACTTTGCTGAAAATGTGAATACTGCGATTGAAAACCTGAATGATACTATTTTTCAAGTAATTGAAATGGTAAATTTCGTCAATAAGGCCTCTTCTGAAATTCATGAAGACAGCCAAAACCTGGTCCATTCCGCCGATGAACAGGCCAATTCCCTGGATATGATTGCCAATACACTTCAGGAAGTCAGTAACAGCACCAATCAAAATGCAAAAAATGCCAATGATACAAAATCTATTTCCGATGATGCCAGAGTCAAGGCTGAGGCGGGCAGCAAGGCCATGGAAGAAATGCTCAGGGCCATCGAAAGAATTAAAAGTTCTTCTGAAGAAACGGCTGAGGTAGTAAAGACCATTGATGATATCGCAAGCCAGACCAATTTATTGGCCCTGAACGCCTTGATTGAAGCAGAATCAGCCGGTGAAGCCGGCAAGAGTTTCGCTGTTGTTGCCAATGAAGTCAGAAGCCTGGCCCAAAGAAGTACCGAAGCCGCCAAAAACACCTCTGACAAAATCAATGAATCCAAAGAAAATTCCAATGCCGGAACGGAAATGACAAAAAGAGTCGCAGATCTCCTGGAACAAATTGTTGAAATGGTGAAAAAAATGAACAGTTATATCGAAGATATCGCAGAATCATCCAATATGCAGGCCCATGCCCTGGATGAAATCAACAACTCTGTTTCCCAGGCAACGGATGTGACTAAACTCAATGTGGAAATGTCCAAAAAGTCTGCCCTGGCTTCGGAAAAACTGGATACTTATGCTGAGAAACTTGCTGAAATCACTGGTTTATTCAAACTGAAAAATTAGGGTTGGATTTCAGAAATAATAAAAGGAGTGGTTATGAAGAAGATATTTGTTATTTTGTTTGTGTTCTTAATGCTGAGTTCTGTGTTTGCAGAGATTGTCATTAACGGTGATGCCCGTATCAGACCACGATTGGATGTCAGTACGTTAGAAAATAATGGAACGACATCAACCACAAGAGATATGTATTATATGTATTGGGCGCGACTTTGGGTAACTGCAAAGTTGACTGAGGGGTGGTATTTTCAAACCAAACTGGCAACTGACGGACCTGCAAATTTTACAGGAAAATTGGGCGGATCACACTATGGCGGAACAGTCGGCTGGACTGATGCCAATGCTGCTCATAGTGCTGGCCGGGGTGTTGTCAGGTTTGCGGAAGTACATTTTGGAAGAAAAATGGATAATTATGGCTTTTCAATGGGTATTTTACCTCTCAGCGGGCTTGAAAACCCTGAATTTGATCTTCACTTTTTTCCCACATCCAAAAGTGATATTCCCTATACTATTTTGAATGCGGCTTCAGCTGCCGGATTCAGAGGGTTCTTTTGTATCGGTGAAAACAGGCTGAATGCTACCATAACAGTGGACCGGGATCAGGTACAGTATAAAATGATTGAAGTGGAGGACATGAATGGAGATAAAACAAAAACTGAGGACGAATTAAAAGATTACTATTCTCTTTTTCTGGATTATCAAATGAAGTTTGGTGATTTAAAAGTTGCCCCGACATTGATTTATTCGATGACTGAAGAAGATGAAGCCTCGCCAATGACTGTTGGAGCTAACGTAGCCTTGCCAAAAATGGCTGGATTTGGTCTGTCTGCCGGTGGCTATTATACCCTGCAATCACAGGAAAATAATGTCGGATTGAGCAAATACTCCGGACCGATGATTCATTTGAAAGCCACAAAACCAATGGGGCCTGGAACTTTCTCCGGTTGGGTGGATTGGAAATCAATTACCATAGATGATGATGATGATGCGGTTGCCACAACATTGTTATGGTTGATGTACAAATATACTGTTTACAAATCAGAGTTCGGGACTTTCTGGCTGGCACCAACCTATCGTCTGATGTTACAAAATTATGGCGATATGAATTACAGTCGAAACAAAATCGAAGTTACTTTACATATGGATTTTAAATAAAAATCGAATCAGCTGGATAGTGAATGAGTGACAGAGACAGCCGCAACACACAAGAAGGTCAGGAAGATGTTTTTTATCTTGAACCCGGGTATATGTATATTGGTTCAGAAAAGAACGCAGTTAAAACGGTTCTGGGTAATTGCGTGTCGGTTTGTCTTTGGGATGAAAAATTGAGGTTTGGTGGAATGAACCATTTTTTATACCCGGTAACCCAGGATAAAAATAAAGCGACTGCACAATTTGGCAATATTGCCACAAAAGTGCTGATCAATAAAATGTTTGCGGCGGGTAGCAAAGTTGAAAACATTGTCGCACAAATCATTGGTGGAGCCGAAATAAAAAGTGGTTCAAACCTGGGCCTTGAAAATGTTAAAATAGCCCGAAAAATATTAGAAAAGGAAAATATCCAAATCAAATCAGAAGATGTCGGCGGGCACCTTGGCAGAAAGGTGATTTTTGATGTCCAGACAGGGCATCTGATGGTCATCAAGGTCCACCAGATACGCTCCTCCGACTGGATTGATTTAGTACTGGATGAAAAACCAATGATATGATCGATAACCGTACGTTTAAAAAAGTTCAAAATTTCATTTATAACGAAGTCGGCATCAATTTGACCGACGCCAAAAGAGCTTTGGTCAGTTCGCGGCTTCGAAAACGGATGATGACGCTGAATATCGATAATTACAGTGATTATATTCATTATGTTGAAAATGACAGGAGCGGTGGTGAAATTGTGCAATTGTTCAATGCAATATCCACCAATGTTACTCATTTCTTCAGAGAAAATGACCATTTCATCAAGTTGAATGAATTATTTAAAAAAGCGCTGGACGGAGGAGCCTTTAAATATCGAATCTGGTCGGCTGCATCTTCCTCCGGTGAAGAACCTTATTCCATTGCAATGACGATAAAAGATATTTTGGGGAATAAAAATTTTGACGTCAAAATATTGGGCACCGATATTTCAACCAAGGTCCTGAACATGTGCCTCAGAGGGGAATATACAGAAAAGAACATGGAAAAAGTGGATGTACAAACTCGTACAAAATATTTTACCCGATATATGGACAATGAAAACAATACCATTTACAAAATCGATGACTCCCTCAAAAAAATGATGCTGTTCAAGAGGTTGAATCTTTCCAAACCGCCCTTTCCGATGAAGGGTAACCTGGATGTCATTTTTTGCAGAAATGTCATGATCTATTTTGACGATATTGTTCGGTCCCGGCTGATTAATGAATTTTACAGATTATTAAAGCCGGGTGGTCATCTTTTTGTTGGTCATTCAGAGAGTCTTGCCGGTCTCAAAGAACATGAATTCAGACTGGTTAAAGCATCAGTATACATAAAAGATTAAGTAAAGGTGATTTGAAAATGAGAAAGATATTATTTGTTGATGACGAAGAAAGCATACTGGATATTTACAAAAATTTGCTGGAAGATACGGACTATGAAGTTTTTACTGCTCCGGATGGATTCAAGGCCCTGGAAATCATTGAGAAAAATGTGATTCCTGTGATGTTTCTTGATTTGAATATGCCCGGTATGAGCGGGCTGGAATTATGTGAAAGAATCCGTGAGAGCAATAGTATTTCAATTATCAATGCCATTACCGGTTACTCTTCTCTGTTTGAACTGGTTGAAATCAGAAATGCCGGATTCGATGATTATTTTAAAAAACCGATAAGAATGGAAAAACTATTGGAAGTGATCGAGGATTGTTTTGAAAAAATTGATCGCTGGGAAATTAATTTCAAGGATTGAATCTGAAAACCGGAGGATTTTAAATTGATCAAGACCGTAGATATTTCAGATATGAAAATATCAAATAATGAAAATGATATTTTGGTGACCTATTCTCTGGGTTCCTGTGTTGGTTTAACACTTTATGATCCGATAGAAAAAATTGGCAGCCTGATACATTGTATGCTGCCATTATCCAAAATAGACAAGGAAAAAGCACAGAAAAATCCTTATATGTTTGTCGATACGGGATTGACCAAAATGCTGCAGGAAATGTACGACAGAGGGGCAAAACGGAAAAACATTATAGCAAAATTAGCAGGAGGGGCCAAACTGCTGGACAAAAAAAATATTTTTAATGTGGGAGAAAGAAACATTGTCATTGTAAGGAAAATACTTTGGAAAAATGATATTCTGATCCAGGGAATGGATGTCGGTGGCTCTAAATCACGGACGGTCCGCCTCTATATGGATTCCGGCAGAACCACTGTTCGAAATAAAGGGGAGGAGTACGATATATGATGAACAAAAGAGAGGAAATAATAAAAAAACTGGATACCATTCAATCCATTCCGGCTATTGTTTCCAAGGTATATAAAATACTTAAAAACCGGGATGAACTGGATTTCAAGGAATTGGTCAGAATGATTGAATATGATCCGGGGTTGACAACCAATATTTTAAAATATGCAAATTCTGCCTTCTATGGGTTTAAATATAAAATTTCCAGTTTACACCAGGCCCTCATCAGGATCGGTATGGATAAAATATTTGATATTGTCGTCGCGGCTGCTGTAGGGCCAATCCTGAAACAAAGCGTGAAAGGCTATGACCTGCCCCGTGGGAAACTTTGGGAACACTCTATTGGTGTCGCTATCGGTTCTGAGCAATTGGCCAAGGAACTTAATATTCAAGCCCCAAATTACCTCTTTACCGCCGGTTTGCTGATTGATATCGGAAAAATAGTGTTGGGTTCCTTTGTGGACGTTGATGCACAGCCTATCATTGCCCTGGCTTTTGAAAAACACATTCCTTTTGATGTTGCCGAAAGGCGAGTGTTGGGAATCGATCATACGGAAGTGGGCGCATTGTTGCTGGAAAAATGGGGAATTCCCGAAGAAATTGTGATGGTTGAAAGATGGCACCATCAGCCAGATCGCTATGAAGGCGATAAACTGGTTGTTGACCTCGTGCATACTGCTGATACGCTGACCATGATAGCCGGAATTGGCGGATATGGGACTGATGGCCTGAATTACCGGCCGTCACCGGAAGTCAGTACACGATTGGGGCTCACCCGGGCGATCAATGAAAAGGTAATTGCAGAAATAATTGGAAATGTTGAAAAAGTATATGAAATGCTAACCATCTAATATAGGTGAAATATGTCTTTAAATATTTTAATTGTGGATGATTCCCAGATAGTAAGACGAGTAATAAGAAAAACATTAGATATAGCAGAAATACCCTATACGGAACTTTATGAAGCAGCAAACGGCAAGGAAGCGCTGGATTTGTTAAATGAAAATTGGGTTGATCTGGTTTTCACCGATATTAATATGCCGATTATGGGTGGAATAGAAATGGTAAAAAAACTGAGTGTTGATGATGTCCTCAAAGATATTCCTATTATTGTTGTTTCAACAGAGGGTAGTACTTCAAGAATAGACCAGTTGAAGAAAGATGGTGTTTCAGCATATCTGCGAAAACCGGTCACTCCGGAACAATTGAGAGATATTGTCAATGATTTGATAGGCGGAGGTGAAGATGAGTGAAAATTATTCAGAAATCCTGTACAATGTGCTGGAGGAGTCCCTGGAGAGTTTGGCTTTTATGTTTGCTGAATCGATAGACACCAGCGATATTGCCATGACCGATACCGAATGTATCAAGGTTACGATGGAATTTACCGGTGATCTGTACAATGGGTCTTTAATGATGATCGTTCCGTCAAACATTTCCAGTGAAATTGCTGCCAATATCCTGGGCATTGAGGATACAAGTGATGATGCCACCGATTTAGGTGATGATTCCCTGAAGGAAGTATTGAATGTCATTTGTGGCCGTGTACTGACGGAGATTTCAGGAACAGAGCCTCTGTTTGATTTATCGATACCGGAAATTGAAAAAATATCATGTACGGGTTTGGAAAATTATATTTCGGAGCAAAATACATGTAGTGCGATTATTGATGACATGTATCCCATCATTCTGCAATTCAAAAAATACTAAGTTGGGAAATGAAAACAATTAAAGTTTTAATCGTCGATGATTCTGCAATAGTGAGGCAGATTTTTACCAGGGAACTCAGCCGAATAGAGGGCATAGAGGTCGTAGGTTCGGCCGCCAATCCCTACATTGCCCGTGACAAGATCATCAAACTGAAACCGGACGTTGTGACATTGGACATTGAAATGCCCAAAATGGACGGAATTTCTTTTCTCAAAAAATTGATGAAGTATTATCCTCTACCTGTGATTGTTGTGTCCTCACTGACCCGGAAAGGCAGTGCTATTGCGATGGAAGCAATTGAGGAAGGGGCCCTGGAAGTGATGAGCAAGCCCGGAGCTGCCTATACCGTTGGCGACATGTCCATTCAACTGGCGGACAAAATCAAAGCCGTTGCCACTGTTAAAGTCCAGAAAAAAGAAGAAAGGAAAAATAGCAGCCCGAAAATCGGTAAACTCTCCATTACCACCACAACGGAAAAGATCATCGCCATCGGTTCATCCACCGGCGGAACGAAAGCCCTTTCTGATATTCTGCCGTCACTGCCAGTCAATTCACCGGGTATTTTAATTGTCCAGCATATGCCGGAGTTTTTTACAAATTCCTTTGCCAGCCGGCTCAATGAAATCTGTGATGTTGAAGTCAAGGAAGCCGAGGACGGTGAAACAGTCCAGTCGGGCAAAGTTTTGATCGCTCCCGGAAACCACCATATGCTGTTACGAAGGTCCGGGGCCAGATATTATGTGGAAATAAAAGATGGACCTTTGGTAACACGGCATCGCCCTTCCGTTGATGTGTTGTTTAAATCCGTAGCCCGGTATGCCGGCAAAAATGCTGTCGGCGTGATCATGACAGGTATGGGACGGGATGGTGCTGCCGGTATGAAACTGATGCATGAAAGCGGCGCAAAAACCATTGCCCAGGATGAAAAAAGTTGTATAGTGTTTGGTATGCCCAATGAAGCCATCAAACTTGGGGCTGCAGACCATGTACTCAGTTTGGAAAAAATTCCGGCCAAAATGCTTGAACTTGCTCAAAAATGATGGTTAAATTTCGGCATGGAATTTTTAGAATTAGTCAAAAAAAGAAAAAGTACCAGGAAGTATGCCAAAGAGCCTGTTCCTGATGAAGCAATCGAAAAATGCCTTGAGGCAGCCCGATTGGCGCCTTCAGCCTGCAATTCCCAACCCTGGAAATTTATTGTTGTGAAACAGCAGCAGTTGCGGGAAAGAGTCGTCCGCGAATGTTTTAATGGTGTTTATGCGATTAATTCTTTTGTGAAAAAGGCAAATGTACTCATCGTGGTGGTGCGGCAAAAATCCAATTATACATCCAGTCTGGGTGGAAAATTGCGGGAGGTGGATTTTGGTCTTATCGATATCGGAATAGCCTGTGACCATCTGACTTTACAGGCCGAAGAAATGGGAATCGGAAGTTGTTGGATCGGCTGGTTTAATGAAAAGGCCCTGAAAAAAATTCTTGATGTATCCAAAAAGGACAAAATTGATATTGTACTCTCACTTGGTTACCCTGAAGAAGATTATATAAAACCCAAAAAACGGAAAACCCTGGAAGAAACACGGGAATATATAAAGTAGACATATTTACAAAATTTAAATACTCAATAAACACGGTTTTAAATCCTTTTTTAAAGCTGAAAAATAGTTTTGTATTTGAATTTTTTAAGTATATATTTGCCACTTTGAAAATTATTAAAGGAGTTATATAAAATATGGAAAATGCAAAAATTGCAAAAATTAGAAATTTCGGTATTGTTGCACATATCGATGCCGGAAAAACCACCACCACGGAAAGGATTCTCTTTTATACCGGTATGACCCACAAAATCGGTGAAGTCCATGATGGTGCTGCGGTAATGGATTTTATGAAACAGGAACAGGAACGCGGAATTACTATATCATCGGCTGCAATTACTGTAAACTGGAAAAACAATCAGTTCAACATCATTGATACACCGGGGCACATTGACTTCACACTGGAGGTTGAACGCTCTTTGCGTGTTCTCGATGGAATTGTCATGGTTTTTTGTGCTGTGGGTGGCGTAGAACCCCAGAGTGAAACCGTATGGCACCAGGCTGATGAACACAAAGTGCCCAGAATTTCCTTTATCAACAAAATGGACAGACTTGGATCTGATATTCATGGGACCGTTGAAGCAATGAATGAAATGTTGGGTGCCAATGCCATTCTTTTCCAATTGCCTATCGGTTCCGAAGACAGTTTTCGTGGTATCATTGACCTGGTGCGAATGAAAGCCTACACCTACCAGGACCTCGAGGTGACGGAAATTCCAATCCCGGAAGAATTGGTAAAAGAAGCGGAAAAATATCGTGATTTACTCGTTGAAAAAGTGTCAGATTTTGATGAAGAATTAATGGAAAAATATCTGGAAGGCAGTGCCATCAGTGAAGAGGATATTATCAAAGCTGCCAGACATGCGGTTCTGAATCTTTGCATTACACCGGTTTTTGTTGGAAGTGCTTTTAAAAATAAAGGCGTCCGGCTTTTATTGGATGCTGTCAGCGACTACCTGCCTTCACCGCTTGACCGTGGTATTGTAAATGGTGTGGATGTCAAAGATGCGGAACTCCACCTCTCCAGAAAGCCGGAAATCAGCGGACCTACTGCTGCACTGGCTTTTAAAATTACCAATGACCCTTATGTCGGACAGCAGACCTTTGTTCGGGTTTATTCCGGTGAAATCAAATCGGGAACTTATGTTTTCAATCCGGTCAAAGGCCGCAGGGAAAGAATTGGCCGTATTTACCGAATTCACGCCAAAGATCGTCAGGAAGTGGATAGCCTGGTAGCCGGTGATATTGGCGCTTTGATCGGTATGAAATATACGACCACAGGTGATACTCTTTGCTGTGAGGATAAACCGATTATCCTGGAATCTATCACATACCCGGACACGGTTCTGGATATGTCTGTGGCCCCTCAAAATAAAAAAGACCGTGAAAAACTCTCCGTTGCCCTTGGCAAAATTGCGCTGGAAGACCCCTCTTTTAAAGTCCATTATGATGAAGAAACCGATGAAACAGTCATATCAGGAATGGGTGAACTTCACCTGGAAGTGATTGTCGACAGGCTGAAAACAGAATATAAACTTGAAGTAGAAGTCGGTGCACCAAAAGTTGGCTACAGAGAATCCATTACCCGCGAAGCCGAAGGAGAACAGCGATACAAGAAACAGACTGGCGGAAAAGGTCAGTTTGCCCATATTCTCTTTAGAATTGAACCCAATCCAGGAGAAGGTCTTGTGTTTGAAAACCATGTCAAAGGCGGTAATATTCCCAGAGAATATATTCCGGCGGTGGAAAGTGAATTTTTCAGAGTGGCCGCCAATGGAATTTTTGCAGAATATCCAATGGTCGATGTGAAATTTGTTCTCATCGATGGCAGCTACCATGCTGTGGATTCCAGTGAAATGGCCTTTCGCAGTTGTACCCGGATCGCCCTCAGAGAAATTATTCACAAGGCCGCTCCGCAGTTGCTGGAACCGCTCATGAAACTGGAAATCAATTGTCCTGATGAATACATGGGTGATGTGATCGGTGATGTCAACAAACGTCGAGGAAACATCGACAAAATGAGACGTCATAGAAAAGGCAGCCAGAAACTTTCCGGCAATGTACCGCTAAAAGAGATGTTTGGCTATGCTTCTGCTCTCAGGACCATCACCAGCGGAAGAGCAAACTTTTCCATGGAATTCAATAAATATACACCGGTTCCCAAAGATGTCGAAAAGGAAATTCTGGATTCCCTGAAAGAAAATAAATAATTACAAATTGTAATAAATTTTCTTATTTTAAGGCGGATATGAAGTCCGCCTTTTTTTTGGAATTGTAGACAAGGATCCAACATGAAGAAATACTTTCTGATGACGATAATTTTCCTTTTTGGTGTCAATAATTTTGCACAGACTATTGCGCCGGGATTGATCAGCGATTCTCTTTTCAATTATATTCGCGAGCATTATACCACCACCAAAACCCTGGGCTATACCCGGTGCAGGGACACCATGTATGCCAAAATTGATAATGTAAATGATTCCTTGACATGCATCTATACCGGATATACAAAATATCTGAATCCGGCTGTCGACCCTAGTGCGTCAGCCTATGACAATACCAATGGCGATCCCATGGATTGCGAGCACAGCTGGCCCAAATCCAAGGGCGCGGAAAAGGAACCGGCCCTCAGTGATATGCACCATCTTTTTCCAAGCCGGTCCAATGTCAATTCCGCCCGGAGCAATGAGCCCTTTGGCGAAGTTCCAGACTCAAAGACAGATAAGTGGTATTGGCTGGATCTGGCCATCACAACAAAACCGACTGAAAATATTGATCTGTACAGCGAAGACTGTAATGAGGACACTTTAAGTTTCGAGGGGGTTTTTGAACCCCGCGAAGGTGTCAAAGGTGACATTGCCAGGGCACAATTGTATTTTTTTACGATTTACAATGAAACCGCCGATACATCCTTTTGGTCCTTTGAAAAGAATACCATGCTACAGTGGCACCGGCAAGACCCGGTTGATGAAAAGGAATTAACACGCACCTGGGCCATTGCCAGATATCAGGACAGCCTTCCCAATCCTTTTGTCATTGATTCAACCCTGGCACAACGCCTATGGCCGATGGAAACATCTCTTGAAAAGGAAGCAGACATTGCCCATGGGTTCATTCTTCACGAAGCCTATCCGAATCCCTTTAATCCGAAAACCCACATTCGTTTTGAACTTTCCAAAAGTGCTTTTGTCCAACTGGAAATTTTTGATCTACGGGGAAATGCTGTTGAAACGCTAAAAAAAGGATTCCTCCAGAAAAATGCCTACACGGTGACATGGGATGCCGGCAATTATCCTACGGGACTTTATATTGTCCGGTTTTCAGCCGATGATTTTCAGCAATATAAAAAATGCCTGTTAATAAAGTAGAAAGGATAACAATGAAACGAAGTATTCTGATTATTTTGTCCCTGGCCATCCTTCTCCATGCCCAGGTTTTCAATACTGCCCGCACCTTGAATAAGTCCAAATTATCGGCCACCGGTGGATATGGCTTTTATGACGGAGGGGGAGTTGTTGTTGCAAAATTTGGATACGGACTGGGGAATCAGCGTGACCTGGCTCTGACTATGGGATTTGGGGATTTCTCATACCTCGGCTTGGATTTCGAAAAAGTGCTTCCCTGGGAAAACCTGGATTATCTCACCATGTCTTTGGCGCCGGGAATCCATTATAGCGATGGGTTTGTCCTGGATTTAACCTGGAATTGTTCTGTTCCTTTGGACAAGTCCCTGATACTTTTCAGCGGACTGGATATGGATCTATTGATCAACGAAGGTTCCGGGGTCCCGCTTTCCTGGTTTGTGGGCATGGAACTTGCCTTTCAAAGGCGACTGACGCTTTTAGGTGAATATGATTTAGGCCTGAATAATGCCGGCAATTGCTTTGGGCTGGGGCTTTGTTTCTATTTCAGCGGAATTGCAATCAAATAAAACTGCGGGCTTGCCCAGAAACTGAGGGTCAGAAATGATTTTTTGAATATACCCTTCGCCTCAACAATGCAGGGGTAGCCTTACCGCTGTCTCTTTTTTTTTAAACAATTTCATGGTGCCATGAATACTAAATCAGACCCCAACAATCTTTAACGAAACCTTAATTTTATTTTCACATCTTTTTCATTCTGGCGACGTAAAATTCCGTTGATTTTTAATTTTATTGAGGCTGAATTTGTTTTCATAATCAATTGATTGAGCGTTTACAATTTGTTTACACCTATTTATTAAACTTCCCCGGGTTGAAAACAAATAATATAAAAGAAGGGTAAACGATGAAAGTTACTTTGAAATTTTTAATGATATTGATGTTATTTTTTAGCAGCATTCTCCTGGGTCAGGATGGTATGGTTACTGGCCGTGTGATTGACGAAAAAACTGGTGATGAATTAATGGGTGCAAATGTTATTGTTGAAGGCATGGGCGCCGGTGGCGCTTCGGACCTCGATGGTGTTTATCGAATTTATAATATTGCACCGGGAACTTACAGTCTGCGGGTTTCCTATATCGGCTATCAGACCAAAAAAATATCCAACGTTGTTGTTACTTCAGATAATGTGACAACTGTTGATATTACCCTCTCTACCGCTAGCCTGGAAATGGAATCTGTGGTTGTAGAAGCAGAGGCCAAAAAGACGGGCGAATCCTATTTGCTATCCAAGCAGAAAAATTCCAGGAATGTTCAGGATGGAATATCAGCCAGCCAGATGTCCAGTAATGGCGATTCTGATGCAGCCGATGCCGCCAAGAGAATTGTCGGTCTGTCTGTTGTTGATGACAATACCATTGTTGTGAGAGGATTGAGTGGACGATATACACAAACTGAGGTGAACAATGCGCCGATGCCCAGCCCTGATGCTGACAAAAGCGATGTGCCTCTAGACCTTTTCCCCACAGAATTGTTGGAAAGTGTAACCGCCAGAAAGACCTATACACCGGATATGCCGGGAGTCTTTGCCGGTGGAAATATTAATATTAAAACCAAAGCTTATCCGGATAACCGAATTTTTAATACCAGTCTATCCTTTAGCAACAAATCCAACGTGATCGGATTGGACAATTATCTGCAATTTGGAAATACGGACAATTATTTCGGTTATGACAGCAAAAGGGAAATGCCCTCAATCGTTCCGGACAATACAAAGCTGACGGAATGGAACACTGAACTGAGTGAAGACAGAACCACACGGATTGGTATTTTAGGTGAAGCCGGACGTTCATTTTCTACTGATTTCATACCCAAATATTCTTCCGCCCCAACACAACCTCTTTCCTTTGGTTTGAGTTTCGGAGACCGTTTTGTACTGGGTGAAAATTTTGAATGGGGGTTTTTCAGCAACAGTACTTTTTCAAATTCAATTTCCTACAATGAAGAACAGACGGCGAAATATGCATTGTCCTTTAACGGACTTGACAGTCTGGTGGGGTTTAACAATGAAAACTCTTCCTACTCAACCAATCTGGCATCATCCGTCAGTACCGGAATGAAATTGTTCAACAGCCATAAATTGAGTTTCCATTATATCTATACTCACAATTCTGAAGATATGTCAAAAATCGGCAGGGGTTTTGCCAATCAGTTTGATGAAGGACTTTTTCTGAAAAATTACTATGTTGAAAAACAAATCAGCAATTATACCTTTAATGGGGTTCATAATTTTGATAATTTTTTCAATAGTGAAATTGAATGGTCCTACGCTTTCGGACATTCTGTTCTTTATCAACCTGATGAAAAAGGCATGAACCTGAGGTCCAAAACTCAAGAAGATAGAGATGATTATCTTCAACTGGATGTTTATTCCTGGTCCGCAGGAACACGAAAATATACCGAAGGTGAAGATAATAACAATAATTTTGATTTAAAATATGCCACTTATTTTACCGACGGTTTCGGCAGTAAATACCGATTGAATCTGGGTGGCAGGATTCAAAGTAAAGACAGATATTTTGCCAGCAGAAATTTTTATCATAAATATTCTACTAAATACTACAGTTCCACAATTCCATCTGATATTACGGTATTTGAAGACGAAAGTTTAATCGGTTCTACCTTTGTTGACAGTAATTATTTTGCTGTTGATGCCGATGGTAATGTCACTCCCGGACTGATTGTAGTTGAAGATACACGGTCTAATGATGCCTATGAGGCCGACGAAAAGATCAATGCCGGTTATTTTATGATTGATATTCCATTGAGTTTTGGATATTTTGCAGCATTGCGGGATATTCGACTGATAACAGGTGTGAGGCGAGAAGATTATCAATTGGAATTGAACCCCTATGACCCGGTTACCGGTGACAGGTTTGTCAGTAATATTACCGGCGATACACTTTTTTCAGAAATTGATGAAACAAAATATCTGCCGTCCGTCAATTTAATCGGAAAATTTAATAATAATATTAATGTCAGAGCATCATTCTCCAGAACTGTAGCCAGGGCAGAGTTCCGGGAAATCGCCCCCTTTGAATACCAGGCCTTTTATGGTGGTGATGTGCTGGTTGGATATCCCTATCTGAAAACCACGGATATCTATAATTATGACCTTCGTTTCGAATGGTATCGTAAAGCCGGTGAAGTATTGGCATTGAATTTCTTTAAAAAGGATTTTGACAATCCGATTGAAGTTTCCCTAATCGAAACATCCGGCAAAATTTATAAAACCTATCAAAATGCAAAAAGTGCTGACAACTGGGGAATAGAATTTGACTCCAGACTAGGCTTGGATTTTATTCCGGTAAAATATGGTAAATTTACCTCATCCTTTAATTTTACCTGGACACAAACTGAAGTTTCTGTCAGTGATTCTGTACGTATGTTTACGGGTATTATTGTTGAAAATGAAGCGACTTCCAAGAACAGGGCCTTACAGGGACAATCGGACTTTATACTGAACGCCGGGCTCTATTTTAATAATCTAAAAGGATTTAATACGGCTCTTTCCTATAATTTCTTTAGCAAACGTACTGCAGCATTGGGGGTTAGCGGAATTCCTGATGAATTTGAATACCCTTTTAATTCATTGAATTTTACGGCCAGTCAAAAGTGGAACAAAATGAAATTTTCTGTTAAAATTAAAAACCTTCTAAATGATGAGGTCAGGTTTGGCATGGAAGACGAGATCCATGATAAAATTAAATATACCAGAATTTATAAACCGGGGTTGTCTTTCAGTCTTGGTGTGCAATATGACCTGTAAAACAGGGCAACGTATTTAAAAATCAAAGAGATATTTGTATAAAATGACAGAGTAACTTGTAATTAGAGATGTGTTTAACCGGTTACTCTGTTGATATATACACACAGTTTGATGATCATAACTAACTAAAAAGGAGATGTAATGAGAAAACTTATTGTAACATTTTTATTGCTGATAAGTTCGATTGTGCTGGCCTTCGGTGCAAACGAAATATCAGGCGACATTACGGCCGATGTAACCTGGTACGCCAACCAGGATTATCTGCTTGTGGGCCAGACTTTTGTGAAAAGTGGCGTGACTTTGACCATTGAACCCGGTACAATTATCAAATCCAATGCTGATGATGGAACAGGACTTGCTCCTGCACTGGTTATTGAAAGAGGTGCCAAAATTATTGCCAACGGCACCGTTGACAAACCCATTACCTTTACTTCCAAT
>JAFGTP010000059.1 GCA_016934035.1 Fidelibacterota bacterium
AAATCACAATTATTATGATTGTTAATTAGGAAAATTTTTATTATATATAAATAATTTTTTTTTTAGGACGTTGACGACCTTTGAAAGCCAGTTGGATGAAGCCGTGGCCTCGAATTATTTTAAGACGCGGCAGGTTCGTATTTATTAGGATTGAACCGCTCGGATTTGACTATCAATTATTAATTTTTCTATTTTATTTACAGTGACAATTTATCAAGAATCCGGCAAAGGAGTTTTAATGAAACATTTTTTGCTTTCAGAGATGATTATTGTGCTGGTGTTATTAGGCATTCGAGCGGAAAGGCCTGATCCGGAAAACCCAGCGGGATTAATATTCAGTCGAAAAAGTGAGCCCAATGAGCAGGCTTTTTCTATTCTTGTGCCCAGAGAGTGGCAAATAAAGGGTGGTATATTTCGAGTCAATCCTTCAGCAGTAGGCGGGCCTCTCAATTCTGTTGAAGCCAAGTGTGACCTGCAACTGGTTTCCGATGAAAGAGGGTCCATTGGCTTTCATATTCTTCCAGATATAGTCTATGCTCATCCCGGTGCAGGGGGTGTTTTTTCCCGGCAGGTAGTTTTTATCAGGGTGCTGAAGTTCGGTCATGGGTTGACGCTGAAACCTTGGTTCTTCAATTGTTTGCATCGTTGCATCCGCAAGTCTCCGGACACCAGGTGATCAAAGTCGCCCATCTACCCGGGGAAAAGCAGGTCATTGACCAGGGACTGGCCTACACCAACCAGATTTTTGCTCAAATTGGCCTGCAATCATTGTCATACCAAAGTGATGTAGCCTGGGCCTTTTTTGAATATCTTGAACAGAATGTTAAATATCGGGAAGTAATCCTGACCGGTGTGATCAATATGCCGGCATCCCTGACCTGGAAAAACACCCGAACACTGGTTTTTCGTGCTCCAGCGTCAGAGTTTGACCAGTGGCGACCCTGTTTTGACATAATTAGATCCTCAATCAAATTCAACTGGGAGTGGTTCCTGCAAGAGGCGCAAGGGCAACGGGAACGTGCAGAAATCATTCGCAAGGTCTATGATGAATGCCGACGAATTGACCAAGAGATTATGCAAAAGGGTCAAATCAATCGTGAAGAAATCATGAATGACAATTATCTTGTTCTGACCGAGCAGGAAGAATACGTCAACCCCCATACAGGGGATATTGAACTGGATACTGATGCCTATAAATATCGCTGGACAACGCCCGATGGCGACCGGTATTACACCAATCGCGAGGATGAAAACCCAAACCATTTTCTTCATCAATCAGGTTATAAGCGGACAGAAATCCGTAAACGCAGCAGTGAATAATTTATTTGCTGAAAATTCCTGTCGCTCCTTTATGACGGCAAACTTCAGCAGATAATTCCACTGCCTGTCGATGAATCTGCGAAAGAGGGAGGTTTTTGAGATAGCCATCGACAAAGGCAGCCAGAAAGGAGTCGCCGGCCCCCACGGTGTCAACGACCTCAACAGTTTTTGAAGGCATGCTGGAGTATTCATCCAAAGTAATGATTTCGCTGTCGATTTCACCCCTGGTGATAATCATTGCTTTGAGATCATATTTTTTCATCAATTGAAGGATTTGATTTGGAGTATCCATTTTTATTTTCAGAATTTGTTCCAAAAGCGCTTTTTCATTTTCATTGATCTTGAAAATTTGGCTGATTTCCAGGAGGGCAACGATCAAATCTTTGTTATAGTAATTTTTTCGAATATTTAGATCACAGGCCTTAAGGCAACGGGAGGATAATTGGCTGAGAAATTTGAAAATAGTCTCTTTTGATTCCTGCGACCGTCCGGACAGGGAACCAAAACTGATGGCGTCAAAAGCTTCACTGCAGGCATCCATAGCGGGAAGATATTGAATATGGTCACAGGCCCGGTTTTCGATGATCTGATAATGGGGAATGCCATTTTTATCCACAGTGACATTAACCTCACCGGTGGCGTAATCCGGGCGCAGCTGTAACAGGTCGGTATTTATTTGCCAGGATTGTAAAATTGCAAGCATTTCCCGACCCTGTTCATCATCACCGATGGCACTGATGACTGTGGCTTCGTTGCCCAGATATTTGGAAAATAGGGCAAAATTTGTTGGTGCGCCACCCAGTATTTTTCCATCAGGAAATTTGTCCCATAATATTTCACCGATGGCGGCTATCTTGTGCATAAAATCTCCTTAAAAAATTCTGTTTCAGGCCGGAATATTGCGTTTAATCTTTTTTTTAACTAAAAATTTCTGGAAATATTAATCTGGTACCGAAAGCGAAATTTAATGAGACGAAAATAGGAGAGGCTGGTATTCAATTGCATTTTCCATGGCAGAACCCAATAAGCGGATACATTGGATTCCATTTTATCGCCCAGCCCCAGGGAAGCAGAGAGATTGCCTCTCTGCTTGAATCTTTTTGCCGCACCGATAGAATAACTGTTGCGTTGTTCTTTTTCATAATCGTTATAGTTCAGGTCACCGAAAATGGAGTAACCGCTTTCGAGATTGCCATGATACCGTACCCGGATATTTTGGGTCGTGAACTCTGAGTTATTATAATCGGAGACACTGGTGCTGTAACCAAAACTCAGTCTGTTTTCCACCGGTCCGGTTTTGAATCGCAATTCCGGTGTCAGGTCATAGGAATCCTTGAGATATTCATAGGCATTGACTGAATCTTTTTTGACTCTTTCGAGGGTTGAAAAACGGCCGGAAATGCTAAAAAAACGGACCGGTCGCAGTTGTGTGGAAACTGTATAATGGTCCATTTTTGTTTCCCGGGTCAGTTCATCATTGAGATTATTTTTCTGGGTCAGATAGATAAAATAAGAATTGAATTTACCTTTGAACAGGTTCAGTCCGGCTCGATACATGTCCTTCAGAATGTCATTTTTTAAATAAGGAGTTCCCAGGGTTTGAAATCCGGGACCGATGAAGTCCCGCTGATAGGTGAATTGAAAAACTTTAATGGGAATAAAAATGTTGTAGTTGTAGGCATAGTCCAGACGGCTTGAGAGTCGCGGCTGAATTCCGATTTCATCGAGACTCAAAACATCAAAAGCCAGGACCGAATCCACGCGGGCGGTGGTTTTATCCAAAGTGGAAAAACTATATCCGGCTTCACCTTTGATGCGGATTTTACCGGGAAATTCAATGGCTGTGCTGACGCCGGCAGTCAGACTTTCCTGGGGCTTGTAAATGGAATCCATGTCAGCTGATGGCAGATCATTGAGCCGTGAAATTTTTGCCAGCAGTTCAAATTCTTTGCTCCTAGCGCCCAGCTGCAAACCGTAGGCTTCCCGACGGTATTCTCCATCCTTGTCGGCACCGCCCACCCGGACTCGTCCGCCGGTCATTCCCAAAAAGAAAACTTCCGGGTTCATCTCAACACTGACACCCCGCACTTTAGCACCGGACATGACCAACTTGGAGTAGTTGGGGTAATGGTCACCGAGGTAAAGCTGAAACCAGCCCAATTTGGGAGAGAAACTCAGGTTCTTTATGAATTCCGGGGAAAAACGGCTTTCGGAGGTGGTCAGTTCTCCATTGAGATTAAAGCCCACTAATCCGGCAGAAAGATTGAAGTTGAAGTAAGTGGCCGCATAATTTTCCGGCAGATAATCCAGGTCCGATACATTGGATTCAAACCGGGCGCCGATATTGCCGGAATATTTAATGATCTTTTTCCCGGTCTTTTCCTGAGCAAAGACAACAGAAATCAGGCCTATAATAAGGAGTATTTTCTTCATTATGCCACCTTTTATTTCACTTCAATAATTTCTGAAACGGTTTCATTGCCGGATTGATCCAGCGCTGTAATTTTGTAAAATTTTTTTCGCCGGGAATGGTAAAAACTCTTCGTCAATACCGGGTTTTCATTTACTTTGATGAATTTTTCGGTTTTTGAATCAGAGACGTAAATGTTATAGCCTGCAAAATCCTGCTGCTCTTTGCAATTCCAGTGAATATCCACCCCTTTGTTCCGAATCTGATACTTTAGGTTTACAGGCTGGGCCGGTGGCAAAATATCCCTGGCTTTTATTTCCCGGGTTTTCACTTCGGAGCTATGATTATTGGATGAATCGACGGCAATGAGAGAGTAACTGTAGGTTTTTCCTGTTACAGTTGTAGAATCAATAAAGGCATAAAGGGTGCGATTGAAATTTTTCAGTAACTCTTTTTCTTTCCCGTCATTTCTGTAGAGGTGATATTCCATCACATCCAGTGACATGCTGGGCTGCCAGACTATTTCTATAAATCCCTCCTTTGTCAGGGAAATGTCACAAGCCCTGGGGGCATGTGGAGGACGGTTGTCCGGAATTCTGACTGTGATTCGAGATTTTTTACTCTGATTGAAACTCAGGTCAAGGGCCGAAACATAATAATAATAAGTATGGCCGGGATTGAAATTCTGTCGGTCTGTGAATTGATTTTCGGCAATACTATGGGGAGTAAGCATCACGGCTTTGTCAGATTGATAGCCGCGTTCGACATAGTAGCCCTGAAAATCCGGGCTGAGGGATTTTTGCCAGGTGAATTGCAGGGTATTTTTGTCTTTCAATTCATAGGCCAGATTTTCGGGTTGGGCCGGAGCTGAGGTGTCCTGGGCAACAGACCATATGGCTGAGGATAGAGGGGATTTATTGCCCACATTGTCAATTGCCTGAATTTTGTAAAAATAGGGTTTGCCACCCATGGCCTGGAGATCGGAGAAGTGCTGTTGATTGCGGCCCGTGGACCCGATCTCTGAATAAACTGCGTTCATAGATTCGGCGCGGAAAATTTTGTAATCGGAGATATCTTGTGCGACGCCTGGCAGCCAGGTCAGTCGAATAGCTTCATAGTCTTTTTCAGCTGTAAGGCCTTCGGGTACCAACGGAGCAATCAGGTCTTTGACTGAGACCTGAAGGGTTGCGGACACCATACCTTCCCGCCCCAGGAAATCAACAGGTTTAATACTGTAAACATAGGTTTTTTCTTCCATGGCCCTTTCATCGGTCCATTGAATATCATCCCGGCGTAAAACCGGCAGGAAATTCAACCGCTCCTCCACAGTCCCCAATTTTCGATAAACATTGAAACCGATCAGGTCATCTTCAACTTTTTCCATATATTTTGGCGCTTTCCAACGAAGCCTGATTTTGGTCTTATCCTGTTCATAACTCATCATTGCTGCCCAAACCGGCAATTCATCTTCTACCTGATAGTGGGTTTCGATAGACTCGAAGTGAGCGCCCCGGCTGTCAACTAATTCGATTTTGTAAGTATAATTCTGGCCCCCTTTTGCTGTCGTGTCGCAATAATACCGTCCCAGAACTTTGGCAAAGGGAACGCCACAGTAACGCAGAATGGTTGAGACATCGGGAGATTTCATTCGAAACACCAATGCGTCCGGGTCGCTGGTTTTGAGAAAATCGCTCAGGTAATCCCAGTAAGTTCCCAGAATAGCCTGGGCCTCAATAGGATCATCAATATCTGTTATGGGTTTGGGGGTCAGCAACTCAAAATTGTGGCTGCCTTTCTCTTTGCGGTAGATGAGAAACCCTGAAAAATCTGAGTACCTTCCGCGCAGGAGTATATGGACCCCTTCCTCGTTGCTGGTCATCAGTGGTTTTGAGACCTGCTGAGCAAACATTTCGACAAATAAGAACAGAATGATGCATATTAAGTAGTTAAGTCGGTCCATGATTATCTTCCTCTCTGCTTACTTGTTTTCATGGTTATGACAGCTGATTTTTGGGTCACCAGTCCAGCAGCATTCACCGCTCTGATGGTAAGGACAGCCTGGGCCGGTGCGCTTCTGCCTGTTAAATATAGGACCTGTCGCAGGTAAGTCTGATTATTATAAATCGGAGCAAAACCCAGCAAATCATCATTTCCATTTTTGGTGCCCAGTCCAAGAATGTAGGCTACATCGGATTCAGGATCATGGGCAGAAGTCCAGTCGGTTGTGAGGACATATTGATTGGTCGCGCCCTGTTTGGCTGATTTCTCAAATTGAAAATTGACAATACTGAAATTTTCCGGTGGCGTCTGGTCAATCATGACATTTTCAGATATGGAAATCTGACTCCATAGCCCAACGCCATTTTTGGCTTTTCCCAAAATGAAGTATTTTTTCCCTTGCTGAATAATCAGGTTTTTTACCTGGACCTGGGTCTGGCCGCCGGTGGATTGCCAGTTTTTGACAATATTATATTGTCTCTGCGGCGGTGCGGCCGGAGTGTTGAATTGGTACCAGACCGAGTCAGCCACAGCGTAGTGGTATTCACTGATACCGGATTCCGGATCTTCTGCCAAATATTCAAAGAGAATTTTAGGGTCGGTATTTTCATATCGGGCGGACAGAAATTGCGGAGGAGAAGCTGCGGTCTCATCTTCCATTGAAACATCGGTTTGATACACGCCGCCCTGTCCTTCAAAAGGTGTAAAATAATAATTGACGGGCAGATTGACACCCTGGTTGATTTTAAATCCAGTATTGGCAAAAGCTGTCAACTGGATGTGATAATCACCCATCGGATCCGGCAGCCGGAAAAAGTAAAAGGAAGGTTTCTGACCGACTCCCAGGCTGATGGGCCCGGGGGTATAGTTTGAAATATTGAGGTTATAAAAACAGCCTCCGGCAGCATGTTCGGCTGCGTAATCAAGGGTAAGTATTCCAAAATAACTGGCAGTGGTTTCATCGCTGGTAAAATGGCCTTCAAATTTTTTGACTTGGGGTGGTACTGCAACACCGGAAATATAATCTCTGCGGCTGCTGAAGGTGTCAAAGTTACGGATTTTTTGCGCCGCTGTTCCAATATCGAGGCCAAGGACTATTTCATCTAAATAATCCGGTAAGTTATGGCCCGGCCCCTGAAGATCTTCCTGGTTGTGGCCTAATCCGTGGAGATTACCCTGGATATTGCCGACACCCAGGAACCCATTCTGATATCCACCGGCATTTCCCGGCAATCCATGGAAATTGGGATAGGTTTTTCCGCCTGCCTGTACGCCTTCATTACTAATTGTGATTAGGTTGTTATTACCTTGCGGGCCGCCATCTTCAAATTCCCAGGAAAGATCATCAAAGAAATTGTAGAGAAACTGATATGTTGCCGCTTTCACATTGTGAATGGTTTCCAGGCGGTTGCCGATACGGTTCCATTCATTGAAATATTGATTGCGACCGTTGTCATATTGAGACATAAACCGGACAATCTCATTATGGGTATTGTCCCGTATGGCTGACATTCCATTAAAGGGAATATCATACCAGACTTCCTGACCCAGCATGAAGCAGTAATTCTTTTTTTCTTCCGCAGTCATGCTGGTGATGTCCTGGGTGGTCATGTCGGGTTTACCGGCTTTTCGCAGGAGGTAATTGATAATACCCAGACGCAGATGGATCAACTGCTCGATTTTGGTTTCGGAAATATTTACGTTTTGAGCGTTCAGGTCCTGTTCGATGGCTGTCTTGAGACCCAACAGCAGGTCGATGCTTTTCGAACCGTAGATCTTCATCATTTTGTCGTAATATTGAATATAATCCGAAGTGTTTTTGGAGACCTTGTGGCTATGCAGATAATATTGGATACTGAGGGAATTGACAGAGGCATTTCCGCAATAGAGAATGGAATCTGCAAAAACCAGGTCATCGATGATATTGTCTGCCTGGGACAGCATGGAATCTTTGTAGGCTGTGATGTCAGTCATCATTTGGGTGGCATTGCCGGTATTTTCCGCTGCTGCCGTAATGTTAATATTTCCATTGATAGGAAGGGTCACATTTCTGCCGCCGACATTTACTGTGATAACATTGCCGGTGTCCACCGGATTGGTCAGAGCGATGGTCCCGGCCAGTTGGGGCAGGGATTCCGTCACTCTTGATGAATAATTTTGAATACGGTTTATCAAAATAGTTGATTTTTCCTGCAGGTCTGTCAGGTGTCCCGCAATAGTTGCAGAATCAGCGTGAAGATGGTTCTTCAAGGTCTTCAGGTTACTGATTTCATTAAAAAATAAATAACCATTAAAAGTTGTCCTTAAATTGTTATTGGGTGTATGAAAATTATTGAGGTCATTTTGATATTGGGTTTTCAGGTCCGCAATATCTGCGAGATTATCATCGCCGACAATCTTGTAGAGTGTTTCACCGGCAGCCAGGCGTTGTTCATCGGTCATTTGCTGGGCTGTGGTTCTGGCGCTTTCAATATCGTCAGTCAGGTTTTCTATTTCATCTTTCATATCACCGGCCATGTCCCTGGCGCTTTCAATGTAGCCATCGTAGCTATCATTGCGTCCTTTGCCACCATGAACACCATTGGTTCCCAGAGAGACCCATATGCCGCCGTTATAAACGGTCTCACCCATAAAACTGGCGCTGAAACTTCCGACTGAATAGATCAGTAGATCGTCATAGGTGCCAATCAATGCTCCTTCCAGTCCGCAACTGATGCCTGCCACATGGTCCAGGTCCAGAGAACCGTGTACATCAGCATAGGCCCCCCAGGAAACATTCTTTTCCCACCAGAACATTGTCCCAAACTCATAAGTGCCGTCAATGATCCAAAAATCATAATCCTTTTCAATATCAACATCAAAATAAAATCCCGGAGGCCCCAGGAAAAAATCCGTTGTCAACTTTCCGGAAATGGTTCCGGGAAATACCGTCACATTGCCATGGCCCATCACGGCCCAAATAGTCTGATCCAGTCCCGGTACTTCGTCGCTGTAAACAAAAAATTCGATATTCTGGTCGATTTTGATGACCTTCCTGCGCTCCATTTTGAAACCGATAAAACCCTCAGCATAACCCGGGTCCCAGCTGACCAGTAGTTGCAGGTTTCCTTCGGCTTCATTTTTCATCATCTTTGCTTTAGCCAGCAATTCAAAGTAATTATCCGTCATTGTCACCAGTCCGTTACCATCACAAATTTCCCGGCTCTGGACAACCATTCCAGCATAGAGCATAATGGCAAAGGTCAAATCCGGTGTGGCCGGCAGGTCCTGCTGAATCATCTGAGAAATGTCGTTTTGCATCAGGCTGCCATTTTTCAGACCGCAAAGGTTTTTGACCTGATCAATATCCGCTGGCAGGGGACGATAGAAAAATCCGCCTCCCATTTCATCCAGTGTTACGGCACCGAGATTGGCCTGGATTCCCGAGGCGGCCATAAATATCCCGAAGGTGGGTCTGCCGTCTCGCCGGCCGATTTTTCCCAGGGCAACTCCCATAATACCGGATTCTTTGATTTCGGCACTGCCGCTAAAATTGAGCATCGGCTCCGGGTCTTCCGCATAAACCAGGTCGGCTGCCAGGTGGCAGGTGTTTTTGACATCAAACCAGGCATCGCGAATCACGACATTGGTGTTATCGCCAATTTTATAAAGGAGAAATTCTTCACAGCCTCCGGCGCCGCCGTCTCCTTCCAGGTTGAGACCCAATGAAGCACCGGCCAGCCGAAAATAACTGTCGACTTCCACGGTTTTGTTTTGAGTTGCCGAATCTCCCCGGGCTTCTTTGAAAGTCAAGGTTGTCGGTTCGGCGGAATAACCGATGGAATCAATGGATGCGGTGATGATATCCATGACGGTGATATCACCGCCGAGCACTGCAAAATTTGAGAAGTTGAGACCATTTTTATTGATGATAAGATTTTCAAAATTCACGGTCCCTTCAAAAGTTCCCGGTTTATTGATTCCCAATCCTCCGGACAGGGATATTTCAAAAGGTTCAAAGGTAATTCCAAGGCCTGCTCCGTCGGTAAATCCGGAAAGGGTCACAGGACCGATATCAAAGGGATTGTCTTTGACTTTGAAGCCGGGCTGCTGGGTGTCGCCATCGAAGGTGACTTTGAATCCTTTTTTATTTTCTTCGGGATCACCGATAGCGATTCGTTTGGGAGTCTCTTTACCAAGGTAGACATCGGCCATAAATTCCACATAACTGTGCTCTTTGCTCAGTTCCATTTTTCCGTTATTGTCTACGGACTGCAATTTCAGGTTGACATTGGTCAGGTCCATGGCAAAATAATCGCTGATGGAAAAGGCTGTTTTGTCGTTTTTATCATAGGTGCTTTTTCGCTCTTCGTTGATCAGGGCCAGATCAAGCACAAATCCGTCATCGCCAATCAGAATATTGGCTTTGGACTGGTCCGTGATGCTGTCCAGAGGTGCGGGATATTGGAATTGAAGGGCACAGCCCAGTTTCCATTCTTCTGACGGCTTTTCAAACCAGAGAGAATCCAACAGGACATATTTTTTACCGGGTATGAGAGGCATGGGTGTACTGTCCGGGACAATATGGGCAAAAATGTCATTTTCACCACGGAAACCGATGGTGGCATTGGTGGCAAAATCCTGTTTGTCTTTTTCCGTTTCGCCGGATTTATTCAGTTTTACATTGACTTTGGCTTCAATATATGGCGGATTGGCCTCAGCGGCAAGGGCCAGTTTTTTGATGGTAAAGGTCATTCCCCATTTGGACCAATCTTTATTAAATTCTTTGTTAAAAGCCAGGCCTGAAGCAGTGATGGGAATGGAATCAACGGAGGTCAGGTTCGTATTACCCTGGCTGGGAATTTTGAAGGGCAGGACGATAAAAGCAGAATCCACCATCATTTTGGTATTGGCAGCCCGTGCGGCATCAAAGGAGATCGCAACAATTTTAAACACATCCTTGTAGACTTTTTTGATGCCACTGGAATCAGAGAGGGTGATTTTTCCTGTTTTGGGTTCCAGTGAGTTGGTGGCCGGATTGATTTCAAAAACAATTCCACTGGAATCAGAATTGTTGTTGGACGAATCCTTTTTGGATTGTGACAAATCGATTTCTTTCTCAAAATTTTCAAAAGGGTCCGGTTCGATGACCAGTTTGGCTTTTCCTTTCAAGGTTGTTTTATCATCTTTTTTTTCAATTTTTGTATCTTTTGTAATTTTTAGATAGGCCACATTCGGCACCAGTATGTAGGTAGAATCGTCCTGTTTTTTGACGTAAGTTTTGGCATCGGCACTATCCGGCCAGAGTTCGTTATTGCCGGCTTTATCAATTGCCCGGGACCGGAAGGAATAGGTCTTTCCAGTTTCACCGGGAAAGGAGAGAAAAGTTGTGGTATCTTCCAGAGTTTTCCAGTCTACAAAGGCAGAATCTTCTGTTTTTCTTTGGATATGGATGGTCTGAATACCGGCGGCGTCATCGCTGGCTGTCCATTTCACTTCAAAGGGCGATTGCAGGGAATCAGCCAGTTGATTGATGTTGCTCCTTGGTGGAGTTCGGTCAATGGTACATCCATCGGAACATATGACTTCCCCAAACTCACCGGCTTTGACATTGATAAAATATTGGGTTCCTTCAGACAGGGCTTGTGAAAGGCTAAAGGATGTTAAAGGTCCTGCAAAGGTCCAGTCAAGGATATCTGCTCCTCCTGCAAAGGTGCCGGCAGAATAGTAGAATTCATCGCTTTCACCACTCCAGTTTCCTGAAACCGTAAATTCCTGTGACCAGTCTCTGTCTTCTTCCAAACCATCATTGACCGTAAGTACTTGCCCGGCAGTGGGAATGGGGCCGAAAAGGAACCGGCCAATTTCAGTTTTACCATCTTTTTCTCCCAATGGTTGTTGATCCTGATCCAACATTTGCACCTGCCAGACATAATAACCGGCCTGCAGAGGAGGGCTTGATAACGGATAGACCAAAAAATTATTATCAACAACACGGTCCAGAATCGGAACTTTTGTGATTGAATAATGAGGGTCTTCTCCTTCATCGTTGCGGCAGACGATAATTCTGTAATTTATAGTCAGTGCTGAGGGAACAAAACTAGGCGTCCATTCAAACCGGGGAAACAGGTCTAAAACATTGATGTCATCAACAGGTTCAATCAAATCCGGTACTTCCGGGATAATGATTTCAAATTCAACACAGCTTTCGGATTCGATCACACCTTCTTTTTCATAGGAAAAACAGATTTGGTAATTACCTTCTGGCAGGCGGCCGGTTTTCATAATCTGGTCCCCAAGTCTGTTGGTATAGTTCCAGGTTGTCAATTCCAAAAAGTCAACATTATCAATGGTTTGTTCTTCCAGGGTTGATATTTCAATGTTTCTTTTGTAGCCGTAGCCCAGTGGAATGCCATCTTTGATGATCTCGCCTTTGATGTCGATGGTAATATTGCCGGTTTCATAATTGGTGACTCTGACAGAAAAAATACCGGAACTCATGCTCCATTCTGAAATATAGGGAGTCGGAAAAGGATCTATTATTGCTTCAATATTGACAGTCTGGGCGAATAACAGGATTGGAAACAGGGCGACAGGGATTATTTTTTTGATCATCGTTTTCCCCTTGAAATTTGTATAATTTAATTATTTAAATTTTTTGTGAAATCATCCTCACACATTCAATGATAATAAAGAAGTTAATTAACAATTATTTTACTATCAAATTAAAATGTTTGAATAATAAAAAACGGCTGCCTATCAAGGTCTGCAGCCGTTTGATTGAAGTCAGTTATAATTTCGATATTATTTTGTTGCTTTGATCATCAAGGAGGTCATTCTGGAGATGAAATCTGTCGGATTTTCAAGGTTTCCGTCAATCAGCAGGGCAGCTTCAAATAATTGATTGATAACATCATTGATGGTGTCACTGTTTTTTTCGTCGGCTTGAAGGACTGCCAGGTTTTTGATCAGTTCGTGTCCGGGATTGATTTCCAGTATTTTGGGTTGGCTGAAATGGGTTCCTTCCGGATTCATGGCCCGCATCATGCGTTCCATCTGCGGGTCCAGACCATCCTTATCGACAACCAGAGTTGCCGGAGAATCTACCAGTCTTTTGGATTCGACAACATCCTTTACTTTTTCACCCAGTATTTTTTTGAAGGTTTTAAGGATGGATTTCATTTCTTTCTTATCCAGTTTTTCGGGGCTGGAATCGTCAGATTTTGTGGTGTCAATTTCTGCCTTTTCGATGGATACAAAATTTTTCCCTTCATATTCATAGAGGTTGGGCATGACAAAGATATCGACCGGATCGGTGAAATAGAGGACTTCGATATCATTTTTGCGGAAATATTCCAGGTTTGGGTTGCGTGCGGCGATCTCTTTGTTTTCACCTGTCAGAAAGTATATCTCCTTTTGGTCTTCTTTCATTCTTGCAATGTATTCATCAAAAGTAACCAGTTTCCCATCATCGGTTTTTGTGGATTCAAAGCAGAGGAGTTTTTTTATTTTATCGCTATTTTGAAAATCTGAATTCAAACCGGTTTTTAATAATTGCCCAAAATTTTTATAGAATTTTTCATACTTTTCCCGATCGTTTTTCAACCATTCTTCAAACTGGGCCAGGAGCTTTTTTGTCAGAATTGATTTAATTTTTCCCATAACAGGAGAGTGCTGGGTTGTTTCCCTGGAAACATTCAGGGGTAAGTCTTCTGTATCCACCACGCCCCGGATAAATCTGAGGTACTCCGGCAATAAATCTTCTGAGGCGTTGTCTTCGATAAAAACCCGGCTGTTGTAGAGATGGAGGCCTTTTTCATTGATGTCCCGAAACAGGTAAAGAGGCGCTCGCTCAGGAGTGAATAACAGCGCTTTGAAATTTACGGCGCCTTCCATGGATAGATGCAGGTGATCCAGTGGTTTTTCATAATCATTGGAAACAAATTTGTAAAATTCTTCCAACTCTTCTGGTTTTAGCTCTTCATCTGCCTTACGCCATAAAGCTTCGACACTATTTTCTTTTTTATCATTGATGTAAATGGGGAAATCAACAAAATTTGAATATTTTTTAATAATCGATTTGATTCGGTATTCTTCGGCAAACTCCTCCTGAGCCTCCTTCAGGCGGAAGGATATTTTGGTACCGCGACTGGTTTTGTCAATTTCTTCAATAGTGTATTTTTCTTTGCCGTCACTGATCCAGCGATAAGCCTGTTCTCCGGGTTTTGCTGACAATGTCTCGATGATGACCTCATCGGCTACCATGAAGACGGAATAAAAACCAACCCCGAATTTCCCAATCATATCGGCATTGACGGGTTCGCCTTTTTCCTGCATTTCCTTGATATAATTTAGTGTCCCTGAATTGGCGACGGTGCCGATATTGTTTTGCAACTCGTCCCGGGTCATACCAATTCCGGAATCTTCTATTGTGAATAATTTTTTGTCCTTGTCAACATTGATTTTGATGCAAAACTCTGAATCTTTGTCAATGATTTCTTTTTCGGTCAATTCCAGAAACCGGGCTTTATTGAGTGCGTCGGAGGCATTGGAAATGAGTTCCCGCAGGAAAATCTCGGGATGTTTATAGAGTGAATGAATAATCAATTCCAAGAGCCGGTTGAGTTCTGCTTTGAACCTATGGTTGGTCTTTTTTCCTTTGTTTTCTGTCATAAATAATTCTCCTTTTTTATTTTGATTTTAAATTTTTTGAGTTTTGCACTTTAACCATAATCATGCCATAAAATCTGACTGACATTATGACATAACTAAAAACTATAAGGAACAGCAATGATTTTAGATTTTTGGATAAAATAATCTAAAAATGAATAATCTTCTGTTTTATGTAATAGGAAAAATTATTATACTATGCGTGATTAAACCAATTTAGAGTACCTATGAGATTTAAAAATATTCTTTTAAAAAACATCCTGATTGTTCTATTGCCGGGTCTGCTTTTTGGGTTTGGACGAAAATTACCCGATCACATCAGTGTTGAGTCTTCTGATTATTCACTTCCCCGGGAAGGCATTGAATTTCTCAGGGATCTGACCTATCGTGGTGATTCCTGTCGAATAGCCGACCAGGAGATTTATCCCCGGGCTTATCAATTGATAGATAGTGCGGAAAAATTTCTGGTTCTGGATATCTTTTTGTTCATCGAAAGCTCCGTGGATTCAAATCCTGAATATATACGGACGACAGAACTGCTGACTCAGAAACTAATCGACAAAAAAAATTTCAATCCTCTCATGCCGATATATTTTATTACCGATGAGTTCAATATTTTTTATTATAGTCATAAAAACAGCCACTTAGAAAGAATGAAAGAAGCTGGTATTGAAGTCATTATTACGGATATGCTGAAATTTAGGGATTCTCATCAACCTTATTCGCTTTTTTGGAGAATTGGGCCGCGCTGGTTCGGAAATCCAAATTACAAGGGAACTTTTAAAAATCTTTTCACTGACCCGAAGGAAAAAATGGCAATCCGATCCATTTTGAAACTGTTTAATTTTAAAGCCAATCACCGCAAGATCATTCTTTCCGAAAAAGCAGCGATTGTCACTTCCGCTAATCCGCACACAGCCAGCAGCCTCCATTCCAATATCGGTTTTTATGTCACCGGTGAAGTACTAAAGGATATTCTGGATTCTGAAAAGGCGGTGGCCCAAATCTCTAAAAGTCAGATTGATATTGATTTTACGCCTGAAAAAACCACTGGCCCGCTCAAACTGAAATATATCACTGAAGGTAAAATTCGAAAGCATCTGGTAAAAAATATCGATAAACTGAATGCTGCGGATTCGTTGGATATCAGTGTGTTTTATATGTCCGACAGAAAAGTAGTCAAAGCCATCAGGGAAGCTAAGGAGAGGGGCGTTACTATCCGGCTCCTGCTGGACGCCAACAAGGATGCTTTTGGTAAGCAAAAAAATGGCATTCCCAATCGGCAGGTAGCCTGGGAACTGGTCAAAAAAGGCGTTGCGGTCCGATGGGCAAACACTCATGGGGAACAATTTCATACAAAAATTGCGATCTTCACGCAAGCGGATTCCTTAACAGTTATCGGTGGCTCTGCCAATTTTACCAAACGAAACATTGGTGATAAAAACCTCGAAGCAGATCTTTTAATTCGTGCGGCAAGAGATGAAAACATTGCCTTGGAATTAAAAGAATATTTCGATCTCATTTGGTATGATGAAAGGTTTTCCATGGATTTTGAACATTATAAGGAAGCAAAATTCCTGAAATACTGGATTTACAGATATCAGGAATTTGCAGGAATGGGCACTTTCTAGTGATACATCATGACCTGATTATGTATGCTATCATGATTTTTGCCGGTATCCTGGCCGGTATCATTAATACCTTGGCGGGCGGTGGCAGCTCTCTGACTCTGCCTGTTTTAATTTTGACCGGAATGCCTTCGACCATTGCCAATGCGACCAACAGAGTGGCAATTTTTTTTCAGAATGTCACGGCCACAGCCAAATTTCATAGCCATGGTGAATTAAAGATAAAGCCGGTCTTGCCAATCACGATTTCTGCGGTTTTCGGATCGATTATCGGCTCAGCTTTCGCTATAAAACTGGATTCTGCCACATTTGATAAAATTCTTGCCCTCTTTCTTTTATCCATGCTGGTCGTGATTTTATTACCCAAAAGAAAAAAAAAGAATAAAAAAGAGCGGCATCTGCCCTTTTTCCTGGAGCTAATCCTGTTTTTTGGTATCGGCTTGTACGGTGGATTCGTGCAGGCGGGTGTGGGATTTTTGTTTCTGGGTGCATTGAATCTCCTATCCAATAAAGATTTGGTAAAATCCAATGCCATTAAAGTATTTATTATCGGGACCTATACTTTTTTTGCTATAGTTATTTTCGCGATTGCCGATAAGATAATATGGAAGTACGGAATTGTTCTGGCAATCGGGAACAGTATCGGTGCTTTTATAGGTGTTAAATTGGCAATTACAAGAGGTGAAATGATCGTAAAAATAATACTGACGGTAGCAATTCTAACTTCATTTTTAAAATTGTTTGGCATATTGAAGTTTTAAATAAAAAAGAATAGAATGAGTATAACTTAAGTATCAAAAGAAAGATAAACCATGACACCCAAAATTGATGCAATAATCAAAGAAGTCAATAAATCAAATTTCGCAACAATCCGTGGAATTATTACGGGTATCTTTGAAATTCTGAACAATGCCAAAAGTTCAGTCAATGATCTGGAACGGATCATCCGTTTGGATCCCCCCTTGGCTGCAAAGGTATTGAAAGTGGCCAATTCCGCCTTTTACGCATCCCGGGTAGAATTCAAGGATTTGAAAGAAGCCGTTTTATGGATTGGATTTGATGAAATAAAAAACATTGCTCTTACGGAACAACTTTATAAAGTATTTCATACCGATGCGGAAGGTTCTTTTTCCCGAAAAGATCTTTGGAAAAATTCAATTTCAACAGCTTTGCTAGCCAAAATGGTTTACCGACGCGAATTTGGGGAAAAAGGTGAAAATATTTACACTGCAGGTCTGTTGCACAATATTGGTATTATCATCATGGACCAATTCGCACATGAGGAGTTTGAAAAGATCCTCAGTTTTGGAATCGCCAATGATTTAGACCACTGTGCTTCTGAAAGCCAAATTTTGGATTACAAACATACTGATATTGTTGAAGCTCTGGGTAAAGACTGGAAATTTCCCGATGAACTAATCTATTCTGTAAAATATCATCATACGCCGGAACAGGCACCGGCAGAATATAGAAAGCAGGCAGAGACTTTGTTTATAGCGGATCATTTTTGTAAAAAATGGAAACTCGGCTATTCTGATTCCTGTAATGTTGATGAAGATGAAATTTTAAAGGTTATCAAAAATAACGACATCGAAACAGAATCACTGGACCTAATGCATTCAGACCTGGTTGAACAAATTGCACATCTTGAAGATATCGGACTTCTTTCCAATGACTGAGATAAAGGACGCAAAAACATTGCTTCAGAAAATAAAACATTTGGAGAATGAAAATTCTATTCTGAAAAAGGAAAAATATGAATTTGAAATCAAATTCATGGAATTATATAACGACATGGAGAAAAAAGTCCGTGATCGTGCGGCACTGATTCAGGAACAAAAATTCAAACTGCAGGATGAAATCCAGAAAAGGGAAATCATTGAAGAAAATCTGCGGAAAGCCCTGAGCGAAAAAAATTATCTTTTCAGAGAATTGCACCACCGTGTCAAAAATAATCTTCAGATGATATCCAGTATTATCAACCTGCAGATCAAAGATACAAAAAACCAGGAGGTTAAATTGCTCCTGGAAGAAAGCCGAAAAAAAATCAATTCCATGGCCCTGGTTCATGATTTTATCTATGACTCTGGTACATCAGACAAAATCAATCTGAGTGAATATCTGGAATTTTTAAGCAAGGAAGTATTTAAATCCAATGTCAAACATTATTCCCTTCAGAATTTGAATTTGAAAATTGAAAAGGGTATCGTGGCCCCCTTAAAAATATCTCTGCCCTGCGGTTTGATAATCAATGAATTAATCACCAATTCACTAAAACATGCTTTCCCTGAAAAAATGAAAGGTGAAATTTTTGTTGAATTGAAACAGAAAAAGGCGACTTATTATCTGATTGTCACCGATACCGGCATCGGGATAAGTGAAGATCAGTTTAACCAGTCCGGGCGCAATCTGGGCCTGAATCTGGTGAAAATGCTTGTGGAAAATCAATTGAAAGGTAAAATCAACTGGAAAAATGGTAAGGGTACAAAAATAACTATCATGATTCCGGATAAATCCCATGATCAATCGTGCTGACCTTCTATCTGCCCATCAAATAATCAAAGGACTCATCCACAACACACCAGTGCTGACTGCGGCTAGCATCAATGCAATTCTGGAGATGGATCTCTATTTCAAATGTGAAAATTTACAAAAAGTCGGAGCTTTTAAAATTAGGGGCGCAACCCATGCCGTTTTTACACTGTCACAAACGGAAATGAAATTTGGCGTCGCCACCCATTCGTCAGGCAATCATGCTGCAGCCCTGGCCCTGGCAGCCCGGTGGAAAAAAATCCCCGCTGAGGTGGTCATGCCCATAAGTTCTCCCCGGGTGAAAGTCGAAGCTGTACGCGGTTATGGTGCCAATATCACTTTTTGCGAACCCAACCAGGAAGCCAGAGAATCTACCCTCAATAAAATCCTAGAAAAAACGGGAGCAACTTTTATCCATCCCTACAATAATGAAAAAATAATTGCAGGTCAAAGTACCGCCGCCCTGGAAATGCTGGAAAAAATTCCAAATCTGGAATATCTTATTACTCCGGTTGGCGGTGGCGGTTTACTAAGCGGGACCTTGCTAGCCTGCCAATATTTTTATCCTCATGTCAGGGTAATCGGAGCCGAGCCACAGGGTGCTGATGATGCTTTTCGGTCACTGCAGCAAAACCGTATTATACCTTCCATCAGTCCAAAGACTATTGCTGACGGTTTATTGACTTCCCTGGGAAGTCTGACTTTCCCCATTATTCAGCAATATGTTGACAAAATCATCACGGTCAAAGAAACGTCCATTATCCAAGCAATGCGAATGGTTTGGGAACGAATGAAAATCATTATTGAACCTTCCTCAGCTGTGCCTATGGCTGCAGTCCTTGAAAACCGGGATTTTTTCCAGGGCAAACGGATCGGAATAATACTTTCAGGGGGTAATGTTGATCTCGGGAAGTTGCCATTTAATTCGGGAGATTGAATAGTTGGCCCAGGCAAAGGAAATAGAGACAGCGATAAAATTCCCGATAATGATTCCCTTCCAGACACCAATCAGTCCCATTTTAAAATAAATACCCAATAACCAGGTCAGTGTTATTTGCAGGATAATTGTTCTCAAAATCGTAACAATCAGAGATTTGCCACCCTGATTAATAGCCCTGAACAACGCTGCGCTCAACATACCAAAAGGAATCGAGGGATAGATAAAAACCAGATATCTGAGAAAAATAATCAGGTCATAGTGAATGGCTCTGGAATTTTCTGAATAAGTAAAGAGAAAGGCGATATGACCGGCAGTAATATAGATGACAATCCCAATGACTATCTCCATAATCAGGCCAATTCGAATCGAATAGAGGAAGGCTGTTTTGAGTTTTTCCTTGCTTTGGGCACCAAAGGCGGCTGATAAAACCGTGGTGGCACCAGAGACAAGCCCCATCAAAGGAATGGATCCCAGCATGATGATTCTCCAGCCGCTGGTGAGAATGGCGACGCCGGTAGTTCCTCCTGTCCAGATGATTATTTTATTCATGACTATCATGGAGATTGACATGGAAATTTGTGCAAAAAAAGAAGGAATGCCCACACCCAGGATTTCGTTGATGATTTTTCCGCTGAAATGGAAATCTTTCAGCGTCAGATCAAGGTAGGTATTTTTTTTGAAAAATAACCAGTAATAAAATATACAGGTAGAAATAATGATTGAAGCCAGGGTCGCCCAGGCAGCACCTTTGATACCCATATCAAAGCCATAGATGAAAAGCGGGTCCAGGAAAATATTGAGTATAGAACCCAAAATCATGGCGTACATGGCCCGTTTTGAATCGCCTTCACTGCGCAAAATGGCGTCAGCCAGATGGTTGAAAATCATGAAAATACTGCCGCCCACCAGAATTTCTGCATAATCCGCAGTCAACTGGCCCACTTTTTCATTGTTGCTGAAGGTAATGAAAATTTTATCTAAAAAGGGTAGAATGGCCATACTGAGGATCAGGGAAATTCCCAAACCGCCATAAAGCATGTGCAGGGCGGTATTGTCTGCTTCTTTTTTATTTCGCTCACCGATCCTCCGCGATATGGCCGATCCTCCGCCAATTCCCAACGCCATACCCACTGCAACAATCACCATGAAAAATGGGTAAAATAATCCAATGGCAGAAAGGGCATCTGTTCCAAGTCCAGCTACCCAGGCACCATCAGCGAGATTGTAAAGAGAATGGATGACCATGCCCAACATCATCGGCCAGGAAATTTTCAGAATTGCTTTTTTCGGTTCACCCAATAAGATTTCAACTTCTTTTTTCATTTATATTCCAATTTCATTTTCGGTAAAAAAACAATTGATAAACGAATGAGTTGCCATAATATTTTATGTTAATAAAAATTCGATTACCAAAATGAAAATCTACCGGATTAATCAGGAATATCCTAGGGATTAAAAATATTGCAATGATGATTAATTAATCGGGATTGGGCCAGTGGACAGTTCAAAGCCAGACCTAGATCTATTGGTTGGTTAACCCAGGGAAGTTAATTTTTTTATTTAAACCTTCGGCCCATTTTTTTTGCCCGTTCTGATTCACCGTCCTTTAAAGGGCCTTCTTTGTCCTTTACCCAGAAAATTTCATATCCAATTTCCCGGCCGCCTTTCGAACAAAGCTCTTTGAGCAGTCTCGGGGCTGCATTTTTGAAGACACGAATAATTAATTTAACAAAGGTACCCTGGCCTTCGGAAGGTATACTTGTATCAAAAGCAGCGACGAATTTATCGACCAGGGCATGACCGGGAAGGGAACTGATAAAATTTTTGACAGGCCCTGTGGAATGACCGCCATGGGTTGGTGTGCCAACCACGAGCAGGTCTGGCCAGTCTCGGGAATCAGCCGGCATTTTTGATACATGGAATAATTTAATTTCGTTATTTTTTTGAAATCCTTCCTGCACAGCTTCGGCAATTTGGTGGGTATTTCCAAAGAGTGAATCGTATACTATTAATACTTTCATTTGTCGCTTCCTTTATTAAAATGATGAATTTTATATCCCAGAAAAAATTCAACTCCGCCAATGACTAAGAATAGGGGTTGAAAAAAATGGGTCAATCCGATATAATAGACTTGGATCAATATCCAGATAATCAGGAAAATACCCAGACCGATACCCCCAAATCCGCAATATTTAGATTTAAAAAAAGATAAAAATGCTCCCGCCAGGTTGAAGAGGCCATTGACCATCAACAGAAATAATCCTGGTATAAAAAAATCCGTAAACGGAGAATTGTGAAGAATATCAAGGGAAAGGCCGATTTTAGAACCGTCCGGCGCCAAAAGAAATAACACTCCTGATGGGATTGCCCCAAGGGCCACAAAGGATTGCAGGAACCCTTGAATAATAAAATATTTTTTTTTCATTTACAGAATCTCATCCTATTCTTTATCAATACCTAATTCATTGATTTTTCTGGATAAATTGGGCTGGTGCAATCCCAGGTTTCGCGCTGTTTCTGATATATTCCAATTGAATTTTTGCAGTTGAGCCTTCAGATAATTGCGTTCAAAATCCCTTCTGGCTTCATTGAATTCTTTTGTTTCAAAAATAAAAGTATCATTGTTTTTGGATGAATTATTTAAATGAGGAAGAATATCAATTTTTGTGATTTTATCTTTTGGAACAAGAATATACAGACGCTCCACCAGGTTTTTCAGTTCCCGGATATTGCCGGGAAAATCATAGGCTTCGACCAGTTGCCGGGCATCCAGTGTTAAGGATTTTTCAGAGAATTTTAATTCTTTTGCAAAATATCTGAGAAAATATTGAAAAAGTGTCAAAATATCCCCGGCACGTTCGCGTAATGGAGGTAAATGCACCGGAATGACGTTAATTCTGTAATACAAATCCTCACGAAAGGAGCCTTCAGTGACCATTTTTTGTAGGTCACGATTGGTAGCTGCGATGATGCGAACATTGATTTTCATGGGTGTATTACCGCCGACACGTTCCAGTATGCCATCTTCCAGAACGCGAAGAATTTTGGCCTGAGCATCAAGGTTCATGTCACCTATTTCATCCAAAAACAATGTACCCTGATCGGCCAGTTCCATTTTTCCTTTTTTTTGGCGATCAGCGCCGGTAAAAGCGCCTTTTTCATGACCAAAGAGCTCTGATTCTACCAATTCCTTTGGAATAGCGGCACTGTTGAATTTGATGAAGGCTTCATCATATCGGGGGCTGATTTTGTGAAGGGCGTGGGCCACCAGTTCCTTGCCGGTTCCGCTTTCACCGGTTATCAAAACCCTGGAATCTGTAGGCCCGATACGATTGATCATTTCGCGAACGTGGTTGATTTGAGGGGAATCACCGACGAGGTGATTTTTGAGGCTCCATTCTTCAGTAACGGAGCGGACCTGATTTTCCATTTTGCGTTTGGCTTCAATATTACGAACAGCAATGGAAATTTTGGGTAATGAGAGAGGTTTTTCCATGAAGTCGAAGGCCCCGTTTTTTACGGCCGTTACGGCTGTTTGAATACCGCCATGTCCGGAAATCACAATAACATCGGTTTCCGGATAATCCTCCCTGACTTCATCCAGCACATCGAGACCGGAGATACCTGGTAATTTTACATCGAGAAATATTAAGTCCACAGATTGCTTTTTCAGAAATTCCAGTGCAGTTTCACCGTCTTCATAGTCCCAGACTTCATGGCTCTCATCTTTCAGTATCTGGCTGAGGGAGACCCTGATATTTTTTACATCATCGACTATTAAGATGCGCATTTTAACTTTCCAGTTATATTTAATTATTTTCGATGCAGTTTATTGAATTTAAGTCTTTTTTTCAATGAGTGTTTTTCATTTTTATGCTTTAGGGGGGAGGGATGAACTGTTCGGGGTTCACTAATTTCTGAAATTTACCTTTGAAATAGTGGCTGTAATAAATTATATTTCCAAGTTAGTTCATTTTGAAAAGTAACAAAGTCAAAAGGTCCAAAAAATGAAAATAAAAATCCTGCTGCTTTTTATCGCTCTCTTTTCAGCTTTGCCGGGAATGGATATTCCGGCTTCCTGGGGCATTACTGCCTGGCCGGCTGATACGGTAAATTTTCGAATTACATCGAATCATGCTATGGAAAATCATTCAGCCATCCAATTCCGGAAAGGCCTCAGTAAACCAGCTGAGAAAATCCGTGGCTACGTTCGTCAATCGATTAGCTTTAATCAGTGGATTGATCCTCAGGATTATATTGTTTGTCATTATAACAGTCTGACCCATTCAATCGAGCTGTTGAAGACGACTTCAGAAAATCAATTAATTCAACAATCACTGGAAGCCATTGACAAAGCTCCGGCCTGGTTGACCAACCCGCTATTTTATACACTATCAAAACTGGACAGCATTCATCAGCATCGATGGTCAACAGTAATTCTGGAAAGTGAAAATCCCTATATCGATGAAATTGCCTTTTGCGTAGCCTATTCATCAGCAGCATTTTTAAAGTCAAAATACAGTTTTCCCGAATTGTTTACTGAAAATGCAGCAACCCTTTATGCCAATGATACGGATTTAGACTATGTGGAAATTGTTGATTATGGGAGCAACAGCGAAAATTTTTATTCAACAACACGATATCAGATGGTTCAAAAAGTGACGACTCCCGTCGGATTCGCTTATGATACTGTGGATGTTGAAATTCCACATTTGACCTATTACTGGTATATTGTCCATCCGAAAATCTCCGACGAGATTCCGGCTTACATCAATCCGTCAGCTCTGGAATATAGCCATCGGGATAATATTGACAGAAACGGTCACTTCTGGCGCACCTATTTTTTTAATCACAATGATGAGGGATATGCAAATCTTAAAGCGCTCCTGAAAAATATTAAGGTTGCCTGGGACAATGGGTTCGGGGCAGCACCTGCCAATGCCGTGCAACGCTTGAATGTCTGGATCGGAAATTCAATGCCGGAATTTGGTTCTAACAATGAAAGACCTCACCAGCCAGTTAGAATTTACGCAAAGCATCTGGGCCGTTGCGGTGAATTTTCGGATATAAGGTCAGCTGCAGCCCGTACGGCATTGATTCCCTGCACAAATGTCGGTTCTCTTTCCACCGACCATGTCTGGAATGAATTTTTTCTTGGTCGCTGGGTCCATTGGGATAATGATATTGATTCGCCCCAGATGTATGAAAACGGCTGGAGCAAGGTTTTTGGGTCGGTTTATGAAAGAAGAAGCGACGGTAAAATCACAACAATTACTTCCCGGTATTCGGATATTTGCCAGATTGATTTGACTGTTACCGACAATATCGGCAAGGCAGTTGACGGAGCTGTTGTCCGGCTGTACATGTACAATGATGATTTATATCCCAATTATTTGCAGCGGTCAGATAATTACGGGCTAACTGATTCCGAAGGAAAAATCACTTTTAAAGTTGGTGAAAACCGAAAATATTATGTCAGGGTAGAATCCAATATCGGGACCTTTCCTTCGGCAGGTGAAATGGAACTTTTGATCAGCCAGACACAAAAATACACCAATTACAGTTTTACTTTACCCATTAATAATCCGATTGACACCACCGTTTACGATAATACCGCTATCCAAAATAACAAGGCCCGGTATTACCTGAACCTGAATTTGGACATACCCGATGAAATCATTAACGGACCGGTTTGGTTTGACGACATCGGCAATGATGCGCAATTTTTCTATCAAAGCATGAATAAAGAAGAAATTGAAGTATTTATGGTCAACGACCTCAGTGAACTGGAAGATAAAGCAAATGTGTCGGCCATTAATCGTACCAGCGGACAATTTTTGAATAATCTGACCTTTCCGGTCAATGAAACGGAAGACCAGTATCTTGTCATTGCAAACTTTAACAATCGGGTAAACTTGCAAAATGTTGTATGTCAAATTGAGTTGATTGATACAAAAACAAATAATCCTGAAAATATCACCTTGCAGCAAAATTATCCCAATCCTTTTAATCATCTCACCAAAATTCCCTTTACCTTACAAGAAACAGCACAGGTCACCGTTGATATTTTTAATATCCTCGGACAAAAAATCAGAACACTGAAAACTGTATCGGGGGAAAAGGAAAATAATTATGTAACCTGGGATGGAAAAAATGATGATGGCGCCATTATGCCTTCAGGTATTTATCTTTACCGCTTAAAAGGAATTCAAAATCAGTTCAAACAAATGGTTTTGATGAAATAACCGCAATCGTGATTTACCGGCCAGGGTCTGTTAATTGCTCCTTTGTAAAAATTTTTTGTTCATCTGCCATAACAAGAGTGAATGCATAACAAACCCAATGAGCCAAAATAGCAGGTACATCCATCCGCTAGCGAAATAACTTTCACAGATCCAAAAGGTAGGAAAAAGTCCGCCGGTAAAGCGCCATAATGATGGTAAAAAATAGGAAAAAAACGGGCCGGCGAGACTGATGCCCATTAATTTTCCAAAGGCTAAACCTTCCACTTTGTTTGAGGCAAAAGTAGCCATCAAAAGGGCGTACAGCGGTGTTTCCATGGCCAGCAGAAAGAGGAGCGGGAAGAGCTTGTATTCGTTGATATTTCCAATATTGAAAATCAGCAGGATCAGGATTGATTGTATTAAAACAGCTACCATCGGCGCAAAAACTTTAAACAGCAAATATCCTTCTTTTCGTAGGGGTGTAATTGCCATGTAAGTGAGAATATTTTCATCCCGGTCATCCAGAAGGTTGAAGCCGATGACCATTCCTGACATCATGGGGCCCATGACTAAAATGAAAATTGTGATAAATTCATAGTACTCACTTAAATCAAAATAACCAGATAAATATCCCTGCAAAATTGGCATCACGATTCGAAAAAGAACCGCCACAAAGATCGGAATAAAAAGGATGAATACCATGAAGGAATCCCGGACAATGGATTTAATCAGGCTTTTTGACTGTATTTTTATTTTATTCATATTGTTTTTTTTCCTTTATCTGCAGTGGATCAAATGACAAACGATCAGGCGGATTTTATTCTCCGGTTTGATTAATGATAAATTTTGTAAACCAACTTTTTGCCCAGCAAAAGGCAATTCCCGTCCAGACTATCAGCAAACTGAAATCTATCCATAAACTGGAGCGTTTTATATCCAGGATTGAATAATTGAGCAAATTGAGAATAGAGTGAGTCGGAATAAAAAAGAAGAGGTTTTTGCTGACTATACCCAGAAATCCTAAAACCGGCAATACGATGGGCAATAAATATAAAGGACTGATAAACAGATAACTATTGATATTTTGGGCCTGAACTCCAAGCGTAACTCCAGTTAATGTAAATATGGCCGAAGCCAAAATGACAGTCAGGGAAAATACCGGAATATTGAAATTGCCACCTAAAAGAATTATTGCTATCAATAAACTGCTTATTAAGCCCAAAAGGCCCAGTGACACAACTTTTGAAGCCAGATATTCATTGAGTCGTAACGGTGTCACAAAGAGTGAAGTGACAGTTTTTTGCCGTCTCTCCAGCAAAATCAGTCCGCCAATAAAATAAAAGCCTAAAACTGTCGGATCTGTGAAGATTACATAAAAGACACCATAAGACCTAAACGAATCCGGCAACTGGAAAACTGCCGTAACATAGATGGCACAGACAAATAAATAGGCGTAATAAAATCCACTTCGAAACTGGATTTTGATATCATTGATTATGGAGGAAAATAACCTCATATGAGCCTCTTGCCTGTGGTTTTGATGAAAATCTCTTCCAGTGTTGCTTCCTGGGAATGGATAGTTTCAATTCTGTAATTTTTTAATATTTCCCGGAAAGGCTCATTATCAGCCAGATTGTTCATGGAAAAAAACTGGTTTTTAAGATTGCCATTTTGATAATATTCAACTTTGACTTTGCGCTCACCATTCTCGACTTTCAATTTTTGCGGTGAATCAATAAGATTGATTTGGCCGTCGGTGATAAAGGCAACGTGGTCACAAACCTCGTCAGCCACATGCATGTTGTGAGTTGTCAGAAAGATGGTTTTTCCCTGGGACTTTTGCTGACGGATGATATCTTTTACTATTTTCTGGTTCACCGGGTCCAGTCCGCTGGTAGGCTCATCGAGAAACAGAATTTCTGCATCATTGAGCAAAGCCCTGCAAAAGTTCAGTCGGGCCTTCATGCCTTTCGAATAACGTTCAAACCGTACATCTTTGTCCTGTTCCAATCCGACGGCTGACAGCAATTCAACAGGATCAAGGGTCTTTGATTGATACAAGGACCTGAAAAAATTGAGGTTTTCCAAAGCGGTGAGTTTATTAAAGAAGTTTGGAAATTCAAAAGCGACGCCGATAGTTTCATAGAAATCTGAAGTGACCTTTTTAATTTCGATTTTGTTTAATATTACTGAGCCGGAGTAATTTTTCAGAATTCCAAAAAGGATTTTTTGAGTGGTGGATTTTCCGGCGCCGGAAGGTCCGAGGAATCCGAAAATTTCTCCAGCCCGGACTGTGAAATTCATTCCCTTGATAGTTTCTTTGTCATTGCCGGGATAAGTGTAATGTAAGTTTTCAACCTGGATCATGGCTTAACCTATTCTTTTCTCAATCCCCGGGCTACTGCCCGGGTTAATAATTCAATAACCTCATCGTAAATCGTGAAACCGATTTCTTTTTTATGTAGGGTAATCATAAACAGAGCTCGAAGCAAGCCAACGATTATTTCCGGTTTAGTATCGATTAGATTGCTGCTCGTCTGTAAATATTTGATAAATTCCCTGGAATCGGTTTCATCTTTTTCATGGTGTTTTGCCAGACGCTCTTCCGGTAACTTGAGCATCATTTTATCGATTATATTTTCATCGTTCATCATCTTAAATATTTTGTTGTCTTCGACAAAGCGCAGGGATTGGGTAATCAATTGTTGAATTGCATCCCCTGCATCAATTCCCGGCTTTTGCAAATCCTGAAAAATTTTGTCCCGAAACTGCTCCAGCTCTTCAAAAACTGAAAAGAGCACTTCTTCCTTGGAATTAAAAAAAATATATAAAGTGCCTTTGGCAATACCGGCAGCATCGGTAATATCCTGAATACTGGTTTTATTGAAGCCATATTGCGCAAAGAGTTTCGAAGCTTCTGAAATAATTTTTTTCTTGTAAAATTCTTTTTCTTTATCAGAAAATTTTCTTGCCATAATGGGGTCCTTTTTACCTATGACCAAAAATAATTATTTAGTCATAGGTAATTTATAAACTTTTTTATGAAGGACAAACTTTTTTATTGAAAAATTTCATTTCTGTTTCAACTATATGTTTTAAATTCGGTTATCAATGTAGTTTTTAACCCGGAGAGTGATAAATGGAAAAAAAATACAAACTCATTATTATCGGTGCGGGAATCGCCGGTCTCAGTACAGCACTAGCATGGAATAAGCTGTACAATCCTGAAGATGTCATTGTGCTTGAAAAAAATCCCATTCCCGGAGGTTGTGTCACCACTTTTGGAAGAGATGGATTTCGTTTTGACACCACACAAATTATTCCTGATGTCTCCAATCTGCTGGAATTTTTTGATGTGGAAATAAAACTTAAAAAATTCGATACTTATTATGTCAGACTTTTCCTGGCAAATCCGAAAAAAGGGACCGTAAAAATTTTCCCAATCGCTTCTTCAAAAGAGGACTTTCAGGATAACATGATAGAAAATTTTCCTGAAGACGGATGGGCAATAAAAAATTTTTTTCAATATTGCCAGGAAATGCATGATGAACTGAACCACCTGAAAACTGAACCCAAACTTCGTCATATTCCGGGAATTCTCCTGAAATGTCCCAAGATCATCGCCAATTCGAATCTCACCTATCACCAATTTTTAAGAAAATTCAATTTTAAAAATCCGGAGGTTTTTCAACTTTTGGATACATTTTCATCTTTCAGTGGTTTATCCGGAGATCGCTGTGCCGCACTCTTGACTGCCTGCGCTATGATCACGACCCTGAAAGGGGCGTATCGGCCGGAGAAGGGCTTTATTCAATTTCCCGTCACACTCAAAAAGAAATTGGAATCTCAGGGCACAGAGGTACGTACCCATTGCGAGGTCCAGCAAATCCTGACAAAAAATGGTAAGGTCACCGGTGTCCGGTTGCAAAATGGCGACTACCTTCAGGCGAATTTAGTCGTTTCTACGGTGGATACAAAAGTAACCTTCAGCGAATTGCTCGATTTTCAGAAAAAGGACAAATATTTTCGAAAAGTCCGTGAAATCAAAATATCGCCCTCTGGGTTTTCCATTCATCTTGGTTTGGATGATAAAATTGATCTGAATGCTCTGGGTTTCAACTGTGGCTACAATGTGCTCACCACACCCGGGGCATTTGAAAAGGCTTTTGGGCATTGGGACCGGCAGGAACTGATGATGTCCAATGATTGTTTTCATATGGCGGCCATTTGCCCGTCGGTAATGACCAGCGGCAAACCAACCCTTGTTCTGCATGTGGTGCCTGTCCCGTCTGAAAAGTGGATCGCTTTGTATGATTCAGATAGTAAAAAATATAGCCAGGAAAAGTTGACGGCCATAGACTTTTACATCAATAAACTTGAGCAGTACATGGTTCCCGAATTGAGTAGACATGTGGTTTTTACCGACATATCCACACCGGCAACCTATCGTCGTTACATTGGATCTCCGACCGGTTCACAATATGATATGTTGCCGGTGCCGTCCAATTTTGGCAAAAACCGATTGAAATCAAGAACGACCATTAAGGGCTTGTTTATCACCAAATTCAGTCATGGCATCTGGCCCAGTATGCAGGCCGGATTGCAGATTGTGGATATGATTTCCGGCGGAAAGATTATGAATGGGAATTCGGCCTTGAGATAAAATTTTTTTCCAGTAAGGAATAAATCTCGCTGTCCAGAAATTGGCCGTCAAAAAAAAAGTTTTCCTGAAAATAGGCTTCTTTGACAAATCCGTGTTTCAAAAGAATTTTTCTAGAACTTTCATTGTGAGGGTTGATATTGGCTTCCATCGAATGAAGATTCAATTGGCGAAATCCAAAGGGAATGATGGTTTGAAATACCTCGGACATATAGCCATTTCCCCAGTAGTCCGGATCCAGCGAATAGCCAATTTCCCCCCGGCAATTGTCCCATTCAATGCGCCAGATTCCAAAATATCCGATCATTTTGTCTGACTGTTTATCCATTATGGCCCAATTCAATCCCAGTTTGAGATCAAAAGCCAGATTCATTTCCTGTATCTTGTGTCGAATGGCCTGTATGTTGGGTTCCGGAAAGGTATCCATATACCTCATGACCCGGAAATTGGAGCGGATTTCAAACAAACGTTCCGCATCGGAAAGCCGGAATCGGCGAAGGAGTAACCGCTGGGTTTCGAAATTTGGAAAAGATACAAATACCTCTTCGTTAATCGCGGAAGTCACAGGCCCGCCTTTTTGGTTGCTTCAATAATAATCCAGCCGGGGTGGGTTTTCAAATCCTTTTTCACGACGTCAAATCCGGCCTCTTTCAATAAGTGATCATATTGTGAATCGGATTTTATCTGCACCCGTTCAAACCATTTGGTACCGGGTTGCGGATACTGATTGATGACAAAGAATTTTCCCCGGGATGATACAATTCGAAATACTTCCTTTAGTGAATCCGTTAACCTGGGCCAAAACTGAATTGTTTCCAAAGCTGTGACGATATCCATGGTGTCATTTTCGAAAGGCATATTCAAAACACTGCTCCGAAGGATTTCCACTGTTCCCTGTTCTATTGCTTTTCTATTGGTTGTCTTGGCCAGGGTGACCATTTCCACCGAATGGTCTACGCCAAATATTTTTCCAGTTTTTATGGTTTTGGAAAGATATTTTACAAAGGCACCTCCGCCACAACCAATGTCCAGTGCATTGATATTATCTGCAAAATTGACAGATTCAAAATATTGACGGTATCTGCCGGTATGGGCAAAGTTCATTAGTTTCCCGATGAATTTTCCCATTGGTCCGCTGGGCTTTGCACCTTGTTCATAGAATATATCAGCCATAATGCACTCCAATTTTGAAAGGCAACAGGCACTTAGTCCTATTGCTTTAAAAATATTATAAAAATTTTTTGGGTACAGGAAAAAAAACTCCTGATTTTTGTCAGGAGTAAATTTATATGTTTAAATTATAATTCAGAGGAATATTAATTTATTTTTTTTGTATTTCTTAAGGCGTAAACCGCAAAGGTTGCCAGCCAGTGTGAGCCTTCATAATACTTGCTGTCCACAGCCGGCAGTGAATAATCGAAATGTCTGATGATGGCTTTGGATATTTGTCCTTGCTGGTTCACGTTCAGTCGGTCGAATATCTGGGCCATACACCAGACACGGCTGAGGTTTAATCCGTCCAGATGAACCAATTTCGGGTCTTTGCGGTCAGTGACTGTTGCCGGAGCCATCAGAATATGCTGTTCATTCTCCATGAAATCAGGCAGAAAACGTCGGAACCATATTTCAAATTCGCCATTACTGAGTATACGGCTCATGAGACTGGCCTCTATTAAGGCTGGTGATAGAAAAGCGTCTCCTTCAATTTCCCAATTTACCGGAAAATTTGCATCATCAAAATAGTAGTAATAAGCCGCTTCTGTCAGGACTTTTTCAAGTTCATGGTTGCTGACAGCCCGGGCATAATCGAGGGCAAAAGCAATTCCGAAAGCCGTATTAGGATGGACACCTCGCCGAATCGGATAGGTCTGTTTGGGTAAAAAGTCCCTATAGCGTTGGACGATAATTTTTTCCAATGGCGCAATATTTTTGTACCATTTTTCAGCTTCAGGGTCCTTCCAGGTGTACAGTTCTTCAGCCAGTTTCAGAAACCAGGCCCAGCCATAGGTCCGCTCAAAGGATTTGGTGTTCGGCAACAAAAAATAGTTTGCTTCCAGGGCCATTTTTTCAGCTGTCAGATTTTCCTTTAGCAGGTGTCGGATTTCTTTTTCATGGTCCAGTTTTCCGGAAAATTCTTTCAGGATATAAACCAATAACCAATGCCCGTGCACTGCCGAGTGCCAGTCGAAGCAGCCGTAAAATGCCGGATGATAATCTCTGGGTAGTTTCAGGTCTTCCGCAGCATTTTGCACATGACTGTCTTTGTATGGATATTCTTTTTGAATACCGTACATAGCCATTTTGGAATATTTCTCGGCTCTTTCCAGAGTCAGGGAATAGTCGTGTAAATTGCTGGATGCTTCGGTTTTTTGACAATTTTGTATTGCATACAGGCTAAACAGAACAGCCATTATTAATAGCTTTTTGTACAGAGATAACATAATATCTCCAAAGTAAAGGTTTAAAGAATACTTTTCACCATTTTTGCCAATCGTTCAATGCCTTCCCGAATTTGTTCCAGGCTGGGAAAAGAATAACTCAGGCGCATTGTATTTTTGCCCCGGCCGTCATGATAAAAAGGGGCGCCGATCACATAGGCCACGTCGTGCTCAATGGCTGTCATAAAAATTTCTTTTGTGTCAATGGATTCGGGTAATTCAACCCAGAGGAACATTCCGCCTTCAGGTTTTGACCATCGGACTCCTGGCGGCATGAATTTTTCCAGACTTTTCAGCATGGCATCTTTTTTCGGTTTATAGCATTTCTTGGCTTTTTCAATGGTTTCTTTCATCATTCCTTTTTCAATATAACTGGCCAGGATCAGTTGGTTAAAAGAGGGTGTGCAAAGGTCAACCGATTGTTTCAGAACAACAAATTTGTCAATGATTTCTTCTTCGGCTACAACCCATCCCATCCTCATTCCCGGAAACAAAATTTTCGAAAAGGTTTTGAGCATGATGACATTTTTTCCACCTGACAGTTTCCAGATGCTGGGTAAAGTTTCCCCGATATACCGCAATTCTCTGTAAGGAGAATCTTCGACGATTGGGACTCCATATTTTTCGGCAATGGCGATCAGTTGATTGCGTCGTTCCACCGACATTGTGATTCCTGACGGGTTTTGAAAATCAGGAATGGTATAAATGAACCTGGGCTGTTTTTCGCTCTCTGACAGTGTCTTTTCAAGTTCATCCATTTTCATGCCATCATTGTCCATAGAAATGCCAATCATGTTGGCATTATGACGGCGGAAAGCCTGTAATGCACCGAGATAGGTAGGCATTTCAACGATGATGGGAGTCTGATCGTCCAGAAACAGCATTGATAAAAGGTCAAGCCCCTGCTGTGATGAGGACACCACACATACATTTTCACAGGCGGCATCATCGCCAAATTCTTGCATATGTTGGCACAGGGCCTGGACCATCTCCGGTTCACCTTTTGTCTGGCCATATTGCAGGGCCAGGTATCCTTTGGTGTCCAAAACTTCTTTGGTGATATCAGCGATTTCTTTGAGTGGAAAAAGGTCTGAATCCGGTAAACCACCCCCAAAGGAAATCAATCCTGGTTTCCGGGTCCATTTTAAAATTTCGCGGATTTCTGAACGCCTGATATTTTTTGATAAATTGGAAAATGAATAGGTCATCAATGCCTCCCATGCCTTGTTTTTTTAATGATTTATAGAAAAATTTCTCTCTCTTCGAATCGTCTATATATTATTGTGATGAGAGGTAATTAGCAATAGGAAAAAGAATAAAATATTCCAGATCGATCTCTTCACATGGACTGCATATCATATTAAGAATTATTTTACTTGAAATGACAATGTTAATCTTATAGATTAATTTCGAAAGTTTATTGCGGCGCATTTAAATTTACAAATGGTACAAATGTTATTGAGAAATCAATAATAAATAGATGGATAAAAAATGGTAAATACAATAATCAGCAAGGAGATAACAATGAGAGCATGTATTAAAATGCCGGGATCAATGTGACTGGGCCTGCCATCAAGGTTGTATTTATACCAGATAAAAGCGAAAAATTTTCTTGAAACTAAAAAATGTATTTATGTAAAGTAGGTAAAATATCATAAAAATTATATTTAAAATCATAGTATCTATATGGATGCTAATTTTTCTGTTGGGTCCAGAAGCTGATCTGGCATCTCATCAGAAAACCAATTGCCTCCCAAATACTTTTCATGACGAGAAATCGGTTCATAGGAATAGAGTTCTAAATGCAGCATACTGGGATTTTTTCCTTTCAATTTTTGGATATATGCCGGCGATGTTTCATTGATTTTTTCTGAGTCCAGTACCAATCCCACTTTGCCGATTTTCTGCCCTTCAGAGATATTTTCTCCGGATTTTACATATATTTCTTTTAATTCACCATATTTCCAGTAATTGCCATGGTCATTTTTTATAATAACAAAATAAGTATGGTTCCAGTAATGGATCCATTCCGGTGAAGTCATCAGACCTGTTTCAATAACAATTCCAGGTTCAATGGCAAACACATCACTTTCTACATCAGAGTAAAGGTCAATACCACAATGGTGCCGGTCACCACGATCTTCCCAAAATGATCCCGGATGGTTGTTGGTCGGAATCTCCTTTTGTTTATTTTTTAATGGCCAAGATGGCATAGGCTCTCCAAAATTTTGCAAAAATTATAAAAGTTAATTGAATTAACAAACATAAAATAAATTGAGTTGAATTTAAACAAAAATTGAAATTTTTATCTGTCTGGAATCCGTAATGATTGGATATTTACAGGAAAAGTTTATTGATTTTTAATTGCTGGCTGCTTCAGGAAATGAATATTTCTTAAACTGGATAAATTTTATTTGCATAAAATATTTTTAGCAATAAATTTAGCACCATGAGAAAGAAGAGTATGAAAAGAAATTTAACCCATTGGCATCATCATCACAGTAACTACCGGTTGATGTAGCCTTTGTTTTTATAAAATTTACATTAAGCCGGTTTCAATTAAGAATCCGGCTTTTTTATTTTAAAAGAGAAAGAAAAAAATGAAAAATAACACCAATAACCATCATATTCATCATCACGGTCACTGGATTTCCGGGTGATGGAAAAATTTTAATAAATTTTTCAGAAAGCCCGGAAATGTTCGGGCTTTTTTTATATAAAAAGAAATCAATAAATATAAGGAATAAAACCATGTTGACATTAGCTGTACAAAAAAGTGGAAGACTGAGTGAAAAGACAATGAAATTACTTGAAGATTGCGGAATCAGCGTCCAAAACGGTGCTACTGCCAAACTTCAGGCCAGGGCGGAAAATTTTCCGTTGCAGGTACTTTACCTGAGAGATGATGATATTCCAGAATGTGTGGCAGACGGAATTGCAGATATTGGCATTGTGGGTGAAAATGTATTTCTTGAAAAAGCACGTAAAGTCAGCATTATCAAGCGACTTGGATTTTCACGATGCAGAATGTCCATTGCAGTCCCCAAAGAATTTGATTACAAAAGTGTTCGCGATCTTGACGGCAAAAGCATTGCAACATCCTACCCGAATATACTGAAAGCTTTTTTGCAGAGGGAAAATGTTAAAGCTGAAATCCATGAGATCAGCGGCTCAGTGGAAATCGCTCCCGGTATCGGGCTGGCAGATGCTGTCTTCGACATTGTCAGTACCGGCAGTACACTGATCAGCAACGGTCTCAAAGAAGTGGAAATCACCCTGCAATCAGAAGCCATTATTATCGGGAAAGATACTATCAATGCTGAAAAACAGGAGATTATCGATGAGTTGATTTTTCGCATCAAAGCCATTAACAGGGCTAAAAAAAATAAATATATTATGATGAATGCGCCAAACGAAGCGATACCGGAAATTGTGAAAATCCTTCCGGGAATTAAAGCCCCCACTATTGTGCCCCTTTCAATCGAAGGTTGGAGTTCGGTACAGTCAGTGATCGAAGAAAGTGAATTCTGGGAACGGATTCAGAAATTAAAAATGACCGGTGCAGAAGGCATCATTGTCGTACCCCTTGAAAAAATGATTGATTGAAGGAAATGCCATGAATATTATCAACTATCCACAACCTGAAGATTATGCTGAGATATTGCAGCGGCCGGCCAAAAGTATTGATGAAATCAAGCCGATTATTATGCATATCATCAATGATGTCCGTATCAAAGGCGACAGTGCAATCCGTGATTTCAACCTGAAATTCGATGGTGTAAACCTGAAAAATATTGCTGTTTCCGATGAAGAATTTAATGAAGCCGAAGCTCTGATTTCCCGGCCGTTAAAAGAGGCCATTAACAGGGCAATTGATAACATTGCAAAATTTCATGCCTCGCAAAAAGTGCAGATGGAGGTGGTGGAAACTGCCCCGGGAGTGAAATGCTGGCAAAAGGAGGTGCCTATCGAAAAAGTCGGGCTTTATATTCCCGGCGGGACTGCGCCTTTATTCTCGACTGTTCTCATGCTTTCTGTGCCGGCAAAAATCGCCGGTTGTCAGGAAATTGTCCTCTGCACTCCGCCAAATAATGAAGGGCGAATTCACCCGGCAATCCTTTATGCTGCTCAAAAAGCCGGCACAACGCAGGTCTACAAAGTTGGTGGTGCTCAGGCCATTGCAGCCATGGCTTACGGTACGGAAACCATTCCGCAGGTTTTTAAAATTTTTGGTCCCGGCAATCAGTATGTCACGGCAGCCAAGCAATTACTTTCCAATGAAATTGCTATTGATATGCCGGCAGGCCCATCGGAAGTCTGTGTTGTGGCGGATAATTCCGCTGATTCGGAATTCATTGCTGCGGATTTACTTTCGCAGTCAGAACATGGCATTGACAGCCAGGCAATCTTGATTACCGACAGTAAGGATTTAATTGTCAAAGTAAATAAAATTGTAGATCAACAATTAGCGGTCCTTCCACGCCGGGAAACTGCCACCGAAGCCTTGAAGTCCAGTAAATTAATTCTGGTTGAGAATATGGACAAGGCCTTGGAACTGGCTAATTTTTATGCTTCGGAACATTTGATTATCAATACTGTCAATTGCGATGATCTGGCAGAAAAGGTGGTCAACGCCGGTTCTGTTTTCATCGGGAAATATTCACCGGAATCCGCTGGCGATTATGCTTCCGGGACCAATCATGTCCTGCCGACCTATGGATTTGCGAGGAACTTCAGTGGTGTGTCACTCAATAGTTTTATGAAAAAAATTACTTACCAGAAATTATCAGCCGAAGGAATCAGAAATATTGGCCCTGCCATTGAACTGATGGCGGAAGCAGAAGAACTTTTTGCTCACAAAAATGCGGTGACAGTTCGTTTGAAATTCCTGGAGGCCGGCAATGAGTAACATCAGTGATTGGGTGCGCGCTAATATTCGCAGCCTGAAACCTTACTCTTCAGCCCGTGATGAATATACCGGAAAAGTCGGCCTCTTTCTGGATGCCAATGAAAATTCCATCGGTTCAGTTTCAGACACAAAAAATAATCGGTATCCGGATCCGCATCAGTCTGAAGTCAAAGCTATGATTTCGAAAATACTGGACCTGGAAGAGCAGAATATTTTCCTGGGTAATGGTAGTGATGAGGCCATTGATCTACTGATTCGCATTTTTTGTGAGCCCAAAGAGGAGGAGATCATCGTCTTGCCACCCACCTACGGTATGTACAAAGTGGCGGCTGACATCAACAATGTCGCAGTGACTGAAGTGCCTCTGGATGAAAATTTTGATCTGGATGTCGATGGAATACTGAAAGCAGTGAAACCAAACACCAAAATACTTTTTATCTGCTCACCCAACAATCCCACTGCAAACATGATGAGTCCGGAACGTGTTGAAATAATCCTGCAAAATTTTGCTGGTATTGTTGTGATTGATGAAGCCTACATTGATTTTACTGAAAAGAAAAACATGCTACATGCATTTAAGCTATATCCAAAACTGGTCATTCTGCGTACTTTCTCCAAAGCCTGGGGCATGGCAAATATTCGCCTCGGTATGGCTTTTGGCGATGAGGAATTGATTCGGTTTATGAACAATGTGAAACCTCCTTACAATGTGAATGGCGTCACTCAGGATATTGCCCTCAATGCATTGAAAAATTTGGATAAAAAAGACAGCATGTTAAAAGATATCAAAGAAGGACGGTCTGTCTTGATAAACAAACTGGCTCCCTTACCTTTGATTGAAAAAATCTATCCCTCGGACGCCAATTTTATTTTAGTGAAATTTTGGGACAGTGCCGGGGTTTTTTCGCATTTGCTGAATCATAAAATTATTGTCCGTGACCGTTCCAAACAGCCCGGATGTGAAAATTGTCTGCGCATTACAGTGGGCACAAAAGAGGAAAATGAGACGTTGATAAATACAATATCTGAATTAGGTTAGAAAAAAAAAACACCAGGTCAAACCGGTTTAATTATGTCTTTTGACCTGTTTAATTAAGGATATTTTTATGAAAAAATTACTGATAGTGGATCGAGACGGAACCATCATCATGGAACCACCGGACGAGCAAATAGATTCATTGGAGAAACTGGAGTTCTATCCGGGTGTCATCACCAATCTGAAAAAAATTATCGACAATTCCGATTTTGAATTGATTATGGTGACCAATCAGGACGGCCTGGGAACCGCTTCATTTCCGGAAGAAACCTTTTTGCCGGCCCATAATAAAATGCTGAAAATACTTGAAAATGAAGGTATTGTCTTCAGCGATATTTTAATAGACCGATCTTTTCCGGGTGACAACTCGCCCAATCGTAAACCCGGCACCGGTATGCTCGTAAAATATATGAATGGTCAGTATAATCTGGCTGAATCAGTGGTGATTGGTGACCGGAAATCGGATGTGCAATTGGCCCAAAACCTGAAGGCCAGGTCAATTTATCTTTCCGATGAAAAATATGAGCAGGCGACATTGACAACCACCAGTTGGACAGAAATATACGATTTTCTCTGCCGCTTCGATAGAAAAGGCGTTACTCGCCGACTGACCAGGGAAACAGAAATTGATATTGCCATCAATCTGGATGGAACAGGGCAATATGAAGTAGAAACCGGTATCGGTTTTTTCAATCACATGCTGGAATTATTTTCCGGGCATTCCAATATCGATCTGTTCATCCGCTGCAAGGGCGATCTCCATGTTGACGCCCACCACACCATAGAAGATACAGCCATTGGATTGGGAGAATGTTTCCGTAGCGCGCTGGGAAGTAAACGCGGTATCAATCGCTATGGTTTTCTGCTGCCGATGGATGAATCTCTGGCCCAGGTTGCCCTGGACTTTTCCGGCCGTCCGGAGGTAGTCTGGAATGTAAATTTTAACCGGGAAAAATTAGGTGAATTTCCAACGGAAATGTTTGAACATTTTTTCAAAAGTTTTGCCGTGGCGTCCGGTTGCAATATGAATATTCAGGCGGTGGGTTCTAATGACCATCATAAAATTGAAGGGGTCTTTAAAGCCTTTGCCCATGCCATCAAAGATGCCGTCCGGCGTGATTGGCTCTCGGGTAAAATACCAAGCACCAAAGGAACGCTATGAAAGTTTCCATTATAAAATATAATGCCGGAAATGTCCATTCCGTGGCCTCGGCGTTGCGAAGATTGCACATCGAACCTGAAATAACCGATAATCCGGATATACTGAAAACTTCAGACAGGGTGGTTTTTCCTGGTGTCGGTGAAGCCAGCACGGCCATGCATTATCTTCGGGAAAAAGGACTGGATAAACTGATTCCGGCCCTGACACAACCCTTTCTCGGTATCTGTCTCGGGCTACAACTGATGTGTCAATCCAGTGAAGAAAATAATACGGAATGTCTGGGTATTTTTGATGTAAAAGTGAAAAAATTCCCGGAAGGGTTGAAAATTCCGCACATGGGCTGGAATAATTTTGCGGAATTGAAATCGCCCCTTTATAAGGGTATTTCGCCCCAGGATTTTGTTTATTTCGTTCATAGTTATTATGCGCCGGTTTCAATCGAATCCATTGCTGTAACCGATTATGGCATTAAATTCAGTGCAGCCATGGCGAAGGATAATTTTTTTGGTATGCAGTATCACCCGGAAAAATCAGGGAAAGTGGGCGCTAAAATATTGGAAAATTTTCTCAGAATATAATATAAAAGTACCCCAAGACATAGCCGGGTCCTGATCGTCATTCAAAGGGGACTTTGTTTTTTCTGGCGATCTTTGGGCAAAAATCAAAAAGGAGTATCATGATAAAAATTATACCAGCAATCGATATTATCCAGGGTAAATGTGTGCGACTCACTAAAGGCGATTACAGCACCGAAAAAGTCTATTCTGAAAATCCTGTGGAAATTGCAAAATCCTATGAAGCCATGGGATTGAAATATCTCCATGTTGTTGATTTGGAAGGTGCAAAATCCAGCCGGCTGGTTAATGGGGCGACACTCAAGGCGATTACCAAAGCCACCGGGCTGGAAGTTGATTTTGGCGGCGGTATCAAAAATGATGCAGCTCTTCAGCAGGCTTTTGACAACGGCGCCTCTGCTGTTACCGTTGGTTCTGTCGCAGTCAAAGACCCGGCGCTGACCAGAAAATGGATCGACCGATACGGCTCTGATAAAATCATTCTCGGCGCTGACATCAAAGATAACAGGATTTCCATCAATGGCTGGAAAAATGAAAGCAATATTCAACTGTTCGACTTTGTGAAGGATTACATCCTGGCTGGAATCAAAAGGGTTATATCAACTGATATTTCCCGGGATGGTATGCTATCCGGGCCCAATTTCAGCCTTTACCGGGAATTGAAAGAAAAATTTCCGGCCCTTGAAATTATAGCCAGTGGTGGAATCAGCAATATGGATGACATTTACAAACTCAGGGACCTGGGGTTGGAAGGTGTTATCATTGGCAAAGCCATTTATGAACATAAAATCCGACCCGAGGAATTGATAGAATTTTTAAAAGAATACCCCCAGAGGTTTGATGAACATCATGAAAAATAATTATCTGCATTTTTTGAGATTTTTAAACCTTTGCATAAAAAAGGATCATTCATGTTAACAAAAAGAATTATACCATGCCTGGACATCAAAGACGGGCAGACCGTCAAAGGTGTGAATTTTGTCAATCTGGTTCATGCCGGTGACCCCGTGGAACTGGGAACCCGCTATTCGGAAGAGGGGGCGGATGAGTTGGTTTTCCTGGACATCACGGCCACGGTTGAAAAGCGGGATACCCTGGTAGTTTTGGTTCGTAAAATTGCAGCAAATCTAAATATTCCCTTTACGGTGGGAGGCGGAATCAAAAGTGTACGGGATGTGGAGGCCCTGCTCAATGCGGGAGCGGACAAAATTTCCATCAATAGTGCAGCTGTCAAAAACCCCGGACTGATTGATGAGTTGGCGCTGCAGTTCGGCAGCCAATGTGTGGTTTTGGCGGTTGACACGCGTCATCAGAGCGGAGAAGATTTTGTTTATGTCCATGGCGGCAGGACCCAAACCGATAGACTCACTTTACCCTGGATACGGGAGGCTGTTAACCGGGGTGCAGGAGAAATCCTCCTCACATCAATGGACCACGATGGCACAAAAAACGGTTTTGCCAAGGATATCACCGCTAAAGTATCCGAAATGGTCTGTGTGCCCGTCATTGCTTCCGGTGGCGCCGGTGTCATGGCCCATTTTGTCGATATCTTCAGAGATGGCAAGGCCGATGCGGCTCTGGCTGCCAGTATTTTTCACTTTGGCGAAATATCCATCGGAGAATTAAAAAAATATTTAAAACATAACAACATAGAGGTAAGAATATGAAAATGGATTTTAATAAAAATAATGGACTTATTCCGGCGATTATCCAGGATGAAAAAACCGGTAAAGTACTGATGCTGGGTTATATGAACGAAGAATCCTTGGCCAGAACCCAGGAAACTGGTAAAGTCACATTTTTCAGCCGCAGCCGGCAGGAATTATGGACCAAGGGTGAGACTTCCGGAAATTATCTTTTTGTCAGATCTATGGCCCAGGATTGTGACGAAGATACCTTGCTGATTAAAGTCGATCCGGTGGGCCCGGTTTGTCACACTGGTACGGATACCTGTTTTAATGAGATAAATTCTAATGCCAATTTTTTGTTTTATCTTGAATCTGTGATCGATGAACGTAGAAAAAGCCAATCGGAAAAATCCTATACCGCCTCACTTTTTAAAAAAGGAATCAATAAAATCGCCCAGAAAGTGGGTGAAGAAGCCACCGAGACTATTATTGAAGCCTTGAATGGTAGCAAAGAATTGCTGAAAGAGGAAACTGCGGATCTGCTCTTTCACCTTTTGGTCCTTTTGAGAGCTAAAGAAGTAACACTGGCTGAAGTATTGGCGGTTTTGGAAAAAAGGCATCAGTAAATTGCTCCTTCAGGCTGTCCTAAAAGTCTTTCGGACAGCCTGAACACCGATTCATTTCATGAGCACCATTTTCTCAACGGCGATGTCATTTTTACAGGTCAATTGATAGAAATAAAGGCCCGATGGCAAACCCGTGGCGTCAAAGTGAAATTCATGAATACCAGCATCGATGCCACCCGAAAAAATTTCAGAAATTTTGTTGCCTGAAAGATCGATCACTGTGAGGGTGATAGCGGTTTGCTTTGGAATAGAAACTTTAAATTTTGTGCCAGGGTTAAAAGGGTTCGGGTAACAGGGATAGAGTTTAAATTCAACGAGTTCCTGCAATTCCTGGCCAATCCATCCGCTGATGGGACCGTGGAACTTTCGGGTGCCGTCACTGCCCAGGTCTTCGACCCTGTACCAGTATTTCTGGTTGGGTACTACCTCGTCATCAGTGTATTGATAAAGATTGGGAAGTGTACTGTTTCCGGCGCCTGGAATCACCTGAAAGTTGATTTTTTCATATCCGGCTGATTCATGAAGGCTGCGGTAAATGTTAAATCCCAGATTATTGACTTCTGATTCAGTTTTCCAATAGAGAACGATACTGCCTTTTTCCGAACGTGTATAAATATCCGACATCTCAACAGGAAGAGTGGTGTCGTAGGCTCTGGCAATTTCTGCAAACATTTTCCAGGCTGCATATGCTTTCTGATTGGCATTCAATGGTTGTGAATGGGCGGAACCGCAGGAGTACCATTCTGTATTTTCAGTATGGGAATTCTGCCAGTCAATGGCCCAGTTTTTATCGTTGGATCCGTTTCCATCACTGTCATAATCACAATTGTCGGTAACATTTTTGTCGCCGTAATAATTTCCATCGGGATCATGGCAATCTAAATCATAAAAATCAAACAGAATTTTATGATTTTCGATGCAAAACTGTCGAATTTGCTGGTTATTGATGTGAACACTGCCGGATTCGCCACCACCGTCAGCGTGGCCGGTCATATAGATGAAGGTAATTCCCGGGTAATCGGCTTCAAATTGGGCCATAGGCGCCAGGTATTCATCAATCAGGGTTTGACCGCCTTTTGAGGAAACCTGTCCGCACCAGGACCACATGATTACATTGACATCCGGATTATTGGCGCCTCTTCCATTGGCATCCGGTGTTCCCAGGAAAGAGGTGGTTTCATTGACCCAATTGGGATAATAGCCGCAATCATGGTCCATCGCACCGGATCCGTAACCGTCTCCTTCCATCAAATCCAAAGCCCCTCCGCTTCCGCCATTGTTCCATTTGAAAAAATCGGTTGGAAAAGAAAGCCCTTTGCCACCGTTATTGGCAAAAGTGACCAGTCCTGTCATGCCATCTGTTATCTGGCTTCCATGGGATGTGTGGCCATAAGCGATATGCAACCAGTCTTTGGCCCGTTGGATGTCTTCCTGGGTCAGTGAGGTGATATCCGTCGCATGGTGATCATAAATCCCGGCGGTCTGTGAATATAGAACAGTTACCAGTAGCATGGTTAAAAAAAATAATTTTTTCATTTTGTTTCGTCCCCTGAATATAAACATTGAATTCCCTGCAAATTGTTTAAATCTTGAATTAAATACAAGGTAAAATTTTATAATTTATAAAAAATTTACAGGCTTTGATTTACATATTCCGAATTTATATCTATGCTTTAAGTCATGAATAAAAATAATTTTTTTATTGACAAAATAGGCAGATTTTGTAAATTAACGGTTCTTTAAAAAATAATCTGGAGGTAAATAAAATGCATAGCGTAAAATCAAAAATACGTGAAAACAAAGTTATTTTAAAATTGAAGTCAAGGGTATGCGAAAGTCCTTTTGAACTCCTGGAAAGCGATTTTTTCAGAGAAGTTTTGTGGGCTTATGTCGTAAAACTGCAAAATCGTGAATCCAAGATGATTAATATCTTTAAAAACGGCGAACCGACGGATGATCAAATAGACACCATGATTCGGACTTTTGTTTATCTTTTTAAACTCAGTGCCGATGAAGTGCCGGCCGTAGTTCCGGGTGCAGACCAGTTTACTCATGATAAAAAATTGCTGACCCATTTTGTGGAAGGTCTGTACACCCATTGGATCAATTTTGACCGCTTCATGATTATCGATTCCACCGGCGATAAACTCTATGAGAGACCTTACCGGACCTTTGACGCCACCATGGAAGGGCTGATGCATCTGGTACGCCATACCTACCGAAAAATCCTGGAAAGTGTCACCGGAAATCATCCTAAAATTTACAGGCAGGTCCATGCTGGTTGTGAAGCTGGTGCGATTGTGAAACCTCTTCAAATTCCAAATTTTAACGGCAAGTATGCCATTCTCAATGAAGTGGGAATGATCCACCAAATGATGGTCCATCCGCCGTTGATCTTTGAACCACCCATGAACAAAAGACGTGGTAAATTCCTTCCCGTCAGTGTCAATCCATTGGATTATGTGGATATAAAACCGGATGAATGGTTTTGTTTTCCCGCCAAAATCAATGATGTCCTGGTTCATACCTATGTTCATGAAAAATTTTACGAACTGGGCTTCAATATCGCTAATCTCTTTGAACTGGCAGAGAAGGAAGAACTGGATCGGCAACCCGATGCAATTTACCTTTACGGCGTTCCTGAAGGTTCTCTGGATGAAATCAATAAAGAATTACCCACAGTCTACTATAATGACAAAGAAAAAGACATGCTGGTGGCTGCCGTTCCGAGAGATGACCAGTATGGCTATTTCGGCTACCTGAAAAAAATGATGCTGACCCTGCATAATACAATCAAAATGAAGCGGGGCGTCATGCCTTTTCACGGCTCGTTCTTTCAGTTGGGGCTCAAAGGCAATAAAAAATTCAATATCATGATGATGGGGGATTCCGGTGCTGGCAAATCCGAAACACTGGAGGCGCTGCGGTTGCTGGGTAATGAAAAAATCAGGGATATAACCATTATCGCTGACGATATGGGTTCCATTCAGCTTGAAGAAGATGGCTCCATCAAGGCTTACGGCACAGAAATCGGGGCCTTCCTGCGACTGGACGATTTGCAAACCGGATATGCTTTTGAACAGATTGACAGGGCCATTATTACCAATCCCAGTAAGATCAACGCTCGAATCACAATTCCAATCACGGATTTTGATACCATTTCCGAAGGCACCCGAATTGACATGCTGCTTTATGCCAATAATTATGAAGATGTCAGTGATGAGAGCCAACTGATCAGTTTTTTTGATACTCCGGAAAAGGCCTGGCAGGTCTTTCGCGATGGTGCAGTAATGAGCAAGGGCACTACTGAAACCACTGGAATTGTCAATGTCTACTTCTGTAATGTTTTTGGTCCTGCTCAGGACCCTGATCGATATGATGAAATAACCCGGAAATATTTTCATCTCTTTTTTGACAAAGGCATCAAACTGGGAACCGTCCGGACCCGTTTGGGTGTCAGGGGCAATGAAAAAGACGGCCCCCTGAAAGCCGCCAAAGCTCTACTTAATTACATTGAAAAACTGTAAAAGAATTGAATTAATAGTTGAAAAAAAGGCCGCTCTGAAGTGGCCTTTTTTATTATTGTTGATACACTGGAAGATTCCTGTATCCTATTGAACAATGGAGTGGCAATATCCTTTTTGCCATCGTTTCACAGTTTCTAATTATCTGCACAGTCTAAAATAAATTTTTTATTTTGCCGAAAAATTTAATATTTTTTACCAAATCAGAACCAATTAAAAGGAGGAAGAATGAGACTGGTAAAATTTCTTTTTGTGGCAAAATTCTTGTTGCTTTTCAGCTCATCAAGTATGGCTGATGAATTCAAGGTCATCCGTCATCCGGATATCAACAATAGCGGAACGGAAATCGCTTTTTCTTACCAGGGAGATATCTGGACTGTTCCGGTCAGCGGCGGCCGGCCCTTCAGACTGACCGTGCAGGAAGCCTATGAATCCCGCCCCAAGTGGTCTCCGGATGGAAAATTTATCGCTTTTAGTGGGACAAGGTATGGCAACAATGATATTTTTGTGATACCGGCACAGGGAGGCAAGTCCCGGCGACTGACCTACCATTCTGCCAGCGATGATATTAGTGACTGGACCCATAATAATGTTATCCTATTTAATTCCAACCGCAATTTTCGTCAGGTGGAATGGGATGAAGAAATTCAGGCGGTCAGTTCTGAGGGAGGCACACCTTTTCGGCTGATGGATGCCCTGGGTTTTGATGCCGCCCAGTCGCCCAATGGACGGTTTATCGCCTACGTGCGCGGTGATTGCCGGGTCGTTCGTGAAGCCTATCAGGGATCAGCTAACAAAGACCTCTGGCTTTTCGACATGGTCAACAATCAGTACAACCAGCTGACGACCTTTGAAGGCCAGGATTATCTGCCAGTTTGGACATCCGACACCGAGATATATTTTCTGTCAGCCAGATCCAAGGTTTATAATATTTATAAATTAAATCTGGATAAAGACGGTAATCCTCTGGACCAGCCAGAACAAATCACCAACTTTAATGAAGACGGCATTCGTCATTTTGACGTATCTCCCGGTGGAAAAATCGTTTTTGAAAGGACTACAGATATTTACCTGATGGATGCTGATACCAAAGACATTCAAAAAGTAAAAATTGACGCCGGCAGCGACTATCGGTTTTATACGGAAAAAATCGAAAATTTTACAGCTGATGTGAATCATTATCATGAATCTCCCGATGGCAAAAATTCCGTACTGGAAATTCATGGTGAAATATTTATCACGGAAAATGACAAGGAGAAGAGTAAAACCATCAATATCAGCAATTGCGCCTATCGCGATTTGGGCCCCCAATGGCTGAGTGAAAAGGAATTGCTTTTTTTATCCGACAGAGGAGGTAACTATGAAATTTATCTGGCAAAATCAGCAGAAGATAAACCGTTGTTTAAAACTCTAAAACACGAATTGTTAAAAATTACCCAAACGTCTGCGGATGAGTCTTCGCTCTCCCTTTCTCCCAATAGAAAAAAAATCGCTTTTGTGCAGGGGGAAGGGAAACTCATCGTTGCGGATATTGCCGATGGAAAAATCCAAAATGAAGTAACTTTGCTGGAAGGATGGTCCAAACCTGAAGGGATTACCTGGTCACCAGACAGCAAATGGCTGGCCTATTCCAGGGAAGACCTCTATTTTAATTCAGAAATCTATATTCAGGCTGCCGATAACAGCACGGGACCTGTCAATATCAGCATGCATCCCCGGGGAGACCATTCACCGGAATGGTCCAGGGACGGCTCCAAACTGGCCTTTTTATCAACCCGCAATAATCAGAATTATGATGTCTGGTATATCTGGCTTAAAAAAGAGGATTGGCAAAAGACCAAGACAGACTGGGAAGAACTGGAAGAAGAAAAACCGGAAGAAGAGGAAAAAAATAAAAAAGAGGATAAAGCGGACAAAGAGGAAAAAAAGGAAAAAGAAGTCGAGCCAATTCAAATCGATTTCAAGGACATCTATAAACGGGCGGTCCAGGTCACCAGTCAACCCGGTGACGAAGGGCAGGTGGTTTTTTCTGAAGACGGGAAAACCATTTTTTTCACCGGTATCAATCCGGTCAATGAGAAATATGATCTTTATTGCATCAAATGGGACAAATCCGATAAAAAAGCCCTCACCAGTTCCGGTGCCGATCCCCGTATGATGCAACTGTCCGGTGACGGAAAATATATTTATGTGCTGAAAAAGGGAAAGTTGGAGAAGTGGGACATCGGTAAAGAAACTTTTGAAAGTATCGCGTTTAATGCCAAACTGAAAATTAACTATGAAAAAGAAAGAATGCAGGTTCTGGGCGAAATCAAACGAACACTGGGCAATCGCTTTTATGACCCGGAATTCCATGGTCAGGACTGGGAAAAACTGAACAAGCATTACAAAGAGATGATCCTGTCCGCATCAACCAAACATGATTTCAGAGATATGGTCAATGCGATGCTGGGACAATTGAATGCCAGCCACATGGGGCTCTATGGCAGTGACCAGGCCAAAACTGAAAATGAATCCACCGGCCGTCTTGGCATCGAAGTGACACCGGAAGCACGGGGCGTCAAGGTCCTCCGTGTAATTCCCGATACGCCGGCAGATAAAAATTTTAGTAAACTCTATGTCGGTGATCTGATCACGGCAGTCAACGGCATTCAAGTGACAGATAAAATCAATTTTTATTCTTTGTTTACCAATACCACCGGTGAATTGGTCCTGCTCAGGGTTGAAAACAGAGAAAAAGGCGAGCGTGAGGTTGAAATCCGTCCTGTGGAATCCCTGCGAATCCCGCTTTATAATGAATGGGTAGAACATTCCCGTAAACTGGTTGACCAATATTCCAAGGGGCAACTTGGTTACCTTCACATACAGGGCATGGACTGGCCAAGTTTTGAACGTTTTGAAACTGAATTTGCTGCTGCCGCTGAAGGTAAAGAAGGCATTGTCATTGATGTGCGCTTCAATGGTGGCGGCTGGACCACCGATTACCTGATGGCGGTTCTGAATATTAAACAGCATGCTTATACCATTCCTCGCGGTGCTGCCAAATCCCTGAAAAATCATGAACAGTTTAAGGATTATTATCCCTTCGCAGAAAGGCTTCCTTTCTTTCCCTGGACCAAACCTTCTGTTGCTTTATGCAATGAAAACAGCTACTCCAATGCCGAGATTTTTTCGCATGCCTACAAAACCCTGGGGCTTGGAAAACTGGTTGGAAAACCCACTTTTGGTGCTGTGATATCAACCGGGGGCCAGGGGCTGATGGACGGTTCTTACGTACGGGTACCTTTCCGGGCCTGGTATACAAAAGCAACGGGACAAAACCAGGAACTCGTCCCTGCAGTCCCGGATTTTATTTTGGACAATGCCCCTGATTGTAAGGTCAGAAACCAGGATGCCCAACTGAAAAAAGCGGTGGAGGTCTTGCTGGGTAAATGATGAATCCTGATTAAAAAAATAAGAAAAAGGGGCTTTGTCCAGCCCCTTTTTTTATTCCTAAAAGGCAGGCAGATCATCGGGGGAGTCAATATTTGAGCAGTCTGTCAATATCAAATTCAGAAAACCTCCCGGTTGTACCCGATGGCCTGACCGACATTTATTTAATCAAGAGACATTTTTTCTGGGCAGTGAAATTACGTGCTGATATTTTATAATAATAAATTCCGGAATGGTGACCCGCTGCATTCCAGTAAACCTGATAGCGTCCGGGAGTTTTGTTACTATTTTCTAATACATCGACCTGCTTTCCACTGATGTCAAAAATTTCCAGTCTCACTGGACTATTTTCCTGAATTTCATAACTGATGGTTGTTCCGGGATTAAAAGGGTTTGGATAATTCTGGCGCAAATTGAAGTGCTGGCTGATCGAATTTTCCTCGTCATTAATGCTTGAACTATTTTCATCCTTAATATACTTAAATATACTTATAAATTGCGCCAGCATAGTTGGGTCTGACATTGGTTAAAAAATATCCCAGATCATAACTGATCATGCTTAATGATGTGAACCCATCCTGTAAAGCCGGGACCAGTCCGTCAATGCTTGCGGCTTCACCGATCCATCTGCTTCCAAAATCCTGACTATGGGTGATTGAATGGTCGCTGAACATGCCGTATCCGACTGACCAGCAGGTATTTTTATCAACAAACTGTAATTCATTCATACTGGATCCCTTGGCTAAACTATTGTGACTTTGCCAGGTTTCACCCCCGTCTTCAGTAGTCCATACCTTGCCTTGTCCGGCAATTCCACCAATGACCATGCCTCTATTTTCGTTGACAAATTCGATATCCCGAACTGCTTCCCTGACATTCGAACTGAAATTTGTTAAAAGGGCCCAGTTGGTTCCGCCATCCAGGGTTTTGTAAACCTGTCCGGCATAGGTAACAGCCCAGCCAATATCTGGATTGATGAAAGAAATACCTTCAATTTCATATTCACTTTCAGGAAAATCTGAACAGATTGTCCTCCAGGTCCTGCCGCCGTCAACGGTTTTTTTAACCAGAGGGTGGAAATCCCCATTGCTGCCGCCGGCGAATCCAATATTTTCATCAACAAAATCAAATTTTGTGATATAATCCGGACTGCAGCATACAACGCTCCAGGTTTTTCCGCTATCAGTGGATCGTAAAATGCCATCGGATTTTTTCTCTTTGTGATAATTAAAATTGGTCAGAAAAATTGTATCTTCCCCTTTGACATATAAAATTCCTTTTCCCAGGGAAGAGAGTTGGACTTTCCAGGTTAAACCGCCATCGATTGTTTTATAGAGGTATTCCTCTCCCAGGACCCAGCCGGTGTCTGCATTGACAAATCGAACGTGCCAGAGGGATTCAATTGTGGGAAAGTCAAGTTTTCGCCATTCCCCGTAAAGTGTTGTCATGAAAACCAAAGAAAAACTTAAAGTCAATAATTTGTGTTTTACCATACCATACCTCATGAATTTTATTCAACTGGATACTATGTTTTTATCATTTTTAAAATTGAAACACAATAAAAAAGAACGAAAGGAGACAATGCAGGCATGAATTCTTAAATGCCGGAATACATTAGGCATTAAGAATTATTAAATTTTCTTCGCTATCATTGATTTTCTTGCTTATATTTCTCCGATTTTCATTGTATCTGAATATAAATAAACAACATACAAATTGTACAGGAGTAAAAAACATGGAAAAAAACATGACAATGATTCAAGACACAACAGCTAATCCGGCGCCATTGGGACTGATGGGCTTTGGTATGACAACGGTTTTACTGAACCTGCATAATTCGGGGCTTTATCCTCTGGGAACAATGATTCTGGCGATGGGTTTTTTTTATGGTGGCATTGCCCAGATCATTGCCGGCATTATGGAATGGAAAAAGAACAATACCTTTGGTACCACGGCTTTTACATCCTACGGTCTTTTCTGGATGACTCTGGTGGGATTGCTGGTATTTCCGAAAATGGGGCTTGGTACGGCTCCCGGTCCTTTTGCCATGACGATGTATCTTTGGATGTGGGGCATTTTTACCGGTTTTATGTTCATTGGCACATTAAAATTGACCAATGCGCTGAAAGTGGTATTCGGGTCTCTGACAATTCTGTTCTTTCTACTGGGACTGGGTGATATCACCGGGAATTCTTTAATCAAGACCATTGCCGGTATTGAGGGTGTTTTTTGCGGTTTTTCTGCGATTTATGCAGCCATGGCCCAGGTCCTGAATGAAGTCTACAAAAAAAAGGTTTTACCTCTCTAAAAAGAGAATGTTCATCAAAGATGACTTTATACCTCCGGGTTTTTCATTATCCCGGAGGTTTTATTTGATCCTAATAAATTGTTTTTGAATTGTGGCGGTTTTGCATGTATTTAATAAATCTGCCTGAATTTGAAGAATGTAAAGGCCGCTGGCGAGATTTTTGGAACCTGAATATAATGGAAAAAAATGATGACCCTCACACATAATATAATATTGAGTTTCATCTTTTTTTTTTGACCCTGGAGATCAAATATCGAAATTTTGATATTGGCAGGTGAAAACAGAAAAATGGTCACTCTTGAATGGGTATGAATGGGGTTTGGAAATATTTCACAATCAACAATGTCATAATCCTGTTTATTACCATAATCCCCGTTATCGGGTATTTCAACATCCTCCCAGTCGCTGTTCTGATTAAACATGGAACTGATGATTCGGGTTAAAATTGATTTTGGATAATGGTGATGCAGATACACAAAATGGGTTTCATAATTTTGATATAGTTTTGAGCTGTCCATGAGAATTAAATTATACAAAGCAAAGCTGACAGGATCTTCCAGACTATGGTTTCTGATAAATATTTTTAAATTCTTCAGAGCCGATTCAAATTGACGTTCGTGAATATATTGAAGGGTAAGTATTTTATTATAAGGTATTTCATATTCCGATTGAGATATTAAGTGGTATTTCAGGGTTGAGGAAAAATCCGTCAGGGGCCTGTGCAACAGATGATAAAGGCAATAGATAGCAAATTTAACATCTTCATGATCATATTGTTCAATTATTGTTTTCTCTATTAAAGTGACGGCAGTGGATGTATCGCTGTTTTCTAACAACTGATGATATTTTTGTAATACAGAATCCAAATTATTCATTTCACCGGACAAGGCCGGATAACAATCAGATTCAGATTCAGGGTCCAGACCCGGATTTCGTTGAAGTGGATAGGAAAAAAGGATTGTTTTTGTTCCTCCCAATAATTTTTTATCCGGCAACTTGTTTCCCCACCAGCACTTATTGGCATAGACATAGCCTT
>JAFGTP010000060.1 GCA_016934035.1 Fidelibacterota bacterium
GCGTTGTTTTTAGGCAATGCATTTTATTTGTACAGGGGTTCAAAAAATTGCTATTGGGTTTTAGCCTAGTCCTTTTGCAGTCTGACATCAAAGGGCTTGTCTTGGTAGAAATGAACATCTCTTTGAGGGAAAGGAATACTGATTCCTTCGAGTATCAGGGTCTGGTAAATATCCGTCCGTAAATCACTTTCAATTTTTAAGGTATTTCGTTTATTGGACATATCAATAAAAATATAAATATCAAAAAGCAGGGCATTGTCCCCGAAATCGTTGAAAACAACAAAGGGTTCAGGCGTGTGATTAATATCCTCCCGTGCTTTGGCACATTGCAGCAGAAGATCATGGACTTTGATGGCATCAGCGCCGTAGGCGATGCCGACGGTGATTTTTCTTCGTAATATTTTATCTGTCAAAGACCAGTTAATAACATTGTTTTCCAGTAAGGTGCTGTTGGGTATTATCAGACGGAGGTTGTTGAAGGTTTTGATGACTGTTGAGCGAAATCCGATTTTTTCGACAACACCTGTATTGGTTCCAACTTCGATAATGTCACCGATTTTAGTCGTTCTTTCCCCCATCAGAACAAATCCGCTGATAAAATTGTTGATCAGGTTTTGGGAACCAAACCCAACACCAATGGCCAGTGTTCCGCCAATAAAAGTAAAGGCGGTCAGAGGTATACCAATAATTGAGAGGGAAAAAAGGAAAATGACAAAAACTATCAGATATTCAATAATTGTAAGGATTGTCCTTTGGCTGGAATGGTCAAGTTTTAATGATTTATCGATGTACTGTTCAGTCTTTGGTTTAAAAACCCGATATATTCTGAAAGCAAAAATGAAAAAAATAATGCCGATCAGGAGATTGCCCAGATTGATATGGCTGTCCTTGATGGAAAAAATGGGGAACCTCCAGACAAAGTTGATGTAGGCTGCTGGAAACCCCAGAATGGTTAAAAAAATAAACAGACAGATTATATACAGGATCGACCGAATGAGTTTGACGATAGGAATCGACTGGTGCTGTTCATCTAAATCAATCAGATATTTCCAATGCAGGATTTTTTTTGAAATAAAATGAATGACAAAAAGACTTACAGTCAAAGTTATGATAGCCAATATTAACTGGGCCAAAGTAATTGCAAAGTCCTCTTTGGAAAAGATGACAATGGAAAATTTGGTTAGAAAATTGTCTAAAAAGGTTGAAAATTTTGTGATCATTGCTCTCGCTTTTCAAGGCGTTAAATTATCATTAAAATGTTTAAAAATATTTGACTTTACGGATTAAAAGATATAAAAATAATGGGTATGATGAAAATGAAAACTGGATTTAAATTAGTGTTGTAAAAATGGCTTAACTTGAATTATATTACCCTCTTGGTAAAAAGTGAGTGTTTGTTGAAAATATTAAAGGAGAAAAAACATGACAACTAAAATTGCAATTAATGGTTTTGGAAGAATCGGACGTGCATTTGTCCGTGCAGCCAAAGAAAAACAAATGAATTTCGAAATAGTAGCTATTAATGATTTGACCGATGCTAAAACTTTAGCCCATCTATTAAAATATGATTCTGTTCAAGGTGCTTTCAAAGGTACCGTTGAATATGATGGTGAAAATATGATTGTTGATGGCAAAAAGATAAAAGTTTTTGCCCAGAAAAATCCTGCCGATCTTCCCTGGGGTGAATTGGGAGTGGACGTCGTCATCGAATCAACCGGTGTATTCCGGACCAAAGAAAAAATTCAGGCCCATATCAACGCCGGTGCCAAAAAAGTAATCCTGACAGTTCCTGCCAAAGATGAAATTGACGCGACAATCGTACTGGGAGTCAATGATGCTGAATTAAAAGCCGAACACAATATCGTTTCCAATGCCTCCTGTACCACCAATTGTGCTGCACCCATGGCCAAAGTAATGGTAGACACCTTTGGCGTAAAAAGGGGAATCCTTCAGACCATTCATGCTTATACAATGGACCAGAATTTACTGGATGCTCCTCACAGTGATCTGAGACGTGCCCGAGCTGCTGCCATGTCTATCATTCCGACAACCACCGGCGCTGCCAAAGCAATCGGAAAAGTCATTCCCACTTTAAAAGGAAAAATGGACGGTGTCGCTTACCGTGTACCGACTCCTGATGGTTCTTTGACAGAATTGGTACTGGAACTTGAAAAACCAGCGACAGTGGAACAAATCAATACCGCTATGAAAGCCGCAGCTGAAGGTCCGTTAAAAGGTATCATGGATTACACCGAAGATGAATTGGTTTCAGCAGATATCATCGGACGTCCGGTTTCAGTTACTTTTGACAGTAAAATGACCACTGTGGTAGAAGGTACCCTGGTTAAAATATCCGGTTGGTATGATAACGAGTATGGCTATACCTGCCGCGTGGTTGACTTGGTAAAAAAAGTCGCAGACTTAATGTAATTTTATAAATAAAAAGAATGTGGCGACTAGGGTCTGCCGCATTCTTTTTATTTTTATTACACATCAAAGAAATCCGATAACTAGGAGGGTTATTCTTGAAAACAGTCAACTTTATCTTCGGAATTCACAATCATCAGCCGGTAGGGAATTTTGATTTTGTGATCGAAGATGCTTTCAAAAAAAGTTATAAACCCTTCATCGATGTTTTGGAAGATTTCCCGGGAATCAATGTATCGTTTCATTTTAGCGGATGTCTTTTAGAATGGCTCGATGAAAACCACCCTGAATATATTGAAAAAATTGCCGAATTGGTTAGGAAAGGCAATGTCGAGATCATATCAGGTGGGTTCTTTGAACCTGTTTTGGCCATGATACCGGACAGGGACAAAGTCGGTCAGATCAAAATGTTGAATGATTTTATTAAGGACCGCTTCGGATACGAAGCGAAAGGACTATGGCTGACAGAGAGGGTTTGGGAGCCCGGACTGGCAAAGCCAATTGCTGAGGCGGGAATTGAATATATTACCGTGGACGATTATCATTTTCTCGGCGCCGGAATGCATCAAAACGAATTAACCGGAAGTTTTCTCACCGAGGAACAGGGATACCCGCTTCGAATCTATCCCATCAATCAGAACCTCAGATATGCAATACCTTTTAAGGACCCGAATGAAACCATTGAATATTTGAAAAAATTTGCCAGTGAAGAAGGAAATAATGCCATTGTTATGGCTGATGACGGTGAAAAATTTGGCGTCTGGCCAGGCATGTATGAAGTAGTATTTCAAAAAAACTGGTTGCGATATTTCTTTCAGAAACTGGAAGAAAATAAAGATTGGTTAAAGACGACTACCTTTTCCAAATACAACCAAAACCATCCACCCAAAGGCCGAATATACTTACCGACTGCTTCCTATTTTGAAATGAGTGAATGGTCATTACCGGGTGATGTGGGTGAAAAATTTGAAAATTTTGTTCATGAATTTGAAGAAAAAGGACACTTTGAAGAACTTAAGCCTTTTTTTAAAGGTGGCATGTGGCGGAATTTCCTGAGCATCTATGACGAATCCAACTGGATGCAGAAAAAAATGCAGCACCTTTCCAATAAAGTCGAAGAGATCGGGAACAAGAAACTCAGTGCACCTGACAAAAAAAACCTCGAAAAAGCCAATTATCATGTCTGGAAAAGTTCCTGCAATTGCACTTACTGGCATGGCATTTTCGGGGGATTGTATCTTCCTCACCTCAGGCATGCAGTCTATCAGGAAATGCTGATAGCTGAAAAATACCTTGACCAAATTACAAAACCCAAATCCATGGAGATCGAAGAAATGGATTTTGACCTGGATGGATATCTGGAAATTCTGGTCAAAACACCCGAACTTCAGGTGGCTGTTTCACCGTCCAAAGGTGGAATTATCGAAGAACTTTCGCTGAGAAATAAAAATTATAATGTATTAAATACCCTGAGAAGATACAGGGAAGCCTATCACGCCAAAGTGCATCTGGCCTATGAAGAAAACGCCAACAGTTCCGGCTCAATTCATGACCTGGTACTGGCAAAGGAGGAAGGGCTGGACAAATTATTGAATTATGATACTCATTGTCGAAAAATGCTGATTGACCATTTTATCAAAAAAGAGGTAACTCTGGACCAGCTGCAGACAATGGAATATTATGAAGACAGCGATTTCATTGAAAGTCAGTTTCAGTATGAAACCGACAAACGCGGCAAAAAAATTCTGATGACCAGAAAAGGCTGGGTCAATTGGCAGGAACTGGAAATGACCAAAGAAATATCCATCAGAAAAAATTCTATTGATATAACCTATAAACTTAAAAATATCGGGCTGGAAAATAATTGTTTTATGTTTGGGCCCGAATTCAACTTTGCAATGTTGGGAGGAGACTCGCCGGATCGATATTATTTTTCTCAGGATGTGAGCCTTCAGGGAACAGCATTGATCGCCAAAGGTGTTGAAAAACAAATTAAATCCCTGGGCGTGGTCAATGAGTATGACGGTTTTAAACTAGAGGTTAAAACTGATAAAAAAGTTGATTTTTGGAGATTTCCGGTAGAAACCGTCAGCCTTTCGGAAGCTGGATTTGAAAAAGTCTATCAGAGTTCCGTCATCATTCCTTTTTATGAAATTGATCTGGCTGCCGGACAGGAAAAAGAATTGACTGTGAAACTGTCAATTTATGACCTTTAATTACGTCTTTGCAGATTGATTGCAAATTTAAAATTTTATCTCAATCAAAGGCTGCCGGAATTGGCAGCCTGAATCGAAAAGAATTATTATGGAAATAGCGATTGTTGCTTCAGAGATTGTAGGATTTTCAAAAGTTGGAGGAATGGGTGACGTGGTCGGCGCTCTTCCTCCATTTTTTATTGAAAAGGGAATCATTACCCATGTCTTTTCCCCAGCCTATAAATCAGTTTTAAAAAGTGATAAAGTAAAAAAAACCGACATCAACTTCTTGGTTGAAATGGGAAAAGAAATATTCAAGTGCTCGGTTTTTAAATTTGAATACGATCAGCGTTCAGCCATTTATTTTATCGATAATGAACAATATTTTCGTGATCGTAATGTTTATGTGGATGAAGAGGGGTTGCTATACGAGGACAACAGTCAGCGATTCATCCTTTTTCAAAAAGCTGTCCTGGATTTGATGGTTGTGTTGGACATGCGACCCAACATCCTTCATTGTCATGACAATCAGGCGGCTCTTATTCCATTATTTCTGAAAACAAAATACCAGGAAATCGACAACTTTAAACATACAAAATCTATATTGACAATCCACAATATCGGATACCACGGGAGTTTTGATATGTCCCTCAAACATTTGCTGGGAATTGACGAAAATTATTTTCATCCCATGGGCCGCTTGGAATGGTGGGGTGAAATCAATCCCCTCAAAGCGGGTATCATCTATTCAGATAAAATCACAACGGTCAGTGAGCATCATGCCCGGGAAATCTCCGAAGATGAAATCCTTAGCGCTGGCATGAGAAGAATTTTTCAATCCCGAAACGATACGGTTATTGGCATTATTAACGGATTGAATTTTGATGAGTGGGACCCGGCAATCGATGAGGACATTGCCTGTAATTACACCATCCATTCCATAGACAATAAAATGAAAAATCGAGACACCCTGCTTGAAGAATGCGGGATTAAAATAAAATTTATTGACAAGCCATTATTGGGCATCGTCACGCGACTGGTGGAACAAAAAGGAATTGCCCTGTTACTTCAGATTTTTCCAAAACTGATGAAAGAAGGCTACCCATTGGTCCTGTTGGGAAATGGTGATCCTGAATACAGGGACGCTCTGGAAAAATTACAGGAAAAACATAAAGGACAATTCTATTTCGATGATGCATTCAATAAAGCACTGGGGCATCGGATCATAGCCGGTTCCGATCTTTTCCTGATGCCTTCGCGGTATGAACCCTGCGGTATTACTCAAATGCAGGCCATGAAATATGGGACAATTCCATTGGCCCATAAAACTGGCGGACTGGTTGATACCATCAAACAGGATGAAACCGGATTTATATTCAACGAATATAAAGCAGAGTCCTTTCTGGATATGATCCATTATGCTGAAACCGTCTATCGGAACAAAGAACAATGGAAAAAAATGATTGTCAATGCTATGAAACAGGATTTCAGTTGGCATCAATCCGTTGAAAAATATATTCAACTTTATGAAGAAATGTGCCGATCAATAAATTAATAAATTGGTTATCAATAGTTTAAATGATTAACCCTATTATTGACCGAAACCCGGAAGAAAAACTTTCAAAAAACTTCTTGCGTGGGGTATAAAAAATAGTTAAAATTGCGCCGCTTTAAAAAGAAAAGGGCATCTGTTCAGATTTAAAAA
>JAFGTP010000061.1 GCA_016934035.1 Fidelibacterota bacterium
GGCGAAACTGGAAGAAACCAGCGGAACCTGGATTGCCATGGCGATATTCTCATTAAATCTGGCCACTGCTCTCCGGAGGCTTTTATTTTCTTATTTTTTTCTGATCACTTTTAGACTAAAAATGACCGTAATTTCATATTTGATCCGGAATAAAAGGTAAATTCTATGTCAATGCTGAAAGATTTGCTTTTTTCAGGAAACCCTATGTATAAGCTCGTAATCTGTAATAACTGATGTTCGATAATATCCTTGCAGCGTTTTCTTCATTTTTGAAATTTAAGCCACGTTCTCTCAATCTGGATATTTGATGAGAAATTAACAGGGGAGGTTTTGTAAATTTTTTCATTTTATTGCCTTTTAATAATCGAAAACCCATCCGGGTGCGCTGATCTGACGGGAAGCGTGATGGGTATTATTGTTGTAAATATATTTGATATAAATGATATTTTCTACAATTTTTAATAATTATTTAACATTTTTTAAAGTTTAAACATTTTTCCCTGCAATTGGTGCTTATAGCGAATTCTGATTTTCATCATGAAATCATAATAGTAATCATGCTTGAAATCCAGAAATGCCCAGGGATAGGGTGAAAATTTACCCTTTGAATAGAAAAGCGCAGGATCAGCCCAGATTCCCTTGCCGATGTAAACCTTGTTGGCGCAATATTTCGCAGAACCTAAAACCACTTTGTTGAAGTCCATATAGCCGATATCAAGGTTGACTTTGCGGTTGCCACCAATGGCCAGTTCATCTTCAATGTCATTGCACATCAGTTTGGCGTCTGCCAGGAACAGCGGGTCTTCCAGTTTGAGCAGTGAAAATATGCGACGATAAATTTTCTCGCCCATTTCATCTTCATAGTAGTCTGTGCCACCAAAAGGATAATCTTCGCTCATGAGGTCAATTTCTGAAAAGCGTTCTTCGACGATTTGGCAGCTCTTCTGGAGCAATTCTTCTGAAGAATGTAAGGCCCCGATAAAGTATTTGACTGGTGTGACTTCCTGGGGTTTCATAGTCTGGCTCCTGAGTTTGTTTTTGCTACTTTGTTTTAGGGTACTGGCCTTTTGGCAACCGATTGCTGAAAACCGATAACTGATACCTGATAATCGTTCACCGGTCATTCCACCCAATCGGGTGCCCTGTATCCAAGTTCTTTATCATGATGTAAATTATCCAGCAAGGCCTCTTTGGCTTTTTGAATGATGGCCCGGGGAATGCCAAAATGTTCCTGAATGACAAAGGATAAGTCCTCATTGAATTTTCCTTTGATTTTTTGGGTTGAGGATTCTTTTTTCAGATAATTATTGTGAATGTAAAGAAATTCATCTTCGGTTTTTCGCGAGAGGACGATACCATGCATGGTCATCCAGTGAAAGGACTGGTCCCAGTATTTCAGATATTCTGCAAAAGTCACGGCCCGGTTTTCAAAGGAATAGCGCCAGATTTTATTTCCGGACTTGAATGAAAAAAGTGTAAACCTGTTTGCCCTTTCTTCAGGTTCCAAAAAAACAGAATCCATACTTAATTGCAACTGGTCGATTCGTAGAGGATACTTTAGTAAATAACCCGGATCCAGCAGATACTGTCCGCCCTGAAAATTTAATCGCAAAGCGGTGTGGGTATTGTTCCCGGAATTCATATCCGCCAGGATTAGATCGGTGTCATACTGAAAATAATCCATGATTTTTTTCAGATAGAAAGTCAGGGAAAAGCAGGTGCCACCCAATCGGAAACTTTCATAATCATCAATGATATTGCCGGGATGGCGAAAAACTGGTTGGTCAAAATTTTTATGGAGCAGCAGGATTTTGCTGAGATTTTCATAGGGAAAAAGGGCAAAACTGCCGAGGATTTGGCTCACATGGGCCAGGGACTGGTTTACAATGGGAATACCAAACCTTTTGACAAAATGTTCAACTTCAGCAATAAATTTATTATGTTCCAATATTCCAGTCATATCAGCCGTTAGTATACTTTTTTCTATACAGATAATCAAGAGATTATAAGTCCGCTTGAAAATTAATATGTTAAAAAAAAGAAAATGGTCCTTTTGTCCGGGATAAAAAGTTTGCAGAACATTTTGGAAACAATTGGATTTATATTATGTTATGTTATTGTTTACATGGAGAAAAAATGATGAAAAAAATAATGATATTTCTAGGAGGCCTGCTCCTCGCGGCTGTGATCATAATGGTCATCCTGATGGTGATCTACATAAAATCCTCTGCAAAAGTGACAACGGGAATCCCCATTCCGCAATATAATCAGATCAAATCCGCCCTTTTGGTCATCGATATTCAGGAAGCCCTGACCGGAAAACTTTCCTATGAGCACAGTTTTCAAAACCAGTCTTCCGGCCTCTTATTTCGTGTCAACAGGGCTATAGATTCTGCTGAAGTCAGGAATATACCTGTCGTTTACATCGTCAATGAGATCACGCATCCCCTGATCAATATGCTTAACAGTTCCATGAAAAAAGGCACTCCCGGAACAGCGCCCGACAGCCGTCTCAAAAGGGTGTCTGAACTTATTTTTACCAAAGACAAACAGGATGCTTTCACAAATCCTGAACTGGATGCATTTTTGGTAAAAAACCAGATCAACAGACTATACATCACCGGGCTGGATGCTGCTTATTGTGTCAAAAGCACTGTCCTGGGCGCCCTGAATAGAAATTATGATGTGATTTTAATCGAAGATGGAATTATTTCCAAGTCGGACATGGACAGACAGGCAGCCCTGGAAGAATTAAAAAACCGGGGAGCAACAGCGATCAGGGTTGAGGATTTCTAATTTGAGGAAAATCAAAAAAATAGAGAGCAGGAATACCATGAGTTTAAAAAAAACAATTTCAACTTTTGACATATTTTGCATTGCTTCCGGAGTGATGATCAGTTCCGGAATTTTTATCCTGCCGGGTATTGCTTTTGGAAAGACCGGCCCTTCGGTATTCTTATCCTATGCCCTGGCCGGTTTCGCGGCCCTGATCGGTGTTTTCAGTATTATTGAATTGAGCACTGCCATGCCAAAATCCGGTGGCGATTATTATTTTATTAATCGCAGCTTCGGGCCCTTACCCGGCTTGATTACAGGCATCTTCAGTTGGTTCTCTCTCTCTTTCAAAACTGCTTTTGCCATCTTTGGCATTGCGGAAATTTTATTTACGATGACCGGCTATAACCTGTTTTTGCTGGCTGTGGCAGTGACCCTGCTGTTTGTTTTGTTAAATATTCTTGGGATCGATTTCGCGGCTAAATTTGAGGTGATCATTGTAGTGGGACTGTTGTCTATCATGTTGCTCTACATCATTGCCGGAATTACCCAGGTTGATATCCTGAAGTTCAATGACTTTGCGCCTCATGGGACCAATGCGATTTTTTTGACTTCAGGATTTGTTTTTGTCAGTTTTGGCGGGCTGCTTAATGTTGCCAGCCTGAGCGGGGAAGTGGAAGACCCCAAGCGGTCCATTCCGCGAGGCCTCATATCCTCCGTGATCATTGTCACGATAATTTATTCGCTGCTCCTGATTGTCCTGGTTGGTACCTCCGAGCCCGGGAAACTGATGGGCTCTTTGACGCCGGTGGCCGATTCTGCCAGTAGTTTTTTAGGAAATTTCGGGTACACCATTGTAATTATTGCAGCTTTCCTGGCCTTTATCTCTACTGCCAATGCCGGAATCATGTCGGCGTCCCGCTATCCTGTAGCCTTGGGAAATGATAATCTGCTACCGGAAGTATTCAGTAAAACCAACAAAAGATTCAAGACGCCTGTTTTTGCGATTCTTCTGACTGGCGTGGTCATCATTGTATCCCTGCTTTTGGAACTGAATACACTTGTCAAAATCGCATCGTCGATTATTTTATCTTCCTATATTTTGACCAATATTGCGGTGATCATTATTCGTGAAAGTAAAGTCCAGAATTACCAGCCCAGTTTTCGCGTTCCCTTTTATCCGTGGATTCAGATCATTTCGGTCCTTTTATTTATTGTATTGTTGCTGGAAGTTGGCATGGCTGCCCTGGAAACCATCGGCGTCATTATTGCCATCAGTCTGGTGGTCTATTTTGTTTATGGTCGAAAGGGATATACTAAAGAATACGCCTTGTTGTACCTGATCGAGCGTATTATGAATAAAACACTGACTTCCAATGATCTTGAGGATGAACTGAAAGAAATAATCCACAATCGGGATGATATTGTCGAAGACAGGTTTCATAGGCTGGTCAATGACAGTTTTGTCCTGGATATTGAAGCAGGGCTGACCTATCCGGAATTATTTGGAAAAATTGCCGGGCAGTGGAAAAATTCGTTCAGTATCAGTAATGAAAAAATTCTGGAACTTCTGATCGAAAGAGAACAGGAGTCCAGCACAGCAATTACATCCTTTCTGGCAATTCCGCATATTATCATTGATGGTGAAAAACAATTTAAAATGATCATCATCCGTAGTCACCAGGGAATCGATTTCGGTCCGGGCCACGAGAAAATAAAGGCAATTTTTGTCCTTGCCGGCACCAAAGATGAAAGACAATTCCACCTCCAGTCTCTCTCCGCAATTGCACAGATCACCCAAAGTCGGAATTTTGAAAAAATGTGGCTGGCTGCCAAAAATGAGAACAGTTTGAAAGATATTTGTCTGTTAAGCGAGCGAAAACGAATCAAATAATTGAGATTTTATTGAAATATCAGAAACATGAGAATTATTGGCACCCGGTTTGAATAATCCAATATAATTTTAGAATTTTAAGTAATCAGAGTAGAGGTTGGATTGTTCAAAAAGTCATTAGTGGTTCTGATTGTTTTCCTTCTTATCCTGTTTGCAGATCAAAGGGACAGAACAGAAGTCCATGACCCAATAAAACATTATCTTGAGAAGGCCAATATTTGCCTGACCGGCGATCATGATAGCATTCCTGATTATGTCAAAAAAGCCTACAATGCTGCTTTTCAAACGGAAGATGACTCCATCATAAGTGAAGCTGTCTATGCCATTGGTGTTTTTTACCTGCAAATCGGTTTTGTTGATTCGGCTGAAGTTTATTTGAATCTTGCCCTGGAATGGGCAACCGGACTTAATGATTCCACCCTCCTTGGAAAAACAAAAAACCAGATGGCGCGAATTTTTTGGCATCGGTCGGATAATATCAAAGCCAAAGAAACTTATGAAGAGGCCATTGCGATTCATGAAAAACAAAAAAATTATGTGGAACTGGGAAAGGCTTACACCAACCTGGCCAATCTTTATACCCGGTGGGGAGACTACAATCAGGCTGTCAATCTTTTTATGCAGGCTCTGGAAAGCTATGTTGAGACTGATTTTATAGAAGGGGTTGCATGGCTCAATTTTTCCATGGGGATTTTATATAAAAGAGTGGGTGAATATGAGCAGGCCCTTGACTACGTCAAAAATGCCCTGAACACCTATGAAAAAATATCATTCAAAACCCTGGATAGCACCGGTATTCGTATTTGTTACCACCAGTTGGGTGATCTTTATACCCATTATCTGGATAGCCTGGAGTTGGGTTTAAAATACCAACTGAAAGCTTTGCGTCTGGCAGAAAAGACCCAGTTACAAGTTTCCATTGCAGATGGCCTGGCTGGTGTGGGTCAAACCTATTACAAAATGGGAAATCTGGACCTGGCAGAAGAATATTTATTACGTTCCTACAACTACCGTGTGCAGGAAAATATGAAGTCCGGTACGGCCAGCAATATGAAATTTCTTGGTCTCATTGAAAAGGAGAATGGCAATTTTGCCAAAGCTGAAGATTACTATAAGCGAGGGTACCGAATTGCTCAGGAAATAAACTATAATCATATCATCAATGATATCAATAAGGCTTTTTCTGAATTATATGAAAAACAGGGTAAATTTGAATTATCACTTAAATATCTGCAAAGGTATTTGGCTTTAAAAGACAGTATTCTGAATACCGAAACCACCAATAAGGTCGCCTCAGCCAATCTGAAATATGAGATTGAAAAAAAAATCAGAGAAAACGACCTGTTGACCCAACAGAATAAAATACAGCAATTACAGATTGAACAGGTTCGGCTGATGAGAAATTTTCTTCTGATCCTTGTCATTCTTGCCTTGCTTGCCATTGGCTTTACGGTCTTTTTGTATTTCAAACAGAAGCAGATCAAAACCCTGCATGGATTGATACCTATCTGTGCAAAATGCAAACGAATTCGCAATGATGAGGGCTATTATGAAAAACTGGAACTTTATATTTCACAGCACACTGATGCAGATTTTTCCCATGGACTTTGCCCCGATTGCCTGAAAGAATTGGAACCCGAACTTTATCATATCATGAAAAAGGAAGGATCAATATAGTCAATGTCTGAAACTGTTGCCTTGATATTGCCCGGTCAGCAAAATTTAAAATTTGATGAAAATATTCTTCCAATATGCAATAAAGATGGTTGGAGATGTGAATAAAAAAATAAAAATAATTTTATGGGTGATAATCTTCGTGAGCGGTGCCAGTTCAAAAAATCCAACCGGCAATTACCTCGAAAAAGTAAAACAATATCATGAAATGGCGAAGACTTTTATCTACCGGGATAATGATAGTTTATTTTATTATACTGACCTGGCAATTCAGACCGGAAAAGAATCCGGGGATCCACAGGTGGAGATAGATGCAATGTATCTGGTCGCTTTTGATTTTTCAAAGGCCGGATTCTATGATACGACAAAAGTCCTGCTGGAAAGGGCCCTGAAAATGAGCGAAGAACAAATGGACATCGAACGAACAGCAAAAATAAAAAACCAATTGGGTCATATATTGTGGCTGAAATCTGATAATGTCACGGCAAAAAGATATTTTGAAGATGCCATAGAAATATTTAAAAAAGTGGGAAATCAGGAAGAACTGGGTAAGGCTCTCAATAACCTGGCTTATTTCTATACCAAATGGGGCGAATACAAAAAAGCAATTGATCTCTATGTTCAGGCATTGGATGCTTTTGTCGCATCGGATTTTATTGAAGGTGCGGCCTGGTTGAATTTTTCGATGGGTGTTCTATTCCAAAATGTCGGCGAATATGAGCAGGCCCTGAATTATATTCAGAATTCATTGAAAATGTATGGACAAATAGCCCGATTGAACCAGGATAGTACCGGTGTCAGAATGTGTTACAACCAGATGGGATATATTTACACGCACCATCTCGACAGTCTGGAACTTGGTTTGGAATACCAATTGAAAGCTTTGAAACTGGCAGAAAAAACGAATTTGAAAATTGTTTTTGCCGATGCTTTGGCTGGAATTGGCGAGACCTATTACAAAATGGGAAAATTGAACGAAGCCCGGGATAATATTCAGCGAGCCTATGATTATCGGGTATTGTCGGATATAAAATCCGGAACCGCCAGTAATCTGAAATTCCTTGGCTACATTGAACGGGATAAAAAAAATTATTCAGAAGCTGAAAAATACTTTCTGCAAGCCAATGAATTGGCCAAAAAATTAAATTCCCGAAGCAATATCAATGATCTGAATTTTGCCTTCTCCGGACTTTATGAAGAGCAAAAGCAGTATCGCAAAGCCTTGTCTTATCTGAAAAAATACAATGAATTAAGAGACAGTATTTTGAGCAATGAAATTGCAAATACCGTAGTTTCGGCAAATCTGAAACATGAAATTGAAAAGAAAATCAGGGAAAATGATCTGCTAGCCCAACAAAACAAAATTCAGCAATTACAAATTGAACGGGTTCGGCTGATGAGAAACTATTTGCTGATTGTAGTCCTGCTTGCATTGTTTACCATAAGTATCACGATCTTTATGTATTTCAAACAAAAACAGATCAAAACCCTGCGAGGCTTAATCCCCATTTGTGCAAAATGCAAACGAATTCGAAATGATGAAGGTTATTATGAAAAACTGGAGGTTTACATCGCACAGCATACCGAAGCTGGATTTTCTTATGGATTATGTCCGGATTGTCTAAAAACGATCAATCCGCAGCACAATCACGAAATAAAGGATGCCGACCGTTGAAATCAGTCGCCCTGACTTTCCAGAAATTTCGCAATATAACCCACAAAACTTTCCATATCACATCCGGGTGCCAGATGGCCGCATTCATTGGAAAGCACAATCAGTTCTGATCCTGTCAGTTCCGCAAATTTTATGGCCGGGATCGGGTTGACGATCTGATCGGAATCCGAAACGATGATTAATAATTGGGCTTTCACAGCCGCAGCCGCTTTTTCCAGTGAGCCGTCAAATTGTCGGGTGATATCGTGTTGCAACATGGCTTTGATCTGGCTAAGCCTGTTGGGAAGGGTAAAGGGTTTGGATTCACCGGCGGTAAATTGGGCATAATATTCTTCAAACTCGGAAGATGGAATATTTTTGGACAGGTAGGTTTGTGATCTGGCGAAAAAGGCTGTCAAAATATTCATAATTCGCTGGGTCTCACCTTCGGGAATTTGGTAATCCTGATGTAATGATATAATATCTTTTTCCAACATTAGCCACATTTGATCAGAAGCGGTCCTCCGTGGAGAGCAGACATAGGGTATCGCCTTGTCCATGAAATTCGGATGATCCACGATCCATTGAAAGGTCTGAAAACTGCCCATGGACCCGCCGACAATGGCATAGACATGGTTGATCTTCAAATACTGGGTCAGCAGCAGGTATTCAGCTTTGACCATGTCCCTGATGGAATATTCTGGAAAATTACCACTGTAATTTGAAGGTGAAGAAGAGAGGCCATTTCCCAGAGCGTCAACACACAAAATCCAATATTTTTTCGGATTAATGAAATTATATTTTTCGATCAGGCCCACCAGATGTTCCGACAAGCCACCAAACCAGGTGGGGAAAAGAACAACATTGCTGGAATCTTTGTTCGGGGTGCCAATGGTCCGGTAGCCGATAATACAATCCTCAATGATCTCGCCCGATTCCAAAACCAGATTGCCGATACTGGCAAATCGCTGTGTGGTTTCATCTGCCCTGAGGGCTGTAGCAAAAAATAGTAAAATGAGTAGATATTTTTTCATTCCGTGTCCTTTGATTTTACTCTGCCCGAAAAAAATATTCGATAAAACCTGTCAAATGTTTAATAGCTGGTCCGATCAGGGCCTCATTGATGATAAAATCGCCGGTGTGGGCCGCACCTTTTCCAGCGCCGCCGACTCTCACATAAAGCCCCGGGACCCGATCCAGATAAAAAGAAAAATCATCGGCACCCATAGAGGGTTTTGGTAAAATAATCAGTTGCTGGTCCTTCTGTTTTGAAAAATAATCGATGAATTTGCTGACCAGCTTTGAGTCATTTATCGCCACCGGACAGGAGGTGGGAAAGGCTACATTGATTTGCATATCATGCAGTGTGGCAAAGTTTTGTGAAAATTTTAAAATTAATCTTCGGGCCTGATCCAAAACATCATTGGAATGAGTCCGCAGGGTACCACCCAGTTCCATACTCTGAGGAATGGCATTTTTGACATGTCCGCCGGCAATTTTCCCAAAGGTAAAGGAAACCGTGTCCCGGGGATCGATTTTATTTTTGATGAATGAATGCATCAATGAAACATATTCGCAGGTAATTAAAATCAGGTCGACAGACTGGTCCGGTCTGGAAGTATGTCCGCCGGGCCCTTTGAGATGAATTTCAACAGTGGTGTTGGACCCGTTGGCCGCCATTTTTGAAAGTGAAAATTGCCCCGGTGTGTCTTCAGAATTGACATGAATGCCGAGAATTGCGATTGCATCATTCCAGATATTTTCCTTGATGACTTCAGCTGCCCCGGTAGGGGTAGCTTCCTCGGCAGGCTGAAAAATGACCCGCAATTTTCCATTGAGCTTTTCAGGAAAAAACTGAAAATACCGTAATAATCCCAGTCCGATGGCTGTGTGATAGTCATGGCCGCAGGCATGCATGACTCCGTCACTAATGGAACAAAAATCGTGATCAGGATTTTCGATGATCGGCAAGGCGTCAATATCAGAACGGTATAGCAAGGTCTTTCCGGAGCCGATTTCTGCATATCCTCCGGTGTCCAGGTTTTGAAAGGGGTAAAAAGGAATACTCCATTCTTCCAGGGTTTTGCGAATCATCCGTGTGGTTTTGAATTCTTTGTATGAAAGTTCGGGTTCTCTGTGAAGTCGTTGCCTGAGGATTTGAATTTCATCGATGATTTTTTTGAAATTGTCGTTCATACCGGCCCTTTAGTTCTGATTGTAAAGAATGGTGCAGATTTGGTCCTGCAGATTGTTGATCATGGCGGTGGGGACCGGATAATGATTGGCGATAATAGAAAAAACGTAGGATTTTCCGTTTTGGGCTTCGACGAAGCCGGACAAAGCTCTGACAAAACCCACATATCCTGTTTTTGCGAATACATGGCCTGCTGCGTTGCTTCCTCTGAATCTTGATTCCAGTGTACCATCGACGCCGCCGATGGGCAGGGCATCTTTGTATATTTCTCTGTTTTGGCTATTATGAATGTATTTGAGAAGGGTAACGATCTGATGGGTGGTCACCATGTTGTGCCGAGACAAGCCGGAACCGTCTGCAATGGAGATACGGTCAGTATCAATGCCGATTGATGAGAGAAATTCTTTTTCCAGTTGAATGGCGCTTTCGGTGGTGGCTACGCCAGTCCGGTCCAGTGTTTTCAAGAGGGTTTCAGCATAGTAATTATTGCTGATCTTCAGAATATTTTCTATAATTTCCCGAAGAGGCACAGACTCATGTGTGAATAGCAGGACCATGTTGCTGTAGTCGAGGGCTATACCGGAACTTTGGATATCGCGAACTTCGATTTTTCTGGCTTTCAGGACCTGTCGAAAACTTGTCAACAGAAAATCAGCAGGGTCCGGAACGGCGGACCATTTTAGAAGTTTTTTGTCAATGGGTAATTGCCCGGTAACAACTAGTTTGTCAGAGAGATAGTCAGCATAAAAATCATATTCTGATAATGAATCTGCGGGCGCTGTGATCATCTGATTGTCCAGTTTTAGATAATTTTCAACCGGGATTTGCCGAATGGTTACAGGATCACCGATTTTAGCGCCAGGTAAAAATTCCATGTCAACACAATTGTCATTAAAGGATAATCCGTAGGTGCGGGCCGAATAATAGTAGGGAAGATCATCTTTTTCCCAGCCATAGCCAATGCCATGATCGGCAAAAACAGAATGGTCGCCGACGATATTGCCATCAATTTTTTTGATGCCCAGATCTTCTAATTTTTTAGCCCAGAGAACCAGGCAGGAATCAGTTTTGTCCCCATAATAGCGGGCTGTCATCGATGGGTCCCCTGACCCCTGAAGGTAAAGGTTGCCATGCAGCACACCGTCAATAATATCGCCATCCGTGAAAAATCGGGTTTTGTAGGTAAAATCAGGACCCAGCAGACTGATAGCCGAGGCTGTAGTGAAGATTTTCATATTGCTGGCAGGCATGAGTAATTTGTGCTCGTTCTGAGAATAAATTAATTTTCCGGAGCCCAGTTCTTCTATATAAACACCGATCATCGCCTGGTCCAGGGCTGGGTTGGATAATAATTGATGAATTTGCTGGGCCGTTGTCATATCTTCGTTCACTGGAATAGCAGTTTCGGAGGGTAGTGACGAACAGTTATAAAAAAATAATGATATCGATAGAATGGGTATAAAAAACTTCTTAAATTTCATAAAAATCCCTCTCGTTTATTGGATGTAATTTTGCACTTGTTTCTGGTAATATTCATTGATCTTGGCATCAATAGTTGCGTCAAAGCGAAAATATTTTTCTGTTTTTCCGGCAGCCTGCAGATCCAGATAGGTTTTAAAGAAATGTACTGGACCATTCTGCACACACAGGGCCAGCATCTCTTTCCCGGTTTTTCTTTCGATGGTACGGGCCATCAGATACCCCAGACCTGTAAACATTCCATTTTCACCTAATGTCATCATCTTATTGGCTTTGACAAACTCGTCATTAGGCTGAACGAAGAGATTTCTGTGAATTTGTTCTAAAAATCCGTAGGAATCTTTAGCCAGGGTGATGTAGTCAAAATTAACCGGAGAACCGCTGATAAAATTAGCACATCCGGTAAAATATATAAATGATAGTACTTCATAATACTCTTGATCTTTTTCATTGCTGAAATTTGGCTTCAGAGTACCATTTTTTTGACATAATTGTCGGTGAGTTTTTTGAAAAATTTCTTTTCTGATGGCAGTGGCATAAGTATGAAAGTCGTCTTTAATATGGACAATATTGACACCGACAGCATCATCGGTTGACCAGACCATTTGACCAAAATTGACCGCAAAATCCAGGTTTGTGTTAAATTGGAAATTATCAGGAAGATAATTTTCCAGCCGGGCAAGTATATAGTCTTCAAAGAGTTGTTCATTATCCTCAATATAAGTAATCAGCGTTGAGTACCGCTCATGGTTGTTGCTTAATTCTGCAAAGCCGAAATTGTTAGCAGGATTGATCCAATTCCAAAGGGAATGGATAGGGCCCGTTTCGGTGGAGAGTTTGATAAAATAGGCGAGGTCTTCACTATTTGGCAATGCTTGCGGGTATTTTGTTTGTTCTGCTCTCCGGCAGTCCAGCATAGTCTTAAAAGTTTGGCTCTCAGTGATTTCCGTAATTTCAGAGGGCTTTATTTTTTTACTTTTATATAGTTGGAGTAATTTTTTAATAGTCTCAGTATTGATGTGCAGGTCAAGGTTTGCCTTGTTTCGGTTGACGGGTTTGAGAGTTTGGCTCTTAAAATTAACATTATAATCGATGCCTCCGGTGGCAAGATATCGGTTGATAACCGCATGGATGCCGCCCAGGTAAAAAGCGTCAGCGACAAGATAATCAAAATTTTCAGGTGGTGGTATTATTTCAGCCTGTTTAAAAAAATCAGGAATGATTGAAAAAAAATGTCCGCCTTTTTCACGCTGTATTTTTTCCAGATCAGCCAGCAGGTGGATATCCTTTGGATTTTTGATTTTGTCCAGTTTTTGAAATAGAAAATAAGCTTCCTCTGATTGAAGTTTTTTTTGCAGATCGGTAATGTACTTTTGTGTATCCTGGTCTTCGGTAAATTGGGACAGCTCCTCCCAGGTCCAGTCTCTGTTGAAGTTGAATTTTTTTTGGCGATTGCAGTTGATTATCAACAACATCCCCAATAACAGAACTGTAAGTTTCATTAATTTCATTTTTCCTCCGGCCAACTTTCAATGGCTATGGTTTGAAAGTATACAAAAAAAATCCCAAATTAAACAGCTTTCTCCTGCTGAAAAATAAAGATTTGTTTTGATAATTACAATAAGTTAGTTAAATTAATTATCTAAGTACTGTTAATTAATTTCACGAGGAGAAAATGAGAAAATTCAGATCAACTGTCATGGCTTTAATTACCCTCTCGGCTTTGTTGTTTGCATCGGATAATGAAGAATTTCGCGGGACCTGGGTCATTACCTGGGAACACCTCAGCGATTCTACGGTTATCAGGGAAATTCTGGATAATCATGTGGCTGCTAATATGAATGCTGTTCTTTATCAGGTTCGTCAGGGTGGTACGGCTTATTACCGTTCTTCCTTTGAACCCTGGGGACCCTATGCCGATTACACTGATCCGGGGTATGACCCTTTGGAATTTGTGATAGAAGAAGCCCACAAAAGAGGTTTGGAGGTGCATGCCTGGTTTAACACGTTTCAGACTTCCAGTACAGCTGCAGGAACACCGGCCGGAGATCATCCGGAATGGGTTTGTCGAGACGGGAATGACCAGCCCATGCCGGCACACAGGGCCCTGTCTCCCGCACTACCTGAAGTCCGTGATTATACACTTGACGTGATTATGGAAATTGTTAATAATTATGATATTGATGGCCTGCATCTCGATTATGTCCGCTGGAATGAATACACAACTTCATCAGTATTATCGAAAAGTGTGCCGGAGGAGAGAATGCTGGATGGTCAGATTTCCCCGGTCCAACTGGCCCTTCTGGAGACCACAGCTTCTTCCAACCGCTACCTATATGACTATCAGCACAAATATGCTGACGGTGTCCCTGCCGGTTATGCAACCTGGGAAGATTTTTGGCGCTCTTCTGTGACAGAAATGGTAATGAGTATTCATGACTCTATTCAATTGATCAAACCCCATGTCCGGCTTTCAGTGGCCGCATTGGGAAAATATCGCTGGTCCGGTTGGCAGGGATATGAAAGTGTCTACCAGGATGCTGCACTGTGGTACAATGAAGGCTATATTGACCAACTGATGCCAATGCACTATCACTGGACCAATGGTGCTGGTTTTTATTCGATGCTGGTAGGAGCCGGTACGGAAAATTGGGGTTACTGGCTGAATGATGACAGTGAGGTTCTATTTTCTGTTGGTCCCGGTTCCTATTTATTAGAGGGTTCCCTCTGGAAAAACCACGCCCAGATTGTCAATGAGGCCCGAAGGGTAGATTATGTTGATGGTTTTCAGTTTTTTAGTTATGGCAGTTGGGAGGGCCATTTATATTTTGAGGAAGCCGGACATACATTTTTTTCCAATAAAACCAAAATCAGAGAAAACGGCTTGTATGATGGCAATGCACCTGAAAGCCCGGCGATATCTCTGGAAAAAGAAAATCCAATGAAATATAATATTGTGGTAACCCCCAACTCTTCAGAAAAATTATGGTATGCTGTTTATCGGTCTGAGGATGAGAGTATCGATGTTGATACTGATGAAATTATCGCTGTTCAAATGGCTGGGGATATTTTTACGATAACCGATGAATTTGACGGAAACCAAAACTTCAATGGCCAATATACCTATGCTGTTACGGCTTTGAACCGATTCTGGAAGGAATCAGGATTGTCAAACATTCAGACATCTGATTCGATTTTGGTCAATCCGCCCGTTATATTATCCCTGACTCCGACCGTTGGTGATTCGATAACAACAACACCCGTCATCACCTTTGAGTTTTCAAAAGAAATGGACCTTGCCAGTTTTCAAAATTCCTTTTCAGTGGTTCCCGAAGTCACCATCAAGTCTTTCACGATTTCCAATCAATGGTACAATGAAAATAAAGAAATATCTGTCGCTTTGAGCGGACTGGATTTCGGCACTGAATATACCTTGACCATTGGCATTGGTACCACTGACCTCTCCGGAATGGCAATTGACGGAAATTATGATGGTACTGGAGGCGATGCATATTCTGCTGTCTTTTACACTTATGAAGTTGATATTCAGGGACCGACCGTATCTGCAACTTCGGTAACTGAAGAAATTGTCGATCCAGAAGAGCCTTTCACTTTTTGTTTTGATGAGTTGATTGATAGCGAAAGTCTGATGAATAATATCATCCTTGCAAATGGGGAAAATGAAATATTACCTGATTATTCTGTGAAAGACCTGGATAACATGACAATCCTGACGGTCAAAACCAAATCGGCACTAAGGTCCGGTACAGCTCTGGAAATTACCCTTTCAACCGGTATTCTGGATACTGTTGGAAATGCCATGGAGGAAGCTTTTCATGTTGCCACCAATACGGCCGGCTATTACTATTCGGAAATCAATCTGATGGATAATTTTATGGGTGCCACTTCCTGGTGGGACCCGGAGGGCTCGGGTTCTACAGTGGGCACTATCGACGGCTTTACGAAATTTTCTCATGATGAAAATAATTATTTGCCGGGTTTCACCAATAAAAAATCCGGAAAAATCACCTATATGTGGGATGAATCTTACGATGGTCAGCCCTTGCTGCGGGACCATGCTGCTTCCGGGCCTGGTGTGACCGCTCAGGTTGACACCTCCTACACATTACAATGCTATGTCTTTGGTGACGGAAGCAACAATCTCTTCCGGTTTGCCATGTATGAAAAAAACGGAAGCGATGTGGCAGAAGTATCATTATGGACTACCATCGATTGGATTGGCTGGAAACTAGTGGAATGGGATATGGGTGATGCATCCCAGATCGGTGAATGGCTGGGCAATGGAATTATGGATGGGGCCTACTATCAACTAGACGGTCTTCATATGAGCCGTGGAGAAGGCGGCGCTATCAGTGGAGAAATTTATGTGGATGAACTTCGTTTTGTCAAAAAAGCCCTGGGTGAACAACCTGTAAACCATGCACCGGTGATAGAAGAATTTGAAGATTATGTGGTTGAAATAGGTAGTAATCTCAAACTAAAAGTTAATTATACGGATGAAGACCCCAATGATTCTCATGAAATAATCTGCCTGTCCGATACCAGTGCCGTTCTTTTTAATATCAAGGGACATACCCCAGGGTCAACAGTTTACATTGTGCCAAATGCTGAATTTGAAGGAGAAACAGAGATCACTATTATTGTGAAGGATTTTGGAATCGGCGAATTGTCTGATACGACTACATTTATTGTTGAGTTTTCATCAGATGTTGCAATCCATTTGAATATTATTCCGGAAATCTTTAATCTCTCTCAAAACTATCCAAACCCTTTTAACTCTTCAACCAATATTGAATTTTCAATTCCTTTCAGGAACAGGGTAATGGTCAATATCTATGATATGCGCGGAGCGCTGGTTAAACAACTGGTCAAGGGCTGGTATGAACCGGGAAAATATACGGTTACTTTTAACGCCTCCGGCCTGGCTTCAGGTGCCTATATCTATCAAATGCATGCCGGAAAGAAAATATTTACGAAAAAAATGATGCTGTTGAAATAGGAGGTTACCGTGAGAATTCTACAAAAAATTTCATATCTGCTAATATCGCTGATTGGGTTGACTCAGGCTAAAACTGGCGTCGATTGTGGTCTGGATGGGGTGATAAAAAATGATTTTGTGGAATTCTCCGGCAAAAATGTCGGATTGGTCTGCAATCATACCTCCCTGGATCAAAGCGGGAACCATATCATAGATCTATTTTTCGAAAAAGCCAATCTGAAAGTGGTTTTTGCTCCAGAACATGGGCTGAGGGGTGATGAAGCGGCCGGTGGCCACATTAATGATGGTATAGATGATCGAACCGGTGTCCCCATCGTCAGCCTCTATGGTAAGACCCGAAAACCAACCCCAGAAATGCTCAGAAATCTGGATGTTCTTGTCTATGATATCCAGGATGTTGGTGTTCGATTTTATACTTACATATCTACGATGGCTTATTGTATGGAAGCGGCCGCAGAAAATAATATCCCCTTTGTGGTGCTGGATCGCCCAAACCCTGTAAGAGGTGACATGGTCGAAGGCGGCATACTGGAAAAGGGATTTAATTCTTTTGTGGGTATGCATGAAGTGCCGGTGAGGTATGGTCTGACAGCCGGTGAATACGCTCAATTGATCAACGGCGAAGGCTATCTCAGGGATGGAATCAGGGTGCAACTCTCAGTCGTCAAAATGAAGGGCTGGCAGCGACATCATTGGTATGATGAAACCGGCCTCACCTGGGTGGCGCCTTCACCCAATATCCCGAACTTGGAGACAGCTATTGTTTATCCGGGTATGTGCTTGCTGGAAGGAACAAATCTGAGTGAGGGGCGCGGTACAGAAACCCCTTTTCTGCTTTTCGGCGCGCCCTGGCTGGATAGTCAAAAAATCTGCAGCCTCATGGATAATACAAAGGGTGTTGCGTTTACCTGTACAACTTTTACACCACGGGAGATAAAAGGGAAGGCCACCAATCCAAAATTCCGGGATGAACCATGTCAGGGTATTCTCATGAAAGTGACCGATAGAAATGATTATCGCCCGGTCGAGACCACAGTTTTATTGCTACAGAAAATTGCTGAGATCCACCCGAAGGAATTTCAATGGAATGAACCATGGATTGATAAATTGTCCGGAAACAGCGACCTGCGAAAAAGCATTGATGAAAAAAATGTTAAGCAACTTTTATCTTTATGGCGTTTAGCAAACGAGCGCTTTATTGATATGGCCCAAAAATATTTTTTGTATTAGTTAGATAAATTTATTAGTAAACAGACCGTTTGATCAGAAAACTATTTTACATTTTGTTTAAATATCTTATTTTTGTAAGGCTCTAAATTTTATTATCCAAAAGGAATATACATCTATGCCAACAAAAAAAGTCAATGCACAGCTGATCAAAAAACTCAATGAAGTCAGAATCCTCAATCTGGTTCGATATGAAGGACCTATCTCCAGAATAGAACTGGCCAAAAAAACCGGAATTTCAAAAGTGGCTGTATCGGAAATTATCCGCCGTCTGGATGATGCCGGCTATATTTTGGAAATCGGTAAGGGTACTTCAACCAAGCGGGGAGGCAAGCGTCCGACAATGATCAAAATCAATCCGGAAAACGGCTACGTCTTCGGTATTGAAATCCATCTGAAAAAAGCCACCATCGCTTTAGCAGACCTGGAGTCCAAAATAATTTGCCGGGACGTTGTCGCCTATTCCAAAGACACTTCAGCCGAAAAAGGAATGGCGCTCATTTTTGATGCCATGGATCGCCTATTGGAAAAATGTACCATCGAATCATCCCAACTGGTTAGCATCGGTATCGGACTTCCGGGATTGAGTGATTACACTGATGAGCAGGCTTTTTTTTCGGATACATTAAAAGGTTTCGGTCATAAACTGCTGGGTGAAAAATTTGCCCGAAAATACCAAGTGTCTGTCACTATTGAAAATGATGTCAATGCTATGACTGTCGGAGAACAACTACTGGGGGCCGGGCGGAACGAACGCAATTTTGTCTACATCTGGATTGGTGAAGGTCTTGGTGCCGGAATTGTCGTCGATGACCACCTGATTCGGGGCCATTATGGAAGCGCCGGAGAATTGGGATATCTGGAACTTGGGTACATGCTGGCGGACCGGTCTCGATTGCCCAACCTCTATACCTCCAATCAGGAATTTTTCGGCAATGTAATGTCTGAAGAGCATCTGACAGAAACCCTGCAACTGAAGCTACAATGGAAAACCGGCGAAGATAAAGAAAAAATCAGCAATATGAGCCTGGCAGAAATCATTGATGAATATTCCACCAAATATCCAATCGTTCATGAAGTGCTGGATGAATATGCGCACCTGCTTTCAATCATTTGCACAGTACTGCTGAAAACCATTGACCCCAACCTTATTATCATTGGCGGTTCTATTATTGAAAATTCTGAATATCTGCTGGTAAAGACCAGACAACTGGTAAAACAGAGAATGATCAATATTCCCTTCCGCCCAACGGATATAATTCAGGGTGAACTAAAAGAAGATGCCTGTATCAAAGGGGCAATTTCGCTGGCCTTGCAAACGATTTTTGAACCGGTGCTCCGCCAATCAAAAGGATCCAAGAAAATCTATTCACCTGAAGAGGAGTAACCTCCCTTTCCATGGAGGTCATGCCTGATGGATATTTCTATTGGCATGAAGGCTAAACAAAGGACGCAGAATTGGATAACTTTGCTTCCATTTTTTTTCATAACATGACAAGTTTTGACATTTCTTTACCGGCACTAAACACTTGTGATATCTTCTTTCTTTAATATTTCAATGTAATTTGAAAAATTAAACAGGAGAATATCATGAAGTGCTTAAAAATTTTCATAACCTTATCTTTAGTCTTCACATTGCTGTCTGCAAAAAATAGTACAGTCGACCGAACTGATTGTCCCAAACCAACAATTGCCGAAATCGAAAGAATCAACCATCTTTATGCTGACTGTCTCAGGGATTTTGAAAATAATCCTTGTGAGAATATTTTGATGAATATCGTGCGGCAAAAGGTCCTTGTGCCCGAATCGAATTATGATTGCTTAAAAAAGCCGTTAAAAACCATCATGCTTAAATCAAAGGACCAACTGCTGAAGGATTATGCCATGGTAACCTACATTGTCATTTTGACTGAAACACCACTGCATATCGGTAAAGACCAACTGTATGTAAAAGATCCCGGGGAATTTTTTGGTTTTGTTAATACACAACTTCCTAAAAACCTGACAATCAATGATATTAAATAAAAAAGCAGGCTTCCGGCAAGCCTGCTTTTTTTTGTAGGAGAAAAAATTATTTCAGAAGGAGCATTTTTTGGGTAATGGATTGATGATTGAACGTAACCTGGTAAAAATAGGTCCCGGCTGAAACCCGCATGCCATTGTTGTCGTCAGCATTCCAACGGATTGTCTGAAGTCCGGCGGTCAGGGTTTCAGGAATATAATTTTTTACTAATTCGCCCCTGATGTTAAAAATTTTCAGGTTCACCGAACCTGCATGGGGAATTGAAAATTTGATAGTGGTTGTAGGATTAAAAGGGTTTGGATAATTTGCAAAAACCTGAAATTTCTCGGACACAATTTCATTACTTTTTTTGTCAACGGCCACAAAAACCCCGTTGAAAAATTCAAAAACACGGTCCATGATTTCCTGTCTCGCAGAGGTCGGATAGATGGTTTCAAAGGGTACCGTCAGGTAGACCAGTCTGCCTGTTTCTGTTCCCTCTGGGAAAAGGCCTTCAAAACTGATACCGGCAAAGCCACGGGTCACAGGAACATCCTTATATTTCAGGCAGCCGATGGCCCCTTCTGTTGGTATGATAACATCAGGCCAGTCTACATTGAAAGTGCCATGGGTGCCATCATCAAAAGTGATATCGCTCAGATCCCGAAAGATTTTTCCGGATAGGCCTTCAACAGAATAGTACAACCCCTGGCTGTTAAAAGGCGCATCCTCGATATATCGGGCTTTCAGGAAATTATGATAAAAATCCTTGTCAGCCTGAGTGGCATGACCGGACTTACCTTCCAGGTCCCAGCCAATTTCTGAACCGGAAACAAAAAACTGTCCGCCTCTGCGAAGAAAAACTTTCACACTATCCTGCTCAGTGGGATTAAACGTATCGTCACCGGAACTTTCATCACCCAAAATCCAGATGACGGTTTTAAACTCCTGCAAGGACAAATCGCCATCGTAAATTACTTCGTTGAGGCAATAGGAATGACCGATATCAATTTTTTTCAAATGGTAGTTATATTTTCGGATGTAGTTATGACTTTCGTTGGTTGAGCGGTCAAAACCATTGACAATTAAAACTTTATTTTCGTTGTCGGAGGGAATGGCGGCGTAGGTGTTGGGATCGGACAATGACTCGCCAATAGAATTCCAGGCTTTTACAACAAAATAAACCATAGACCCTTCGCTTAGCCCGGTTACGACAGTGTTGGTCGTATCCGTTTCAACATAATCCGACAAAGAGGAAGGATTTGTCCCATAATAAATGCGATAGCCTTCAGCGGGACCGGCGGGACGAAATTTTACCCGTACTGAGGCAGCATCTTCAACCAAAAGCTGAATATGGGTTGGGATTTCCGGCTCGCCCACATAGGTGCTGTCGGAATAGAGGTTGATATCGGTAAAAGTGGTTTGATTGGCTGTCACCATGACAGTGGTGGAATCGGCAGTGTAAAAGGGTGCGTCATAGATCACTTTGTATTCTCCGGGCTCCAGACTGTCAAACATGAAAAACCCGTTGTTCATGTTATCACCATGGTAGACTTTGTCTCCGGGTTTTAAGGTGATGGTAATTCCATTGACCGGTAACCTTTTGTCGGAACCGGTGAGATAATTGTATTTTACGCTGCGTTCAGCGTCTTTGACCAGTCCGGCAATGATGCCGTGAGAAAATTCACCGGCATCGAAAAATTCCATGAAACTTCTGGCGATAGCCCAGGCCTCGTGTCTTCTGTAATCAAGGTTTTGCAGACGCCAGGATTCCGGAATGTAATCATGGAATGAACCTTCGGATAATTGCCCGGGCATACTCAGGTTTCGAAAAACCCCGAGATAGGGCTGACCGGTACCATAAAAATCAAAATCACCGCGAATATGGATACTGCTAGTCCGGTTTGTGTTTTTGATGAGGGGACCCATAATCTCAGACATCTCCTTGGCTTCTGGGTAAGTCGGATCATCGTCAAAACCCTGAAACAGCATTAAGGAATAATTCAGGTTTCCGTTGAATCCGTTGCTGTGTATAGAGTGCATATGATCGACATTGTTATTATTGGCAATTGCAACGATCTGAGAGAGTGGCAAATCATCCTGGGTGCGGTTTTGAGTGCGGGTCATGATGATCTCAGCGCCATGAGCTTCCAGAATATCCCGCAGTTTTAATCCTTTGGTCAGGTTCCCTTCAGATTCCCAGAAGCCGGTAGCGGCTATATAACGATCATCAGAATCATGGCCGCCATGGCCGGGGTTAATACAAAATTTATAACCTGTCAGGTCCTGGCCCATCAGGACGGTAACTGAAAATATAAGAATGTATAGATATTTGAATTTATTCATGGTTCAATCACTCCTGAATTTCTACTCTTAAAAGTTCAATATTTCCCGATAAAGTGTGGTAAACGACAGCGTCACCTTTGGGAGACCAGGAGGGATACATTTCTATTTTGTCGTTGCTGTTGGTAAGTGCGAAACTTTTTTGTGATTTCAGATGAGTGACTTTGATTTCGGATGAAAGAATGATATGGCCGTCATCATGGTCCTCCATGTAAAGGACCCATTGGCCGTCTCGGGACCATCTCGGGTAATTGGCGTGGTCCAGTTTCATTTCAATTTTTCCGGTCAAATCAGAGATAAAGGTGCCTTTGCCGGCGCAGGTAAAGAGGATTTTATCCTGGTTTGGAGAAATGGAACCCCAGATATAATGGCCTTCTCCGACAGGAGATAATTCCGTTTTATGCCCTTCCTTTTCGAGGTAAAGTTTGGAATTCTCACAAAAGGCATTGATTTCCTGCTCAGCAGACTTAGCCAGTGAACAGACTGGTTTATTGTCCTGGTAACTGATTTTTACCTGTTCACCGTTTTGTTTGTAGACAAAGGCATTCCGGCCGGCTGCTTTGGGTGTGGAGATACCCCGTTCGTCGACAATGAGATCGATGGCTGAAACCCCGGTGATTTTCTGGGCAGCGATGGAGAAATACCGGCGCTTATTGATCAACTTTTCATGGCGAAAGATTACTTCACGGCCATCTTCGGAAAAAACCGGTTCGTATCCGGCGCCCCGGGCATCATTCAACTGCGTCATGGTATTACTCTTTAAATCCAGCAGCCATAAGCCTCTGTAGCCGGCTGTGGTAAACAGTACTTTTTGTCCATCCGGTGAAAATTTAGGGAATGCAAATTCGGTGTTGCCGGTTTTTTCCAATAATACCAGAGTGTTAACTACTTTGATACTTTGACTGAGCGCCAGAGTCATCATCAATAAAGTCATTATAATTAATTTTTTCATGATTTTTGTCCTCTATTTTTTTATTTCATTAAGATACATTTTTCAGTTTTGGAATAAAGCAGTCTGCCATTACTGACAACCTTGATGGAATATAAATAAACACCGGAACTGTGGCCCTCTGCGTTCCATTGAGCTGTATAATTTCCGGGTTGCATAATCTCATTAATAATCCTCTCAACTTCTTTGCCGGCGATATCAAAAACCGTCAATTCCACTTTTGCCAGAACGGGTAACTGGAAAGCGATTCGAGTACCGGGATTGAAAGGGTTCGGATAATTGTGTGACAGATAAAATTCAGTCGGCTTTTCGGTAAAATCACCATCAACAGCGACACTTTCATAGGTCACCAGTCGGAAATCGTCCATTAGTATTTTACCTTCCGGAACTGAAAAGGGGGAGATGGGATTGCAGGTCATCTGAAAGGAATCTACCTTCAAATTTCCTGTCAGGGAACCATCACCAATCCATGATCCGGTTTCATTGGTTGACATGTCCCAGCTGATCAGTCGCCAGCCAACAAAATCGATATCGAACCAGGGACTGACTTCTGTACTGGCATCATCGTCGACACAGAAACGAAATTTGCTCATACTGCCGTCGCCGAAAAGATAGACTTCCAGGGTCCTTTCTTTGTTAAAGGATTTCAGTCCGCTGGGACAATATTCACGCAGAAGCCAACTGGTTTTGGCCAGGTCCCAGGCATAAAATATTTCCATGGATTTGGTGCTGAGGGTCAGGGGATTAGTGGTATCGGCATTGGCTTTCATGCCTGTTTTATCCGGTATGATGCCGGCTGTACTGCCGCTTTGTCCGGGCTGCCACCAGTTGGATAAGCCGGCGTCAAATTTATCCAGGATTGAGTATTTCTTCGTGGTGTTGCCGGTGTGAAATGTAATCACTAGGTCTTCAGCCAGTGAATTTTCCGACAGATCGGTCAGGTTATTTTTTACCACCAATTGATAATTACGGTTATGTTCCAGTTCTGCTGCAGGAATAATTGTTATTCCGGTTTTGTCGTGAGTATGATTTGGTGTAATAATCGAGGGAACTATATCACAGGATTCAATATTTTGCAAAAGGATATTTTCAGCAGTAATGCCCGAATCGGACAATAATTCATTGAAAGTTACATTGATTATCGGGTGGGTTTCTACCTCAAAACTGCCATCAGCCGGATAATTTGAAAGCAGAAAAGGGGGTTCGAGATCATAGCCGTGAGTTTGAAAAACAAAAATAAATTCATCGCCGCCGGTCCCGTCATGGTTACCATCCAGAGGGTGGCTGTATGGCGTTTCAAAGTCCGACAGGGCCAGAAGGTATTCGCTTTCATATTCCAGCGAATCGGGAATGATTTTTATGAGGGTATTATCCTTTTCCCAGGATAGTGAAAAATTCACTGCGGGCGTGAACTGAATTTTACTCCTGGCATCGGTGGTGTCCAAAGCCCGGCTGAATTCTATGGATATTTTACCCTTCACCGGCATCTGTCCGTCGCCCGGTTCCACGGATTTTATAAAAGGCGGTATCGAGGACACGAGGAAAAAATCCTGAAAACTGAAATTTTCCTGGCCGATGATGATATTGACCGTATCGGAGCAATAATTTTCAGCAGTTGCAATTAATGTGTATTCACCTGGAAGCAGGGAATCAAAGGTGTAAAATCCGTTGTTCATATTATCGGTTGTATACGCCCGGGTCTCTGTTGGGGATTTTAATAATAAATCAGCAATATTCAGGGTTTTGAATTTGTCACTGGTTCCGGGTATAGCATAGCCGGCAAACAATTCGTCGGTAGAGCGAAGGACTCCGGATAGCATCTGCTGTTCGGGTTCTCCGGCTTCAAAATATTGCAGAATGGCTCGTGCAATTCCCCAACTTTCCTGTTTACGGTAATCAATGGATTGTAAGCGCCAGCATTCAGGAATATAATCATGGAAGGACCCTTCACTGATATTGGCAGCCATAGTGGCCGGATAAAGTACGCCATAACCATAGGTGAAGGTTGGATTTAAAGTCAAATCTCCGATAGAAACGGCATGGTTGGTGCGGTCGGCCTGCATGACTTCGACACAGAGGATTTCCGACATGACTTTGGATTCGGGAATTCGGGGTGATTCGGTTTTGCCGTTAAAAATGGACATGGAATAATTTTGAGCGGCATCAAAGGCATTGCTGTGTATGGAGATAAAATAATCGACACTGTTGGAATTGGCTAATTCCACACGCTCAGAGAGGGACGGATCATCTGTGGTACCATTGTTTCCGGTACGGGTTATGACCACTTGTGCGTTGTAACTTTCCAGTATTTGTTTGAGAAACAATCCTTTGGTCAGGTTGCTTTCAGATTCCCAAAACCCTGTCTCTGTCATAGGTCTGTCGTCGGATTCATAGCCGCCGTGTCCGGGATCGAGACAGATTTTGATGCCCGATAAATCCAGGGCCGGAACCAAAGTCCAAATAGATAAGGAAACGAAAATAAATTTCAAATAGTGCATGATTGATAGGTCTCCCGGTTATTTTATTTCATCAAAATACATTTTCCGGATTCAGAAAAGAGTAGGCTGTTCCCGTGTGACACGACCATTTTGTAAAGGTAAACACCTGAACTGTAATTTGTTGCATCCCAGTGCAGGATATGCTGGCCGGCGACCCGGCGCTCATCAATCAGGGTTTTGATATGACTTCCGGTCAGAGTGTAGATTTTCATCCGGACATGAGCGGCCATGGGTAACTGGTATGAAAAATTGGTGATGGGGTTAAAAGGGTTCGGATAATTTTTGCTGAGTGAAAATTCCTCAAGGGCTTCGGGGGAATTATCCTTATCGGTCGAGAGAGCCCCTGTAAAAAAAGCCAATGTCCTTCCCATGACTTCATTCTGTATTTCGTCCGATATAATTGTTTCAAAAGGAAAGGTCAGGTATACCAGTTTCCCTGCCCTGCTGCCACCGGGAAAGAGGCCGGCATATTGAATTCCGGCGACACCGGCGCTTTCCGGAACATTTGTAAATTTCAGAACAGCAGTTGAACCGTTTACCGGTTTGATGGCATCAGGCCAGTCAACATTGATGGTGCCGTGGGTGCCGTCATCAAATTCAAAATTCGGCACCAGATCAAAAATTCCACTACCTATGGATTCGACAGTGTAATACTGGCCTTGCCGGTCATAGGGCGAATCGGCGTGGTATTGTGCTTTCAGGTAGTTGTGGTAAAAATCCCTATCTGCCTGGGTTGCATGGTCGGTTTTACCTTCCAGGTCCCAGCCGATTTCTGAACCGGAGACAAATAGATTGCCGCCAAGTTGCAGGAATTCAGTGACTTTTTGCTGTTCGATCAGATCAAATGTATGGTCGGCTGAGCTTTCGTCGCCCAGTATCCAGATTACGGTGGTATAGGCAGTTAGAAAAATATTAGCGCCAATCACCGATTCATTCAATGCGTAAGAAAATCCATGACCGGCGGTTTTGACAGGACGAATATATTGAGTGATATAATCGTGCCTGGTATTGGTAGACCGGTCAAACCCATTGACCACCAATATTTTTTCACTGCTGCCAGAGGGCGAAGCTGCATAAACATCATGGCTCAGGGGCGATGATATGGAATCATTACGGGCTATTACTTGAAAATAATAGGTGAATTCCGGTGATAGGCCGTTAATGGTCACCGGGGGGGTAGTGGATACCACCGAATCTGAAAGAATTTTCGGCTCTGTCCCCCAAAAAATTGTATAGGCCTTTGCATTATTTACTTCGGTAAAACCGATTCTGATGGAGGATTGATCGAGGCATTCCAGGGTGATATTGTGAGGCGCTGGCAAAATCGCGCCTTCCATATTTTTATAATAAACCGCTTTGTAATCAGTCATGGCATAGGCATAGTGAGTGGTATAATCCACTTTCCAGTCGGTTGTGCTGCCGGCGGCTTCCACACAGGCAAAAGAGCCGTCTTCGTTGTGTTTCACAAAAAGAATGACATGCCCATGGCGATGAAAAGCATCACCTGGTTTTAATTGGTCCAATGAATAGTAGGGCTGAACAATGGCACCGTAGGCCGGATCATCCATCATACGGGTGGAATAATGGTAATTCAATTGCCAGCAACGGGATACATAACCGGAACAATCGACGCCCCGGGCGTAATCGGAGCCGCCACCATCGGTATAATTATCACCGGCATAGTTATTATTGAGAAGACCGCTGTCAAAGGCTGTCAGTTGGTCAAAACCACCCCACTTGTAGGGCAGACGTCGGTTGGTGCCGATGCGTATCCAGTCCGGTGTACGAATCTTGTCACCGTCTGGAGCGGTGACCACACCGTTCGTCAGGTTTTCGGCCCGGCAATTCCATTCATGCTGGACATAGGTATCGGCAATTTCCAAAGTTTTCTGGCGGGACACAGCTGTGGCCGGGTCAGAAGGTAAATCGTTTTTTGGGGACAGGATACATTCCTGATCATGGAAAAAATGGATTTTTTCCTGAAATTTGGGTGGGTAATTTCCCTGAAAATTTTCGATTTTTTCGGGTATCTCCCAGCGAAGAATGAAAATTCCGTCACTGGAGGAAAGCATATGGTAAAGGGTACCGGACCTGTCGATTTTCAGATCATTTTTTATATAGGTGAAATAATGGTGCGGAAGGTCAATCTGACCGATTTTGGCCCCTGATAGATTCAAAATCCAAATTTGCCGGTCTACGGTGATAGGGTGGCAGGATTTTGCAATATTGACATCAACGTAGGTTCGGTTCAAATTGTCCCTGCCGATGAAGCGCATACTGACCAGGTCTGAGTTGCCATGATGAACCAGAAGTCCTTCATTTTCCATCATAATCCGGGCTGTGGATTTGGATAATAATTTTACCCTGCCGGAACTCCGGGTCAATTTGGACAGTGTGACCGGAATATCTTTGGTCCCGGGCAGGATTTCCTGGGTAGATTGCAGTTTTCCATTCCGGTAGGACTTAATTGCCTGACTGAGAGGATCCAGGAGGTCGAATGTTTCACCATCCACCTGAAAATCCTGGGGGCCGAACCGATAGCCGGGTTCCAATCGGTATTTTACCTGCTCCGGTGAGTCTCCCCAGGGAATAAACAGGTCCACAACCGGTGTCCGGGCCATCAAATTCAGTGATATAAAAAATAATACAGATATGAATATTTTCATGGGTACCTCTTGAAAAATAAATTTGGGTTTTGGCGATGCTGATAATTAAGAAAAATCCTTGATATAGTTCCAAAACACCCGGTCGACTTCTGCACCGACTTTGGTAAAATAAAACCCGATAGGGCCGACCCAGGGAATAATGGCTTCTTTAAATCCAGTGTCTTTCAGGTCCTGAAGGCAGCGTTTCAGGAGAATTTCTCCTAACCCTTTTCCCTGTGCTTCCCGTGTCGTTCCCATGGGACCGAACCAGCCGGTGCCAATATTATTGCAACTGTGGTTAGAAAAGGCCACCACTTTTTTATCTTTGATGGCAATATGGAGGGGAATGGTTTTCTTTTGAAAGGCAAATTCAATTTCCTGTTTCCAAAGGGGGAACTCAAGGTTGATCAGGTCCGAAAGTCTGGCTGTGTCATGGTGAGTGGCCCTTTTGATTACAATATTATATTTTTTTTCGATCAGTTCTTCCTGTTTTTGAGTGGCAAAATTTTGATCCAGACGTGCAATCATTTGTACATTATCGCGGCGACGTTCATAGCCTCTCATCTGCAGGAGTGTAATCAGGGAAGTGTAGCGTGGATCAATTCCCGGAATAAAATAATTGGGAAAACTATCAAAAAAGCGAATGCTGCGGGCCCCTTTTTCCCGTAGTTTTGTTTCCATTTTATCAAAGGTTTCAAGAAGCACCGGGCCCATTTTTTTTTGGTCTGCGGTGGCGATAAGTTTGATCCAGCCGGTCAATTTTCCATCCTGTTCCCTGACAAATCCCGATGCAAATCCGGCGAGACTGTTGTGATATTTTACCGTGATATTCAGGTCGCTGTCAAAGTGCTCCTCCTGAAAAATTTTTTCTGTCAGTTGTTCCTCGGTAATCGGGTCATAGGTGAATTGTTCATTGAACAGGTCAACCAGGAATTTGGTATCACTTTTTTGAAGGGCATGGAAAATGATCATAGAAAAATCCTTTTACTCAAATAGTTCGATATTGCCGCCGGTGTGAAGAAAAACGATGTTTTGACCGGCTTTGACCTTTCCGGTTTTACAATAATCCAGCAAGCCGACGGCAGCTTTGCCGGTGTATACATAATCCAGAAAAATGCCTTCGCTTTTGGCAAATAATTTCACGGCCTGGACACAGCCTTCTGTCTTTTTTCCATAACCTTCTCCAACATAGGAATCGTCAGTGAAAATTTTCCTCTTGTCGATTGTAACACCGATATCATGACCGGCAGCAGAGGCAAGCGCAAAGACATCTTCAACCAGCTGGTTCTGGGGTGTATCGACTGAAATGCCGTGAATTTCACCGGTCCAGCCGGTTATGGCCTGGCCCAAAACCAGTCCGGCCTGAGTCCCGGCTGATGAGGAGGCATGAAATATTTTATGGATTTCGATGTGTTGTTTTTCAGCATCACTTAGTATTTCCTCAAAGCCCAGGGCATAACCATAAGTGCCTGTTTTGGTCGATCCTCCCGGAGGCATAAAGTAGGCTTTTTTTCCTTCGGTCAGCAGTTGGTCTTTTATGAAAAGCGCGTGATTCATGCGTTCTTTGGAATCTTTTGTATCAATATGATGGATTTTGGCGTCCAGTATATGGTTGACGCGAAGGTTGCCCGTCGGTATTTCCGGTTTTTTGCCATTCAGCACCAGGTGTACATCCAGCCCAAATTTGGCACCGACGCCGGCAGCGATTCGGCAAAAATTGGATTGGTTGGCGCCGATGCCGATCAGGGTGTCACAACCCTGGTTGATGGCTTCAGCAATGAGGAAATCGAACTTGCGGGTTTTATTGCCGCTAAGGGCGAATCCTGTGAGGTCATCCCGTTTGATATAGATGTTGCATCCGGTCAGTCTTGAAATATGGTCCAGTCTATGAAAAGGGGTCGGTGTCAGAGTGACCGGCATTTGCGGAATGTGGGATAATTTTTTTCTGATCGTGTTCATTTGTCCAGCCTGATATGGAGGACTGTCATTCTGAAAGAGCAGGCGACTTAAGGATTCTTTTGAGATTCCGGGTCCTTTTAACTCCTCTGAATGACAACCTCAATTTATAATTTACGAATTCCTATGCCCGGTCTGTCCGGCAGCACCAGTCTTCCGTCAACCACCTTGACTCCCTCATAAGGATCATTGCTGATCAGCAGGTTTCCATCCAGGTCGGCCCAGTCAATGGCAGGGGAGAGTTGCGCTGCCGCTGATATGGAACAGGACGTTGCGGTCATACAGCCCATGAGAATTTTCATATCGAAAGCACGGGCCAGGGTAATCATCTTTCTTGCTTCCCTGAGGCCGGTGCATTTCATCAGTTTGATATTGATACCGGTGTAAACACCCTTTGATGCCAGGACATCGGGAATTCTATGGATAGATTCGTCGGCCACAATGGGCAAGGGTGAATTTTCGGTCAGCCAGGCTACATCGTCGATCTGGTTTCTGGGCATCGGTTGTTCGATGAAAACGACTTTTTGGTCTTTCAGCCAATGGGCCATGTCCAGGGCTTCATACTTGTCCGTCCAGCCGCCATTGACATCAACATAGAGGTCTTTGTCAGGAGAGACTTTGCGGACATTTTCGATCATTTCCTTGTCATTGCCGCCACCCAATTTGATTTTTAGCACCCGGTAGGGCAGGGCTTCCCTGGTTTTTTCCTGTACCACATCGGGTTTGTCAATCCCGATTGTAAAAGATGTGCAGGGTGTAGCTTCTTGATCGTAACCCCAGATTTTGTATAGGGGTTGTCTCATCATTTTTCCAACAAGATCATGAAGTGCAATATCGATTGATGCTTTGGCAAAATGGTTTCCTTCTTCCACATTGTCCACATAGTCTAAGATCTTTTCAATCTGAAAGGGATCATTGAATTGCCCGAGGTCCAGTTTCTGGTAAAATTTCGTAGCGGAATCCGGATTTTCAGGATAATAGGGAGGCATGGCCGCTTCACCATAGCCGGTTAAGCCATTGTAATGGATTTGCACCTGCATGTCAGGCGTGGTTGTGCGGGAATTTTTGGCAATTGTAAATACATGTTTCAATTTCAGTTCATAACTATGAAAGGTCAGTTTCATTTTTCCATCACCTTTGTTGATATTGACATTTTTTCCAGAGTCACAACCGATTGTGCCCAGCATCGCGGACGATGATGCGATGACTCCGGCCTTTTTGATGAAATCCCTTCGATTTTTATTCATTTTTCCCTCTTTTATGTTTTTGGCTTACTGCTTATCACACTGAGCCTGTCGAAGTGTGATCTTCGCAGCTCATTTTCTTCGTAACTGTCTCCTTCGAGAACCTCAGGATGTCAGCAGGTTGGCTATTTATTTATAAAATTCATGGGTCTTGTAGGATGAAATTCCCGGTTTATCGACAGACTCGATGATCCTTCTGACACCTCTTACCGAAGAGGCCCTGTATCCGCTGTAATTTGCAGCATCAGGGTCAAGACTGTTGATTTTGACCCTGCCGGCTTCGTGGATGAATTCTTTATCACCAAGATACAAGCCGACGTGTGTGATTCTTTCGGGATTACTGCCAAAGAAAATCAGATCACCGATTTGTAAATGAGCGTAATCCTCAGCCATGGATACTTCTTCTCCCCACAAAGCCTGTTGGGAAGCATCCCGTTGCAGGATGATGCCATGCATGAAATAAACAGTCTTCATGAATCCGCTGCAATCCAGGGCTTTGGCTGAGGTCCCGCCCCAGAGATAGGGAACACCCATGAATTTTTTGGCTATGGCTGCCAGGTTTTCTCCGGTTACTTCAATGTTATCGAGCCATTCCTGTTCAGTCGTTGCCTCAGATTTTTTAACATAGCCGGTGCGGCCGTCGGGAAATTCCACTTGGTAAAACCTGTGTGTTTTGCCGGTGAGTTTCAGCATGTTCCCCAAAACAATATCCGAGACGATTTCGCCATCACTGTTTTCTTCTGCATAGACAAATCCGGCATGTTCCAGGAAAATGATCTTGTCGGCCTTGTTCCAGGATTTCATCTCCTTTTCCGTCATGGGATGAACGCCATAATCATCCACCCAGCCTAAATATTTATCAGGAGTCTGGATTTTGTACCAATCGCCTTTTTGATCGAATATTTTTACGGGTTGGCCTAAAATTCCCTGGGTTAACAGTTCGGAACCATGTCGTCTTTCACTGCGAATATTAGCCGCGGAAAGATTGATCACACCGTATTGTGTTTCCAATGATTTTTCAGGAAGAAGAGTGAGCTTGATATGGTTGTTGTTGAGTGCAGAAATTTCTTGGAATACATTAGCATTGGATGTTCTGACTTCGATGATATTACCATTTTTTTCGATATCAAAAACTTCCAGGCGGGTATCGGCGATGTGTTTCTTGCTGATTGCTTTTAACTGGTCAACTTGCGATTCCATTGTGGTTGTAGAGCAGGAAATAACCAGTAATAGCAACAGAAAAACTGACAATGATCTTTTGAAAATCTTCATTTTATCAATCCTTTGTAAAGTAAATTCGTAAACTTAGCAAACAAACTAAAAATAAGATACTTTGGTCAGGGTTTCAATGATTTTTTTGATTGAATTTATTTTGTAATTTTAGCAAATAATGAATTGTGTCTTTTTCCCACACTTTTTGTGGAATAATTCAACATATTTTAAATTTGATATTTTTTAAACTGTTGTTTTTTTTGAATTTAATATTATGGCATTATAATTGAAATGTTTCTTTTGATGCAATTTGTTAACTTATCAGGGTAAGATTAATTTGAATAGAATAAAAGGACTATGGAATGAAAAACCTAAATAGTGAGATAAAATCAATCGTGATCTTGTTAATATTTCAAAGTTTATTGTTCAGCCATATTCATAATATTACAGGTAAAGTGATCGGTTCGGATTCATTATCTATTCATGATGCAATGATTATATTTTCTCTACAAAATTCTGATATAAGTGATACTGTAGTCTCAAATGAAAACGGGGAATATAATATCACTCTTAATACAGATGTTGAAATAGAAACAGAAGAAAAAACACCTGATTCTTTTCAATTATATCAAAACTATCCAAATCCATTTAATCCTGGAACATGGATCAAATTTCATATCCCTGAAACTCAAAAGGTTAAAATTGATATTTATAATCTACTTGGTCAAAAAGTTAAAAATCTTTCGAATAAAACATATCAACCGGGAGAGGCAAAAATATACTGGAATGGGACAAATAATCAAGGCAGCCTTGTTTCAGCAGGAATTTATCTTTATGTAATGGAAACAAAAAATGGTATTACTTCAAAAAAGATGTTATTGTTAGATGGTGGTTCAACTCCTAATTTTCAACCAAGTTTTCAACAATCAAACTCAGCAGGAAAATTATCAAAAACTCTGACTAATGATATCTATTCCTTAAGGGTGATTAAAGAAGGATTCCATAATTATTTTGAGGATAGTCTGATTTTTAATAGTGATGAATATGAAAAAGATTTGGTTTTATATTCATTAGATTCATTAGATATTTTTGTTGCAGAAACTGATGTTCTAATAGGAGCGCAAAGTAAAATTGTACAAATAGATAATTTTAGAAATACTCATATTTTTAATAATAATACAGATTCATTAGAATTTAATGTCTTAGTTCAAGTACCTGATAGTTTACAAGTGACTAATTCTATCAGCCCAAAATTTGGTAAAAATGCTCTATTAAATTTAAAATATGGAAAATATTGGAATTATCCTGATATAAATAATTCATATATTGTTAATAATCCAATTATAACTAATGGTTGTTTTAATTGGAATAATTTAAAATTAGGTTCAAGTGATTTATATAAAATTGCTTGGCATAATTATTTCGCAGATTCTGAACTAGATTGTTTTAAAATTCTGAATGGTAATCACCAATATCTTGGTTTAAATATTAACTCAAAATATGATATTGATGTAAACCAAGAAAATACAGAGTTCCTTGATCTAATTATGGAAATAGAAATGCAAAATATAAGTAATGATACAATATTTGACTTATTTGTTAACTGGCATATTCCACGTGTTATTTATGATATTTCTAATACTGAATATTATAATCTATACGAACTAATTGATGATGAATTAATTTTTGATCCTGAAGATAATGTATATTATAATGGTAAAGAATGGTCAAGAAAGGATGGTTATCTAAGTCTCACAAGAGGTGGACAAGAATTTGAAATATCATGTGACACTTTAACGATGAATGAAGTAAAAAAAATTAAATATAAATTTATGATTAATCCCTTATTAAATAAATTTGAAATTCATCCATTAAGAATTATAGTATTCAAACAAAAATCTAATAAAAGATTATGGGAAGAAACAAAAATATACATTCCTTCTAAAAAAGTTGAATACAATAATAATATTCATTATATGAAAGGGATTAATTTTTCTATACCTTCATATCAGGTTTTTAAAATCGATAATGGAAAATACAATATATTTAATTCTCAAGAATCAGATACAACTTATTATTATCCATATCCGTATAATTAAAAATTATAGCGCTATAAAAAAAGAGATAGTATTAAAATATAAAATAAGGAGATAAAATGAGAAAATTCATTGTAGGATTATTATTCCTAATTTTCATGATAAATTTAACTTTTGGTGATAATATCCGGATAAATAATCCTAAAACTGAAAAGTATAAAAAAGATCATAAAAAATTGGAGAATCTATTATTAAAAAATGAGATGAAATTAAAATTAAAAGATAACACAAATGATTTGTTCTTTACAGATCAAGAAGATGTTTATATTCTCCAACAATTAAGTAAATTAACTTATTATGGTAATTGTCAATTAGTTGAAATAAAAAATGATCATATAAATGTATTGAATCCAAAATACAAACGATCAAAATCGGATTTTGAATTAAATCACATCTCTTCATTACAAAAATCAATTTCAACAACAACTCCAGCCACAAATCCATTCTTCCTATTAACACTACCATTACAAGATCTTAACTATTATAGTATGGCAGATTCAGTAATAGATGTTGTTGAAGATATATTATGGAGGAATCCAAAAAGAATTTTGAAATCTTCCCAAGCAACTCCTAGTGCTATTAAAAGTAATATTTTAGATCCAAAATTAATAGCAATGGGAAATATAGGTCATGGGATGGATACAGCAATATTTTGTAATCCCTCTCTAAATAATTGGTCTGAAACAATTGATAATAATTGGTTTGGTGCACAGGATTTGTCTCAAGTTGTATTCTTTTTTAATTCTTGTTATACATTTAATAATCCATTAAAAAATGCAATATTATCTACTGCAAGAACCTTTGTTGGAGGCGTCACTGATTTGGAAGTAAATGGTTCTGAAGAGATTTTTTGTGAATGGTGGGATAATGTTATTACATCAAATCAAACTATGGCAGATGCTTTAGATAATGCAAGATCAAATTATCCATTTGTACATGGAACATACGGAATTGGAGGAGATTGTGGTAAAATTAAAGAATTAAAAGTATCCGGTACAATAAACAGAGATATAAATTGGTCTCATGATTATTATGAAAAAATTACTGTTACTGGGGATCTTACAATACCACAACAATATGATCTTGAAATTGAAGCCGGAACAACAATTGAATTTGATAGCAATGTGGACTTGATAGTTAATGGTAGAATTCGAGTCTATGGTACATCTTCTGATCCGGTTATTTTACAAGCATCCGGTTCATCCTGGGGTGGCGTAGATTTGGTAAATGCAATTAGTACTTCTTCTTTTGATTATTGTGAAATTGAAGACGCTTCCACAGGAATATATTTGTATAATAGTTCTCCGACCATTAATAATTGTTATATCCATAATAACGGAAATGGAATTTATATGAGTTCCTCAAGTTCTCCTCTAATTAAAAATTGTACAATATCAAATAATTCAACAAATGGTATAGTCTGCAATGGATACTGTGAGCCGGAATTAGTCGAATCTTCAAGTCATGGAAATAATGAAATTGCCAATAATTCCAATGATGGTTTGATTTCGTCTTACAATAGTGATGTGCTTCTTGGACTATATTCATATCAGGGTTTTGGACACAATAGTATTTTTAGCAATAGCAGATATAATATTAATGTGTATAGCAGTTCTAATATTTCAGCCAGATACTGTTGGTGGGGCTCTAATCCGCCTGATTCTAGTAAAATATATGGAAGTACATCTGATTACAATATTGCAAATTATTTAACTTCTGATCCAAATGTAGGATCATCATTAGCAAAAACTAATTCTGACTTAATTATTTTTGATCCATCTGATGTTGATAAAAATAATCCAGAAGAATTATATCGATTAGCAGAATATTGCAGACATAATGATCTATTTAATAAATCTCTTTCTGTAAATAAAGATATCATTACACGTTTTCCTGAGTCAAACTATGCAGTTCGCAGTTTAGCCCAGGTATATCAAATTTCTAAGAAAAATGATCTTAAAGGTGCAAAAGATTACTTCTTATCAAAAAAGGATGATAAATATGTATCAAAGTTAAAAGGAAATTTGCTCGATTTATTGATACTATCGTATCTTGATGAAAAGAATTATGATCTAGTCGAATCAACTTGTAATGAAGTAATTGAATCATTTCCTTCAACAGAAAATGAAAATTTTGCATTATATAATCTTTTTATGCTTTATGCTGATGTTTTTCGAGATAAACCTAATGCACAAATGTATCTATCTGAAATGCTATTAAAGTATCCTCAATCTTTATTAACTATGAATGCCCTCCAAATTTCAGAAGAGAATATTGAATTGGAAGAAGACAAATTAGCAAAAACTTCATTTGAGAATGAAAATACACCTACAAAATTCGCCCTAAATCCAGCCTATCCAAATCCCTTCAACCCAACCACAACAATTCCCTTCTCACTATCCAAACAGTCAAAAGTTGACATTAAAGTCTATGATCTGAAAGGTAAGGAAGTCTGGAGTTGGGGAAACAACCTGGAATATGGATCTGGTAATCATAAAATTGTATGGAATGCTATTGATGCTTCCGGTAATCCACTTTCTACAGGAGTTTATTTTGTTAAGTTGATTGTAGGTAATCAGGTTGCTACTCAGAAGGTTATTTTGATGAAATAGAATATAAGGTTGTCGTTCACATATAGAGAAAGAGGTGGTCTTAGAGCCACCTCTTGTTTAATTGGAATCTATCACTCCGAAGTTCACTCTTCGATCAAACTCAGAGTGACAAGGTTTATGAAATTATAATCAAAACTTTGCGTTTTTCTTTGCGTTCTCAGCAATCTCTGCGTTGAAAGATAACTAATCCTCATATTCCACTTTCATATTATAGTCCCATTTGTCGAAATAAAGATTTCCGCCACGCCATTCCACTTCACCGCGCTGAAAGTCCACCGTTTCGCTGCGAGGCCAGATTTTTTGTGGATAGAATTCTGTGGAAATATCATCATTGACGATCAATCTGTAAGTGTCAATTCCGGAAGTATAGTAATATCTCACATCCTTATCTTTGGAATCCTGTAATGAAAAGGACATATCAACCGGTACCCAGCCAACAGCAGGATAATAAACTTCCGCCCAGTCATGAAGATTCAGATTGCCGGGATGCATCATCCAGCCACTTTGCCATTTTGCAGGTATTCCTGCATATCGACACATGGTTATGAGAAGAAGTGATTGCATTCCGCAGTCGCCGTGTTTGTATTCCAGCACATATTCCGGAATATTCCAGAACGTTGAGTATTCCAAAGCGCTGGCCCAGGGAGTGGTTTCATCAATGAATTCATAGATTTTGACAAACTTTTCATAAGGGTCTTTGATATCCTTTACCAAACTGTCAGTCAGGTTTTTGATTCTGTCTGTGAAGACAATATGGGGTGCTTTTTCGGATGTGAATTCCTGGTAAAAATCGCTTCTCTTGTCATATTTGCCCAAGTCCATATTTTTCAGGTCATAATATTCGGCCATGGATTCGTAGGAGAGTTCAATCTCGAATTTTGTAGGTTCACCGGCTTTGGCGACTTTTTCCATGTAGATTGAACGCTGTTTGTATTCTTCCGGTGCGATGATGAATTTGTCCACATTGGCGGATTTCAACTTGACATGTTGCTGGCGATGATTGTCTTCTCTTGGAAAGGGCAACCAGGCTCGGATAGTTTCTCCGGCAGGAACGACATCGGCATCGACGATTACATTATAGGTGATATTCATTTTAACAGGATTCAGCAGGTTCTTTTTGGTTTGTTTGAATTTGTCCAGTACTTCGCCTGTATGTTTGAGGCAGAACAAATCCAGTTCATCGGGCTTGACGCCATCTGTTTTTTCTTTGACCATTTTGGCCTCTTTGTCGATGCGGAAGAGGTTGGGGACGGCATTGTAAAAGTATCGTTTTTCACCATCGATGACACGCATTTCCAAAGCTCCTGTAGATTCCCAATTTGCAAGCATCTCATGGGTCAGGTCAGGGTAGTATTTTGCCAGTTTTTCCCGGACAAAGGCTTCGTTTTTATAGAAATCAAGTTTAATGCGATCCATCAGGTCTTCTTTGAACCGCAGATCGACCAGGGTCAGGTCATCGGTAGCTGAATCGGTTTTGAGTTGGTTAATCAGATTTTGTGCTTCTTTGAAATGGCCGGCTTTGATGGCCTCATCGATTTGGATGGTTTTTGGATTTGTCATTGGTTTTTCCATGGTTTTTGTTTCATTTTTACAATGGATCAGGAAAAAAATCCCCAGTACTATTAGCGGCAATGTAAATTCCCTCATTGGGCCCTCTCATTTTATGGTTTATTCACAGAACAATCTGAAAATTTGACAAGGCGATGGCCAAATTCCAATTCCTTGCAGCTTCGAAGTTTTGATTCAATTTTTTAAAAATTATGCTATTGGGATCATAAAACAAAGAATTTTTTTATAAGTTAATTAAGTGACCGAACTAATTTTTCTTGGCAAAAATAATTTTTAGTTTTAATATATCCATGAGTTTTTTTTGTGGTATTGCAATTGTGTAATTTATTAAAAAGCAAACTATAACAGGGTTAATTGATGGACTTTAGAAAACTATATCTGCTACTCTTAATGATTGTTTTTACAGGTTGTTCGGTGATTAGAATATCTCCGGTTTCCGATGAAACCTTCTCAGCGGAAGAAATGAAACTGATGGCTCGGGTCACTGAGTCTGTCGTCACTATGGAAAAGGACCCGGTTTTTAAAGCTGTTGCCAACGTTGCAAAACCCGACACTGTTGTCATTGATAAAAGTCAGAAGTCAATAAAATTATATTTCAATAAATACCTTTCTTACATCCCCTTTCGGGTTGAAAATGTGGATTTTTTCTATACTCATGTGCGCCAACATCTTGGGCGTAAATATCGGCATTATTTTTTGGAAATTTACACCCTGGGCACACCTATTGAACAGTTGGTGCCGAATTATTTTCGTGAGGATAAGTCAGCCTATGACAAAAGCCGGTTGCCCGTTGAGAAAACTGACATAGTGCCATTGATCACCCGGCAGGACTGGATCCCCAATCCTGAAAAAGGATTGAAAAGCCGGAATATTGCGCTCTGGCATAGTCATGGCTGGTATTATTCCAATACATTGAACCGCTGGGAATGGCAGCGTCCACGGCTTTTTCAGACGGTTGAAGACCTGTTTCCATTTTCCTTTACGATTCCTTACCTGGTCCCTATGCTGGAAAATGCCGGTGCAACGGTTTTTCTGCCACGGGAAAGAGACTTGCAAACCCATGAGGTAGTGATTGACAACGATTCGCCAATGAATGCAGGTCGATACCTGGAAACTGGTGATTGGGAAATGGCCGATAATACCGGATTTGCCCTGGGACTGGCGCCTTATACTACCGGCGAAAATCCCTTCCGGGCAGGTACAGCCCGAAAAATTGAGTGCGATTCCATTGCCAGCGCAACCATTCAGTGGGTCCCTGATATTCCCGAAGCCGGTCGTTATGGGGTTTATATTTCCTATCTGCAATCAGAACTCAATGTCAGTGATGCGGAATATACGGTATTCCATCAGGGCGGCTGCACTACCTTTAGGATTAATCAGCAAATGGGAGGCAATACCTGGATATACCTAGGTCAATTTCAATTTGCAGCCGGTATGGAAAGCGGCAAAGTGGAACTGAGCAATCAATCGGAAGATCATGGCCGGTTTGTGACAGCCGATGCTGTCCGGTTTGGCGGTGGTATGGGAGATGTTCAACGCGGCGCTTCCATCAGTCACCGGCCCAGATTTGTGGAAGGGGCCCGTTATTATCTGCAATATGCCGGTATGCCTGACACGGTGATCTATCATGTTAACCAGGATAAAAATGATTACAACGATGATTATACCAGCCGCGGTGAGTGGGTGAATTATCTGACCGGCGCTCCCAATGGTCCCAATAAATGTCGGAATATGGAGGGTTTGAATATTCCGGTTGACCTTTCTTTTTCTTTTCACACTGACGCCGGAATTACAAAAAATGAAAATGTAATCGGTACGCTAAGTATTTACAGTCTGCCGGATGCGGAAGATCAATTCCATTTTCCGGCTGGATATTCACGATTGGCAAACCGAGATCTGGCTGACCTGGTCCAGACCCAAATTGTCGAAGACACCCGCATAAAATATGATCCCCAATGGAACCGTCGCGGATTGATGAATGGAAAATATAGTGAGGCTTTTCGTCCCAATGTTCCTTCCATGCTTCTTGAATTGCTTTCTCACCAGAATTTGCAGGATATGAAATATGGACTGGATCCGAGATTCAAATTTGACATCAGCAGGGCAATTTATAAAGGAATGCTGAAATATATTGCCACTAGTAACGGGTATGATTTTATTGTCCAGCCTTTGCCGGTCGACCATTTTCAGGTGGAGTTCTTCGGCCCGGCCAGTGTGGCCTTGCGCTGGCAATCCCGGGCGGATGTTTTGGAGCCGACAGCCCGGGCTGATCAATATATTGTTTACACACGCCGGGATACGTTTGATTTTGATAATGGTGTGGTGGTCAGCACGCCGGAGTTTCTTTTTGAGGGTATGGAGCCGGGCCTTCAGTACAGTTTCAAAGTCACAGCCATCAATCGGGGGGGTGAAAGTTTTCCGTCGGAAATTTTATCAGCCTGTTGGGTGGAAAATGCCCAGGATACCGTGCTGATTGTCAATAATTTTGATCGTATCTCAGCAGCAGCTATTGTTGAGGAAGGAAAATTCAGGGGCTTTGCTTCCTTTCTGGATGAAGGCGTGCCGGATAGATTTGACATCGGGTTTACGGGCCTGCAGCATGATTTTAACAGCGAATCACCCTGGCTGACCAACGACTACCCGGGATGGGGCGCCAGTGGTGCCGATTACGAAGTAAAAATCATTGCCGGGAACAGTTTTGATTACCCCTTTATTCACGGAAAATCTGTTCGAAATCGTGGTTATTCCTATGTTTCCGCCAGTGATGAATCGGTGGAGTCCGGGCAAATCAGCCTGTCTGATTACCGGTTTATTGACATGATTTTTGGTGAAGAGAAATCCACGCATTTTTCCCCTAAAAATGATTCCCTTATTTATCGGGTATTTTCTGATTCCATGATATCCAAAATTACAAAATACACTGAAACAGGCGGTAATATTTTCATGTCAGGTGCCTATCTGGCAAGCGATATGTTCAGGAGTCCCAAAGATACCTCAGAAGCGACAAAATTCGCTCGCAATATTTTGAGATATAATTTGGGTACCGATCATGCAGCCCGAAGCGGACAATTTTACTTCAACCGGCTGAAGCGGGAAGTCCTGCTGTATAATCATCAGTTTAGTGGACAAATTTATAAGTTGGAAGCGCCGGATGCCCTGATGCCGGTGAATCAGTCCCGGACAGTGATGCGCTTCACCGACAATGAATTCGGGGCCGGAATTGCCTACAATGGTGAAACCTACAATCTGGTCATCTCGACCATTCCGTTGGAAACAGTCCTCACGCAAAGGATGCGTGATGATTATATGCAAAAAGTATTGGATCTTTTAAATAATAAAAATTAAATAGACGGAGATATTTCCATGAACCAACCCCTGGATCGCAGTCATATTTTGACGGAAAAAAGAAACCCGAGAAGTGAAAAAATTGATGCTTTGTCAACAATTGATATTTTAAAATTGATTAACGAAGAAGATGCCACTATTCATGAGGCCGTCGCCAAAGCTATGCTGGAAATTGCCCAGGCAGTGGATATGGTCTACGAGGCTTTTAAAAATGGTGGCCGGCTGAGATATACCGGCGCCGGGACTAGCGGCAGGCTTGGGGTCCTCGACGCCAGTGAATGTCCGCCAACCTTTTCTGTTGCGCCTGATTTGGTTCAGGGATTTATTGCCGGTGGGTATGAAGCCCTTCGCAAAGCCATTGAAGGTGCTGAAGACTATGCTGAGCAAGGTGCTGAAGATTGTCAGAAATACGGTTTACGAGAAGGTGATGTGCTGATGGGAATTGCCACCGGCGGCACCACGCCTTATGTTCACGGTGCTATCAATTACGCTAAATCCATTGGCTGCAAAACAATCTTTTTCACCTGCACTCACAAAGAGGTATTGAATTCTCAGGCCGATGTAATTATTGAGGTGTTGGTTGGCCCTGAAATTATTACGGGTTCGACAAGAATGAAAGCGGGAACGGCGACCAAAATGGTACTCAACATGATTACCACCGGTGCCATGATCAAATGGGGAAAAGTCCATGGCAATTATATGGTGGACCATATGGCCATCAATGAAAAACTGGTAGACCGTGCCATCCGCATAATTACGGAATTAGCCGGCGTAAACAGGGAAAAGGCCTATAATGTTCTGCTGGAAGCGAATAAGCACGTTAAAGAGGCTATCGTTATGGCAAAACTGGACGTTTCTTTAGAAGAAGCCCGAAAATTGATTAGTGAACATAATGGCTTTATTCGGTTTGCGGTAGATGGTGAATAAAAAAATTGTCCGAATAAGATAGTTCGTGTCATTTACGAACAATTGTATTGGTGAAGTCAAAAGATAGTGAGGAGAAATTGTGAAGATAATTGTACCCATCAAACAAGTCCCTGAAACCAGCAATGTCAAAATGGACCCTGAAACCGGAACGATGATTCGAACCGGTGTCGAACCTATAGTCAATCCCTTGGATCTCTATGCCATTGAAGAAGCTGTACGCCTGAAAAATCAGTATGGCGGTGAAATCGTCGCCGTCACGATGGGGCCACCCAGTGCCCACAAAGCTTTGCGGGAAGCCATCTCTATGGGGTGTGACGAGGGCATCCTGCTGAGTGATAAAAAGTTTGCCGGCGCTGATACCTGGTCAACCTCCTATGTTTTGTCAAAGGCTATTGAAAAAATAGGTAACTTCGATATAATCCTGTGTGGCGAACGGGCTACAGACGGGGACACCGGGCAGGTGGGACCGGGAATCGCCGCCTGGCTGAATATTCCTTTTTCAACCTACGTGAGCCAGATTTCCGAAGTGACCGAAACAAAAGTAACCGTGAAAAGAATTGTCGAAAATGGCTACCAGCTGCTGGATGTGGAAAGACCAACCCTGATTACAGTGGTCAAGGAAATCAATTTTCCCCGTCTCCCGACTCTTGACGGAAAAATCAAAGCCAAACAGGCTGAAATTCCGGTCTGGGGACCTGAGGAAATTACTGCAGAAAGTGAACACCTCGGTCTGAAAGGTTCGCCCACACGGGTTGTAAAAATATCGACGCCAAAAGTCAGTCGGGATGGTGAAAGGTTTTCGCCAAAAACCGATGGCGAAATGGAAGAGGTGGTTGATTGCATCATCAGATTTTTTGAAGAAAAAGAAATTATATAGAGGAATAAATAATGGATTACAAAGGAGTCTGGATTTTAGGGGAACAGGATCGTGGCAAGGTCCAAACCGTATCCTATGAACTGTTAAAACGGGGTAAAACACTTGCAGAAAAGTTGAATGTCGACTTGGTAGCCGTATTACTGGGATACCAGGTTAGTCCTGCAGAACTGGAATCCCTGATTCATTATGGTGCGGACAAAGTGGTTTATGTGGATGATCCTGTCTTTGGCAACTTTCTGCCCGACCCCTATATTAATTCCCTGACAAAATTGATTGATAAATACAAGCCGGAAATATTGATCGCCTCCGCCACTTCCACCGGCCGGACTGTGGCCCCGGCTATTGCCATAAAATGTCATGCCGGATTGACGGCGGACTGTACCGGATTGGATATTGAAGAGGGCTCCCGTAATCTTATTCAAACCCGGCCGGCAATCGGGGGAAATATTCTCGCAACCATCAAGTCTCCGGACCATCGTCCTCAAATGGCCACTGTGCGTCCTCATTCCAATCAACCCATGGACCCTGATCCAACTCGAAAAGGTGAAGTGATCTATGAAAAGCTGGAAGCGAAATTTCTCAAATCCCGCTCCAGACAGGTGGCGTTTATTGAAATGAAAGAGGAAGGGGCCAATATTCAGGATGCAGAAATTGTCATCGCCGGTGGCAAAGGCTGCAAAACCGAAGAAAATTTTAAAATGATAACCGAACTGGCAAAAATCCTCAATGGAGCTGTTGGCGCTTCACGGGAAGCTGTGGACCTGGGCTGGGCCAAATACCCCCACCAGGTAGGCCTCAGCGGCAAAACAGTTTCTCCCAGTATGTATCTGTGTGCCGGAATTTCCGGTGCTGTCCAACACCTGGCAGGCATCAAAACCGCTCAAAACATTGTGGCTATCAACAGTGATCCGGATGCCCAGATCTTTCAATTGGCGGATATTGCCGTTGAGGCCGACATGTTTGAGTTTCTGCCGATGTTGATTGAAAAACTCAAAGCCAGGCTGAATAAATAAAGGAATTCAATATGACTGAATATAAAAAAGTGACCCAGGAAATTGTTGACAAACTCATCAACATTGTCGGCGAAAGAAATGTCATCTGGAATGAGCCGGATAAACTGGAAAACTATTCTCACGACGAAATAACGGATAAAAAATATGCCCAAATGCCTGATGTGGCGGTAAAGCCCAAAAATGCCCAGGAAATCGCTGAAATCATGAAACTGGCCAACAAAGAACAGGTGCCTGTGACGCCGCGTGGGGCCGGCAGCGGATTATCCGGCGGCGCTGTACCGATTTACGGCGGTATTGTGATGTTATTTGATAGAATGAACAAAATTCTTGAAATAGATAAAACCAATATGATGGCAGTTGTCGAGCCGGGAGTCATTACCAATGAATTGAATCAGCTGATTGAACCCGACGGCTTGTTCTTCGCCGGATATCCTATGAGTGTTGAGTCTTGCTATATCGGCGGCAACCTGGCGGAAAATGCCGGTGGCGGCCGGGCAGTGAAATATGGTGTCACGGGACGCTATATTATGGGGCTGGAATTCGTCACACCCGAAGGCGAGATACTGAACCTCGGGGGCAAACTGATGAAAAACGTCGTTGGATTTGACTTGCTGAAACTGTTAATCGGTTCCGAAGGCACTCTGGGGATTTTTACCAAAGTCATCATAAAATTGCTGCCGGTCCCCAAAGCCCGTGTTGACCTGCTGGTACCCTTTGCCGACCCGGAAACAGCCATTAATGCAGTCCCCAGAATCATGACTGAATCGGGAATTATTCCCACAGCCATTGAATTCATGGATAAATTGTCCTTTGAAACTTCTTATAAATTTTTAAATGAACACTTTTCTCACGATGATGCCGGGGCCATGCTTCTGATAGAACTGGACGGAACCGATCCGGAGGTTTTGGAAAAGGAATATGAAATGGTGGGAAAATTGTGCCAGGACAATGGTGCCCTGGAAGTCTATATCGCCGATAATCATACAACCATTGAAAGGGTCTGGCGGGTCCGCCGCAATGTGGCTGAGGCCTTCATGGTCTATTCACCGGTCCAGAGTCTTGAAGATATTGTCGTGCCAATCGGCAGCATTCCCAAAATCCTAAAAGATATCAAAACAATTGCTGAAAAACATGATGTGCTGATTCCCACCTATGGGCATGCCGGTGATGGCAACCTTCATGCGACAGTTGTGAAAAAACAGGAAATGTCTCTGGAAAAATGGGAAGAGACCCTGCCAAAAGTTTTGCTGGACCTCTATGCCAAAACCCACGAATACGGCGGCAGTATCAGCGGAGAACATGGTATCGGACACAAACGTAAGAAATATATGGTTGACAGCGTCGGAGCACCGGCTGTTGAATTGATGAAAAGAATTAAACGTGCATTTGACCCGAATAATATTTTGAATCCGGGTAAAATCATCGATGCGTAATTTTTTTTCTATTCCTCCTTTAGGCTCCCGGTATTGCCGGGGGCCTTTTAACATCAAAAAATGAGAAGAAAATGAAAAAAAAATTAGTAATTCCTGTCCTTTTAAGTGTAACACTCCTCTTTGCGGGACCTATTGTGAAACCTGGAATTGATGTTCTGCTGGAAGAAGAGTTGGAACTGGTAAAAGGTAAAAATGTCGGTCTCATCACCAATCCGACCGGCGTCAACAGTCAGTTGGTTTCTACCATTGATTTACTGCACCACCACCCTGAAATCAACCTCATTGCCATTTTTGGCCCGGAACATGGCGCCCGCGGTAATGTCCATGCCGGTGATAAAGTGGATGATACCGTGGATGAAAAAACCGGAATCCGGATTTTCAGCCTCTATGGAAAGAACCGCAAGCCCAATGAAGAAATGCTGAAAGGTATTGATGTTTTGGTCTATGACATCCAGGATATTGGTTGCCGCTCTTACACCTATATTTACACCATGTCCTTTGCCATGGAAGCAGCGGCTGAATATGGCATCCCTTTCATTGTACTGGACCGGCCCAATCCCCTGGGAGGAAAGCTGATTGACGGACCAATCCTGGAAAAACAGTACAAATCCTTTGTCGGTTACTATCCGATTCCCTATGTCTACGGGTTGACCAGCGGCGAACTGGCTGGTTTTTTTAATGAAGAATACGATATTAATTGTGATCTCTCTATTGTGAAAATGCGGGGCTGGAACCGGGATATGATCTTTGAAGAAACCGGTTTGCAATGGGTCCCCACTTCGCCCCATATTCCCCATGCGATTTCTGCACTTTATTATCCCCTGACGGGCATTATCGGAGAACTGCATACTGTGGATATCGGGATCGGCTATCTGAACCCCTTTGAATTGATTGGCCAGGAATGGATCAAGGGAGATGAACTGGCCCAGGAACTGAATGACCATCAGCTGCCCGGAGTTTATTTCAGGCCCATGTACTGGACGCCCTATTATCATAAAAACGAACAAAAACATTTGCAGGGTGTGCAGGTTCACCTGATTGATCCCGAAGCGGTCAAGCCGGTAGAAGTACAGGTGCACATCATGACAGCGCTAAAAAAATTGTATCCGGACCAGGATATTTTTAATGAGGACAGAAATGATATGTTTGATAAGGTTTGCGGTGTGTCCACCTGGCGTCGGGACATCAATAACGGCGTCGCTGCCGAAACCATCATTGAATCCTGGTACCAGGCTTTGAAAAAATTTGAAGAAAAAAGTGCAAAATACTATTTGTATGATTAATTAAATATAGGTTTATTATAAAGATGTCCAGCTCATTTGCCAAATTTTCAAAAGTCATCGCAGAAATAGACCTGAATAATCTGGTTGATAATCTTAAAAATATTCGTCAGCAGGTTGAGCAGGCTGAGGTCATTGCTGTGGTCAAGGCTAATGCCTACGGACATGGCGTCATTGAAGTCTGCCATCGCCTCGAAGAGAATGATGTAAAATATTTCGCTGTGGCCAGAATGAGAGAGGCCATGGAATTGGATGAAGCCGGTATTCGAGGTAAAATCCTAATTTTTGGCAGGCTGACTGAAAAGGACCTGGAAGCCGCCATTGAAAAACACTTTCGCATCACGCTAATGAATCTTTCGGACCTGAAAAAAATTGATGACCTTGCATCCAGGTTCAACCAAAAAGCCTTTGTCCATATCAATATTGATACCGGGATGGGACGTGTGGGCATTTTTCCGCAGCAGGTGGATGAACTGATCAGGGGTATGAAGGCCATGAAAAATATTGAGTTCGAAGGGCTTTATTCTCATTTTTCCACATCTGACACTGCTGATAAAAGTTTTGCCCGGCTTCAAATTGAGCGATTTATTGCCGTGACAAAAAAAATTGCCGAATCCAGCATCACCTTTCCGATGGTCCACATGGCCAACAGCGGTGCCATCCTGGATTTGCCGGAAACCTGGCAGGGTATTTTTAATGCCGTGCGGCCGGGAATCATGCTGTATGGCTGCTACCCCTCCGTCGAAACCAGTGAATCTGTGGCGATTAAGCCGGTGATGACCCTGAAAACAAAGGTTGTAGAAATTCGGGAACTGGAAGCCGGTCAACCGGTCAGTTACGGATTGAGATATTATACCAAGACAAAGGAAAAAATCGCGGTACTGCCCATTGGATATGCCGATGGTATTGCCCGCATATTTACCAATAAGGGCAGAGTTTTGATAAATGGCCGGCTCTATTCCATTGTGGGTACAGTGACTATGGACCAGATTATGGTCAGAGTTGATGAAAGAGTCAAAGAAGGGGATGAGGTCATATTTTGGGGGAATAATGAAAAAATGAGGCCTTCTGATGTGGCTGAGAGAGTCGGTACGATCGCCTATGAATTGTGTACCGGAATTACGACCAGAGTATTAAAAAACTATATTTAAATAACAGGAGATGAACATGGAAATTTTAAATAAAAAAATTAGTGCAATTCTATTTCATGGTGAAAAATTCAGTTATGGCCCGGAAGAATTTGGGAATATCATGAAATCCCTGAAAAATCAATCCAGGGTATTTGAGGATGTCATCATCATTGCGGACGGATCTCCTGATCTGTCCCAGTGTAAAATGGACCATGTTTCGGTCCGCCAGGGAAATTTGGAAACACTATCGGCAGAATTAAAAAAAGCAGTAAAAGCCTGCAAAGGTGATTATGTGGTTTTGATTGACAATCTGACTTCGGAAATCAATTTAAAACAGGCTTACAATGAAACCATGCTGCTCACCATGGCCAGAAAACCCAGAGCAGGTTTGGTTTATGCGGACTATGATTTGAAAACCATCTCGGGAATTCAGGAAAAACATTTACTGAAACATCATATTGGTCGTGTGCGTGACAATATGGATTTTGGAAAGGTCTTGTTTGTGCCAAAGGCTCTGCTGGCAGAATCAATCGATGAATCCGTACGGTATAAAACCTGGTATGATTTAAGACTGAGAATCTCTGAAAAGGCTGAATTGGTCCATCTGGCCAACCGGTATTCCGGTTCTCTTTATACCGTTGTGGCCCCCAGTACGAGCGCCAATGTTTTTGATTATCTTCTGGCCAGCAAAGAAAGCCAGTTGGAAGCTGAAATTATTGTGACGGAACATCTAAAAAGGATTGGCGCTTATCTTGCGCCCCAGCAAAATTATCATAGAAGGCCGGAAAAAAATACGGAACTGGCTGCAACGGTCATTATTCCTGTGGGACGCCGTCCCGAATTTATCGGCGCAGCTCTGGAAAGTGTCTTTGGGCAAACGGTGCAAAATATTGAAGTTATCGTTGTCGTCAATGGTGGTGTGGATGATCCGACCATTCCGGAAGTGAAAAAATATATGGAAGGCGGCGAAAAGTATGACGGGGGGAAACCGCCGGTACGATTAAAAGTCGTTGATGTAAACAATATTGGATTGTGCCTTAATCTGGGAACTGAAATGGCCAAAGGCAAATATTATGTTCAGTTGGATTCCGACGACAGACTCAAACCCGACGCGGTAAAAAAAGTAATTCAGCTATTTGAATCCGATGAAAATATCGGTATGGTCATCGGCTCTTATGAAGTCTGGGAACTCAAAGACAATGGCGATTACAACAGAATGAAAGAGATTCCTGTAGTGACCCATGATGAATGGACAGAGGATAACGGGCGAAATAATCTGCTGCGCATCAATGGCGCCGGTGCCCCCCGCTGTATACCCTTCACCGTCATTCAGGAAATCGGATATTTCGATATGAACGATACTCCTTTTGCAAGAAACTATGGCGAAGATTATGACATGGTGAACCGTATCGCGGAACAATACAAAATCGGCCGGATCTTTGACCCAATCTATGAAGTTGTCCGTCACTCCGGCGGCACAGACCATAATATCGATGAATCTACGGTGAATAGAAATGATGAAGCCAAAGATCAGATGCGAATGGAAACTGTCCACAGGAGAATCAAAATCAATCAGAATAAATAATCCGGAGATATGATATGAATAATGAATTTTTACTCATCGGTTTGGATGGTGGCGCAACCAAAGTTAACGGCTGGACTATAGAAGCCAATAATGAAGAATTTGAATTAGGAAAATATCATTATGGTGTTTCTTACCAAGAATTTACCGGGTTCTCTGATAAGTTCATTGCTACAGACATTCAACGGCAATTGAAAGAATTTCAATCGGGGAAAATTAAACCTGGCAAAAAAGAATTGCGCCAGGGAGAAGCCTATGTTGAGGCGGCAGCTGAAGTCGTCCTGCAACTGGTTCGGAAGAGCGGCCTCAAAAAGGTGCTGGTGGGAGAAGGTATGCCCGGCTTAAAAACTATTGACAAACGCGGTATCGCCGTAATGGCCAATGGTCCTCGAATCATCGATTATTGCGACCAGATGGAGAAAATTCTCAGGGATTATAACATTCAATTTCTGAAGCCCATGGAAGCGCTCGGCAGTGATGCTTTTTATTGTGGCATCGGAGAGGAATACGCCAGAGAAGGACAATTTAAACATATGGAAAATTCCTATTATTTAGGTGGTGGCACAGGCGCTGCTGACGCCTTAAAATTGAAAGGTCACCTGGTTTCCCTGGATAATATCAAAGAATGGTTTGTTAAAACCTGGGAAATGAAAAATAAAAATGACCTTTCCCTGGAAAAATGCGCTTCAGCCAAGGGCATTCAGGAAATTTACGGCAGTTTCACGGATATGACAGTAGCAGAACTGAACAAGAAAGAAATTTTTCCTCTCAATATTCGGGAAAAAGCACTTGCAGACGAAAAAGAAGCCATCAAAACTTTTGAAATATTAGCCGAAAACCTGGCCCTTTTGATTTATGAACGCATCACAACTCTTTTTGCCGGCTGGCAGGGTGTCTTTTCTTTTGTGAATCCCAATCGGGCCATACCGGTCAGGCAACATCCTTATCTGGGGACCTTGCTGGATTCCATTATTATCGGCCAGAGATTGGGCGACCTGTTTCATGTATCCAAAGATGATAACCTGCTGTGGCTGCCCTTCTTTCAAAGACTCTCATTTCTGATCATGAAATCCGAAGTCCTCGATGAAGAAGCCAAAGAATATTATTGCCCGGGTGATAGTTTCAACCAAAAATTGTTGGTCATTTCGAAACTGCGGGAAGCCCCGGCACTGGGTGCTGCAATCGATGCGTATTTAACCTATAGAAATGAAAACAATTACTGAGAGGTCTCAATGCTGAACCCTGATATTATTCCTTCCGTAGAACCGATTATCCGTGTTGGTGTCGTGTTGCCTGAAGACAATTTTAAAATCCTATCACTAACGGTGCCTGAGAAGCCGGATTATTTTCTCATGAATGCCAGCGATGAAAAATTCTCCCTGCATGCCGGAGATCAGATTGAGGTTTCCTATCATAATAAAGTGTGTGCCCTGAGTATTAATGGCAAATTGACTGGTATCGATAATCGATGGAAAGTTATTCCGGATGATGATATTCAGATGGAAAACAAGGCCGGCCTGAAAATCCAGGAAGTGGTATCCGGCCGTGGATTTCACTGGCAAAAGAACATTGCCGTTTATGTATCCGGGATTGTGGAAATAAGCCCTCTGGAGGATTCTCTTATTTTGGTCAATGAACTACCGATTGAAGAATATCTGATGTGCGTGGCCACTTCGGAAATGGGGCGGGAATGTCCGCGGGAATTGATTGAAAGCCAGACCATTACGGCGCGATCGTGGATGCTGGCCAATGTCGAGCAAAAGCATGTTCACCAGGGTTTCGATGTATGCAACGATGATTGCTGTCAGCGATATCAGGGGACTACACATCTCAGCAACCAGTCTATTGAGGGAGCGATGAATACCCGGGGACAAGTGCTGATGTACAAAGGTGATATCTGTGATGCGCGATACTCCAAAAGTTGCGGTGGTGTCATGGAAACTTTTGAAAATATCTGGGAAGAGACGCCGCTGGACTATATGCGGCCGCTTCCCGATGCTCCCCAGGACTTTGAAAACCCCAATCTGCCACTGGACAGCGAATCCAAAGTCAGGCAATGGATCAGCAGCGTACCCAATACCTTTTGCAGTCCCCATGCCATATCGGAGAAAGAATTGAAAAAATACCTGGGTTCGGTGGATGAAGAAGGTAGTTATTTCCGTTGGGAATTTTATTTTACTCAGGAAAAGATCACTCGTCTCATGAATAAAAAATTAAAACTTGATGCCGACAATATCCTGGATATTATACCGGTCAAAAGAGGCTATTCCGGCAGACTCACGGAAATCAAAATCCTATACTTACAAAAAGGAAATAAAAAGGAATTTATCCTGAAGGACCAGTATTTCATTCGTCAGGCTTTTCATGAGTCTTTTCTCTACAGTTCTGCTTTTGTCATCGACAAAGATGACCGAAAAATTCCGGAATACTTTGAACTGCGGGGCGCTGGCTGGGGACATGGGGCCGGCTATTGTCAGATTGGGGCCGTCGGAATGGCACTGAAAGGCTATGCAACTGACGAAATATTATATCATTATTTTCCGGGATCGGAGTTAAAGCAAATCTATAAATAAGTTAGGAAAACGGATATGAACACAATAAAAAAACGAAATCCCTGGAGTTGGGTGCCATCCCTATATTTTGCTGAGGGAATTCCCTATACAGTTGTTATGGTCGTTTCTGTGGTCATGTACAAAATGCTGGGTATATCCAATACAGATATTGCATTATATACCAGTCTGTTGTATCTGCCCTGGACCATTAAACCCCTCTGGAGTCCTGTTGTTGACAACCTGAAAACAAAACGCTGGTGGATTTTAGTCCTGCAATTTATTCTGGGTATTCTTTTTTCCTGTATTGCTTTGACGATTCCCACAACCTATTTTTTTAAACTCAGTATAGCCTTCCTGTGGCTCATGGCCTTCACATCAGCAACCCATGATATTGCTGCGGACGGTTTTTATATGATCGGTCTGGATGAAGGCGATCAGGCCCTTTTTAATGGTATTCGGTCGGCTTTTTACCGCGTTGCCATGCTGATGGGGCAGGGTATTTTTATCATTCTGGTATCAATTCTGATCAATTTTTCCGGCCTGGATAAAGTTACTGTTCGAGTAAGCGCTGTAAATGAACCGGCCAGTATTGATACTAATATAAAAATGACTATCAGTTCCGAGGAACAGCCGGGTAAACTCAGCCTGATTTGTGAACCTCAGGAAGTCCGGATTCCCATCAGGCAGGTTTCAACAGCCTATACCGACTCTCTGATCACTGCTGCCAAAAACTGGAACATTGCCCAGGGGCAGGTTGACCCGGAAAAACCTGTGATGGGAAAAATCAAAGAGAAAAAAAACAAGGCCGAAATGGGACCAAAGGTTTTTGAAAAATGGCTCAAAAAGAATTTTGGCGTTCGGGAAGAAATCGCAACAAAATATTCAGGAAATCTGGGAACAGTCTATTTTCAACTGTCAAAAAAACCGGAATCAGACAAACCGGTAGTGGTAACATTTGGCCAGGACAAGGGTGATAAAAGTATCAAACTGGTGACACCGATACGTTTTGAGTTTAATCAAACAAACTGGAATAAACCCGTCATGGCCGTATTTCAACTGGATAAATCCCTGAAAACATCTTCCGTGGCTTTTTTTGATGCGGAATCCGGAAATATTCGAATGGCCTGGACTGTGTTGTTTTTTAGTCTGTCCGGAATGTTTTTTCTGTTCTGGCTGGCTCACCGGTTGACCCTGCCGGATATGGAGGTGGTAAAAGAAGAAGAATCCATTGGTAAAGCAGTAAAAGATTTTATAAGCACTTTTGCATCCTTTTTCACCAAAAAAGGTATTGGGGTTTCCATCATATTTTTGCTCCTTTTTCGTCTGGGTGAATCCCAACTGGTCAAACTATCTGCGCCATTTATGCTGGATAGTCGTGAAGCCGGCGGATTGGGACTGACTGCCGGGCAATATGGATTGACCTATGGAACAATCGGATTGCTCTTTTTGACAATTGGTGGAATTCTTGGAGGCATGGTGGTTTCCAGACATGGGTTGAAAAAATGGGTTTGGTGGTTTGCTATAATGATTAATGTACCCGATGCGGTTTACATTTACCTCTCCTATGCTCAACCATCCAGTCTATGGCTGATTGTACCCTGTGTGGCCTTTGAAACTTTTGGCTATGGTTTTGGATTTACAGCCTATATGCTTTACATGATTTATATCTCGAGAGGAGAATACAAAACTTCCCATTATGCCATCTGCACTGCTTTTATGGCCCTGGGAATGATGATTCCAGGTATGGTGTCCGGCTGGCTGCAGGAGATAATCGGCTATCAGCATTTCTTTATATGGGTTGTAATTGCAACAATTCCGGGATTTATTTTATTGAAGTTTCTTGATATTGAAGAGGATTTCGGTATCAAAAAAACATAAATGTTCTTATTCCTTTCTAACAGTGGTGTGAAACCCCGGTCTTGTACCGGGGTTTTCTTTTGATAAGGTTTATAAAACTCATTGACTGCAATCAGGGTTATTCATAATTTCACAATCAAATTTTTTTGAAAGGAAACGCATGAAGCCAATTAAAGGCGCCGGCAAAAAAATCGAAACAATCCAAAAAGATAATGTTTCAATTTCAATAGATAGTCTGGGGGCCAAAGTCCTTGCCATTGCCATAAGGGGTGAAAACCTTTTGCATTATGATGGAAAAAATATTGAACACAGCGGCATTCCCATCTGTCTTCCCTTTTTTAGTTCTCTTGAAAATGGATTATTAATTGTTGACGGCGAAAACTACCCCATGGGGCATCATGGATTTTTTCGCAACAGTGAATTTGAAATGTATAATACTGGTGGAAAAATTGTTGCCATTCTAAAATCTTCCCGCGACACCATGAAAATTTGGCCTTTTCAATTCAATTTCAGAGCAACTTTTTCAATGCTCGAGAACGGTCTGAAAATGGATTTCCTGCTGAAAAATGAAGATACAAAAGCAATGAAACTGGCCCCGGGCTTTCATCCCTACTTTGCGGTTAACGACCGGAATAAAATCACCCTGACCAGCGGCGCTGTTATGGGGAACGATGCCCTGCATGACCTGAAAGAAACCCCTCTCAAGGAGTCCGGTGTTTTTGATGTCTCTGATGGCAAAGAGGGGTTAAAATATTTACGGGTGAAAAATGCGCCGAATATCCAATTAATCCACCACCAGGTTCAGGATACTGAAATTTGCACCGGCCCTCAATCAATGGTGGTGCTGAGCGCCGACATGGACCTGTTTACCCGAATGACTGTCTGGCGGCCAAATCCTGATGTTGATTTCATCTGTGTCGAGCCTTCTTTTGCAGTCAATGCCGTGAATCGGGACGATTGTATTGTTTTGCAGAGCGGGGAAGAGTTCAGAACGACCCTGAGTATTCAAAAAAAAAATAAAAAGGTTGCATCAAAAAAAAATCTTTTCTAAAATACAATAAAGAACAAGTGTATTTTTTTATGCAAACATTAAAACAGGATAAACAAGAAAAAATCATCCTTGCGGCCAAAGAAGAATTTTTGGCCAAAAACTACAAAGTGGCTTCCCTGCGCTCTATTGCCGGCAAATGTGATATTTCTGTCAGTAATCTTTATAATTATTTCCCCAACAAACTTGAACTGTTTCAATTTATAGTCAACCCGGTAAAAAGTTATTTCCTCAGTATTTTTATGCAATTTCAGGATTTTGAAAAGATACACGGTTTTCAAGAAGAAGCCTTTATTGATTTTGTGGTTGAAAAATTTGGCTTTATGCTCACGATTTACGGACAGGAATTCATCATCCTGATGGAGACCGGACAGGGGACTGAACATTCAGACTTCAAACAGGAAGTGATTAATGAAATAACCTCCCATTTTCTGGAACATTCCAAGGGTAACGGTAATCAGAAACTGATGAAAATCATCGCCACCAATTTTGTCAACGGGATGCTGGAAATTGCCAGGATGAACCTGGGCAGAGGAGAAAAAAACAAACTATTGAAGCAATTTATGATCTATCATTTTACGGGTATTCAGGAAATCTTTTAAAAAATTTTATCATAATAACAAACAAGTGTTCTTTATTAACAAACAAAAAAGGAGTAAAAAATGAAAATCGCAATAATCCTCTTCAGCCCTGGTGGCAACACCCTGAAAGTGGCTGAAAAAATCAAACAATTTGCCCCCAATAATTTTTGTGTCCAACTGCTTGATATTACAGGAAGAGAAGAGATATTTACCCGCAAACAGGGAACCCGATTCCTTGAAGAAACTGTGACTGATCATGATCTGCTGCTCATTGGGTCGCCAGTCTATGCCCACCATATCCAGTATCACGTTCAGGATTTGATTCGCCAATTACCCAGGCCTGACCGCAAATGGGGAGAACTGGCAGCCGCTTTTGTGACTTTCGGAGATATTTCTTCGGGAATTGCATTAAATGAAGCCAATCGTTTATTGGAAAAAAGCGGAAGGAAAATCATTGGCGGACTGAAGGTTACAGCCGAACATTCTCTCACCAGGCTCCTGGATTCGCCAATCAATAATGGCAAACCCGGACATGAAATCGATGAAATCATTCTCAATTTCTGGGAAAAAATCATTGCCCGGTTGAACAAAGACATCAATGTCCGGGAATTAAAGAATAATATGAATTACCAGCCCAAAAAGGACAGGGTCAAAGCCCACATAATATTCCGTGAAAAACTCTGGCAGAAATTTCTTTATCCGAAAATCAGCATTGATCCTGAAAAATGTACACTTTGCGGCTGTTGTGTTACCAAGTGTCCGGTCAATCATTTGCAGATTATCAATCAGTCACTCTGTGAATTGAAGACTTCAGACTGTATTACCTGTGGTAATTGTGTTGTCAATTGTCCGCAAAAAGCGATGATGATGACGGGCAACATTGATAAATTTGCGGAGATGGTGCAGCAATATCGGGCTGGAAAATCCAAAATTGCATCCAATGAATTTCCGAAAAACCAGTGCTTTTAATGTTCAGGCTAAAAGAGTGCAGAGAAGTACCTGTATGAATGATGGCCCGATTGGATCAGAGTATTTATATCTAAGTTCTGAAAAATCCTTGTTTATATCGGATAACCTCTTTAATATCAGCCCTAATTAAGCCATTAAAATATGAGAGATTACATGAGCATTGAAAAACTGATTTATAAAAAAATAGTCATTCTGGATGGCGCCATGGGTACCATGATTCAGAAATACAAATTCGGTGAAACGGAATATCGGGGAAAATTGTTTCTCAATCATACTCATGATGTCAAAGGCAACAATGATCTGCTAAACCTGACTCAGCCTGATGCCATTCAGGATATTCATGAGCAATATCTGAAAGCCGGCGCTGATATCATCGAGACCAATACGTTCAATGCCAATTTTGTTTCCCAGTCGGATTATCAGACACAGGATTATGTCTATGAGATCAATAAAGCCGGGGCGGAAATTGCCCGTCGTGCAGTCGAAAAAATCAACAAGAATGCTTTTGTGGCCGGTTCACTGGGGCCCACCAACCGAACAGCATCACTCTCTCCTGATGTCCATAATCCTGCTTTCCGCAACATCACTTTCAATCGTTTGGTTGAAAATTATACCAACGAGGTGCGCGGGCTTGTTGACGGTGGTGTGGATTTATTGTTAATTGAAACTATTTTTGATCCGCTGAACGCCAAAGCTGCGACTTATGCCATCAATCAATACAATCGTAAAACCGGCAAAGGTATTCCTTTTATTATCTCCGGCACAATCAGTGACATGAGTGGCCGTTTTCTGACAGGCATGACTCCGGAAGCCTTTTACTTTTCCATGATTCACTCCAATCCTATGAGTATCGGTTTGAACTGCTCTCTCGGTGCTGATACACTGATCCATTATTTACGCATTGTTGCGGAAATGGCGGATTGCGCCATCAATGTCCATCCCAATGCCGGATTACCCAATGAACTGGGTGAATATGATGAATCTGCTGCTGAAATGGCTGCAAAAATCCGGGAATATTGTGAAGAAGGCCTGGTCAATATTGTCGGCGGATGCTGCGGCACGACACCGCTTCACATCCAGGCCATTGGTGATGTGGCCAAAAACTATAAACCCCGGCCCAAACAAGACTTGAAACTGAGACATTATTTCACCGGGCTGGAACCTCTTGAAGTGTCCCGGAAATCTCTGTTTGTCAATGTCGGAGAACGGACAAATGTCGCCGGTTCCCGTAATTTTTTGAAGCTCATTGCAGAAAAACAATATGACAGGGCATTGAATATTGCCAAAAAACAGGTTCAAAACGGTGCGCAAATTCTGGATATCAACATGGATGATGCGTTGCTTGATGCGAAAGAAGAAATGGTGCATTTTACCCACCTCCTGGCATCGGAGCCGGAAGTAGCGCGGGTTCCTTTCATGTTTGATTCTTCCAAATTTGATGTTTGCCGCGAAGCGCTGGCCTGCTGTCAGGGACGCGGCATTGTCAACTCCATATCTCTCAAAGAAGGGCGTGAAAAATTTGTGGAGCAAGCCCGTGAAATTGTTGCCCTTGGCGGTGCTTTTATCGTCATGGCCTTTGATGAACACGGTCAGGCGGATACTTTTGAACGTAAAATTGAAATATGTGAAAAAGCCTACAACATTCTCGTTCATGAAGAAGGCATTTCGCCCCATAATATCATTTTTGATGCTAATATATTTGCCATAGGCACAGGTATCGAAGAACACGCCAATTACGGTCTGGATTTTATACGTGCTGTCAAATGGATCAAGGAAAATCTGCCCGGCGTTCTCACCAGCGGCGGTGTCAGCAATATTTCTTTTTCCTTTCGAGGTAATAATGGGGTTCGTGAAGCCATCCATGCGGTATTTCTCTATCATGCCATTCAGGCCGGAATTGATATGGGGATTGTCAACCCGGAAATGATCGTCGTTTATGATGAAATTGAACCCGATGTCCGGGACAGGATTGAAGATTTGATTTTCAATCGGCGCTTTGATGCAACCGAGCGGGTTTTGGATATTGCCGAAAAACTCAAAGGTCAGTCCCAAAAAAGAGAACTGAGCGACGCCGAGTGGCGCAAACTGCCTTTGCACAAACGGCTTTCCCATGCCTTGGTTACCGGGACCACGACTCATATTGAAGAGGACATGAAAGAAGCCATCGCCACCTATGATGATCCACTGGAAATTATCGAAGGCCCGCTGATGGACGGCATGAATGAAGTTGGCGATCTTTTTGGTGTCGGAAAAATGTTTTTGCCCCAGGTGGTCAAATCTGCTCGTGTGATGAAAGAATCTGTTTCGCACGTCCTGCCATTGATCGAAGCGCAAAAGGACAGCAATTCCACGGCAAAAGGCGTCATTGTCCTGGCCACTGTCAAAGGTGATGTCCACGATATCGGGAAAAATATAGTGAATGTGGTCTTGGCCTGTAATAATTTTGAAATTCATGATTTGGGTGTCATGGTCCCCAATGAAGCCATTCTCAAAAAAGCCGAAGAAATGAATGCCGATCTTATCGGATTATCGGGATTGATCACGCCATCACTTGAAGAAATGAAAAAATTCGCAGAATTACTGCGTCACAGAGGTAAAACGATTCCTGTTATGATTGGTGGCGCCACTACATCAAAAGTCCATACCGCTTTGAAACTGGACCCGGTTTATGAGCATGGCATTATCCATGTGCTGGATGCGTCACGCAGCGTGGAAGTGGCATCCAATCTTTGTTCTCCAACTAAAAAAGATCAATATATCAAAAAACTAAGAGCCGAATACGAAAAAGTGCGTCAGGCTCGTGCCGAAAGCGCCAAGCGCTTCACACTTTTGGATTTCAAAGAATCACAGGAAAAAGCGCTGAAACTGAATTGGGAAAATTACACACCGGCAACACCGAATTTCGTTGGTGTGAAAGATATAGAAATTCCTATTGATGATGCCACTAAATGGATTGACTGGAAATTCTTCTTTAAAGCCTGGGAAATGAAGGGCAATTATCCGGAAATCCTCAGCGATCCTGAAAAAGGCGAGGAAGCACAAAAACTTTTCAACGATGCACAGAAAATGCTGCAGCGCATCAAAGATGAAAACCTCGTCAAACTTTGGGCACGAATTGGCATTCACAAAGCTAATACTGAAAACGATACAATCAATGTTTATCAAAACGATGAACTATGCTGTCAGTTACCCATGCTCCGTCAACAAATTGAGAAAAAAGACACTGAATATTATCTTTCGCTTGCTGACTACATCGCACCGAAAGAATCTGGCAAAATTGACTACCTTGGGGGCTTTGCATGTACTGCTGACATAGGAAACAGCCTGGCTATTTTTGAGGAGAATGACGAGTATTCACGCATTATGATGAAGGTCCTGGCTGACCGCCTGGCAGAAGCACTGGCTGAAGAACTTCACCGCAAAGTCCGTACAGAAATCTGGGGTTATGCGCCTGATGAAAACCTATCGGTTGATGATATTCATACGGTCAAATACAAAGGCATCCGTCCCGCCCCCGGTTATCCACCATGTCCCGACCACAGCGAGAAGGGAAAACTCTTCAAAGACCTGCTGCAAATGGATGAGAATTCACCCATCCAGTTGACAGAATCCTTCCTCATGGTTCCTGTGGCTTCGGTGTGTGGATATTACTTTGCCCATTCTGAATCCAAGTATTTTTCTATTGGTAAAATTGATGAGAAGCAATTGAGTGATTATCAGCAGCGTAAAAATGTGGATAAGGAATATTTGTTGAAGATGTTGGCGTTGGATGTGATTTGATTTTTAGCTGCGGTTTAATGCGAAATGTAAAATTTAAGTTCAATTGTCGAATCCTCTTATGAAATTAATTTTGCTTTGAAATATAATAAAGCACCATTCTCGTAGGGTAATGGAATAAATTCAAAACCATGATTTTCGAACTTTTGTTTTAATTCCTGGGTAGAATAGAGCGTCCCTCTGATGATTACCTTTGGATTTTTTTTCTCCGGAATCGGCACACTACAAAAAAATATTCCATCAGCTTTAAGGATACGTTTCAATTCGGCAATGAATGAATCGATGCTACTGAAAAAATTAAGCGATAAATTGCAGATTGCCATATCAAAGTTATGTTCTGCAAAGGGCGTTTGACAGGCATCGGTGATATACAATTCAAAATCTCTAAATCCTTTGTCAATCAATTTTTTTCTTGCGATGAGCAGAAGTCCGGCGCTGATGTCGCTTCCAATATAATGATTATCTGGAAGTAAAAATTTTTCGACATTGCCACTTCCCGTTGCAAATTCAATAATTTTTTGATGATGGATTTCTTCGAATTCTTTTTTCAATATCTCAATATGCTGGTTGATATTGCCACCAAATTTCCTGGGGAAAATGGATTTTTCCATGATTCGGTCATACATAAAGGATAACAAATCACCCAGCCAGGGTTTGTATTTTTGAATATTATTCCTTTCATCGGTTATATAATAGAGTCCTTTTTTGAGAATTCTCTTTTTTCCGGTGGTTATAATTGATTTTTGCATGTCGACTCCTTTTTCGGCTGATCAGAGTAATTTTGTTTTTATAAAATTGATAGTATAATTCCGTTGGTTGCCAAACATTTCCCCCAAAACAAATCCTGCTTTCGCAGTGAGCGCCATCAATTCCTGGGGTGTCATTTTGTCGGGGTCACCGGCAAGTTCGGAAATTGAGAGAATTCCATCAGCTCTCAGCAGGCGATAGAATTCCCGGATATAGGCCCCTTTATTTTCTACTTCCCCGATGACGGTCACCATAAAAATCCGGTCAAAACTTTCATCGGAAAAATCCAATTTCTCACCATTGCACAAATAATATTCAGTATTGCTGATGTTACTTTTGCCCAGACGTTTTTTCGCATAATCCAGCATTTCCTGCTGAATGTCTGCAAGGACAATTTTCCCCTGAGTGAGAAATTTTGCCACTTGCAAACTAAAATATCCGGGACCAGGGCCAATTTCCAATACCTGATGACTGGGCGCCAAATTCATTCGCTTTATTAACTTTTTGGGTGAAAGGAATATATTTCTCAGCGGAATTAAAAGTGTAAATGCCATCTGATGCGGGAAAACACCTTTGGAGGTAAATCGATCTATAATATCTTGTTTATTATTTGTCATATTCAGTCCTTCGATTGTATATTTTTCCAAATTTTAGGATAGGAAAAATTATGTTTACAAAATTATTTTACCAAATAAATAAAAAATTTCCCGTAGTAAGTTTTCTTCTGATCGCTTCATGCCTGATTTCAACCATTCCCCAATTTTTCCTAAATGATCTTTACAGTGAAATAACTCGTCAATCAGCAACATTCCATAGTTTCTATTTATTTACATTAAGCGCATTTACACATAGCCCTGAAATGATTCTACCTCATTTTTTCGGGAATTTGCTTGTATTTCTGATATTTGGAATATTATGTGAAAAATTACTGGGAGCGAGACGATTTGCATTTCTTTCAATTTTGACATTTTTCACAACTACAATTGTTAATTATATACATTCCGATACAAGAATACTTGGTCACGGTGCATCTGGTATTGCCTGGGGATATCATGTCGTTTTTATTTATTTTTTAATTTTAATCTTCAAAAAACAAAGAGTTATAGCTTTTAAAGATATCTATGTGATTTTAGGAATTATTCTAATGATTTTTGATATTATTGGAATTCCGATAATTGAAGTCATCCTATTGAAACAACAATTTTTTAGTAATTTCGGACAAACTTTGCATCTTATTTCAATGGCCGTGGTAATTTCATGCATATTTTTCTGGAAATCTGACATCAAACAAAATCTGGATAAATTATTATCTGAGGTTGCGATCAAGGAAAAATCTTTTTTCAAATCACTACCCGTTTTTGGAATTATGTTTTTATTTTTACTTAACATCTTTGGCACGTGGAAAGCCATTGACATTACATTACATGAAAATAAATCACTCGAATACAGGATAATTGAACAGTCTAACCAGCAGGTTAGCATTATATTTGACAATGAAATTGAGAGTTATCACAGAAACATATCTTCGATTGCTTATGAAGATTCACTGGGATCAATTTATTTTAATGAAAAATTAATAAGTCCAAAAGAATTGGAAATAACCTTCAATCGACCTATTGAAAAATCAGAAAGTATAAAATTGGGTTATCAAATTAACTGGAAATTTTATCAGGATGTAATAAAAATAGATCAAGTGATTTTTGAGAATTGAAATCTATTCAAAATCCAAAATCCCATAACCTGTCGGATTGTATGGATTTCCTGCCCAATGGGATTCCTTCACTTCATTTTGTGGACGATTTCGACTGATATTGAAACCCCACTGATCTCCGGATTTTGGGCCGTTGTCAATGCCAATATCTTTCCATGGAATTTGCATCTCGATTGACCATCTGTCTTTACCGATTTTGATCGCACTTAAATATTCTGATTCAAAATATTTATCTTCTACCCAACGTTCCAGAGAATTAAAGCGTAAGCCGTGAGCTGTCTGAAACAAGCGTGTATAATCTTGCTGATTATTGCGGGTATCAAAAAATAATTCCAGATCATCGTCATTCCAGGTGAAGGGGATTTCACCGTGAGCTGTTGATATCATTTTATCAGGATTTGGTTCTTCCAATATAGCACCGATGTAGAGATAATTTTCATCATAGGCGATTTTCACAGTAGTCGTCTTTTCGGCAGGTTTTTCAATTGATGTCACAAAGTCAGTCAACTCACTATATTTTTTCCACTCTTTGTCTGTTACTTTTCCATCGATTTTGATATTGCTGTCTTTTCGCAGGACTGTTACCTGTCGTGGGACAGAGAGGGTATATTTCGCTTCAAAGGTCACCAATTTGTCCAATAAAATATTGGACTTTTGGGATTTATCGGTGGAAGTTTGCTGACGAAGTTTTACTTCATCCTTTCGCGAGACATAACCGGTTCGGAATTTATTTTCTGCTGAGATTTCCAAAACCGGCAAGTTTTTTTGATCTTCTAATGAACCTGCAATAAAGTGAAAAGAGATTTCTGATGGGGCATTGGAATCCAATGTAATCCACTGACTTTCAGGTATAATTTTTACTGCTGAATTTTCCGGCATCTCCCAATCCAATTTGAAGGTACGTGCTTCATCCAATTTGTTTTCTAATGGAACTTTGATTATTGTCTCAAATTCGCCATCACTATTCCAGTTAGTTATTCGAATATTTTTATCAGCCAGTTTATACTTTGCGATTTCCTCACGTTCCTTGGGTGTGACACAGTCAATCGGCAAGATCGATCCTGCTTTAATATTGGCATATTTTATTTCTTTTCCCGGCACATAACTCACATGCATAAAGGATGAAAACATACCGTCTCTTTCGATCTTTTTACTTACACCGGCACTATTGATAATGATATAGTTGATGCCGTCACGCTCTTCCCAGATATTTTCATGAGAATGGCCGCCAGCCACCAGTTTTACCGGATATTGAGTCAGCAGTTTATGCACTTTTTCCCAATCTTTGTATCCGGGTGAATCAACCGGATATTTCCAAAGGGGGCTATGTACAAAGACAAAAATCACTTGTGTTTTTTCGGATAATTCCGCTAAATCCTGCTTCAACCAGTTATATTGCCATTCCGCAATTCGGTCATCTTCTTCACCATGAAAAGAATTCAGAAAAATGCAGTGAACTGCGCCATAATCAAAAGAATAATGATTGCGATTTTCACCCCATACTTCGCCATAAATTTTTTCTTCTTCATCGGTGACAATATCGTGATTCCCGGGCACCGGATAAAAGGGCATCTCCAATGGTGAAATCTGATTGAGAAACCATTTCCACTCATGGCGGATTTGTTCCTCATCATGAGTATAGCCATTGATCAAATCACCTACCTGGATGACAAATTGCGGGCGGAGTAAATTGGCTTCATAGATCATCCGCTCATATTGCGATGGATTGCCAAACTGGCTGTCGCCAAAGATAATAAAACGGACTTCATCATCAGCAGAAATTTGAGGTATTTCTGGTGAATTGTATTCTTGTGCCAATATTTGACTAAACAAAATCAGAATTATAAAGCAGAAACGAAATTTCATGGTTTCCTCGTCTTATTTTCTTTTATAAAATATAGTAAGAGTAAGTGGAAACACCAATTGATTTTATTTGAATTAAAGAAAAAATATAATTATTTAATTAAAACAAAATACCCATTTAGACATTTTTTTTATCTTTCTGTATAATTTTTATTGGGCAACAAATACAATTTTCCATTTATATAATCAAAGGTAATATCAAAATCCATAAACAAAGGCAAACCAAGCACACCCAAATTTTCCGGATGAATTCTTGAGGATTCTCGATTTCCATACATGACAGTCGGATTTTTATAAAGATATTTTCCGAAAGTCATGCTTTTGATCTGGCCTTTCCACTGTGAAATTTTACCCTGGGCGCCAAAAACATTATTGATTGGTTCAACATCATCTGGAAGTTGGATATTTAGTTCGTTATTCAGCGCAATTTTAAAAGGATAAATACCACCAAAATCTATATCCACCTGGCCATCATATTTTTTTCCGTCAAGCATAGTGAATGAAAAAGGCACCGAATGAGTCTCACTGGGTGTTTCGTTCATTTCCAGTACACATCCGTTTTTATCAAATTTGAAATCTTCAGGTTTGTGCAGAATTACATAATTATCTATGAAATCAAATTCCACCAGAAAATGCTTGAAAAAAGTATTACACAGTTGACCATCAACTTTAGGAAACATATCCGTAAATCCTACTGCTGATGGTGATATTATGACAGGCTGTTCGTAGAAAATAATATCATCAAATTTCAAAGAAATTGGTTCAGATATATAAGCTTCTGTAGGATCACCTTCACCAGCACCACCGATTTGTCCGGTTACTTCCGGTTTGAGATTCAGTTCATCAACCAGCGGTGATCCAAATAACCAGACTTCATCCCAAAGAATGCCATTATCAATCATCAGTTTTGCCGGTTTACCATTGATTATGCAATCCAGTGCGGGTTTGCCATCTGCCATTTTGAATGGGATTTTAATCGGTTGTTTATTTTCACTTAGAATTTTGTAGCTTCCCGGACCGGTGAGGTTTGTTTCCCCTTTTATTGTTAGAGACTGGAGTATTATTAGAGATAAAATAAAAAGTTTTTTCATGATGTGCTCTTTTTGATAATAATTACAAAATAAAGGACGCTACTGCATTGAAAAAAGTTGTTAGTTATTTTTCAGGTTCACAGATCATACACCGTCCGCGATGAACATCCATCAATCCGCCACAAGTTTCACATTGCCATCTTTTATTTTCATTTTCAAGGAAATATTCAATGCCTTTTTCTTTGATCATTTGGAGATTTTCCAACATACTCATGTTGTATTTTGTCCGATATCGCTTGTCCAGTTGCTTCATTCTCCGGCAGGGTAATTTTTCACAATCATAGCAAAATCCGGAGGCTGGCAAATCGACGCAATTAACAATAATGCAATTTAGGCAAGACTTCGGTTTATTTTCATCAGTACCCTGACAACCTTCACAGTGGTTTGGCTCACGTTGAAAGGCCATGCAGATGGCACAATTCATTCCACAGGGAGCGATATCCCGGGATATTGTCAAATGTTGATTGTTGATCGTTGTTTTTTTCATTGGCTCCTATCCTTTTAATGTCAGTTCTCAGGCTGATTATTCTCTGAATAGTCGGATCATTGGCGTCAGGACAAAGACAGAAGCCAGCAAACAGGTGCCGACGCCGATAAACAAGGCTATTCCCAGGCTGCCAAACCCGCGATACGTGGCAAAAACCAGTGACCCGAATGAGATCATGGTGGTCAGCGAGGTGATGACGACTGCTTTCCCCGTGGAACTCAGCACATGCCGGATAGCCCCTTTTCCTTCACTTCTGTAGCGATGGAGGATATGAATGCCGTCATCAATGCCAATTCCCAGAATAAGGGGCAGGGCCATCACATTTACCAAAGTTATTTTGATACCCAAAATTCCCATGATACCAAGCATCCAAATAAAACCGATGATTAAAGGCAACAGGGCCAGAAACGAAAATTTTATAGAACGAAAATCAATCAGCAGCATGATAAAGACCACAATTAATGTCAGAACCGCTGCTTTTTTGCCGTCCTGCCCGATGATGTCGATCAGATAATAAAACATGGGCGGCAGTCCGGCAATCCGGGGCGTGATGTCCAGCAGATCCTTGGAGAAAGTATCCAGGTACTGAATGTTCCAGACATTTCCTTTCGGATAAACGGTGATGAGGAAACAATCTTCCTCAGGGCTGTAAAACTGGTCGCGTGTGTTTACAGGCAACATCTCCAATTTTATCGTGTTGGTGTCAGCCATATCCAGGACGATATTTTTATACTGGCCGGCAAAATCCCTGCTGAAAATTTCCAGTCGGTTCTCTTCCAAAACGGTTTCGTTGAGATTATTGGCGAGGGCCGTTATTTTTCCTGCCATAATTGGATGGGCAGCCAATTCATTGATCTGGTTGGCAATGTTTTTAAGGCGGCCGATGTCTGCAATGTCTGTTTTTTGGATTTCCCTGATGATTTTACGCAGGATTTCTTTGACCTCAACAGGAAAATTTTCATTAAGCACCTGGGCTAATAACCGGTTGATTTCACCAGTTTTTTCTTTTGTAATTGTTGTCGGTTCGAGAACAAGTTCGTCCATTTTGATAGCTGCCGTAGTAAAATTAGCGCTGCCGACTAATCGAAAAGTTTTTTGGTCAACCATGTCCTGACCGCTGATAAAAGCCATATCCTGCATCTCAATGATATTGGCTTCCAATCGCATCAATTCATCGACAACCTGCAATTGGTAGTCTTCGGAAAAGGAGAGGTTGGTAGAACTGTTTTCCATTATTCGATGGATTTCGGCAATCAATGGTTTTCTGTGCTGTTGTTTTTCAATAGGAGGAAGGTAATCAGTAATGGATTGCACCCAGCTGATACTGGATTGTTCCTTGGCTTTTTGTGTAAAGTTATAATTTTCCTGCAGACTTTTCGCTGTCATCATCGTGGGGTCGGAAGACATGTTGTATTTATGGATTAAAAGGTGGTTCAGGCGGATAGACTCCAATCCCTCCGGTTCCATATTGAGGTAATTATAGTCAAATTCCACTTTTGTCATTGAAAATCCCAAGATAGTGGTGATAATCAGAATTCCTATCAGGGAAACACCATATTTTTTGTAAATTTTATCTCCGGCAGAACCCAATAATTTGTAGGAAATATCGACGCTCTTCCTTTCAACCGAGAAGTTTTTTAATAATTTTTCACCCAGGTAAATTCTAAGTTTTTCCTGAAGGATTAAAAAGGTAGGCAGGATCAGCAGGGTGGCCAGCATGACAATGACCAGTCCAATGCCGTTGACCAGACCGAATTCCACAATACCGCTGCTGCGACCTGTGGTCAGGGTCAAAAAGGCCACTGCAGTGGTCATGCCGCCGGTGATGATTCCAGCCCCGACTTTATTCAGGGTCAATCCCAGGGCGTCATAGATATTTTCACCCTTCCTGCGCATTTCACTGTAGACGGAGATAATGTGGATCGAGAAATCAATGCCCAACCCAACGAGGACAACTGAGGCCATGGAGGTAAACATATTGAGTTCCTCTACCAACAGATAGGAAATACCGAGGGCCCAGACAATCCCCAGCAGCAGGTTCAGAATGGCCAGAAAAGGGGCCGAGATCATACGAAAGGCAATTATAAAAAGTAAAAATACTCCTGTCAGTGCAAGAAGGGTCAATAAAAAAGAGTCCTCAGTCGATGCTACCATTTCGTCTCTGGCCAGGACTATACCGCCGGCAAGGCCGGCACCAATTCCATATTTGGCCGCTTCCTTTTTTACCAGCTCTTCCAATCCGTTGACAGCAGGTAGTAATTTTTCAATATCCAGCACATTAAAAGTCGGCTCTGCCATAACCAGCATCATGGAGCGGTCCGGAGAATATAGATAGGGAGAACCAGCCGCAAAGGAACGGGCTGCTTCCTGGCTGAGTGTTTTATCATATTCCAACTCAAAAAGTGCCCGGTTGACAAAATCCGACCAGGTTTCAATGTTGTCCAAAAATTGTACGGCTTCCCGTTCTTTTTGCATGGTGGATATTTTTTCTTCTGATTGAATATATTCCTTTTCCAGGTTATCATTCAGGTTGATTAAAAAAGGTAAAAAACCGGGCTCTTCATAAAGCTTTCGCATCCGTTTAAGGTCGTCATTTTTCAACAGCATCAAGCCATGGTCCTCAAAGAATTTTGTGGGCAGTTTGATATCGACCCGGCGATAATATTTTCCTGGAAAGTTTGAGCCATTTTTGGCCATCTCATGCTGCTTCTGAATTTTTGGCGAGCCAAAGCGCTCTATCCAGGCTGACAGGTTTTCTATTTTATTTTTTATTCCCTCAGCAAAAATTTTCATTTTTTCTTCATCCCCTTGCAATACAATGATCATGGGATTGGCTCCGGGAAAATGCTCAGCTACATAATTGAATTCTTCCATCATGGGCGAATTTTTGGGCAGCAGGTCTGCCATATTCATATTGATTTTAATTTTGGATGACAGATACCCAGTGATAAGTGTTATGATAATAATGGAGAAAAGAGCCCAGCCTGTTTTTTCAGAAATGAATTTTGCCAATTGATTAAATAATTTTGTTCTCATATTTTTTCCTGCTATTTGTATTGGAATGGAACTGTTAGAAATAGGCCCTCAATCTTACTTTTATGCCCAGGTCCTGAAATCCATACTCGTCTTTTTTATCGCCTGTAAAGATATTGCCCATAAAAGTCAATTCCACATTTTCATAGATACGGTAAGCCAACATCGGATTGATGACAAGACTTTGATCATCCAGATTGGCTATGGACATGACGGTTGCATCTATCAAATCAGTAATTGGATACATTCCCATGAGGAACAGGTAATTTTGGTTAAGACTGTGTTGCTGCCAATCATAATAAATCAAATAATCAAACAAAGAGGTCTCATTTTCTTCAGTACCAAAATCATTGTGTAAATATTCTCCGAGTACATAAAGTGAATTTTCAAAAGTATAATCAGCGCCAACAATGTATTCATATTTTAAATTATCAGAATCATAATTAATCCGATTTGCAGTAAATTCTGTTCTTAATCCGATTCCGGAAACATCCCCTTCCAGTGTGATTCCATACAGATCTTTATAAATTGGATTGCCAAAGGAGCCTATTCGATAATTATAATAATCGGGCCTTGTTTTTCCATATAACAATGAAACATCCCAATAGGGCAACCAGCATTTGAATTGAAAATACTGCGTCGATAAATCAAAGGTCTCTTCCGGTTGGTAAATAGCCTGTAAAGTACCAATGAAAGCCACCGGAATATTCAATTGAATAGCATCCACACCTGTCACTTCGTAAGTCGGATCCATGATGTCCTTTTTGTTGAAAATGTCGGTTGGGTTCCAGGCATAGCCCACACCGGTTGGGAGTTGCTGGCGGCCGATGATCAATTCAAAATATTTATGATGAAAATCCAGATAAAGATTATCAATCATCAATGTATCTTCAAACTCAACCTGAAACAGATCAGATCTCGGTGATATGAGCCCGGCGTAGTAGGATTCATGAATGAAATCAGAAATATTGAACCTGGTTTTTCCACCATATCGTTTATATACCACGTCTCCACCGATATGGACATTGTCGGTGGGATCCGTATCAAAATCCAGACGGAATTTATTGTAATCAAAATAAAATCCATGCCCTGGTGCTTTTGCATAATCGCCTTCAAATTCATAGTAGCCGTACCAGGTAACCTCGGCAAAAATCAGTGATGACATCAGTAGTACCATGGATGTTAAGATTATCGTTCGACGCATACTTTGCACCTGTTTACCTTTTGAGTGTTTGCTCTGAAAAGAAATTTTTATCAAAGGTGACATTGTACTCAACGGACTCGTATTCCATAATTGTACTGGTATTGTCCTGCCGGTTTTCCATCACCATTTTCATGGCTGTGGAAACCCCCTGTATTTTTTCAATATTATCGAGGAAGAGGGTTTTCTCAAGGTTTCCGGAGTTGTCGTAATATTCAATTTTCAGTGGGAATTGGTCCTCTGTACGGAGAAAAGCCAGAATTTTTGAATAGGAATTGGCTTCATTTTCAGATTTCAATTCCAACACATTGCATTTTATTCCATCCATTGATTGAATGCCCAAAGGAACCGGCGCATAGTCTGTGCGCCAGGTGTCACCGGAGCCCATATCTTCGTAGGTAAAATCCGAACCTTCGAATTTTTGTTTTTTCGCATGGGAGGCCAGTTTACGGACTCTTTTTGTGCGATTGTTGTACATCCAGATATCATTGGAATAATTTTTCATCAGCAGGGCATTGCCTTTGACGCGGGCGGGAGAGAGGTAGCGCATCATGGAATTTTTACCCTTTTCATCGGCAGCGGATTCGTAAGTCAGCACCCTCTTTTCTCCCGACAGAGTGTGGATAGTTTGCCTCATAATCCCACGGGAACTTTCGGGATTCATATGGCCCAGGAGGTCGTTTAATAATTCTTCACCGGTCTGAGTGTAACCCGCAGCCATAGTGGTCAGCAGTAAACAGAATAGTTTTATGATCGGAAATCTTATCATAGAAGTATTCCTTTCAGTATAATGCTTTTCATGGTCCTTTTTAATTCATCATTATTGTAATGCCTGTACTGGAAAAACATATGCAGCCCGAAGCCATCTAAAAAGGAAAAGAGAATAAAGCTAAAGTATTTTACATCTACCGGTTTGAATAATCCCTTTAGAATTCCCTGCTCAATGATAGGTTCAAAAATAGCGTAGATATGCTGCAATACTTTATCCAGTGAAATTTTCGTGTTGTTGCGATAGGCATAAAGCATGATCTCCATAACCATGGAAAACTGTTCCTTATTGCCGCTTTGTGCCATATCCAGGGTGGTGTCAATGGTGTAATCAATGATCAGTTTCAATTTTTTGACCGGGTCCCAATCATCCTGAATGAGTTGCATCCAGGCCTGGAACATTTCATCAAAAACAACCAGAATGATCTGTTCGAAAATCTCTTCTTTACTTTGAAAGTATTGGTAGATGGTGCCTTTGCCGATACCGGCTTCCCGGGCGATGGTGGCGATGGTACCTTTTTCCAGTCCTTGCTTGGCAAAGGTGTCCATGGCGGCTTTCAGGATTTTCATTTGTTTTTCTTCACTTTTAGGTCTTGGTGACATAATTTGTTCTTTCTTTTAAATGACTGACCGGTCAGTCGGCTATAAATTAAACAGGAATTTTTTGATTGTCAAATGCTTTGTTTAATTTTTTGAAAACAGGAGGGGATTAAAATTATTTAAAAATTTTAGAAATATTATTGCCGGTTTCAATTGATTTTTTTTATATTACCTTTGCAACTGTTGTAAAAAAAATATTGGATGTAATCATGAAAAAATTTTTTTTCGTTACCCTCCTTATCGGGGTAACAATGGGGCCGTGTTACCAGTATTATTGTGACCATTTCAGCACCAAGGAATACGGAAAACACGAAGTTTTCAGTCAAAATGTAATCGTTGAAAAAGTGGAGGGGAAAACCTTCTACCGTAAAACAAACAGTAAATGGAATTCACCAATTTACATTAATTTGAAGCCGGAAATGAATCCAATATCCTTTGTTACGGAGGTGTATTATCATTTACCGGTTGAATATACCACCTGCAAGACCGGGTTTGTCGGTCGCCTGAGCAAAGACAACGCCACCATCTGGCAGGAGGAATTCAGTGTTAGCGCTGTCCGAAAAAATCTTGATTCCCAAAACGGGACTGATATCAGCATTAATCATTCCGGAAATCTGACCGGCTATTCAAATCTGAAGACCTTCAATATTGCGGAACCTGGAAAATACAAACTTTTGATGCTGGAAAATGTTCATTCGGACCTGGCCATTTCAAAAATTAACCTGATCATCCGCGGCAACTTAAAGACCGCCAATAACAAGGTTGTCCTGGCCGGATTTGTTGTAATCGGTGCGAGTTTGTTGTTTTTGTTTATCGGTTTTGTTGCCCCCAGGAGACGATACTGATCAAATGAAAATTCGCGTTTTTACAATCCTGATTCTGATGATTGTCAGCGGATTAGCCGAAGATAAGTTGCGTTACACCAATGCCACTGAACTCAGGATTCAGGGAACAGCCTTTTCGGTGGCAGAAAAGGAAAACCCCTTTCACAGGTTGCCTCGATATGCTCAGGAACTAGTGCGCAGAGAGGTTTGGGATTTATCAACGAACAGTGCAGGAATTTTTATTGATTTTTATACGAATTCATCCTTCCTGAAATTAAAATGGGAAGTAACCAAAAATTTCACCATGGAGCACATGGCCGGTACGGGTATCCGGGGTCTGGACCTTTATTGTAAAAATAAAGGGAAGTGGCAATATGTCGCCACAGCAAAATCTGCCGGTAAAGTTTCTGAGAAGGTCATAATTGAAAATATGTCGGGCACCATGAAGGAGTTTCGGCTCTATCTTCCTCTTTATGATGGCATTGAGTCATTGGAAATCGGTATCCATGCTGATGCTCAAATTGAAAAAGGCCAAGCCTATTCTGAAAAACCCCTGGTCTTTTACGGTACCAGTATCACTCAGGGCGGATGCGCCTCTCGGCCTGGAATGGCCTATCCTAATATTATCTCCCGAAAACTTGATAAAAATTGCATCAATCTTGGCTTCAGTGGCAATGGCTGGTTACAGGAACCAATGGCGCGAATTCTGGCCGGAATAGAAGCCGACATGATTGTACTGGATTGTCTGCCGAATATGACTATCAAGATGGTCCATGAAAATATTCCCAAAGCGATTGATATCATTCGCCAAAAACAGCCTCAGGTGCCCATTGTTTTGGTTGAAAATATTAATTACGAAACCAACTATTTCAATTTTTTACAGTATCAGGATATCTATGATAAAAACGGTGCGCTGCGATATGAGTTTAATCAATTGATGGAAAACAACTATCGCAATATTTATCTCCTATCAGCCAAAGGCCTGATCGGTCTTGACCATGAAGGCACTGTGGATGGTGTTCATCTGACGGACCTGGGTTTTTTGCGGTTTGCTGAGAATTTTATTGCTCGATTAAAAAAACAGGGACTTATAAAATAAAGCCCCTTTCAACTTACGTTATCTGACCCTTGACTAAAATGGAATAATAGACCGGTTCTACGGTAATTTTGTAATTTTTCTGCCACTTCTATTCTGACAGTTCCAATTATAAATTGACAAAACGAAAGTTCCCGAATTCCAGTGGGTCTTTTTCAAGATATTGGGCCACTGACAAGTCAAAACCGATTTCCAGTTCCCGGAACAGTTCCCGAACAGAAATAATTCGGTCTACTTTATAAACATTTGACCCTGCAAAGGCGAATCCGTTTTCCATTTTTCCTTGTTGCGCATTGATGAGGGCCTCGGCGATACAGTAGGGGGCCTCCTTAAAGTTACAGGTTTTCAGGCATTTCCAGGGACAGGTAAAAGGCTTGCGATGGCCGGCTTCGATTTGCTGAATAAATTCTGTTTTTATGACACGCCCCGGCAATCCCACTGGTGAGGTGATGATCGAGACCTGGTCTTCACGGCAATTTACATAGACTTCTTTGAATTGGGTTTCGGCATCACATTCATGAGTGGCCACAAAGCGGGTCCCCATTTGGACTCCGTCAGCGCCCAGTGACATGAATTGATAAATATCTTCACCGGTAAAAATACCACCGGCGGCAATGATGGGAATTTCCTTTTTATATTGTTGGGCAAATTGATGGACTGTATGCCAGACTTCCGGCAGAATTTTTTCAAGACTATAATTGGGATCGAAAATCTGATCGTAATGGAACCCCAGGTGCCCACCTGCTTTTGGCCCTTCTACAACAATAATATCTGGAAGGCAATGATATTTTTTGTGCCAGCTCTGACAGATAATATTAGCTGCCCGGGCAGAAGACACAATAACACCCAGTTTGGTCTGGGTTTCGGGATCAATGGTCCGGGCCAGACCCGGCAGATTGAGTGGCAGCCCGGCGCCGGCAAAAATGATGTCAGCTTTTTCTTCGATACTGGCTTTTACCAGCTCATCAAAATCCGATATTGCTACCATTATGTTGACGCCAATGGCACCACGGGTGGAGCCGTCTTTTGCCCGGCGGATTTCATCACGAAGATAATGGGCATTACTGCTGAATCCCTTTTTATTGCGCTCACCTTTCAGGTAACCGATACCTATGGAAGATATAACACCGATACCGCCTTCGTTGGCCACTGCTGTAGCCAGTCCGGACAAAGAGATGCCGACTCCCATTCCTCCTTGAATTATTGCTTTTTCGACTTCCAGATTACCAATTTTTAATTCCGGTAACATCATCGTTCATCCTTATAAATTTTGAGTTATTTTTTGAAAATGTACACCATATATTGCAAGTGTTATTGCCACAGGAAATTTCCGCGGATATTTGAAAAGGCTGATAAAGAAAAGGCGCCAGTAATAAAGACGGCCTTTGAATTTGAAACCCAGAAACCAGAAGGATTTAAACAGAGCTTTCAACTCTGTGAAGGATACTCTCTGGAATACTTTATTAGGAACAGTGTAATTATTTAAAAATACCCTGATTCGCTGATAGTATTCTTTCGGAGAGTAAATAGAGGACAAAATATGTTCATATCCAGCTTTCAGAAGTGTAAGTCCCATGATGGGTTTCAGGTTTGTAGTCCCGTCGACGTTGTCGCCTGTAAATTGTCTGACAATGCGGTTTTCCTGGCTCAAGCGTTGGTAGAGCCGGGTGCCGACGGGTGCGTTGAGTAAGCCGACCATAGCTGTGACGATACCGCTCTTTTGGATCAATTTGATCTGATCGTCAAAAATCTCTTCATTATCATTGTCAAATCCAACAATAAATCCCGCGGATACAACAAATCCTTTTGATTGTAATATCTTGACCGAATCGCTGATATCCCGGTTCAAATTTTGTTTTTTATTACATTCATTCAGGCTGAGTTTGTTGGGAGTTTCAATGCCGACAAAGACAGAATAAAACCCGGCGTCAATCATCATGTCCATCAATAACTCGTCGTCAGCTAAATCCAGTGATGCTTCGGTTGTAAATCTGAAGGGGTATTTTCTGGCTTTAGACCATTGAATCAAGGCCGGCAAAAGTTCCTGCTTCAGTTTGTGTTTATTACCGATAAAATTATCATCAACAATAAAAACATGACCTCGCCAGTTGAGATTGTATAGGAAATTTAATTCCTTTAAAAACTGGTCCGCAGTCTTTGTGCGACAATGACGGCCGTTGAGCATGGTAACGCTGCAAAATTCACAATCATTGGGACAGCCCCGGGAGTATTGAATATTCATGGTGGCATAATCTTTCATTTTTAAAAGATCCCAACGTGGAACAGGTGTCTCGTGAATGCCGGGGAATGTATCCGTTTTGTATTGTTTTTTTGCCTTTCCCTTTAAGAGGTCTTCCAAAAAAAGGGGCAGGGTGATTTCAGCTTCGTTAAGAATCAGATGATCAATGGCGGCAAAGTTTTCCGGTTCAAGAGTAACAAGAGGGCCGCCGGCAACAATTTTTCTTTTGAGTCTCTTGCAGCGGTCAATCAATTTATTCAGAGAATGTCGGTGGACGGACATGGCTGTGGAAAAAACAAAATCAGACCACAGTATATCTTCATCGTTTAAGGGACTGACATTTTCGTCGATTAATCTCAATGACCAGTTTTGAGGCAACATTGCTGCAACGGTGAGCAGACCCAAAGGTATTTCCGAGGATTTTTTTGATACAAATTTCAGGGAGGCAGAAAAACTCCAAAATGTCTCGGGAGTCTTGGGATTGATTAATAATATTTTCATCTTTCTGCTCCTTTCAAAATAAAAAACTTTCTTCAGAGGATGAATTCTTTAGTTTAATTATACAACATTTTTTGACAGGGTAATGTAAAAGTAGTGTAAGAGTATTGTAAAAGTAATGTAATGAAAGACCTCCTGGTGAAATTTCTCGTTGCGATTTGAGGAAAGAAGGCTAAATTTTGCTTATGAAAAAGAAAGATTCCTTAGCCTATTATATTGTCATTTTTGTTTTGGTTCAAGTCACCTGGCTCTCAGTAGCGGGCCTCTGGATTACCCGATTTGTTATCAATAATGTCATTCATCACCAAATTGGAGAACGTTTTTCGGTGACTGTTCCTGATGGAGGGGCTGTGGCTATTTTTGTTATCGGACTGACTCTCATTGTCTTGGCGGCCATTGGCATGTCATTGTTATTTCGTTATTTAAATGTGCAGTTTAACCTGGCGCGGCTGTATGATGGTTTTATTGCCAATATTACTCATGAACTGAAAACACCCATTTCATCCATGCAGATTTCCGTAGATACGTTGAAAAAAAAGAACCTGGAAAGTGACACCAGGAGCAAATTCCTTTCGATCATTGAAAAAGATACGAAAAAACTCAAAGATCTGATTGAAAATGTGCTGGTGGTTTCGCGGCTGGAGCAAAAGATGCAGATTTTTGACTGCAAAGTCAGGAATGCTCAGGTCTTGCTGGAAAACGTTCTTGGTAAAATCAGGGATGAATATGATTTTGAACTCAGTTTGGAAACGGAGTTGCCCGAGGAAACCGAAGTTGTTTTTGATGAAAATGCTTTTTATACGATTATCAAAAACCTCGTTGAGAATTCGATTAAGTACTCCCTTGAAAATGCAAGGATTCAAATCAGGGTAACGATTGAGAAGAACTGGGTCGTTATCAATTATCGTGACAATGGAATTGGCATTCCAAAAAATTTAAGGCGCAAGGTTTTTCGTAAATTTTACAGGGGAGAAAATAAAAATCTGCCCAATGTTAAAGGAACAGGGATCGGACTTTACCTCATTAAAGAAACAATGAAATTTCATGCTGGAAAAATTAATTTAATAGCCTCGGAATCGGGCGTTGCCATTCGATTACGGATTCCGGTTTTTGGAAAAAAGAAAACCCGTTATCTATTGCAAATCAGGGAAATGAAATGAAAAGGATATTGCTGGCTGAAGATGAAAAATCCCTTGGTGAGGGATTGGTGTTCAATCTGAGAGATGAAGGCTTTGATGTAACCTGGGTCCAGGACGGAAAAACAGCCCTGGAACAATTTCAGACAGCCTATTATGATTTGATTATTCTCGATATTATGATGCCTTATCTCGATGGGTTTGAAGTGACTGGAAAAATTCGGGAGAGAAACATCAATATCCCGATACTCATGCTCACGGCGAGGGAACAATTACATGACAAAATTCACGGCTTGAAAATCGGTGCAGATGACTATCTGACCAAACCTTTTCACTTACAGGAGTTGCTGGCCCGCATTGAAGTGTTGCTACGGCGTTCCATCTGGAGTAATGAGGCACAGGTGCCGAATATATTTATTTTCGGAGACAATGAAATCAATTTTGACGATCTTTCCGCCAAAACACCCCGTGGAACCTTTCAATTGACCCTGAAAGAGGCGGAAGTCATGCGCCTGTTTATTTCAAACAAAGGAAAAATCGTGTCCAGAAAGGAATTGTTGTCGACAGTCTGGAACATCAGTTATATGATCAATACCCGGACAGTTGACAATTTCATTGCCAGATTGCGGAAATATTTTGAGTCAGATTCCAAAAATCCAAGATACATCAAAAGTATTCGTGGCACAGGTTACCTCTTTGATGTAGATTAAGGGATTATCAAAAGGTATTCGGATTTAATTCTTTTAATACTGCTGAGCAGATACATCTTAATTGAATAGCGGCCATGTTTGAGGCGGCTAAAATTTTTTTCAGGGTAAATCCATTTACCCAATATTGCCCGTCAGATATCGGATAATTCTGATCAACTTCATAAACCACATATTTACTATCATTATGATAGAACCGGCCTCCCTCATCGGAATGTTGGAATTTTTTCACAATATCGCCTGGAATTTCAACTTTTTTGGATTCCATCTTTGGATAGTTCAAAAAACTGGGGCCAATGGCAATTGATTCGTTCAGTCCAAATTCTTCAATGATTGACAATAAAAATTCATATTCACCAGCCAATTTTCGCATAAGTAGAACAACCTGGCCAGTGCCCTTTGCTTCCATCAGTGGTTGGTTCCAGCTTTGCACTTCACGGGTATCACAGGTAATGTTATACATATTGACGGAGACACCGGAATTGCAGTGGTCTTTTATGCCTTCATCGGTCAATTGCCAGCCGGTCAGTTTATCGATGCCAGATATTTTCCAGGAATTTTTATAGCTGTTTTTTCTTTTAAAAAAATCTGTTAGAATTTCACTGCTTAAAGGGGGATTGTTACCCCTGGTCCTTTTCAAATATGCATCCCAGTCAAAAACGGCCAGCAGGGACCGAAAATCTGTATTCAGGAAATAATCCTTTGTCAGGGTTTTGGCAATGACCTCCAGGGGCACCCAGACCAAATTTTCTGATGTCTCTGACAATTCCTGCGTTTCAATATAATGATGACTTTTGCTTTTTTTGTAATACTTTTCTCCCAAATCCAGTTGCATGCTAAAACTGATTAGATTTGTTTGGGGGCATAAGTTATGAAACATTTCCAGATTTGAGGTCGGCTTTCCGCCATGATACTTCATATAATTCGCTGCGGTTGTCTGGATGGTGGGGCCATACTGAATATCCCCGGTTACACCCGGCTCAACTCTTGCCTGGGTTTGGATAAATATTTGATTATCAATTTGACACATTAATAAGCCTGTCAAGGCACTTTGCGGCTGGTAGAAAACGACTTGTTCATCTCCGCTGAATTCAGATTTAATGCCGGTAACATTAAAATATCCGCCGGTATAATGGGTTATGCCACTCTGGGTAATTATCCACTCCTTTTGTTCCGAAAAATTGATTCGGTCGATCTTTAAATGTGACTTCTCTTTCATTTTCAATAAAAAAGTCAAAAAGGATTGTAAGGTGCTGGCAGTTTTATTCATAGTTTAATAATGGTTTAAGGTTAATTTTTGACAAATCGGGATAGTTTTCTTCGGTTTCTATTTCAAAATACCGGATTTGCAAAATTTCTGCAATTTCTTTCTGAACCGAAGGAGGCATTTCTTTTGGTTTGATCATAATGATTTTTGAGCCCGGCTGCATCCAGATCATATTGGCATATTCAGCTCCACGAATCCCGATGACAGTACAGGCTTCGGCAAAGCTATTGATCTGATGATCAATTGGATGAATACCTGGTTCATAACTTTCAAAGATAAAATTATGGTTTTTAAGGTTATCAATTGTCTTTTCTATACCACTGAGCGAGCGAATTGCCGTGCCAAAATGATGATACTCTGCCGGTCCGCCTTTTTTGTAGTAATTCGGGGACTCAGATCTCTTTAAAATAATATTTTTACAGGTGAGGTCACTTTTGTGTGTTGACCGGATTTTTTTTATAACTTCTTTACGAGCCTGTTGAATATCCTGTATGTAAACTGAATTTTTCCTTGTGTCCAGAAGAAGCAGGCGCATCAATCGGTAATGGATTCGATTGGCAATTTTACTGAGGCTGCTTTTTTCTTTCCGGGTTGGTTTGTTTTTTTTTGCCCAGACATCCCAGCGTGGAACTCTTTTGAAGAGGGCCTTTTGGTCTTTAAAGGTTTTCTTATCAAGGATTAAATAATTGATATGGAATAAAGACAATAAATTGTGCGATATCTGGTCCATCAAAGGTCCACAGGAATGAAAATAGTAATGCTCGAAAATCCGTTGATTTTCTTGATGTTTGCATATTTCGACAATAGCGGGCAGCAAATAACCCCACATAAAATGAAAAAAGTTTTCGGAGGAGCCGTAATGAAAGCGTTCATCGAATTTATATTTTATATCCTTCATCCCCAGCCTGTATTTGACAGTTATGCATTTTTATATCGCTGGGTATTTTAAATTTTTCAGTGATAAATACCTAATGAAAAAAGTTTGGTTAAAAAAATTAAACTTTTTTAACTATTTTCGAAACCTTGTATCTAATCAAGGTTTTAATGAGGTTTGTTTAATGAAAGAGAACGAGGGAAAGGAATGAGATTAAATCTGATAGTCATAATGATGACAAGCCTGTTGGTTTTGCCGGGCTTAAATGCCCAGCAACGAAGAGGAAATTTTGACCCTGCCAAAATGAATATGGAAATTACGGTTAATGGCAAAGTTTTTAATGAAAATACAAAAGACCCTGTGGAATATGCCAATGTGATACTGGTCAGTAAACGGGATTCTACACTGATTTTTGGAAACGTGACGGATGAAAATGGAATATTTTCCATTGAAAAAGTGCGTCCCGGAAGATATGCGCTGGATGTGCAATTTATGGGTTTTGGAAAAAAGCGCATCGACATGATTGCCATTCGTCCTGATTCAAAAATTTTTGAAATTGGTGAGATTTATCTGAAACCGGAACTGGTCAATCTGGATGAGGTGGTGGTGGAAGCAGACCGGGTTTCGGTGGCTTTTCAGATCGACAAAAAAGTGATCAATGTTGGTTCCCAGGCGGTTTCTGCATCGGGAACAGCCATTGATGTCCTTGAGAATGTTCCATCAGTGACGGTGGATATTGAAGGCAATGTTTCACTACGTGGAAGTGAAAACTTTACTGTTTTGGTTGATGGAAGGCCCACGATTCTGGAACCGACGGAAATATTACAGCAATTGCCAGCTTCCAAAATAGAAAACATCGAAATCATCACCAATCCTTCCGCCAAATTTGATCCTGACGGTGTGGCGGGTATCGTCAATGTTGTCATGAAAAAAAACAAAATTGAAGGCATCAGTGGTATTCTCAATCTCAATGGCGGCCTGAATCAAAAATATGGTCTGGATGGCATGTTTGCTTACCGGAACCATAAATTTGCCGCCTTTGCCAGTGCCGATTACAGTCACTGGGAATTTTCCGGAGAAAGAATAAGTGAACGTGTCACAACAGATATAGCAGGCAACACTTTTTCCACTATTTCTGAAGGTGACATGAACCATACCCGTGAACCCTACTCCTTCCGTGTCGGTCTGGATCTTTATCTGACTGACAGGGACATGCTGACTCTGGGCGGGACCTATGGAAATCGTTCCGGCGAGCGTATATCGGAAATGGTTTATGAGGAAATGTCCAGCATTGATAATATCAAAAAAGAATACCTTAGTATCGACAAATCAGAGCGTAGTGGTGATTATTTTCGCTTCAACCTGGATTATCAGCACAAATTCAATAATGAAGGTCATGAACTGCTCGGACAGTTCAATTATTCCGGCAGTACCGGTGATGAAGAGAGTGAAAATCGTCTGGAAACCTTGACAGAGTCGACCAGTGTAGCACAAAAATCTTTGGAAGGAGGTCCCGGCCATGATTACCGGATAAAACTGGATTATACCTGGCCTATTAATCCGACCGATAAATTGGAAGCCGGTTTCCAGAGCAGAATTGATATTTCTGATGAGGATAATGAGGTTTTTTATTACGACACCCGATCCGGTCAATACGAATATCAGGAAGACTTCAGCCACACTACCCAATATAAAAACAACATTCATTCGGTTTATACAATGTATTCACTGGAAAGAGGACGGTTGGGTCTTCAGGGTGGCCTGCGGAGTGAATATACTGACCGTAAAATTGAACTGGCAGGTGAAAATGAAGAGTATGTTATTGACCGGCTGGATTTTTTTCCTTCCGCCCATCTCTCCTGGAAACAGACAGAAACCACCCAGATCATGGGAAGCTATACACGCAGAATTGAGCGTCCAAGGGGACATTGGCTTGAACCTTTTATTACATGGCAGGATGCTTATACCGTAAGAATCGGAAACCCGGATATCAAACCAGAGTATATTGATTCCTACGAATTGTCCTTTCTTCAGTATTTTGGCAAAAACATGATCTCCCTGGAAGCATATCGAAGGATCAACAACAATAAAGTCGAACGTGTTCAGTCGGTCTATGAGGAGGCTGATGATGTCATCCTGCATACCATTGCGAATGTCGGCAAGGATTATGTCTTTGGAACAGAATTCATGTTCAGGATGAACCTGCTCCGATGGTGGACACTGAACTGGATGGGCAACCTGTATGATTATCGCATCAAAGGTGAGTATGGTGAAATGGCCTTTGACAATCACAGTTTTAACTGGAATATGCGCCTGAACAGTGATTTTAAATTCAGCAAAGGAACAACTTTTCAGATTAATACCGGATATAACAGCCCCACCGTAACAGCCCAGGGGACCCGAGAAGGAGATTTCTCTGTAAACCTGGCGGTAAAACAAAATTTTTTACAAAATAAACTGACTACCACCTTGCAGGTAAGGGATGTTTTCGGCACAGGAAAACGGGAAAGTACGACGGAAACGGACAGACTCTACAGCTATAATTACATGGAAAGGGAAGCACCGATGGTAATGCTGAACCTGCGTTATAATTTTAACAATTTCCGTGAAAAGAAAAGTGACAGACAGGGAATGGACGATGCCAATGAGGGATTTGATTCAGAGGATGAGTTTTAGTCTCACTAGATTATCATTATTAAAAGCCCTGATTATTTCGGGGCTTTTTTCATTTTCTCCTGCTCATGCAATCATCGGTTTCAAAACCATAGTGCCGGTAAAGCCCGTGGGCGTCACGGGTTTTTAATAATTGAAGTGCGACATTTTTTATTTTGGGGTGTTCAAAGGTCGTTTTTGCCAAAAATTTTCCCAGCCCGACTCCTCTAAAATCAGGGTCAATAAAGACATCAGCAATCCAGGCAAAAACTGAGAAATCAGTTACAATTCTGGAAAAACCGATTTGTTTATTTTGGTAAAACAGAGAGAGAAAGAGGGAGTTTTTGATTGACTGGATGATGACATCCTGGCTGCGGTGCTGGGCCCAATAGGTTTTTTGCAGGGATTCGACTACAAAAGTGTAATTGATTTTTGATTTGTCATCGGTAATCCAGTAATCCTCTCTGTACCATTTCATTATAGTTTTTTTCCGATATAAAAGCCATAGCTGTAATAATTTTTAAATTTTTGGTAGAATTGAAACTCCTCCTTTTCTGCCTTACTGATTTTCTGTGCTAAAGGGTTGTCCGGGTATCTTTCCAGAAAGGCCGGCATCTGTGATTGCAAGGGCAAATAATAATGGTCAATCCAGTCGTTTTCAGGCAAAAGAAAATGGGCCAGGGGTGAAAAACCCTGCTTTTCCAGGATTTTTATCTTACCGGAAACCGTGTCGATTTCCGGGTAGTGATTTTGCCAGTATTCTTCGATCTGTGAAGGTCGTTTGTCTAGGGTCCAGGAGATTTCTGATACGGCCAGATAACCGCCGGGTTTCAGAAAATCTTTCCAGTATTGCAGGCCTTTTTCAAAACCCATATTGTAAATTGCCCCTTCGGACCAGATGAGATCAAATTCCTCTTTTTCAAAAGGCAAATCCTCCATGGAAGCAACCAGGGTTTTTATTTTATGAGAAAGATGGTGTTGTTCTGCCTGGGTCTGGAGTTTATTTAAAAAGATTGGGAACAGGTCGACAGCTGTGACTGTGCCTTTAAAGTTTTGCGCCAGTATAAGGGTTTGACCGCCGGTGCCACATCCGATGTCAGCAATTTTTTCAAAATTGACAGTACCCATCAAATGGATAGCCTTCCGGGTAGTCTCATCGCTGCCGGGACCTTGACGATGATTATGTTGATGAAGATCAACTAAAAGGTCATATTCTGTCATCTTACCCCCTTATGATAGTATTTTGGCAATGAGTCATTTTCCATTGTCTGGGTTTGTAATGGAAAATCAGTGTTGAATAATATTGATAGGTAAAGAAACCGCCCCTGTCATCTCGGTCACGGAGGGTCATTTTCACCATTGCCACCGCAGTCTTTTTGTATCTGTCCACGTGCAGGACATCATATTTGAGGTTCCAGCCGGGATCGGAAAACCAGGCTTCTTTTTCTTTTCTGTATTCCTGAAAACCGGATAAATAGTGACCTTTGAGGTTTATTTCCGTGATGTTATTCCGGTCTACAATGGTCAGTAATGTGGTCATATCCCGTTGTTCAAGGGCTGCCAAATGCCGGGAAAGGGTTGCCTGTAGTTTTGAATCTCGACTGCAGGATGTCAGTAAAGTCAATGAAATCAGGATTGTCGGAAATAATATCTGAACCACTTTTACTGTCATGAAGTCCTCCCTATAGGTAAAACAAAAAATAACTAAATAAAACAGATTTTACAATGTTTTATAGCCTTTGTTAAAAGAAAAGGCTTGTGGATAAAAATTGGTTTTGTCCTATACAATGTGAATCAAAAGACATGATTTTGTAGATTTTCCTAATTTTGTGTTATTCCGAACATAATGTTCGGAAGCGGACACTGAGTTAAAACAATTATTGTAATATAAAATACTGTAAAAACAATATTTTGTCCAGATGGCATTGTTTTTGGCAAAGAGGATTCATAAAAAACAGAGGAAAATTATGGATCGTGAGATGTCCAAGGCTGTGATAAGAACTGAAAAAATCAAGAAAAGTGTCCGCTACCTGGTGGCCTGTTTTGTTCTGGTGCTTTTATTTGTGATCTTCAGAAACCTGCTGTTTCCCAGAGTCAAAAACACCTCTCTGCTGGTGGCAACGGCTGAAGTTGGCAATATCGAAGGCTCGATTACTGCATCAGGCATTGTTGTACCGGAATTTGAACAGATTATTACCAGCCCTATTCAGACCAAAATAGAAAGTGTCTATTTCAGGGCCGGTGAGAAAACCATTATCGATTCTTCATTGCTTAAACTCAACACTGAATTTTTGGAAGATGATCTGCAAAAACAATCCGATGAGTTGGAATTGAAAATGAACAGACTGAAAAAACTGAAAATTGACATGGACCGGAAGCAGGCAGATCTTGAAACCTCTTATAACATTCAAAAATTGCAATTAAAATCTTTATTTAAGACTGTGGAAATTAAAAAACAATTGGTAGATATCGGAGTTACAACTAGTCGGGAACTGGAACTGGCTGAACTAGATTATGAAATTGCCCTGGCTCAACTCAGTCAACTTGAAAAGCAAATTGAAAATGAGAAAAAGTCCCAGGTGCTGGAAATATCAGACCTGGAGTTGCAGATCCGTATCCAGAAAACAGATATTCGCATCCTTGAACGCCGGCTCAGTGAGGCAAAAATCCGGCCTGAACACGAAGGGGTGTTGGCTTGGATAAATGATAATATCGGCGCCAACGTCAATGCGGGTGACCAGATTGCGAATATTGCTGATCTCAACAGTTTTAAAATCGAAGGCAAAATCTCAGATATGCACGGAGACAAACTGATCATTGGAAATCCGGTGAGGGTCAGAATCGGTCGGCATGACCTGGCTGGCAACATTACTGCTATTGATCCTATGATCCAAAATGGTGTCATCAGTTTTATTGTTGAACTGGAAGACAAAACTCAACCACTGCTGAGGTCCAATCTGAGGGTCGATGTTTTTGTAATAACCTCCTTCAAAGAAGGTGTTATTAGAATTAAAAAGGGCCCTGCAGTGAAGGGAACTGGATTACAGGAGATTTTTGTAATTGAAGGCTCCAAGGCAATTCGTCGGAAAATACAAGTGGGAGCCACCAATTTTGACTGGGCCGAAATAATGCTGGGTGTAAAAGCCGGCGAAAAGGTTATTATATCAGACATGGATGAACATATCCATAAAGAGCAATTAAAAATTATTGAGTAAGAGGAGGTAATATGATTAGCCTGAAAGAAATTGAAAAAATTTATCGTACGGATAAGATAGAAACATTGGCATTAAAAGAAATAAACCTGGAAATCAGGAAGAATGAGTTTGTTTCCATCATGGGACCTTCGGGTTGTGGAAAAAGTACTTTGCTGAATATTATGGGGTTACTTGATAAACCCAGTAAAGGCGAGGTACTGATTGATTCCAGAGAGGTGGTGAAATTTGGGGACCGAAAACTGGCTGCCATACGAAATAGTAAAATTGGTTTTATTTTTCAGAGTTTTCATCTGATCAATGATCTGAATGTGGTGGATAATGTTGAGATTCCATTGCTTTACCGCAGGTTGTCCTATAAAAATCGTCGAAAACTGGCCCTGGCTGCGCTGGAAAAAGTGGGGCTCAGTGCCAGAACACGCCATTTCCCAAACCAATTATCTGGCGGCCAAAGACAACGGGTCGCTATTGCCCGGGCAATTGTTGGAAAACCGGAAATCATCCTGGCTGATGAACCGACAGGAAACCTGGACAGCAATATGGGCCAGGATATTATTGATATTCTGCATGACTTTCATAAAAATGAGAACACAACCATAGTCATGGTCACTCATGACGAACAAATCGCCAAACAGACTGAAAGAATCCTTCGTCTGTTTGATGGCTGTATGGTGAATTGACCGGATTCACTAAAATAGTAAATTACGGAGATTGATATGCTCAAAAATTATATAAAAATCGCCATAAAAGTACTGCTAAGACACAAACTTTTTACTTTTATTAGTCTTTTTGGAATCAGTTTCACGCTCATGATTCTTATAATTATTGTATCTTTGGTAGACCATACTTTCGGCAAAATGGCTCCTGAAACACGCCTCGACAGGACTTTGTCTGCCACATATTTTAAATTCAGTCACACCGATAAACACAGTTCCTCAAACGGGCCGATCATGAGTTATTATTTTTTTCACAAATATGCCAAGACCCTAGAAATCCCGAAAAAGGTATCCATTTCCAGTTTTCATAAAAATGTCGAGACCTATAAAGAAAATAAAAAATTCAAAATGGCCCTGAAATATTGTGATGCGGAATTCTGGGAAATCCTGGATTTCACCTTTCTGGAAGGACAGCCTTTTAATTTGACGGACGTCGAGAATATCAATCCTGTGGCCGTAATAACCCGGAATGTTAAGGAAAAATATTTCAATGACGAGTTCTGCCTGGGTGAAAATATGATGATTGATGGAATAAATTATATAATTCTTGGTGTAGTGGAAAATATTTCGATTCTGCGGCCTCTGCCTTATTCGGATATTTGGGTGCCTATCACCAATATTAATGAAGATCTGTTGGAGCCCCGTCTGGAAGCGGTCAGTTTTCCGTCTTACTTTGCTTTGGCCCTGGCCGAGAAGCCGGCTGATTTGCCCCTCATCAAAGAAGAATTTCAAAATAAAATAACTCAGATGGAATTTTTTAATGATATGTTCAATCAATTAGAAGGCGGGTTTGAAACCTATTTTGAAACAATTGCCGGTGTCCTTTTTGGAAGAAGCAGCGACGGAGGGGCCAATACTTCCGGATTGTTAGTGACAATCCTGATTACCATGATTTTGTTCATGTTGTTGCCGACTATCAACCTGGTGAATATCAATATTTCCCGAATCATGGAACGCAGCACGGAGATTGGTATTCGCAAAGCCTTTGGCGCTAGTTCCGTGACATTGGTTGGTCAATTTATGATTGAGAATATCATTATTACCCTGATTGGCGGATTTCTCGCCTTGATATTTTCCATCGTGATTCTGCATATCATCAATCAGGCCCATGTTCTACGGCATGTGACGCTGGCGATCAACTGGCGAATATTTTATAAAAGCCTGTTAATCTGTTTATTTTTCAGTTTATTTTCCGGAGTCTGGCCGGCCTTTAAAATGTCCCGCTTTCAGCCGGTAGAAGCTCTCAGAGGAGGTCAATCATGATTTGTCATTTATTTAAACTCATGTGGAACAGGAAACGGAAAAACTTTCTCATGACAGTTGAAATTTTCATTTCTTTCCTGGTCTTGTTTTTTGCTCTGACTCTATTGATTTTCAATTTGAATAATTACCTTCGACCCCTTGGTTTTTCCTATGATCATATCTGGTTTGTGACCTTCGACTGGAAAGATACACCCAAAGAAGAAGTCCGGGAATCCCTGCAGCAGGTTAAGGGAATTTTGAATAGTTATACCGAGGTTGAAAACCATGCTTTTTCAAAGTCCTTCATTTTTATGTCCTTTACCTCAAATAACGGAACCTTCAATTATAAAAATAATGAGATAAATATTGAACTACTCAATGGTGAGGACACCTTTGATGATGTACTCGGAATCAGAATAGTGGAAGGGCGTTGGTTTGATGAATCGGATAATGTCTACAACCAGGTTCCGGTGGTTATAAACAGAAATACCGAAAAAAATCTCTTTTTGGGTGAGTCCGGACTGGGCAAAGTTTTCGCTGACAACTATGATAACTCCAAAAAGGAATTTAAAGTCATTGGAATTATTGATGATTTTAGAAATACAGGGCAGTACAGCCAATCAAAAAATGTCATGTTTCGCCGGATTAACCTCCATGAAGATATTGAAATTAATGAATTTTTGCAGTCTTCTATGCTGAACCGATTACTGATAAAAGTCAGACCGGGGACTGATGCTGTTTTTGAACAGAAAATGATGCAGCAGTTGTCTGCCGTTGCTAAAGGATTTAATTTTAAAATCAAAACCGCCGAAGCAGCGAAAAAAAATGCAGACAGATCCATGCTGGTCCTGCCGGTCCTAATGATTATTATCGGTGGTTTTTTGGTGATTAATGTTGCTTTGGGACTCTTTGGAATAATCTGGTATAATATTAATAATCGCAGATCGGAGATCGGGTTAAGAAGAGCACTGGGGAGTTCGGTCAATAGGATTTACGGGCAAATCATTGGTGAATCGCTGGTGTTGTCAACCTTCAGTATCATTCTGGGTTGCATAATTGCAATCCAGTTTCCTCTGCTAAATTTTATCGGATTTATTGATGTGGAAATTTATTATGTCGCTCTGATTGCAACCATTGTCCTGATTTATCTGGTAGCTCTGTTCTGTGCCCTTTACCCGGGAAAAATTGCGGCTCAAATTGAACCTGCGACAGCCTTGCATTATGAATGAGTATCAAATTTAAAAAGGATAACATAGAGCATTTCAGAATATGATTGGATAAAAAAAGTATATAAACCTCAAAAAGATATCACAGTGAATCAAATTTGATGGCTTGCATTTATATGGGGAGAAATCTAAATTGATCGTGAAAATGATGAAAAAAATCTTAATTATAGATGACGACATAGCCGTCCTGACTTCTCTGGAGTTGCTGTTGAAAAATAATGGTTTTTTTACCCTGGGTGCCTCCAGCCCGGAGACAGCCCTGAAATTACTTCGCCAGGATAAATGGGATATTATTCTGCAGGATATGAATTTTTCATCGAAAACTTCAGGAGATGAGGGCCTTGAGTTATTGAACAATATCAAAGCCATTGACCCCTCAATTCCTGTCATATTGATCACTGCCTGGGGCTCGATATCCCTGGCGGTGAAAGGTATGAAACTGGGGGCCGCAGATTTTATTAACAAACCCTGGCAAAATGATCATCTGCTTCAGACTCTGGAAACGGTTTTGAGCCTTTCGCATCAATCTGCTGAAGCGGCCACCGGCAGTCGTGCTAAACTGAATAAATTATATAATTTTCAGGGAATCATCGGGGAGTCACTGGCATTTGAAAAAGTGTTGCATACTGTGGGAAAAATTGCCCACACCAACGCCTCAGTTTTGATCACCGGTGAAAGCGGGACCGGAAAGGAAGTCATTGCCGATGCAATCCATTGTAATTCCAGCCGTAATCGCAATGCTTTTGTAAAAGTCAACCTGGGCGGGATTCCATCCAATCTCTTTGAAAGTGAGATGTTCGGCCACAGAAAAGGTGCTTTTACTGACGCAAAAAGTGATCGTACGGGGCGATTTGAACTGGCGCACAGAGGAACAATTTTTTTGGATGAAATCGGAGACCTGACCATCGGTAATCAGATTAAATTATTGCGGGTGCTACAGGAGCGTTCCTTTGAAGTGCTGGGTTCCAGCAAGACCCTGTCAGTGGACTTTCGCCTGATATCAGCCACCAACAAAGACCTAAAAAAACTGGTGGAAGCCCGGGACTTTCGGGAGGATTTGTTTTACAGGATCAATTTGATTACCATTGAATTGCCCCCGCTAAGAGAGCGAAAGGAAGATATTCCCCTACTGGCAAAACATTTTGTCGATCAGGTAGCCGCAGAATACCATTTGGAAGAACTGGCCATCTCAAAAACTGCCCAAAAATGGTTGACGGAAAGGCCCTGGCCCGGCAATATACGGGAACTCAAAAATCTGGTGGAAAGAACAGCTTTGATGATTAACCACCCTTTCATGGAAATAGAGGACTTTGAAGCCAATTTTGAGCATGCACCCCGATTGGTTAAAGACTATAAACTTCCGCCGGTAGGGGTTATGACGCTGGATCAATTGGAAGTGACAATGATTCGAAATGCGCTGGAACATCACGATCACAATCTTAGTCAGGTAGCCAAATCATTGGGGCTGAGCCGGTCGGCCCTGTATCGTCGAATGGACAAGTATGGCATTGATTATAAATAAGGGTATGGTAAGATTGTCCGGGGAACAAATCCTAAAGAGCTTTATCCCGAAGGTCATGATCGGAAAAATAAAAATATGAAAAGATATTTCAATATTAAAGTTAAATACACTCTTTTCATCCTGCTTATTCATGCTGTCCTTTTGCTGATTTCCATTCCACTGTTAAAAACAAATACCCTTTATTTTTTGGGAATTGAAATGTTTATTTTATTTTCCATGGTTTTCTCAGTCTACCTTTATCGATCCTTTATTCGTCCCATTAACCTGATCACTGAAGGTATTGAAGCGATTAAATCCAATGATTTTAATACCAGGTTTCGCAAAGTCGGGCAATGGGAAATGGATACGCTGATAGATGTCTATAACGAAATGATAGATTCCCTGCGATTAAAACAACTCAACCTTGAAAGGCAAAATTATTTCTATGAAAAATTAATTGAAACAGCACCTTCAGGTATCATCATTTTGGATTTGAATGAAAATGTGCGAATCATGAATCAGGCAGCCTTAAAAATTTCCGGAATAAAGAGTTTTTCAAACCAAAAATTATCAGAATTTAATAATATATTTTTACAAAAGCTGGCAACACTGGAGCCAGGAATTGCCCAAACCATCAGGCTCAGCGGCCTATTGGTTTATAAATGTCAACGCTCCCATTTTTATGACCGTGGCTTTCCCCGGCATTTTATTATCATTGAGGAATTGTCCAGGGAAATACTCAACAGTGAGAGAAAAGCCTACAGTAAAATAATCCGCATGATGTCCCATGAAATCAATAATACAGTAGGTGCCATCAACTCCATCCTGGATTCAGTGACGAAATACCTGCAGAAATTCAACCAGCCAGCCAACCAGGAATATGAAAAGGCCCTGCAAGTGGCTCTGGACCGCAATAACAGGCTAAATCATTTTATGGCCAATTTTGCCCGTGTGGCCAGGCTTCCCAAGCCGGTCATCAAAACCTTTGATCTTAACGAAATGCTGCAGTCTGTCAGGGTACTCATGGCTGCCACGACTTCAAAAGCCATCCAGTGGAAATTTTCATCGGAATACGAAAATTTTTTGATTGATGCCGATGTGGAACAGATGGAACAGGTCCTGGTCAATATTTTGAAAAATTCCATTGAAGCGATTCCGCAATCTGGAAGTATAGAGGTCTATACAGCCTGCAGTCCAAAAAAACAACTGATTATCCAAGACGATGGAATCGGCATCAAGGAAGAGTCAAGGGAGAACCTGTTTTCACCTTTTTTCAGTACAAAGGAAAACGGGCAGGGCATTGGATTGACCCTGGTCCGGGATATTCTTCTCAACCATGGTTTTCGTTTTCTACTGCAAACCAATGAACAACATTTGACCTGTTTTTATATCTATTTTTAACCTATCCTCATTTTATTGATAACAATTTTTTATCAATAATTTTGATTTTTTCAAAGTTTTATATAAATACATAAGGATATTATTTTAATGGAGAGAAGATGAATAATAACAGTATCGAATCGATCTTGGAAGCCTTTCAGCATATACACATCATCACAGAAAAAAACGGAAAAATCATCGATATTTCTGATTCTGTTCGAAGTTTACTGGGTTACCATCCTAAGGAAATTCAGGGAAAAAATTTGTCAGAAATGACCAATAAACCCGATCTCAAAGTACTGGACTCTTTTCTTAATCTTGAAACCGGTGAATCAAACCAGGGGTTGATCCATCTGCTGGACAGCCAGGGCAAGGTTGTTTCCTGCTTTATTGATATCAAAAAAGTTGAAGAAGAATCATTACCGGTTCTGTTGATTCTTGTGACTGTTATAGAGCATATTGAATTGTCCTTTGAAAAACTGCATTATGAAAAGCAACTCTTTCGTTTGCTGATGGATAATATTCCGGATCTGATTTATTTCAAAGATAAAAAAAGCCGATTTATTGATGTGAGCCAGTCCATGACCCAGGTTTTTGGCGTCAAATCGATTGATGAAATCATCGGAAAGTCCGATTTTGACCTGCACAAACCTGACCATGCGCAAAAAGCTTTTGCCGATGAACAAAAAATTATCCAAACAGGCCAGCCGATCATTAATCAGTTACAGGAAGAAATCTGGCAAAACAATGAAAAGTCCTACACACTGATTACAAAAATGCCCATTCGAACCGAATCCGGCGAGATCATCGGGACTTTTGGAATTTCCAAGGACATCACCCAGTTGAAAAAGCTGGAACAAAAACTGGCAAAAAGTAAAAATATTCTGAAAATGCTGCTGGACTATTCATCGGAAAGGATTTATTTCAAGGATACGGACCACCGCTTTACCCTGATCAATAAAGCCCATAAAGATTATCTCCGACTGAGAGATTTTGATGAAATTATCGGAAAAAGTGATCTGGACCTTTTTCCTGAGCAAGATGTGGCCGAATGGCACAATACCGAAGATGAAATCATGAAAACGGGTGAACCCCGGAGTTTTGAGGGCCAGGATATTTTACCCAACGGTGAGAGAAGGTGGGTACTGACCAGCAAAGCGCCGCTCTATGATGAAAATGGACGAATATCAGGCATTATCGGTATCAGCCGTGATATTACGGAAAGAAAAAAGCACGAAGAGGAACTGGAAAAAGCGAAACTTGAAGCAGAACAGGCCAGCCGGGCCAAGTCCTATTTTCTAGCCAATATGAGTCATGAAATACGGACGCCTATGAATGGGATCATGGGCATGAACTCTTTGCTGCTGGAAACAAAACTGGATGAAGAACAGAAAAACTATGCGTTGACGGTCCAAAAAAGTGCTGATGCTCTGCTCAATGTGATTAATGATATTTTGGATTTTTCAAAAATTGAAGCTGGGAAACTGGAATTGGAGCAAATTACGTTCAATATACGATCCATGTTGGATGATTTTGCCAAAACCATTGCGATCAAGGCTGACGAAAAAGGGTTGGAATTCATCTGCACAGCAGCTCCTGATGTACCCTTTTTCGCCATTGGCGATCCGGGCCGAATTCGACAGATTCTATATAACCTGACTGGCAATGCGATCAAATTTACTGAAAAAGGTGAAGTTACAGTCTTTTGTGAACTGGAAAATGAATCGACTCATGAAATCCTTTTACGCTTCACAGTAAGGGACACCGGAATCGGGATCCCACTCAAATATCAGTCCAAATTATTTCAGAGTTTCAGCCAGGCCGACAGTTCCACCACTCGAAAATTTGGAGGTACCGGGCTTGGTCTGGCAATTTCCAGGCAATTATCCGAAATCATGGGTGGAAGTATCGGATTTTCTTCCATTGAAAACCAGGGCACAACCTTCTGGTTTAATATCCGCCTGGAAAAATCCGATAAGGTGTCCGCTTTTAATACCCCCAAAGATATCGCCGGAACAAAAATCCTTTTTGTGGATGATAATAAAACCAATCGTGATTATATAGAAAAACAGCTGTTATACTGGAACGCAATTGTAAAAACCGTTTCTAATGGCGGCGAAGCCATTGTGGAACTGCACCGTGCTGCCGATGAGAGGCGTGAATATGAAATCGCCATTCTCGATATGCAGATGCCTGGTTTTGATGGTGTTGATCTGGGGAAAGCCATAAAAAATGACACCAAAATAAAAAATGTACCTCTGGTAATGATGACTTCTGTTGGCCATCGGGGAGAGGTCAGAAAATTAAAGGAAATCGGATTTTCTGCCTATCTGACAAAGCCAGTCAGTCCCTCAGACCTTTATAATACCCTGTCGATGATTTTGGGAAATTCTGATTCCATTCAAAACAATCCCGAAGACCTGGAAATCATCACAAAATTCAGTATCAACGAACGTTATCGTGCCAATATCAAGGTGCTGGTTGTGGAGGATAACCCGGTCAATCAAAATGTTGCCAGGGGAATGCTGAAAAATGCAGGAATTGACGCTGTATATATTGCCAATAATGGAAAAGAAGCGCTGGACCAACTGGGAAAATATGATTTTGATCTGGTCCTCATGGATATGCAGATGCCGGTGCTGGACGGTGTTTCGGCGACGAAAATGATTCGGTCCGGCCAGGTAAAAGTAAAAAATCCCCAGGTCAACATCATTGCCATGACAGCCAATGCAATGAAAGGCGCTGAAGAGAAATGCCGGGTGGCAGGAATGAACGATTACATTTCTAAGCCGATTAAATTGGATACTTTGAAAAAGACCCTGGCCCGATGGTTGCCCAAAAATGACAACAGTGAAGCGAAGGAGACAATGATGGCGGTAAATTATGATGGTATTTTTAACATGGAATTAATGCTTGAAAATCTGGGTGGAGACAAAAGTCTGGTGAAAGAGATAATCGAACTCTTTGTTGACAATACAAAAGAAAATCTCGATAAACTCGAAAACTTTATCGAAGTTCAGGATTTCGATAATGCGGCACTGGTGGCTCATTCTGTCAAGGGATCTTCCGGGAATATTACTTCCGACGCCATGTATAAAGTAGCCCTGGATTTGGAAAATTTCTGCAAATCAAAAAACCTCGAAAAATCCAAAATTGAAGTTGAAAAACTCCAAAGTCTGTTTCAATGGTTTCTCGATAACAAAGATAAATTTTAAAAGGCACAGATTGGTAAAATTTATGTTCAAAAGAGTGATAAAATACCCGCTTTCCTGTTTAATTAAACTCTAAAACAATTTCAATTGTTTTTCATCTCTTCCCGGCATTTCCAGACCATCCAAAGGGAACCCCAACTCCCGATATTTTCTGGCGTTTTTTTGGGCAACTTCCGGACACTTATTACTGTAGCAATAGATGCAACCATGGGGGCAACTGTCATAATAGCCGATATCGGGCGCATTGATACAATGACAGCCTTCCCTGGATTTTTGAAGGGGGTAGGATTTGAGAGGAACTCCTGTAATTTTGTTGATCAGATCAACATTAATACACTGGGCAATTTCCACATTATCAAGTTTTGCCAAATGATCTTCTGCACATGCGTATAATCGAATGCCATAATTTTGGGCGATGGATGCCAGAGTGCGTGTAATTTCTATTTCCTGTCCCTCTGATGGTGTAAAAAAGCGAATACGGTCCCTTTTTTCCACCTTTTCAAAATTGGCTTCGGTTTTTTTATAGAGGTCCACAAAACTGATGATGCAGCTTTTCACATAGCTCTTTAACTGGGCGGCAATATATTCAAATTTTCTGAAAATAAAATCTTCCGGTGTCACAGTGGAAAGGATAATGGGATCAAAGCGCCATTGGACATAGTGATCTCCGTATCTTTTGGAAAGTTTTTGGGCTGCTTCAATAATTGTGTCGGCAGAAGGGTTGTTTTGCTCCAGAATTTTTGGCAATCCGTTGATGGTAAGATGCATATAGTGCTTAAAGCGGGAATCGATAAAATCAAGATGCCGAAAAAGAGGAATTGGGTTTCTGGTCCAAAATACCAGGGCTTTGACATGCTCCGGTTTCAGACTGATGAAAACTGGTTTTCCGGAAACAGGATTTAGGTAGACGGTGTAGCCTTTTTTGATTCGGGCGATTAGCCAATCGGAATAATAGGCAGGAATATCGGTTCTGCGGCTGATTGATATGATGATCGGTTTTGGTTTCATGCCTGATAAATTAAAAAGAGATTTACAAATATTATAAATCTCTTTGGGAATTATTGCATAATTTTTTCTACTTTTTAAATTTTTTCAGGATTTTTTTGGGAATGGCATCTTTATGGACCATCAGGCAGAGGGTTTTTAGGCGGAAATAGGGTTTTGAAATATAATAATATCCGTCATATTGGTGATCTTCGTTGCCCCAGGAGTTTTTAATTTTGTAAAATTTATTTCCCTGCTGGTCTTCTGCCAATCCAACAAGATGCATCAGATGATCATCAGTGGTTTGATAGGTGTCAAAAGTTTGCTGGCGTAGTTCCTGATCGACTTCTATTTCTTCAACGAAGCCTTTGATTTTTTTGTCCCATTGGTCTTCAATGGTGTCATTGTAGGCTTTGGTCGGCAATAGTGCAATATCCAGAGTGTCAGGAGTCCAATAGTCTTCACTGACATCGGCATCCCAACAGACCGAGTAACCCTTTTCCAGGGCCTGGTCAACCACCAGTTCCAGTTCATCAATGGGAATATTCAGGTAATTACAATTATAACTCCAATTATCCGGTACTTCGAGACAACATTTTTCATAGAAGGGATAATTGGTGTAGGACGTCAGTTCCACGTAATCATTGGGATCAATTTTAAGATAATCTGATAAAAAGGATTCCGGTGTGTAGGTTTTTCCTTTATACTGGAAATCTTGAGGTATTTTTCCCAGATAGGTATCCATCAGTGCAGTGAAGGCATCGAACCATTTTGTTGTCAGATAGCGGCTATCAACCACTGCATCCAGAAAGGCTTTGGTAACCTTTGAGATTTCTTTGTGGTCTACCTCTCCGTCAATTTCAAAGCCATTGTAACTTTCCTGGGGAAGGGCACCCTCGGTTTGCATAATATCAATTACATCATGGCTCTGCCCGCCTTCGGCAAATGTATTGGCGCCATGAAGGCGGACATATTTCTTGGCTTTGTTCAGATAAGTGTTGCGAACAAAGAACATTTCTGCAAGGTCAACTTTTTCTCCTGTATTACGGAGCACTTCGGATTCCAGGAAGGAAATGGTGGCATAGGACCAACAGGTACCGGATTTTCCCTGATCTTTGACGGTTGTCGCCGGTATCTCGGTTAGGGTTTTAAATTCATATTGAAAGGTGGTTTTTGTGGTGTCATTTTCACTGTGCAATCGGGTGCTAATGCAGAGGATTACAATCCAAAAAATCCTTTTCGTTCTCATTTTTTTCCCTCTTATTTTTTTAACTTGTAAATATAGTAACCCTACAGAAATAAAAAAGATTTTTTTGCGGCTAAGGGACTATTATTAATTAAAATTAAAAAATTCTTTACTTTTTAAATTCAAAGTAATATTTTTCTAATTATCAATTTTTATTTGAAGACCTATGAGTAAAAAGATTGTAATTTATGATAAAGATCCCGAGTGTCTGGAATTGTTTGGTGAGTTGCTCACTCAGCAGGGCTATAAAGTTTTAACCATATCAAATTTTGATATCCTTCTGGATTTTTTAAATAACAATCCGGCTGATATAATTGTATCCGATGCTGAAATATTATTTCATAAAAACCAATCGTTGCTGAACCAGATCAAAGAGAAATTTAACCAGGTCCCGGTCCTTTATCTATCTGATAAAAACCAAACAAAACATTTGAAAAATGTCCTGCAAATCCAACAGGACCGAGTTATTGAAAAACCGGTAGTATTCATGAATTTAATTGAAAGTGTCAACAGGGAGTTTAATGCTCTGGCCAGTCTTACCTGAGCATATTTTGGACCTTTTTCAAATCTCCATCATTTATTCCGGCTTCAATTTTTAATAATTTACACATCAGATTGTACAGATGTATATTAGCAAAGGCTTCATGGACATAGTTTGGTCTGAAGTCCGGGCCAAAGGCATAAAAAATAGCATGCATATCCCTGTTTTCGGGGGTATATCCGTGAGTACCGCCGAGATAGTGTTCCTTTTCCAGGTCTTTCTGCCAGTAAATGCTCCATCCGCTGTCTGCAAGAGCGACCAAAGGCATAATATTGCTGTGGCTTCCAAAATGCAAATTCTTCGGTATTTCAGTTTTTTTCCACAGGGCCAAGTGGCCTGCTTTTCCAAGGTGGAAAACAACACTGTCAACAAAAACTGTTTTGGGTTCAAACATAAAAACCGGACTGGAGCCTGTTTCTTTTTCCAGCCATTCTTTTTTGATGTAGTGGTCCAGGATGATGACCCTTTCCCGGCTGATTTGTCCCATACCATGGTCTGAGGTGATGATGACATTGATACTGTCCCTGATCGGAAGCATCTGGAGTTTGGAACAAAAAATACCGACCAGTGAATCCAGATATTGAATTTTTGGAAGTATTTCCGGGTTTTCCGGGCCTAGTTGATGTCCCCAACTGTCCGGCTGATGAAGATACCACAGGATCAATCGGGGCCTTGAAATAACCGGTTTTTTCAGCCATGAAACCACAGTATCAATCCGGTCACTGAAGGGCATATCATGCTGGTATTTTTTCCAGTAGGTTGGACGCTGCCCGTTGATATCGGCTTCGCTGCCAACCCAAAACAGGGTGGCGGCTTTTACACCTTGTGTTTCTGCTGTATTCCAGATAGGTTCACCACCATAAAAAATTCCCTTTTCCACAGCCTTTCTGTCACTGGTCCTGTACCACTCTTGCAGAGGATAGTTAAAATGATCATTGAGAACAATTCCGTGGTGGTCCGGATATAGACCGGTTGCCAGTGTATAGTGGTTTGGAAAGGTCTTACTGGGGAAAGCGGGAATGATTTCGGAGATGACGCCTATTTTTGCAAGGCTGTCCAGATTAGGGGTTGCTGCTTTGTTGGGATAGTCCCATTGGAATCCGTCCATGGATAAAACCATTAAATAATTAGATTTTTGGGAACCCAATAAAAAAGGATGGATTAAAAGTATTAAAATGACCAAAAGGACCTTCTTCATGACTACCTCATAAATAAAAAGTCCCGATGAATCGGGACTTTTTATATTCGTTTTATTTAATCTTACAGGCCAATGCTCAGACCGACATTGAACCATCTGGGTGTGCCAAAGAAAACTTCGGCATCATCAGCATCGTGGTCCTTATCAAATCCATTGTAGGCACTGTTGTCCACAGCATCCTGAATGTACATGGCATCCAGTACGTTGAAGACATGGGCAAAAACCTGAATATTGGTTCTCATCACGTTGAAGGGTAAGGTGTAGTAAGCGTGAATGTCGATTTTTGTATATCCCGGGGCTTCCCAACTCTGTTTTCTGTCAGCAGAACCGTCATCTCCGATTTCTCTTGAACCCGGATCCCAATCTGAAAAATGGCGGTCATACCAATTGACGACCCCTTGAATACTGGCGCCTTTGATGGGCATATAGGTAGTTGTAAAAGCTACCATAGTCTGAGGCATATCGCCCACTTTCAGACCTTTGACAGCATAAGTGTATTCTTCAGTGGTATTGGTTTCATAGTCTCTGTATTTTCCTTCGGCATCACTGTCAAATTCCCACATTCCGTAACCCATTGCACCATCGAATCTCACCTGTTTCAAAGGTTGATAGGATACTTCAGCTTCAACGCCCATGTGTGTCTGATTTAAACCGGACAGGAAGATAATGTCAGAGTCCTGACTGGAGCCGGCACCTGCCTGGACGGATTTGGTCATGCTTCTGTTTTTCCATTGGGTATAGTAGAAATTGGCTTTGGCGGCCACTTTTCCGGCAGCTCTTCTGTAATTAACACCAGCTTCAAAGGAATTGAAGTTTTCGTTTTTTGGATCGCTGGCCAGAGTTCCGGCAGCGTCATCAATGACATCATCCAGGATGGGGGCTTTTTGTACAAAACCAAAGTTACCGAAAGCATCAAATTCTTCGGTCAGATGGACTATACCGCCACCTTTGACCTGGCCGGCTGTCAGCCAGTCAGAATTCAGTTCCAGTTCGCCGTCATCAGTTTCATCATAACCAGGATGGTTTTCGGCTTTCATGAAATGATTCACATGACTGTATTTGATCATGGAATATCCGGCCATACCATAAACACTGTAGAGCGGTTGTGTATATTCAACCTGACCGAATCCGCCGACCCAGTTGATATTATTGGTAAAAAAGTAATTAATTTCATCGCCTAAACCAACTTTTGCATCTTCGATAGAATTGTCAAATTCATTATAGAAGGTTGTGTACCGTGCGTCGCCGGTTGCAGAATTATTATATTTTGCATTAACAGCATATTCACCGCCCAGTAGGTTTCTGACCTCTCTGGAGTGTACCACTTCTGCAGTTCTCCAGTCGACACCCACCTGAGCTGTGAGGTCATCATTGATTTTGTAGTTCAGTTTGGAAATGGCGCCAACGGTCCATTGCCGGTTGGTACTGTTCCTGAGGTAACCCACGGATTCACCTTCGGGTTTGACAGCATTTTTTCTGGAAAGACCACTTTGGTTCATTGCTATTGTGGCATTCCAGTCAACAATTCTTGTGGGTTCAGAAGCATAATCCCAAATCATATCACCAAAAGTGCCGGTACCACCACCGGAACCGCCTGAAAAATAAGCGACTGTTGATAATCTCAGTTTATCATTGATGGTGCTGTACCAGTTCAGATTAATCTGGGGTTTATGGTAATAGTTTTCGATTTCATTGAGGAAGTCTGACGCAAACCGGTCTACTTTCTTTTCACCGTACATGTAGAAATATTCTTTGGTCTTGATATCGGAATCAATTTTATTCCAGTTTTCGTTGTAATTCAGACCGCTTTTGGATTCTTTGTATTTCGTCAAAGCTGCTTCGTCGTAATCGTCAAGATCCTTGGCAAAATCATGGCTGTAGGCAGCAATATTTTGTTTATATCGATTCTGGCCATGTCTTTGGGGTGCACCAAGGGCATAGAATTCCAGCCTGTTTTTGGTGTTGATGTTATAGGCAGCGCCAAAATAGTAAGCCCAGGCATCAGTCCAGGCTTTGTCTACGATACCGTCTCCGGTTTTTCTGACAACAGTGGCACTGAACGCAAATTTGTCATTGATCAGACCGGTATTGTAATTCAATGTGCTTTTCAGGAAAGCACCGCTGCCAAATTCCTGTTTGAATTTACCACCCTGTTTCAAAGCAGCTGGATCAGTAATGATATTCATGGAACCACCGATTGAGGGAGTGGCCAGGTTGACAGCACTGAGTCCTCTCTGTAACTGGATAGATGATGTGGCATCGGCTACACCATCCCAGTTTGACCAGTAGACCCAACCGTTTTCCATATCATTGACCGGAACACCGTTGATCATGATACTGACATTTCTCTGGTTGAATCCACGAATATTAATTCTGGAATCACCGGCTCCGCCGCCGGCATTGGTTGCATAGACTGATGGCGTTGTATTCAGGATCAGCGGAATATCCTGGGAACCCAGGCGAATTTGCATGTCCTGTTTTTCAATATTAGTATAGGCCACCGGAGTTTCCCGGGTCGCTCTGGAAGCCAGTACTTCTAGGGCACTCAATTCCAAAGTGGTTCTGGAAAGTTCAATATTAACTGTAACATCTCCAGAATTTACCGTTACCATTTTTTCTACTTTTCCGTATCCCATGAAAGAAACCATCATACGGTATTCTCCATTTGGAACATTTTCAATGGCATAATTTCCGGATAAATCTGTAGCAGCGCCGTAAATTGTACCCACAAGGATAACATCAGCACCCTGAATGTTTTCTCCGTTTTCAGCATCTGTGACCAATCCTTTGATTGTGCCGCTTTGAGCCAGCAACAGGCAAGGAACCAGTAGCAGTGCGATTACCATACTCTTCAATAACTTCATTAAACACCTCCTTTTGGTTTATTAGAACATCTATTTCATATCCTGTAAATTTATGATTTGTTTTCTCCAGTACATAATTAATTTCCATTAAAGAATAAGTTAAGATTATGTATAGATAATTTTGTAAAAATAATATTTATAGTTTGACGAGGCATAACGAATGATTCTGTTTAAATTCAGCACTATATTTGAACATGACATTAAACCTTATTACATTAATTTTATAAAATCAATGATTTTTGCAAAAAGTTTCTTAAAAATATTTTGTATAAAAATTATACAAATTGACTAAATCTTTTATAATTTATACCGAATAATAGATTATATATCTCAATGGATGAGTAGAAAAAAAGAATATGGTAAAACAAATTAGCGATAATCAATTTAAAGAAATTGAGTTTCATCTTCACAAACTGGATAATTTGTTAGCAAACATACCTGAAACACAAGCCAATGACCAGCGTGATTCAGGGCGGTGCGAGTTTCCTGGTTTTGTGTTGAAATTTCTTTATGAGAGTGAAAATTTTGTCCTTCTGGAAACAGTTGGAAACCTTTCCGAGTACTTTGCAGTTTCTCAAAATGCCGGCTTTGATTTTCTTCTTTCAATAATGCCCGAAAGGGACAAAATACTTTTTGCAAAGCACCTTCGGGATTCCCTTCAAAATAACACTAAATCCCGCAATGACTACAGATTTTTAAAAGAAGACGGGACAATCGTCTGGTTTGATGTTTCAATGAAGCCGGAAAACGAAAAATCCCAAAAAATCACCCTTATTTTTATTGAGAATACTGAAAAAAAAGAATTAGAGGAGCGAGAACGTATTGTTAACGAGTTGGATAAATCCGCCTCTTTGAAATCCCTTGTTTCCTGTATCGCCCATGAAATCAATAACCCCAATCATAATATTATGCAGAACATTTCTCTTTTGGAAAACGGATGGCCGGACATCATCGAAGCACTTGATCAACTGGCAGAAGAAAAGGGCGATTTTAAAATAAAAAATGTGCAGTATTCCAAAATCAGAGAGTATTTGACAACCCTGATTGAGAAAATTCTTGGCAGCAGTCGGCAAATCAAAGACATCATCGATGATTTGAGGACCTTTTCACAAAAATCGCAAAATATGATGGGAGATGAAATCAATCTTAATAAACTGGTGGAAAAAACAATCGACCTGGTTCGAACCCAGATTAACAGTGCAACGGGAAATTTTAAAGTGCTCTATTCGCCAGAAATGGTCCATATTCTGGGAAATTATAATCAATTGCAGCAGGTCCTGATTAACCTGATCCATAACAGCATGAATGCATTAACTGACTACAATCAGGAAATTAAAATTTTTACTTTCTTCAATAAAGAAGAACGATTTGTTGGCGTTGGTGTATCCGATAGGGGCAAAGGAATACCCAAAGAACAATTAAAATCCATTTTTAACCATTTCCAAAATATAAAAACTGGCAGCAATGGCTTAGGACTACCCATATCCAGGGAAATTATTGATTTTCATAATGGCGAAATATCCATCAATTCAAGCCTTGGCGAGGGAACAACAGTGGTTTTTAAATTGCCTGCAAAACCCAGGAGAAAATAATAATGGAAGCATCATTATACCCTAAATACCCGATTTTAATCGCTGACGATGTGCTGGATATTGTCCTGACAACAGAAGCGGTGCTGCAATTCAATAATATTACTAATACAATTACAACTACCGACAGCCGTGAAGTAATGGGCATTTTAAATGACACCAAAGTTTCTGCTGTAATTCTTGATCTGGTAATGCCTCATGTGTCAGGAAAAGACCTGCTTCGTCAGATTAATCTGAAATATCCCGAGATTCCTGTGGTCATTGTGACCGGAATGAACGATATGGAAAATGTGGTAGAATGTATCAAGTTGGGTGCTTATGATTATCTGATCAAACCGGTGGAAAACACCCGCCTGATTAATGTCGTAGAAAGAGCCGTCAAATTGTCTGATATGTCCAAGGAAATCTCTTTTTATAACAATGAACCCGAACATGATAGACTGGAAAATCCAGATAATTTTGCCAATATCATCACAAAAAATAAAGATATGCTGAGTTTGTTTTCCTATGCCGAGGCCATCGCTGCTTCCAATCAACCGGTACTCATCACCGGAGAAAGCGGAACCGGCAAGGGAGAAATTGCCAGAGCAATTCATATGTGTGGAAGCAGGACGGGAAATATGGTGTCTGTTGCCATAGCCGGATTGGATGACACAATGTTTTCGGATACCCTGTTTGGACACAAAAAAGGGGCCTTCACCGGAGCCCTCAACGACCGTGAAGGACTGGTAAGAAAAGCGGAAGGGGGCACCTTGTTTCTGGATGAAATCGGGGACCTGGAATTTCAAAGCCAGGTAAAATTGCTACAGTTGATCCAAGAGAGAGAATATCTCCCTTTGGGTACGGACAATCCGGAAAAGGCCAATGTTCGCATCATCTGCGCCACCAATGTGAACATTCGAAAATCAGAAAAATTTCGCAAAGACCTCTATCATCGACTCAATACTCATCATATCCACTTAACCCCTCTCAAAGAGAGAAAAGAGGATATTCCTTTATTGCTGGAACATTTTCTGGCCCAGGCGGCCAAAGAGATGAATAAAAAAGTACCCAATTATCCTCCGGAACTGATCAGTTTGCTGAATAATTATGATTTTCCGGGTAATATTAGGGAATTACGTGCAATTGTATACGATGCCATGGCTGAACATAAATCCAAAACCTTGAGCATGAAAACTTTTTTGAAAAAAATTGGCGCCGGCCAGGATTATTCCCCCAAAGAATTGCGTGACCAACAGGTTGACCTCAGCAAATGGGAAGTACTACCCAAAATGGAGGACCTCAAAGCACTGCTGGTGGAAGAAGCGCATCGCAGGACTGGTGGTAATCAGTCTCTGGCTGCTAAACTGATTGATGTCAGTCGATCGACCTTTATTAAATATCTAAAACAATAGATCAATTTTTATTGATGGCCTGAAGTGCAGATACACATCATTGTATCTGCACTTTTTTTTATACTTTCAAACCCTTGTCTGAATTTAAATCAATGTTTCAAATTTTATCAGTGGATTATGGTGCTTGAATTTCCGGAAATTTCCTTCAGGCGTTGTACTTTCATTACGAAATATTATGAAGTTTACTGTATTTTATTCTTTTATAAATAATTTCTTAATCAATATCAAAATTATTGCCTGAATATTATACAAAATAGATGTCCTGTATACTTATATAGTTAAACAATTGTAAAAACAATATTTATGGAATATGGCACACCCCTTGAATTATTTAGTTAAAAAAATATTTGAAATAAGGAATTGTGATAAAATGAAAAATATGATATTAGCCTCAAAAGATTCTCTGTTTTTAGTAAACAACGCATTGTTCTTTAAGAAATTTGGTTACAATGTGATTCATGCCAATGATTTTATGCATGCTATGAACAATATCAAAACATTGGCTGATACCAACGAAAAGGTCAATATCCTGATCATAAAATCCAGGGAATTTAACGAGGATGACCACTATTTTTTAAATAAAATTTTTCAGATTGACAGAAATATTATGGTTTTTATTCTTGCCAATAGACAATTGGCAGAGAATGATAAAATTCATTTTCTGGATTACAATTCATCACCAATGGAGATCATCGAAAACCTGAATAAAAAATAACATTTTCTTCATACATACTCCTCCTTTTTAATCACACTCCAGGCCGGGTACTCTCCTCTCCGGCCTGATTTTTTATGGACGAAAAAATTTGAAGAAGTCCTTGAAAATATAACCTGCTATGCTTGGATTTTCTTTTAGTCGGCGCATGCTGTAAGGATACCAGTCTTGGCCAAAAGGAACATAATATCTGACCCTGTGGCCTTCCGCCAGGAGTTTTTGCATAGTCTTTTTCACCGGAACGCCCAGCAAGGCCTGAAATTCATATTTTTCTTTTGCGATATCGTTGTTTTTGAGATAGGCTTCGCATGTATTTATGAGTTCAATATCATGGGTTGCGATGGCGACAAAAGTATCGTTGTCGAGGCATAATTTGACCAAATTGAAATAATTTTGTCTGACTGCCTCCTTATCTTTTATGCTAATATCTTCGGGTTCTCGGTATATCCCCTTGCAAATACGCAGGTTTGTGGGGCCGTCAAAGATCATCTCTTTGATATCTTTTTCCGATCGGTAAAGATAGGCCTGGATAACCGTGCCGACATTTTCGTACTCGTCCCTGGCCCGGCGGTAAAAGCCGATTGTCTGATCTGTCCAGGGTGAATCTTCCATATCAATTCTAATGAATAGATGCAGTTCCTTGGCTTTCATCAAAATCTGATGAAAATTTTCCCAGGCTTTTTCCACATCATGGGTCAATCCCAATTGACTGAGTTTGATGGAAATTCCGGACAGCAGACCGGCGTCTTTTATTTTTTGAAGCAAGGTCAGGTAGGACTGCACTGGCTTTTGGGCAGCCTTAGTGTCGCCTATATTTTCACCCAGTATATCAGCGGTCGTTAAAAATCCTTCCTCATTAAGTTTTTTTATCTCAATCGTTGCTTCATCCAATGTTTTGCCGGCAATATATTTCCGGGCAATTAAACCCACCAGCATTCGTGGCATGAACGGAACGAGGGTGGTCAGAAAATTATTAAACCATTTCATTGTTTTTTTCTCCATCTGTTTTTAATAAAAAAATAATAGAAATAATATTAGACAATTAAAAGTTTTTCATCGAAAAATTGAAAAATGAAAATCTGACTCCTATATTCAAAATTGTTGTTTTATTTGTAAATAGGAATGCCTGGTTTATGAAAAATATTTGTGAAGTAACGGGTTTACCGGTCTCAAAAATTGATGCTTTTAACCAAATTGAAATTGGAGAAAATTACGCCACAAGTTTCGAAATGATTGGTGATTCCATTTTTTTTATGAAAACCAGTGGGGACATGGAAACCGCTGATCTTGGAAAACTTGTTGCCGAGAGAAATGAATTTTTAGACCTTTTTTTTACAAAGCAGGGAAAAGATCCCAAAAGCCGAAAAGTAGTTGAGATCAGGGACCTTTCCCAGACCAGAGGACGGCCGGACCATCATAATAAAAACATACAGACTGAATTTATATTATCGCCGGATAACAGAATGCTGGCTTTTGTCATGATTGGGGTACCCAAAGTATCAGAATTGATATACAAAGTGGGTTTGGCATTCATTGGTTCACCCATTCCGATTAAAATATGTAAAAATTACACTGAAGCTGTCACCTACGCCCAGAATTTACTAATCAAGGCAAAGGGGTGCGATCAGGAAAAGGTACCGGTACAAAATCGAAAATGGTTTTATGAAGATGATACTTTTAGTGTTGAAATCACTTTGCCCCAAAACAATATCATCGTTATAAAAGGAAGGGGTTATCTGTCAAAGTCAGAAATTCCGAAGCTGGAGAAACTGATCAATGAACTATATACCAGTGGCGTGTTACAAAAAACACGTTATTTCAGGGTCGTCGATTATACCCACATTACGGGAACAACGCTGCAAGGGAGGATCGGATATCTGAATATTTGGAAGAAATTTTTTCAGAAATACAATGCTTACCCGACAATATCTTACATTTGTGGTGCCAATTATAATGTCAAAAGTTCAATTAAATTGTTAGGAAAATTTATCAATTACAATATTGAATTTGTCGATACTGTTGACGAGGCCTTGTCAAAGATAGAAAACCAGAAGCATGAATCACCAATTCAAAATATTAAGGAATTTAAAATAACAACCAATGATGTCAATAAACTCATCTCAATTATCGGGAATGTCGCCTGGGAAATGCAGGATTTGGGGCTGGAAGAAATTGTATTTCAAGATTTTAATAATCCACTGGACGAAGTTGTGGATGCTGTACGGGTTTTGTCGGGGGATGTAAAAAGTCTCATCAACAATGAAAAAAAAATCAAAACAGAGCTGGAAATTCAAAACCAAATGTTGCGGAATGCCAAGGAGGAAGCACAGGAGGCCAATACAGCAAAATCAAGGTTTCTCGATACAATGAGTCATGAATTACGGACACCTATGAACGGCATGATCGGATTCATTGACCTACTGCTGGATACAAACCTTAATGATGAACAGCGTGAATATGCCAAATATATTAAGAAATCGACCTATTCCTTGCTGGAAAAAGTGCAGGATGTATTGGAATATACGGATCTGGAAAATATTAATTCTTCTCAAATCAAAGATTATATTCGGATTCAAGATCTGATCGAACAATTACAAAACAAGACTGAATTGCAGGTGAATAAAAAATTGGAGGTTCGCTATGAGATCGATGAAAAAGTCCCTGAATACCTAATGATCGAAGAATCCTGCCTGTGCAAAATTTTTAATATACTGATCAATAACGCAATCAAATTTACTCCATCTGGCTATATTTCTATATTTGTTCGCTTTGTTGAACTGGAAAAAGAAGAGAAAAATGTTATCATCCAATTTGGTGTTGAAGATTCGGGGATTGGAATTCCAACTGAAAAGCACGACCTGATATTTGAGACCTTTACCCAGGTTGATTCAAATATTTCGAGAAACTATGAAGGCACAGGGCTGGGGCTTGCAATATTTAAAAAAATGGTGGCAAATCTTAACGGATATGTGGATCTGGAAAGTGAAGAAGGAAAAGGCAGTAAATTTACCTTCACTCTATCGCTGAAATATAAATAATGCAAGGGCTAAAAATTTTTGATTCATTGTATATAAATCTTTAAAGTGATATATTTTTGCCAGTAGAGTTAAGCAGTAAAATAAAGGGGAGTAAATTATGAGAGAAAAAATGGTCGAACGATTTTTAAGATATGTCAAAATAGATACTCAATCCAGAGAAGGTGTCGAAGATGTTTTTCCCAGCACGGAAAAACAAAAAAATCTGTTAACCCTGTTAAAAAATGAGCTGATTGAAATGGGACTCAAAGAGGTTGAAATGGACCAATATGGTTATGTTTTCGGCACTTTTCCTTCCAATTTGCCCGAGGAAGAAGCTGCCAAAATTCCGACCATCGGATTGCTGGCCCATGTTGATACATCTCCCGATGTCACCGGTGAAAATGTCAAACCAGTAGTTCATAAAAATTATGCCGGTGGTGATATCCTTTTACCCGGCGATCCGTCGGTAATCATCCAAGAGGACCATCATCTGAAATATCATTCAGGTGATGATATCATCACAACCGATGGAACAACTTTGCTGGGAGCCGATGACAAAGCGGGTATTACCGAGATAATGACAGCAATCGATTACCTCAGGGAACATCCGGAATTGAAACACGGCAAGATTCGGGTTGGTTTCACTCCCGATGAAGAAGTGGGCAATGGCACTAAATATTTCGATGTCAAAAAGTTTAATGCTGATTTTGCCTACACCCTTGATGGAGAACAGGTCGGAGAAATTGAAGATGAGACTTTCAATGCTGCCATGGGTCTTTTCACGGCCCGGGGGATCAATGTCCATCCAGGCTATGCCAAAGATAAACTGGTATCGGCGATTCGCATCATCGCTGATGTGGTCAAAGAAATGGAAATGGATCCTGCCCCGGAAACAACGGAAAAAAGAGAAGGATATCTCCATCCTTTTGCAATGGAAGGCGGAACTGAAGCCGCAACCTTAAAAGTACTGATTCGTGATTTTGAAAAATCCGGAATGGAAATGAGAAAAAGACGATTAAGTGAAATTTGTGAAAAAATTGGCGGTAAATACCCGAAGGCTGAATTGGAATTGAAAATTGTTGAACAATATGAAAATATGAAGGTGGTCCTGGATAAAGAACCTCGCACGGTCGCAAATGCCTTGGAAGCTGTGCGCCGGACCGGCCTGGATCCTATCCGCATGAGTATTCGTGGCGGTACTGATGGTGCGAGACTTTGCTTTATGGGATTACCAACGCCAAATATTTTTACTGGCGGACACAATTTCCATGCAAAAACTGAATGGATCGCAATACAGGGCATGGAAAAAGCGGTTGAGACTATTGTTAACCTGGTTCAGATTTGGACTGAAAAATAAACAATATGGCTTGGGGGCAGGGTAGGCAACTGGCCCAAAGCCCCAAAGGGCGGGATTTATTGAAGAATAAATTATTATTCGGACTTTTATTTTTTATAGAATATCTGTTTTCTGGTGAAACTATCAGTCGCATCATCGGTCCCGGGAGTAATTATTACAATTATATCGACTGGGATATCCCGGTCAGTGTTCATATCATTGAAATAGACCTTACCAACCCAAATATTGAAATCATCACTCAAAAAGCAAAATCCAAATTGATTGCTCGTGAAAAAACCTCAGTAATGGTTCAGCAAACCGAAACTGAAGGCAATATTGTCATCGGCGCCGTCAATGCTGATTTTTTTTATAAAGACGGAAAACCGGTTGGTCTTCAGATTGCTGACGGTGAGATACTCAAAAATCCCCAAGAAAGAGCAGTTTTTGGACTGCTGGAAGACAAGCAACTCTTTATCGACATCCTCACTTTTCAGGGCTGGCTATTTACCGATAACCAGGTTTGTGAAATCAATGGTATCAATTCCAATCGGGGAGAAGATGACCTGATACTTTTTAATACTTATGCCGGAGTCTCCAGCAATACGAACAATTGGGGCTACGAGATTTCTGCCCAATACCTGAAAAAACCGATGGTCAATGATACGTCGTGGCTGGTCGTCACCTCGAAATATGAAGCCCGGGGAGATCTGGAAATTCCTGGCTATGGTGTTGTCTTATCGGGGCATGGGATGAAGGAAAAATTTCTTAGAAAATTTGTTGAAATCGGTGATACAGTCAAAATACTGTTAGAATTGCCGCCAGTAAAAAACAGAATCCTGGAAGCCATCAGCGGCGGCCCCAAAATCATTGACAAAGGACGAATCAAAATTGACCTGCGCAACGAGAACTTTACGGCTGGTTTCAGTACTACCCGCCATCCCAGAACAGCCATCGGATACAATAAGGAAATGACTAAGGTTTTGTTATTTGTGGTTGACGGAAGACAAAATGAATATAGTATGGGTATGTCGCTTCGGGATCTGGCGAAGTTCATGATCAATTGGGGCGTTTATGAGGGATTAAATTTAGATGGCGGTGGGTCATCCACCATGTATGTGAGAGGTGAAATTGTCAATAAACCCAGTGACAGTTCGGGTGAACGCCCTGTCAGTAATGCATTGATGGTTCTCTGTAATCGTTATTCTGATCAGGTGAAGTATCTGAATCTTGCCCCCAAAAGGTTACGACTCAAGGTAAAATCAGAGTTTATTTTTGATGTTAAGATATTTGATGAATATTATAATCCTTTGAAAGAAAAGGAAATCCGGTTTATTTCGCAGCATCCATATGGGTATTTTGAGCCTTCTGGGAAGTTTTTTTCAACCGACCAGACAGGGTCCGGCTATGTGTACGTTGAATGCGATGGGGTCCGGGATTCCTGCTGGGTGATAGTTGAGTAGTCAGGATTTTCGGCAAGCCAGATAATATAATTCATCAGCGAAGTCATCGTCTTCACAGATTTGGCTGAAATATTGCAATTCTTTGAATCCTCTGGTTTTCAACAGTTCTTCAATTTCCGGATGAGTATAGGCCTGATAATACTGATGAAATGCTTGGATATCCTTTGAATTGGCTTGAAGAATGAAATAGTTCAGTTTGGCTAATTTTTCCTTTTCACGCCAGTGATTTTCCTGTAAAAAAAGGTAGGATTCGTCACTGAAAATTCCAGACGTTGCTTTATGCCACAGTGGGCCTTCCTGTCCGTATTTTTTAATGACTTCCATTGGTAATAATTCAAAAAGTATTTGACCCCTTCTACCAAGGATTTGAGGGAATTTGTCCAGTAAAGGAAGGACTTCTTTTTTTTTGAAGGTATGAAACCATCCAAAATTCAAAAAAATCATATCATATTTTTCCAAAACCGGCAGGTTCATGATATCATTACAAAAGTAGTTGCAGCTGGAAGGTGCTTGATCTCGTGCATAACTGATGGCGGAAGGTGAAATATCTATTCCTGTGCAAAGATGACCCAGCCCGGCCAGTTTTGAGAGATACAAACCGGGGCCGCAGGCCAATTCCAGTATTTTGGATTTTTTTTCTTTTAGGATAAAGGAATGAATCCAGTTTACCTGCTTTTCAATAATAAATTCTCTTCTGGAATTGACATCATTTTCCTGGTCAAGATGTAATTGCAGACTTCTTTTGCTGAAGGACGGGTCTTCCCAGGGAATAGGTTTGGTTTGGATGGATTTTGAAATTAAAAAGGATTCCAGATTCATTTTTGGCTAAGTAACTCCCTTATTCTGGCGATATATTCAGGGCTGGTGCCACAGCAACCACCCAGAACCTCAATGCCAAAGTTTTTGATTTTCATCAAATTGTCAGAATATTGTTCCGGAGTTTCCGGATAAACTAATGATGAACCATGAGTTTCCGGCAGGCCGGCGTTGGGTTGCATGATTCGGAGTGCCTTCAATTCTCTTCCCAGGATTTCAGCCAGTAAAACCATGGTATCGCTGCCGATGGAGCAATTGGCACCGACGACATTTGCGCCTACGTCCAGCATTTCTTGGAGTGAATCCACAGCGGGATTGCCCATCATCGTGGCAAAATTTCCACCTGCATAATTAAATGTCAGGGTGGCGAAGATTGGCAGGTCTGATAGGGATCGAATAGCCCGAATAGCTGCTTTGCATTCATTCAGGTCAAACATGGTTTCAACAATAAAGGCATCAACACCGGATTCTTGGAGATAAGTTGCCTGCTCTAAAAAGGAGTCAAAAGCATCTTCTTCAGACATCATTCCCATTGGATAGAGCATTTCTCCGGTAGGGCCAATGTCGCCGGCAATTAATTTTTTCCCTTCTGTTGCAGCCTTGGCAATTTTTACAGCATTTTTGTTAATTTCCTCGATATGGTTCTCCAAACCGGCTTTTTTCAGTTTGATCCTGCTGCCGCCAAAAGTGTTTGTGGTCACAATATCAGAACCGGCTTGAATGTAGGCCCTGTGGATTTTTTCGATAATATTTGGTTTTTCAAGGTTCCAGAAATCCGAAGCTTTGCCCCCGGTCAGGCCTTCCCGGATCAGCATTGTTCCCATGGCCCCGTCAAACAATAAACCCTGCTCTGAAATTTTTTTTAACAAATTCATTTTGCCTCCTTTATCATTTCTAAGGTGAATTTCAATCTTAACGTTTAAAAATACAACAGAATATTTTTATCAAGAATATTGTTTATATTAGTTGATTATAGATATAAAATTAAATATTTTAACACAGATAGAAAAATCTATGGGTAATTTGAAATAAACGGAAAAAGGTTTGGGTATGAAATCGATTAAAGAAATGAAAGAAAATGAAGCAATGCTGGATAAAATAACTCAGCAGTGTAAAGAATCAATTCATGTTATCAATGATAAACTCACAGCCATCCAGGTAGCAACTGAAAATCTATGGGGTGAAATTGATAAAAAAGATTTCTATTGTACCCAACAAATTGAAACAATTATCCGTTGTGTTGATACTATTTCTTCCAAAATCGATGTGATGCAGGGTGTACTTGCATCCAAGGGGAAAACCTCAATTGCTGAAATACCTGATGAAAAAGGCATCAAAAAACGAATTTTAATTGCCGAGGATGATTACGACACTGGGAACATTGTCAAACTGTTTCTGGAACGGGCCAATATGGAGGTCGTTACAGCAAAAAATGGAAAAATTGCATTTGATGCCTATCAAAAGGATAAATTTGACATGATTATTTCTGATATTGATATGCCAGAGGTAAACGGCAAGGAATTGCGTGAAATGATCAGAAAAGTCGATCCGGAAATACCAATTTTATTTATATCCGGATATGACAAAGAAGCTGCCCGGGAAGCAGCCGGAGACGATGAAAAGGCCTTCTCTCTCAATAAGCCTTTTAATCAGGCAGATCTGCTCAGGGTTATTGAAAAAGCGTTGTTTTAGTCAAATTAATTATCAAGAAAAATTACATTTCTTTTCATCTAAAAAATTGTTACAAACATTTTGGGAACAAAATCATCTTTAATTATTATTTATTTACGATGAATTTAAAATTGATAACTGACGAATTTAGGAGATGAAAAATGAACGTAAAATCAAAACAAATCGTGCAACTTGTTGCCTTGATAGCCCTTGGTTTTGTTATCGGAACATACTTTTCTGAGAAAAATACAAAACCAGTGGTCATTTTTGAAGACCATCAAAAACCCTCTGCCGGTGAGATTGTGCTCGCCTCTTACTCTCCTGATGAAATGGCTTCAGTCGTTTCACTGAATCAGGCCTTTGTAAAAATTGCAGAAAATGTCAGTCCCGCAGTAGTGACCATCACTACGACCAAGGTAATCAACACACCATCATATTTCACGGAAGATGAATTTTTTCGTCGTTTCTTTGGGATTCCGGAAGGTGGGTTAAAGCAAAAATCCACAGCCCTCGGTTCCGGTGTCATTGTAAATGAAAAAGGGTACATTTTGACAAACAATCACGTGGTGGAAAATGGTGAAGAAATCAAAGTCAAACTGGATGATAAGCGTGAATATGACGCTGAGATTGTCGGCACGGACCCACGAACCGACATTGCCGTTATCAAAATAGATGGAAAAAAATTGCCCTATGCTGTTTTAGGCAGTTCGGAAAAATTGAAGGTAGGAGAATGGGTTGCAGCCATTGGTTCACCACTGCGTGAGGACCTTGCCCACACAATTACTGCCGGCATCGTGAGCGCCAAAGGAAGAAATCTTGATCTGGGCAATACCATCGGATCGTTTATTCAGACCGATGCCGCTATCAATCCTGGAAATAGTGGCGGTGCCTTGGTCAATATCAAAGGTGAGCTCATCGGTATTAACACTGCCATTGCCACAGATGGCGGACGTGGAAATATCGGAATTGGTTTTGCCATTCCAATTGACCTAGCCAAAAAGATTATGTCAGATCTGATTGAAGATGGAAAAGTGAATCGTGCCTGGGTTGGTGTCGGTCTGCAGGAAATCGATGATGAGACGGCCAAAGCCAATGATTTGCAGGATATCGGAGGGGCACTGGTAAACAATGTCATGAAAGGATCCCCGGCAGAAAAAGCAGGTTTGGATTTTGGTGATATCATCATCAAAGTCGACAATGAAATGGTAAAAGATGTAGGCCATTTACAATATCTGATCGCCAGTAAAGAAGTTGGCCAAAAAGTAGACCTTACGATTATCAGAAATGGCAAAGAAAAAATTTTTAAAATGGAATTGGCGGAATGGCCGGATGATTTAGCTGCCACAGGAACTGGAGAGCCAGAAGAGAATGAAATTGAGCATTATGGAATAAAGGTGACCGAAATTACTCCCCTGGCAGCAGAAAAATATGAAATCAATCCCGATGAATCTGGAATTTTAGTGACTGCAGCAGAACGTGACAGTGAGTTCAAAGCAGGAGACATCATCAAACGTATTGATAATAAAAAAATCGGTACCGTCAAAGAATTTAAAGAAGTTCTCAAAGGAATTGATAAAGAATATTTTATGGTGCTGGTAAAAAGAGGGCAAAACACCTTTTTTATTACATTGGAAAAAAATAAATAATAACTATGCAAATCAAAATAAAAAAGCCCCTTGATTGCAGGGGCTTTTTTTTGTGCAGTAGAATAAGTGGTAAATATACGGGTAAAAAAAAATGAATATACTTAAATTAGATAATGTTAAAGACAGGAGAAGTAATGATCAGAAATAAATTTTTTAAAACAGGGAAAGAGTTTTTAGGGGTTGAATTTCCAATAATCTGTGGTGCCATGACCTGGGTTAGCGGTCCGCAATTAGTGAGTGCAGTCAGTAATGCCGGTGGATTTGGTGTTCTGGCAGGTGGAAATGCGCCGGTAGAAATTTTAAAAGAACAAATATTGGAAACACAAAAATTGACGAATAAACCCTTTGGTGTCAATCTTATTACAATTGCACCCAATTACTCTGGTCAATTGGAACTGATTGCAGAGATGAATCTGCCTTTTGTCATATTTGCAGGAAGTTTTCCTAAGAAAAAAGAGGTTCAGATTGCAAAGGAATCTGGCGCAAAAGTACTATGTTTTGCATCGACAAAATCCATTGCGGATACCATGATCCGCTACGGAGCAGATGCCTTGATTTTAGAAGGGATGGAAGCCGGTGGGCATGTCGGTCATGTGACCACGGTTGTTTTATTACAACAGGTTTTGTTTGAGGTATCACATCATATACCTGTGTTTGTTGGAGGCGGCATCGGAACCGGGAAATTAAGTGCTCACCTCTTAATGATGGGTGCCGCTGGAATCCAATTGGGTACTCGATTCGCAGTGGCAAAAGAGAGCCAGGTTCATCCAAAATTCAAAGAAAAAATTATCAAAGCCAATGCTAGGGATGCTGTTTCGACTCCGCAGTTTGACAGCCGACTTCCGGTGGTAGCCGTCAGGGCTATTCACAACAAATCCCATGATGAATTCAGTAAACTTCAATTTAATTTGCTTCGGCAATTGGACAAAAATGAAATCAGTCGGTATGAAGCCCAAATGCAGGTGGAGAATTTTTGGGTAGGATCGTTGAAAAATGCAGTAATTAATGGCGATATCGAACATGGATCATTGATGGCTGGACAGACTGCTGGTCTGGTCACCAAAGAACAGAGTGTCAGGGAAATCATTGAAGAAATGATCGATGATATCGAAAAAGAGTTCAAAGATACTAAAGAAAAATTATTTTTTTAATTGAAATAATTGATAGTAAGAGACTTAATAAAAAAGTGAACAAATTGTAAAATTTGTTTTCAAAAAACTTCTTGCGTGGGGTATAAAAAATAGTTAAAATTGCGCCGCTTTAAAAAGAAAAGGGCATCTGTTCAGATTTAAAAA